>JAYSZB010000111.1:0-2691 GCA_043727035.1 Sphingomonas sp. | reverse complement strand
GTGCCTTGGTCGCGGTGATCGCGGCGATCAGCGCGTTCGGCACCTGCAACGCCCTCCTCCTCCTGTCCGCCGAGGTCGGCCGATCGATCGCTGGCGCCAGAGATTTGCCGCCCCTGTTCCGCCGCACCAATGCCGCCGGGGCACCCACCGGGTCACTAATGGTGGGCGCTTCGGTTGCCTCGCTGCTGGTGCTTGCCAGTTCGACCGAGGGGTTCGTACAAGTCTATGTCTTCATCGCGCTGGTTTCGACGGTCGCCAGCCTCGTCCTCTACGCGGTCTGCGCCGCCGCCGCGCTCAAGCTCAAGGCGATGGGCGGCTGGACGATGGTTGCAATCCTCGCCTTCATTTATGCCATTGCGATGTTCGTTGGCGCCGGCTGGGAAGCCACCAAGTGGGGGCTCGTGCTAGCCTTGGCCGGCCTTCCGATCCGGTATCTGTCGCGGCGATTCAGTTCCGCTTCGACCAGCCCGG
The DNA here is from genome assembly GCA_043727035.1 of Sphingomonas sp. Lineage (GTDB taxonomy): Bacteria > Pseudomonadota > Alphaproteobacteria > Sphingomonadales > Sphingomonadaceae > Sphingopyxis. The sequence goes on along the minus strand of JAYSZB010000111.1, from coordinate 2,220 downwards.
TATTGGGGGACGCTCCAGCCGCGCCTCGGGAATAAGTCGCCGCAATTTCCGGGCGAAACTGCGCAGGCATACCTCGCTCGTCCCGAGTGGTCCGGCAATATAGTTTGGCGACCCCATCCCCGCCTGCACCCGGCTGATCAGTTCGGTATCCTCTTCGTTGACCCGCCGGTTGATCCGCCAGTTGAGGAAGCGCGCCGCTCGCATTTCGCGCCGTTCGTCAGGCAAGGCATAGCTGATCTCGCGAATCACCGTTTCGGTCGCGCTCACCGGCAGGAATTGCATGAAGTCGATATGGTCAGGATAAATGTCGAATGCGACATTGGGAAACAGCTTGTAATAGAGCCATTTCTTGCGGTGCGAGGCCGGCAAATGCGCCGCGTCTGGCAGGAAATGCTGGTACGTCCGCTCGGACGGATTGTCGGATCGATCCGGGCGCAGCTCACCCTCCATCCGGTCGATATTATCCCGCGCTTCGATTTTGTACGATCGCCCGAACAGACGGCTCAGCCCGGGGTGGCCGATCGGAATGTGAAGCCCGTCCGAATAATTGTCGGCGATCGTCTTCCAGTTGAGCGCCCGGCTGCGCAGCGTCACCCGCCCGATCGCGCGCAGATCCTCGAACCGGTAGGGCGCCACCTCGGCTTCATACGGCACCATCATCTCAGCCACCGACGGCGCGCCGGGCTCGAGCGTCACGAACAGGAATCCGTTCCACCGCTCCAGCGCCACCGGTACAAGCCCGAGCTGGTCGGGTTCGAGCCCCGGATATTCGCCCCTGTGCGGCACGCCGACCAGCTCTCCGGCGCGGCTGTAGGACCAGGCGTGATACGGGCAGGTCAGCACCTTGGCGCAGCCCGCCTCGCCATCGACCAGCCGCGACCCGCGGTGGCGGCAGACATTGGCGAAGGCGCGCACCACCTGATCATCGCCGCAGATGACGATCACGCTTTCGCCGAGATACTCCAGGCTGCCCCACTCACCCGGCACCGCAATCTCGCTCTCGTGGCACACCACCTGCGGCGCGGCACGAAGAAAGGCGTGCTTCTCGGCCTCCAGAAACTCGGGATCGTGATACAGCCAGCCGGGCAGGCTCATCCCGTCGAGCGGATCGGCGGCGTTGGCAGGGATCAATCGGGTCGCCATGCCGCGATGATGCCATTCCTGTCGCCAATCGGCAATTGGCGGTGAGAGCATTTCAATGTATGCCCCTTCCAACGGGGAAGGCGGGTCAATGCCGCTCTACATGGATATTCATACGGTCGATGGAGCGACCGCCGAAGCACTGGAGGAGGCGCACAACGCCGACCTCGCGGTGCAGGACAAGCATTGCGTCCACTGCTTGAAATATTGGTTCAACGAAGAACAGGGCAAGATTTTCTGCCTGTTCGACGCGCCCAACGCCGAGGCCGCTGCCGCCGTCCACCGCGAAGCGCACGGGCTGATGGCGGAAAAGATCATCGAGGTCGATCCCGAGCTCGCCGATGGCTTCCTTGGCAAGGCAGAGGTCAATTTGGCCGGGGCCGTGCTGATGCCGGGCGCCACCGGCGGCAAGCGCGACACCGGGATCCGCACCATCCTGTTCACCGACATCGTCGACTCGACCGAAATGTGCTCGCGCCATGGCGACGACGCGGCGATGGCGATGCTCGCCGTCCACGACCGGGTCGTGCGCGACGCGCTCGGCGCCAATAAAGGGCGCGAGGTCAAGCATACCGGCGACGGGATCATGGCCGCCTTCCTGTCAGCTGCCTGCGCAGTGCGCAGCGCCTGTGCGGTGCAGGGCGCGCTGCGCGACCACAATGAGAGGGGGCCCGACCTTCCAGTGGTCGTCCGCATCGGCATTTCCGCCGGAGAGCCGGTCGAGCAGGCCGACGATCTGTTCGGCTCGACCGTCCAGCTGGCGGCGCGGCTGTGCGCCCAGGCCGATCCGGGCCAGGTGCTGGTGTCGCAAGTCATTGCCGATCTGTGCATCGGCAAGAATCTACGCTTCATCGATGCCGGACCTTGCCAGCTCAAAGGCTTCGACGGGCCGATCGCCACCCGCGCGGTCGAACTGACCTGCTGACCTTGCTTTTCGCTCCCTGCTGAGCCATAGGCCGCGTCGCTTGGGGCGAGCCGTGCGGTTCGCCCTTCGCCATTTGAACGAAAGCCGGAGGGGCTGCGCACGGTGCGTAGCCAACGATCGGCCAACATAGGTGCATGAAACATGCCGCTGTACGA
>JAYSZB010000110.1:0-56710 GCA_043727035.1 Sphingomonas sp. | reverse complement strand
CAAGTCGCATCCTCCCCATCGGGGGAGGTGGCCCCTCCGTCAGCCCTACAGGCTGCCACCTCCCCTGAAGGGGAGGATGCGGAGAGAACCAGCCGTCTCGGCCCCCGCCCTTCCAGCCCGGCCAGCCGCACATCGAGCTTGGGCGCATCCGCTTCCCACGTGCCGCGCCCGACCAGTATCGCATCGCTGCGGGCGCGCAGCAGGTGGGCGTGCGCCCGCGCGCGCTCGCCGGTGATCCACAGGCTGCTACCGTCGGCCATGGCGATGCACCCGTCGAGGCTGGTGGCGAGTTTGAGGGTGACGTGCGCGCGGCCCGATGTGGCGTGGGTCCACCATCCGGCCATTGCTGCCTGTGCCGCATCGGGCAGCACGCCCTCGGAAACCGCGATTCCGGCGACGCGCAGGCGGGCGAGACCGGCGCCATCGGTACGCGGATCGGGATCGCGGGTGGCGGAGACGACGCGCGCTATTTTGGCGGCGATCAGGCTGTCGGCGCAAGCAGGGCCGCGACCGCCATCATGCGCGCAGGGTTCGAGCGTGACATAGGCGGTCGCCCCGCGCGCCGCGTCTCCGGCCTCGGCCAGCGCCATCGCCTCGGCATGCGGACGTCCACCCGGCTGGGTCCAGCCGCGTCCGACAATCCGGCCGCCTTTCTGCACAGAGAATGGGGCGACGATGACGCAGCCGACATTGGGATTGGGGGTGGAAAGCCCGCGTCCGCGCGTCGCCAGTGCGATGGCGGCGGCCATCCAGCGGCGGTCGGCGGCGGGGTCGCTCACTTGGGATCGGCGGCGGGGGTGGCCGGGGTCGCCGTCTGCGGGATTGCCCGGCGCGGGAGCGGCGGCAGGGGCCGACCCGCAGCCTCTGCCGCCTCGAGATCGATCATTGCCTGATCCATCAGCGCCTTGGCGCGATCGAATTCGGCATCGGCGGCGGGCTTGTCATAGGTCGACTGGCCGATGGCGTCGCCGACTTCACCATAGGCATGGCGGCGGCGGCGGTTCTGTTCGTTCTGCGCTAGCCCACGTTTCAGCCAGTCGCGGCGAACATCGAAATCGGAGCGGTCGATCGGCCAGCTCTGGACAAAGATGATGCTGCGCTTTTCCGGATCGGCCTCGACTGTCTTGGCCATGAAATAGAGGATGACCATCGGCACGGTGATGGCGAGGCCCAGCGACGCCCATTTGTGCGGCTTGTCCTGCCGGATATAAATCCAGAAATCCTTGAGGCCGCCGGCGATATCGGGAGGAGTGTAGAGCGACATGCGCGCTAGATAGGGCGGGTTGCGCGGTTTGGCGAGGGGGTGTCGAGCGAGGAAAGGCGGGCTGGGTTAAAGCCGGTTTTGAAAAGAGTATCTCGCACAAAGGCGCAAAGACACAAAGAGGAAGGGGTTCGCGCAGAGGCGCAGAGGTCGCAGAGATAGTCGCTTGTGCCGTGAAGCGGCATCCCCATCGCGCCGCTGCGGTTGACGCATGGTTGGGAAGTGAGAGCGGCTTCGCGGCATGGCGCGACACCTCCGAGCCCTCCGCGCCCTCTGCGCCTCTGCGCGAAACGCCGTACTTCCTATCCTTTTGCTTCGTGTCTTTGGGCGAGACGATCCTGCTTCACTCACCCGCCCCGCCGGTCCAGCCAGTCCGCCAAGATGGCATTGACCCGCTCGGGTGCCTCCTGCTGCACCCAGTGCGAGACGCCGGGGAGCGTGTGCAGTTCGAGGTCGGCGACATAGGCGTCGGTGCCATGCGTCGTTTCGATACCCAGCGCGCTGTCTTCTTCTCCCCAGATCATCAGCGTCGGCACATCGACGCACCCGTCGCCGACGAGCGCAAAGTCGAAGTCACGCAGCAACGCACGATAATAGTTGAGCATCGCGGTGATCGCGCCGGGGCGCAGCGCGGCATCGGCGTAGACCTGCGTCACCGCGGGCGGGAAGCGCGCCTTGTCGACCGCCATGCCCGCGAACGCCTGTTTGATGCGTGCAGCACCGTGGCGCAGCAGCCCGGCTTCGGGCAGCCAGGGCAGCTGAAACAAGAAAATATACCAGCTTTTCTTTAGCTGCTTCCACGTGCGGATCTCGCGCCGGCCGCACAACGGGTGCGGCACGTTCATGATCACCAGCTTGGCGAGCGGGCGGATACGGCGGATGGCGACCATCCAGGCGACGATCGCGCCCCAGTCATGCGCGACCAGCATCACTTCGCGCGCGCCGCTGGCATCGATCAGCGCGGCAACGTCGTCGAGCAGGCGCGGGATGGCATAATCGCGGCGATGGGCGGGCTTATCGCTCGCGCCATAGCCGCGCAGGTTCGGTGCCCACACGCGCCATCCGCGCGCGGCGAGCAACGGCATCTGGAAACGCCAGCTGTAATTGAGTTCGGGGAATCCGTGCAGGCACAGCGCGAGGCGGTCGGTGTTGCCGTCGGCGGCGTCCATTTCGGCCAGCTCGAGTCGCAGGCCGTTTGCCTCGATGAAGCGCATGGCGATGCCCGAGGCGGGATCGGGGGCCCAGCTGTGGACGGCGGGGGTGTCACTCATGCACCCACCCTACAACAATAATGTCTTTCTCAAACCCGACTATCCTGAGCTTGTCGAAGGGCTGTCCTTTTTCTTGGCAGGTCGGCAAGAAAAGGCAGTCCTTCGACGGACTCAGGATAAGCGGAATTGGAAAGCGGCCGAAAGCTACCTTCGCGGCATCTGAAAGGTGACGGCGATATCCTGTGTCGATTCCACCGCTAGACCATCGCGCGTGGCGGGGCGGAACCGCCAGGTGCGCAGCGCCTGCCGTTCAGTTGCAGAAAAAAAGGCGCTGTCGGCGCAGCCATTGTTGGCGACGGCGCTGACCCGGCCAGACGGGGCGATGGTCACCGTCACCGGACAGCGGCCCTCGATGCCGTCGCGTTCGCGGGCCGATGGGTAAGCGGGCTGGAAGCGGTCGGCAAAGCGCGGGTCACGGGTCGCGGCACGAAAGATCGGCGTGCGCGGCGGATCGGGCAGGGCGATACCGCCGCCGATCGTTTCCGTGCCGACGATCGGGCCGGGATCGAGCGGCGGGATGAATTCGCGAAAGACCTGCGGCACCTGCTTGGTTTCGACGATGGGGTCGCGCGGGGACAGGGTGATGACGCTGCGCGTCGGCTGCGCTGCCTTGGTCTTCTCGGGTTCGACCTTGGGCGGCTCGATCGGCGTGTTGATGACGATCATGCCTTCATCGTCGGGCACGACGAACGCCGGAACGACCAGCGCCAGCACCAGCGATGCGCCGACGCCGCCAGCGATAGTCAGCGCCAGCGCAGCAGAGAACGTGCGGTGCGCGCCGCCGGGGCGGTAGACAGTCGGGCCGCCAGCGAGCGCGGGCGCGCGCGATGCGGATGACAGGATCAGGAAGGGCAAGGCCATGACATCTCTCCTCTTGTCACGCGCCGGGCGGGTGCAGGGACTGCCGATGGCGGCCGCTCCGGCTCGTGGCGCCGGTTGGTGCAGACCGGGCCATCCCCATGACCGGTGCGAGGTAGCAGGATGTTACATCATACCATCAATGTCAACTGTCTAAGTTGATTATCTCGGAATAATCTGGGCCGACCCGCCCAATACCCGATTTTGCAATATAGTTTCATAAGCACGCAATATTCGTGCGCTAAAATACTCGCAAACGCAAGATCGAGCATGATCTTTTGTGACGTTTTAACCTTTGCCTTGTTTGATCATTCAGCTTGCGCGCCAGTGTGCAGCCGCTCGATGGCCCTCGCCCGCCCAATCAACGGCAGCAGCGCCGCCATATCGGGGCCGAAGTCGCGGCCGGTCAGCGCGCGGCGCAGCGGCAGGAACAGCGCCTTGCCCTTGCGCGCCGTCGCCTCCTTCAGCGCGGCGGTGAGCGCGTGCCACGGGTCGGCAGACCAGTCGAGCGTCGCGGCGATGGCGGCGGCCTGCAACAGGAACGCGCGGTCGTCCTCCGTTACATCGACTGAGCCGATCGGACCCGTAACGACGCCCCACCAATCGGCGGCCTCGGCAACGGTGGCGAGGTTGGGGCGGATGGCGCGCCATGCGGCTTCGGTCATGCCCTGTGGCAGCCGGTCGGCGACCGCGCTGAAATCGAGCGCGTGGATAATGCGGGCGTTGAGCTGGCGCAACTCGTCATCGTCGAAGCGGGCAGGAGCGCGACCGAAGCGGGCGAAATCGAAGCTGGCGATCAGCGGGTCGGGCGTGATGAACGGCTCGACCGGATCGCTGGTGCCTAGGCGGGCGAGCTTCGACAACAGCGTCGCCGGTTCGATGCCCTCTGCGCGGAACTGGCCGACGCCGATGCTGCCGAGCCGTTTCGACAGCTTGCCTTCGCTGCCGGTCAGCAGTGCGGCGTGGGCGAAGCGCGGGACGGCTGCACCCATTGCGTCGAACATCTGGATTTGCATCGCCGTATTGGAGACATGGTCTTCGCCGCGCACGACATGCGTCACCGCCATGTCGACATCGTCGATGGCGGAGGGAAGCATGTAGAGCCATGAACCGTCGGCGCGGCGGATGACCGGGTCGGACAGCAGTTTCGGGTCGAACGACTGCGGTCCGCGCACCAGATCGTCCCACTCGATCGGCGCATCATGATCGAGTCTGAAACGCCAGTGCGGAGCCACGCCCGCAGCTTCTTTTCCAGCGCGTTCGTCGGCGGTCAGCGCCAGCGCGGTGCGCTCATAGACCGGCGGCAGGCCGCGTGAGGCGAGCACCTTGCGGCGGATGTCGAGCTCTTCGGGGGTTTCATAACAGGGATAGATGCGGCCTGCCGCTACCAGCCGGTCGAATGCCCCCTCGTAGAGCGCGAACCGGTCCGACTGGCGCACCTCTGCGTCGGCGGTCATGCCAAGCCAGGCGAGATCGGCGCGGATGCTATCGACGAACCGCTTCTCGGATCGCGCCTGATCGGTGTCGTCGATCCGCAGCAGGAAGCGCCCGCCGTGGGCTCGGGCAAACAGCCAGTTGTGGATGGCGGTGCGCAAGTTTCCGACGTGCAGATCGCCGGTCGGCGAAGGGGCGAAGCGGGTGATGACGGTGGAGGGCGCGGACATGGCGCAAGCCTATACCTCAGCTCTGCGGCATTGCGACAGCTTAGCGCATGTCTTCACATTGCATTTACCACAGCCTTCTAGCGTGGCGGCATGGGAGCAGGATCATCCTTGCTGCGCCGGTTCTGGCCGGTCGTGCCCGCCGACGTGCGCGACGATCTCGCCATGTTGCGGCTTGAGCGGTTACGCGCGCAGGTGCCGACGCTGTATGTCACGACGATGCTTGTGGTGCTGACATCGATGTCCGGTGCAGACCGGAACGCGCCGTTTCATCTGCAATATGCATTGCCGATGACGATCATCGCCATGTGCGCGGCGCGGCTGACCTGGTGGCTGCGACGGCGCAAGGAACAGGTCGATGCAGACCGGGCGCGCCAGATCGTCAAACGCACGGGCATCATCGCGTCGATCATCTGTCTGACGGCGGCGGACTGGACGGTATCGAGCTGGATCGACTCGGTCCCCGGGCAGCGCACCTATTACCCCTTGTTCATGGTGGTCGGGGCGCTGGCTGCGGCCTTTTGCCTGTCGAGCACCCGCGTCGCTACCGTGCTGGTTCTGGCGTCCGGCGTTGGGCCTGTGCTGGTGGCGCAACTGGTTATCGGCAATGAGATGGACCGGCTGGCTGCCGCAGTCATTCTGCTGGCAACCGTGTTCCTGCTGCGCATGAACCAGCAACAACATAACCAGCAAATCGATTTGCTGCGCTTGCAGAGGCGGATGTATCAACAGGCGTCAACCGATTCGTTGACCGGAATCGGTAACCGGCGGGCGCTGTACGAGCGGCTGGAGGGAGAGCTGGTGCAGCGCAGTCGGGTCGGGCTGGTGCTGCTCGATCTCGACGGATTCAAGCCGGTCAACGATGCGCATGGCCACGCCACCGGTGACAGGTTGCTGGTCGCGGTGGCGGCCCGTTTGAGCGACGCGGCGGCGGAACGCGCCACCGCCTATCGGCTGGGCGGCGACGAATTTGCCATCGTCGCCAATGGGTCGGGCGATTATGAAACACAGCTTTTGGCAACATCGCTGCTCGGCGGTATCGCCGCCGCTTTCGACATCGACGGACTGCGGCTGACCATCGGCGCCTGCACCGGTGCGGCGCACAGCCGCACCGACGAGAGCATCGACAGCCTGATCGCCCGCGCCGATGAACGACTTTATGCGGCGAAGGCGCTGCGCGGCAATCGCCGCAAGCCAGCTCGGGGCTCGGCGATCAGCCCGATCGGAAGGCGTGGGTGATCGGATAGCGCCGGTCGCGGCCGAAATTGCGGGTGCCAAGTTTGACGCCGGGGGGGGCCTGGCGGCGCTTATATTCGGCGATGGCGAGCAGCTTTTCGATGCGGACGACCGTATCTCTTGCGTGGCCGCGTGCAGCGACCTCATCGACCGACAGTTCCTGTTCGACGAGGCCGAGGAGGATGTCGTCGAGAATGGCGTAGTCGGGAAGCGAGTCCGAATCCTTCTGGTCGGGGCGCAATTCGGCGCTGGGCGGCTTGTCGATGATCGCCTCGGGAATTAGCGGCCCTGAACGACCAAGGCCGATGCGCGGAACATGCGCGTTGCGCCATCGGGCGATGCGGAAGACAGTGGTTTTATATGCGTCCTTGAGCGGATTGTAGCCGCCCGCCATGTCGCCATAAATGGTGGCATAGCCGACGCTCATCTCACTCTTGTTGCCGGTGGTCAGAAGCATCGGGCCGAATTTGTTGCTCAGCGCCATCAATGTCACGCCTCTGATCCGCGACTGAATATTCTCTTCGGTGATATCGACCTCGACATCGGCAAAACTGCCAGCGAGCATCGAGTCGAACGCCTCGACGGCGGGCATAATCGGGATGGTTTCGTGGCGCGCCCCGATCAGGCGTGAGCATTCGGCGGCATCATCCAGGCTCGACTGGCTGGTGAAGCGGCTGGGCATCATCACGCACCACACCCGCTCCGGCCCCAGCGCATCGGCGGCGATGGCGGCGCACAGCGCGCTGTCGATCCCGCCCGACATGCCCAGCACGACGCCGGGGAAGCGGTTGCGTGTCACATAGTCGCGCAGGGCGAGGACCATGGCGGAGTAGATATCGGCGGGATGGTCTTCCCAATCGGTGAGAGCGCCCGTGTCGCACGACCAGCGGCCATCCTCGCCGCGCGACCAATGCGTGACCCGCTCTTCCTCGGCCCAATCGACCAGCCGGTGGCGTATCGATCCATCGCCATCGAGGACGAAGGAGCAGCCGTCGAACACCAGCTCGTCCTGCCCGCCGACGCGGTTGAGGAAGACCAATGGCAGCCCGGTTTCGCGGACGCGGGCGGCGGCGATGTAGAGCAGCCGGCGCTCGTCCTTGTCGATCTCGTAGGGGCTGCCGTGCGGAGCGATGAGGATCTCGGCGCCAGCGTCGGCGAGCGCCGAACAGATGGTTGGGAACCAGATATCCTCGCAGATCGGCAGGCCCAGTTTGACCCCGCGAAAATCGACGGGGTCCGGCAGCGGGCCACTGGCGAACAGGCGCTTCTCGTCGAAGGTGCCGTAATTCGGCAACTCGTGCTTGCGGGTGATCGCAGCGATGCGTCCGCCGTCGAGCAGCGCCAGCGCATTGTACAGCCGCCCGCGCTCCTGATGCACTGTGCCGACCAGCATAGCGGGGCCATCGTCTGCAGTTGCCGCTGCCAGCCGGTCGAGTTCGAATTTGGCCCGCTCGATCAGCGCCTGTTTCAGCACCAGATCCTCGGGCGGATAACCGATCAGTTGCAGTTCGGGGAAGCAGATCAGGTCGGCGGTTGCATGGCGAGCGCGCACCGCCAGCATCGCATCGGCGTTGCCGGGGAGATCGCCAACGCTCTGGCTGAGCTGGGCGAGGACGATGGTCAGCTTGTCGAGGGTCGCGCTTTCGGTCATGTCCTTGTCTCTAGGGTGCAAAGCCCGGATGGGAAAGCGGGAGAGAGCAGCGATGATCGACGACAGTGCATTGGCCGCAGCCATCGATGCGAGCGGTATCGCCGGCGCGGTCGCGCATATCGCCGGGCCTGAGGGGGTGCGCTATTCGCGCGCGTTCGGGGTGGCCGAAACCGGCGGCTCCACGCCGGTGCGCGAGGACACTGTTTTCCAGATCGCGTCGATGACCAAGGCGGTGGTGTCTGCCGCCGCGATGCAGATGGTCGAGCGCGGGCAACTGGCGCTTGATGCGCCAGTCGGCGACTTGTTGCCCGAACTGACCGACCCGCAGGTCATCACCGGTTTCGATGCCGACGGCGCGGTGCAATTGCGTCCCGCCGTCCGCCCGATCACGCTGCGCCACCTGCTGACCCACACTGCCGGTCTCGGCTATGATTTCGTCCACCCGGACATATTGAAATCGCGCGGCCCCGGCGAGCCGCCTGCGCCCGGCACACTGGCGACGCTGGTCATGCCGCTGCTGTTCGACCCCGGCGAGGCTTGGGAATATAGCGTCGGCATCGACTGGGCGGGGCGGCTGATCGAGGCGGCGAGCGGGCGCAGGCTGGGCGATGTGCTGGACAGCGAATTGCTCGGCCCGCTGGGCATGGACAACACCGCTTTCCGCCCAGAGGAGGCGATGCCCGCGGACGCTGCGAACGTGCATATGCGCCTGCCCGATGGGTCGATCATGCCATTTCCCATGTTCCTTGGCGGCGGAGAATTCCAGATGGGCGGGGCGGGTCTGTCCTCGACCGCAGCCGACTACGCGCGTTTTCTGCGTATGGTGCTGAACGATGGCGAGCTGGACGGCCTGCGCGTGTTGGCCCCTGATACGGTGGCGCTGATGACCAGCAACCAGATCGGCAACATCCGTGCAGGAGCGATCGGCACGGCAATGCCCGAGCTGTCCCCGGCCTATGATCCGTTCCCCGACCAGCACAGCGGCTGGAGCCTCGGCGGATTCCTGATCAATCCCGAGCGCGGCCCGAACGGGCGGTCGGCAGGAAGCCTTTGCTGGGCGGGGATTTTCAACAGTTACTATTGGGCCGATCCGGCGACCGGCATCACCGGTATCCTGATGGCGCAGCTGTTGCCCTATGCCGATACGGGAGTGCTCGCGGCCTATGGCGCGCTGGAGCGGATGGCTTACGGGCACACGTAGCGCGCGGATTGGCCCTTCCCCCCGCCGCACCCGCCGACTACAGGCGCGCTCACAAAAGCGTCACAGTCGAAGGGTTCGCGCCATGAAGATCATCTCGGGCAACAGCAACCTGCCGCTGGCGGCCGCCGTCGCCGATTATCTCGATATGCCGCTGACCGACACCAGCGTGCGGCGGTTCGCCGACGAGGAAATCTTCGTAGAAATTCATGAGAATGTCCGCGGGCAGGACGTGTTCGTCATCCAGCCGACCAGCTACCCGGCCAACGACAATCTGATGGAAGTGTTGATCATCATCGATGCGTTGCGCCGTGCATCGGCGAAGCGGATCACCGCCGTATTGCCCTATTTCGGCTATGCCCGGCAGGACCGCAAATCCGGCTCGCGCACACCGATCTCGGCAAAGCTGGTCGCCAATCTGGTGACGACCGCCGGAGCCGACCGGGTGCTTGCAGTCGATCTCCACGCGGGTCAGATTCAGGGCTTTTTCGATATCCCGACCGACAATCTCTATGGCGCGCCGGTGATGAGCGCCGACATTCAGGCGCGCTTCGGCGGGCGCAACCTGATGGTTCTCCCCCGACGTCGGCGGCGTGGTGCGGGCGCGGGCGCTGGCCAAGCGGCTCGACAACGCGCCACTCGCCATCGTCGATAAGCGGCGCGAAAAGGCGGGCGAATCGGAAGTCATGAACATCATCGGCGATGTGCAGGGCCGATTCTGCATCCTGATCGACGATATTGTCGATTCGGCCGGCACGCTGTGCAATGCGGCTGCTGCGCTGAAGGCGGCCGGCGCGGAGGAAGTCGTCGCCTATTGCACCCACGGCGTCCTCTCGGGCGGCGCGGTGGCGCGGGTCGACGGATCGACGCTGACCGAACTGGTCATCACCGATTCGATCCAGCCGACGCCCGAAGTGAGCGGTTCCGACCGGATACGCACGCTGACGATAGCGCCGCTGCTCGGTGAGGCGATCAAACGGATCGCCGACGAAACGAGTGTTTCGTCGCTGTTCGATTAGGTGTAACCACCCGCCTCCAGCCGCTGCGAAATCCACCAGATATTGCCCCACGCATCACGCACGCCGCCTTGCCGGTCGCCATAGGGCATGTCGGCGACGGCCATGATTTCCTTTGCGCCCGCCGCAATCGCGCGGGCCATCGCCGCATCGGCATCGGCGACGTAGAGATAATAGCTCGCCGCCATCGCCGGGAAGCCGCGACCGGCCTCGCTCGCCATGACCGTCGCATTGCCCAGCCGGACCTGCGCGTTGGCGATCTTGCCGTCTTCGCGGCGGCTGCTGTGGTCATGATCGCCGCCCAATCCATCGATCAGGAAGGCGACGAAGCCCTCGGCGTCATCGACGAAGAAATAAGGAGTGACGGTAGCGAATCCGGGTGGTGTCGTCATGCTGTAAACTCCCTTGCCGTGCACGATACCGGCTTGCATTCGCGGGCACAAATCCGCAACGCTTGGCGGCTATGAGCCTGTCCTACGATATCGCCCTCGCCCACCGTCTCGCCGATGCCGCAGGCGCGGCCATCCGCCCTTATTGGCGCGGGGAGATCGGGCTGGAGGATAAGGCCGATGCTTCGCCGGTCACCGCCGCCGATCGCGCGGCAGAGGCAGCGATGCGGCGGCTGATCGAAGCGGAATATCCGCGCGACGGCATCATCGGTGAGGAATATGGCAATGAACGCCCCGCGTCGTCGCGCCAATGGGTGCTCGATCCGATCGATGGGACGACGAGCTTCATCGCCGGACGGCCGATCTTCGGCACGTTGATCGCGTTGATGCAGGATGGCTGGCCGCTACTGGGGGTAATCGACCAGCCGATCAATGGTGAGCGCTGGGTCGGCGCTACGGGGCGTCCGACGACGTTCAACGGCGCAGCAGCGCGGGCGCGGCTGTGCCCGTCGCTCGACCAGGCGGTGTTGGGGACGACCAGCCCGCATGCTTTTTCCGCGCATGAGGGCGAGCATTTCCTCAATCTGGCGACCAAGGTTGCGCAGCGGCGCATAGTCTATGGCGGCGATTGCTATAATTACGGGCTGGTTGCGTCGGGGCATATCGACATCGTCGTCGAAGCGGGGCTGAAGCTGCATGATTTCGCCGCGCTGGTGCCGGTGGTCGAGGGCGCGGGCGGCATGATGACCGACTGGAGCGGAGATCCGCTGAATGCCGACAGCGCCGGCGACGTCATCGCGCTGGGCGATCCGGCGCGGCTGGAGGAGGTGATGGAGGCGCTGGCCTGCCGCCACTGAAGCCGTTACCACCTCAGCAGACTATCAAGGGCGCACCATGGCAGAAATCGACGTCGATATGCTCTTCGCGCGGCTGTCCCCGGCGCTGACCGGGCTGATTACCGCTATCTATGAATTGCAGATCGGCGCTGTCGCCGTCGCCGACCAGCAGCATCCCGAATGGTATAATCTGCGCTTTCCACTGTCAGGCGATTGGTGGTCACGGATCGATGACGGGCCGGTCGAGGCGATGGGGCCGGCATTTGTGCAGGGGCCGAACACGTCGCTGATCGATTTCGGCGGCCATGCCGGGGCGATGTTCGGCGTGGGGCTGATGCCGGCGGGCTGGGCGCTGCTGTTCGGCGGCACGGCGGATGGCCTCGCCAACGCCAACCAGTCGCTCGATCGGCACATGGCAGCGGACGAGCGGGGCGCGATAATCGCCGGGCTGCAAAGCCTGCCCGATTTCACCCAACGCGCCGCGATGGTCGAAGCGGCGCTGCTCAAGCGGCTGGCCGAGCGTCCGGTCGATGCCCATGTGACACGTGTGATCGCGCTGCAAAAGGCGCTGATCGACCCCCAGATCGGCACCGTCGAGGCTTTGGCGGAAGCCACCGGGCTGTCGATCCGCACGCTCGAACGATTGTGCCAAACCGCAATCGGCTTCTCCCCCAAGCTGCTGCTGCGCCGCCAGCGTTTCATGCGGATGCTGGGGCAGATGCACCTCCAATCGCCCGCCGACTGGCCTGGCTTTCTCGACCCCTTCTACAGCGATCAGAGCCACATGATCCGCGATTTTCACGCCTTCCTCGGCACCAGCCCGACGCGCTATTTCGCTCGCGCGCGTCCGATATTGGCGGTGGCCACCAAACGCCGCATGGCGATGATGGGCGCGCCGATGCAGGCGCTGCCAAACAAAGTGGATTGAGCGCTGCGGCGAATCGCTTGCATTTCGGAGGCTCTGCGGCTAACCGCCCCGCTTCCTTTGCGCAGGCTGGCTGAAATGGGCTGCCACGCAGGCGCTTGAAGGATTTCCAGATAGGAGACCGAAATGCCCAAAATGAAGACCAAGAGCGGTGTGAAGAAGCGCTTCAAATTCACCGCGTCCGGCCTCGTCAAGCATGGCGTCGTCGGCAAGCGCCACCGGCTTTCGAGCCATAACGCGAAATATATCCGCACCAACCGTGGCACCAGCGTGCTTAGCGGTTCCGATGTAGCCCATGTGCGCCTGTGGGCGCCCTATGGCCTGAAGTAAGGAGCGGCTGAACCATGGCACGTGTCAAAAGAGGCGTCACCACCAAGGCCAAGCACAAGAATATTCTTGAGCAGGCCAAGGGTTATTACGGCCGCCGTAAAAACACCATCCGCATCGCCCGTCAGGCGGTCGAGAAGGCCGGGCAATATGCCTATCGTGACCGCAAGGTCCGCAAGCGCGATTTCCGTGGCCTGTGGATCCAGCGTATCAACGCTGCGGTTCGCGCAGAGGGCATCACCTATTCGCAGTTCATGCACGGCGTGAAGCTGGCCGGGATCACCATCGATCGCAAGATCATGGCCGATCTGGCGATGAACGAAGCAGCGGCGTTTGGCGCGATCATCGCGCAGGCCAAGGCAGCATTGCCCGCTCAACAGGCGGCGTAACGCACCTACCCCTTGGACAATGCGCAGATGGGCGTGGGCGGCGGTTGCCGTTCGCGCCCATTTGCTTATCAGGCGCACATCATGACCGACATTGCCGCACTCCAGTCCGAAATCGCCGCCGCCATCAATGCGGCGGATACCCCCGATGCGCTCGAAGCAGTGCGGGTTGCCGCGCTGGGCAAGCAGGGCAGCGTATCGGCGTTGCTCAAGACGCTGGGCGGCATGAGCGCCGAGCAGCGGCAGAGCGAGGGACCGAAGATCAACGGGCTGCGCGAGGCGGTGGCGGCGACGCTGGCGGCGCGTAAGGCGGCGCTTGAGGGTGCGGCGCTGGAGGCGAAGCTGGCGAGCGAGCGGCTCGACATGACCTTGCCGGCCGATGCGAACCCGCGCGGCAGTATCCACCCTGTCAGCCAGGTGATGGACGAACTGGCCGAGATTTTCGCAGACTTGGGCTTTGTCGTGGCGACGGGGCCGGAGATCGAGAGCGAATGGTATAATTTCGACGCTTTGAATATCCCGGCGACGCATCCGGCGCGGGCGATGCATGACACATTTTATATGGGCGACAATCATCGCGGCCCCGATGGCGGTCGAATGCTGCTGCGGACCCACACATCGCCGGTGCAGATACGCACGATGATGCAGGGACAGCCACCGATCCGCATCATCGCGCCCGGCCGCGTCTATCGCAGCGATAGCGACGCGACGCACACGCCGATGTTCCATCAGGTCGAGGGGCTGGTGATCGATCGTGGCATCCACATGGGGCATCTCAAATGGACACTCGAGACGTTCCTCAAGGCGTTTTTCGAGCGCGATGACATCGTGTTGCGGCTGCGCCCTAGCTATTTCCCCTTCACCGAGCCGTCGGCGGAAGTCGATGTCGGCTATAAACAGGAAAAGGGCCGCCGCATCGTCGGCGGGTCGGGCGACGATGCCGGTCATGCGTGGATGGAATTGCTCGGATCGGGCATGGTCCATCGCAAGGTGATCGCCAATTGCGGGCTCGATCCTGACGAGTGGCAGGGCTTTGCCTTCGGGGTCGGCGTCGACCGGCTGGCGATGCTGAAATATGGCATGGACGATCTGCGCGCCTTCTTCGACGGCGATTTGCGGTGGCTGGCGCATTATGGCTTCAACGCGCTGAATGTCCCGACGCTCAGCGGGGGGATTTCGGCATGAAAATCACGCTCGACTGGTTACGCGACCATCTCAACGGCGATTTCACCGTCGATGATGTTGTCGCCACGCTCAACCGCATCGGCCATGAGGTCGAGGGCGTCGAAGACCCCGCAGAGCGGTTGCGCGGTTTCCGCATCGCCCGCGTGCTCACCGCAGAGCGGCATCCGCAGGCGGACAAGTTGCAGGTGCTTTCGGTGGATACCGGCGACGGTGCGCCGCTGCAGGTGGTTTGCGGTGCGCCCAATGCGCGCGCGGGGCTGGTCGGCGTGCTCGGGCTGCCGGGTGCGGTGGTGCCGGCCAATGGCTTGGAGCTGAAAGTTTCCGCCATTCGCGGCGTCGAATCGAACGGCATGATGTGTTCGACGCGCGAATTGGAACTGGGCGACGATCATGACGGCATCATAGAGCTGCCTGCCGAAGCGCCAGTGGGCGTGGCTTTTGCCGATTATGCCGGGGCGGGTGACCCGGTCATCGATATCTCGATCACGCCGAACCGACAGGATTGTATGGGCGTGCGCGGGATTGCGCGCGATCTGGCGGCGGCTGGGTTGGGGGTGTTGAAGCCTTTGACTGCCCCTCTCCCAACCCTCTCCCCTGAAGGGGAGAGGGCTTTACTTCCCTGCGCCATCGACATCCGCACCGACGATCCCGAAGGCTGCCCGGCCTTCTACGGCCGAACCATCCACGGCGTGACCAATGGCGCGTCGCCCGAATGGATGCAGCGGCGGTTGAAGGCGGTGGGCCAGCGGCCGATTTCGGCGCTGGTCGATATCACCAACTATGTGATGCTCGATCTCGGGCGGCCCAGCCATGCCTATGATCTGGCTAAGCTGAGCGGCGCTGTCGTGGCGCGCAAGGCGGTCGAGGGCGAAATTGCCGAGGCGCTGAATGGCAAATCCTATGTCCTGACCGACAGCATGACGGTGATCGCCGACGAGCGCCAAGTGCACGACATCGCGGGCATCATGGGGGGCGCGCATTCGGGCGTCACGGAAACGACCACCGATGTGCTGCTCGAAGTCGCTTATTTCACGCCCGAGCGGATTGCGCTGACCGGACAGGCGCTGGCGCTGACCAGCGACGCGCGCAGCCGCTTCGAGCGCGGGGTCGATCCGGCGTTTCTCGACGATGCGACGGCGATCATCACGGCGCTGATACTGGAGCATTGCGGCGGCACGGCTTCGGCGGTGACGCGGGCGGGTGCGCCGCCGGTCGAGCGCAAGGTGGTGGACTATGATCCGGCGCGCTGTGCTGCGCTGGGCGGGATCGATGTGCCGGTTGAGCGGCAGATTGGGATACTGGGATCGCTTGGGTTCGATGTGGGCGCTGACTGGATGGTTACCGTCCCCACATGGCGCCGCGACATCGATGGCTCGGCCGACGTCGTCGAGGAAGTCACCCGCATCATCGGTTTCGACGCCATCGCCTCGACCCCGCTGCCGCGCAACCCCGGCGTCGCCAAACCGACCGCCACGCCCGAGCAGATCGTCGAACGCAAAGTCCGGCGTGCCGCCGCTACCGCCGGCTTCCATGAGGCGGTGACATGGAGCTTCATTTCCGAGGCCGAAGCCGCGCGCGTCGGCGGCGGGCCATGGTCGCTTGCCAACCCGATCAGCGAAGACATGAAGGTGATGCGGTCGTCGCTGCTGCCCGGACTTCTCTCCGCTGCGGCGCGCAATGCCAATCGCGGTGCGAAATCGGTGCGGTTGTTCGAGCTTGGTCGGCGCTACCTCGCCGATGCCGAGCGACCGACGCTGGCCGTGCTGATGGCGGGTGAGAAGAGCGAGCGCAACTGGCAGGCGGGCAAGGCGCGCGGATTCGATGCGTTCGATGCCAAGGCGGCTGCGATGTTGCTGCTCGAAGCCGCCGGCGCTCCGGTGGACCGGTTGCAAGTCATGCCGGTCGATGGCGAGGGTATTTGGCATCCCGGCCAGTCGGGCACGCTGCGGCTGGGGCCGAAAACGATCCTCGCCGAATTCGGCGCGCTGCATCCGGCGCTGACCAAGGCGTTCGATGTCGATTGTGCGGTGATGGCAGCGCAAATCTTCCTCGATGCGCTCCCCGCCAAGCGCAACGCTACATCGGTGCGCGAAGCCTATACACCGCCCGTGCTGCAAGCGGTGACCCGCGATTTCGCATTCCTCGTGCCCGATACACTGGCGGCGGGAGACGTGCTGCGTGCCGTGCGGAGTGCAGACAAGGCGAGCATCGTCGATGCGCGGCTGTTCGACCGGTTTGTGGGTGCGGGCGTGGCCGAGGGGCAGGCCAGCCTCGCCATCGAAGTGACGCTGCAACCAGGCGAAAAGAGCTTCACCGAAGCCGAGTTGAAAGCGATCAGCGAGCGGATCATCGCCGCGGCCGCCAAGCTCGGCGCTATCCTGCGCGGATGAGCGATACCGTCACCCTATCGTCGGGCAGTCTCAGTGCGACGATCCAGCGTCGCGGCGCGGAAGTGCGGGCGCTGACCGGGACTAACGGTGCGCGTTGGCTTCACGATGGCAAGCCTGACTGGTGGAACGGTGTCGCGCCGCTGCTGTTTCCGATTGTCGGATCGGTGGCGGATGACTTGATTCGCGTCGGCAACGCTACCTATCCGATGGCGAGGCACGGCATCGCCCGCACCGCAGACTTTGCGGTGATCGATCGGGGCCAAGGCCATGTGACGATGCGGTTGACCGATGCCGACACCGGTCGTGATTCCTATCCTTTCGCCTATCTCCTCGATGTCACCCATCGGCTTGATGGTGAAAGGCTGACGATCGAGGTGTGTGTTTGCAACAGCGGCACCGATCCTTTGCCCTTTTCCCTCGGTTTTCATCCCGCTTTTGCCTGGCCGTTGCCGGGCGGTGAGGGGCGCGAGCATCGCATCCGTTTTGCCGAGCCCGAACCCGCGCCGATCCGCCGCATCGACCCCGCAACCGGCCTGATGCTCGCCGCGACCGAAGCAGCGCCGGTGCGCGGCGCCATATTGGTGCCGACGGCGGCGATGTTCGATGCGGATGCGATGATCTGGGACAGCATCGCCAGCCGCTCGCTGCGCTGGGGCGTCGATGCCGGGCCGGGGGTCACGCTCGACTTTCCCGATTGCCCGATGCTCGGCATCTGGCAAAGGCCCGGCGCGCCATTCGTGTGTATCGAGCCATGGGCAGGCCATGCCGACCCGGTCGGCTATAGCGGAGACTTTGCCGACAAACCGGGCATGATGCGGCTTGCCCCGGGCGCAACGCGGAAGATCAGCTTGTCGATCACGGTGGAGCACTGACCGTTCCCACGCTTCAGGCGCAAGTTTCGGGGTGACCGGGCACGCGATGCTCGCCATGGTCGGCATATGTGCGTGGGGGGAGAACAAGGCATGGCGAAGAACAATGACGAAGCGGCGGCGCTGCGCTGGGCTGCGGAGCGCGCCATCGCCTATCGCCGCACCGTCGCCACCGCTGACCGGACGCCGACACTGGGCTATGACGCTATCCATTCTGCGCTCGACCGACCGCTGCCGCACGGGGGTGACGATAGCGAGGCGATCATCGCCGAGCTGGCAACCCTCGCCGAGCCCGGTTTGCGGGCATCGACCGCGCCGCGATTCTTTGGCTGGGTGATTGGCGGATCGGACCTCACCGGGGTCGCCGCCGACTGGCTTGCCAGCGCCTGGGGGCAGAATGCTGCGAATATGGGTGCGTCCCCCGCTGCGGCAGCAGTGGAGGCGGTGGTCGAAGGATGGTTGCTCGACTTGCTTGATCTGCCGCGTGACAGTTCGGTCGGCTTCGTTTCGGGCGCGACCATCGCCAATCTGGTCGGGCTGGCCGCTGCGCGAAGCGAATTGCTGCGCCGCGTGGGCTGGGATGTCGAGGCAGATGGATTGACGGGAGCACCGCCGTTGCCGGTGCTGATCGGCTCCGATGCCCATGCCACTGTTTTCTCAGCGATCAAGCTGCTCGGCCTTGGCGCACGCCAAGTAACCATAGTGGCCGCCGATGCCATGGGGCGGATGCTGCCCGAGGCACTGGCACAGGCGATTGCCGTTGCACCCGCTGCGCCGCTGGTCATCGGCCAGGCCGGCCAAATCTGTACCGGTGCCAGCGATCCTTTCGCTGCGATTGCTCCGATGGTGCGCGATGCCGGTGGCTGGCTGCATGTCGATGGTGCCTTCGGGCTGTGGGCGCAGGCGAGCCCGCGCTACCGAGACCAGACCGCCGGGATTGAACTGGCCGACAGCTGGGCAACCGACGGGCATAAATGGCTCCAGCTCCCCTATGATTCGGGTTTTGCCATCGTCCGTGACCGTGCGGCACACCGAAGGGCGCTGGCGGTGGCCGCAAGCTATCTACCGCCGGTCGCCGATAGCCAGCGTAACCCGTCCGACTTCGTCCCCGAGCTTTCGCGCCGCGCGCGCGGTTTTGCCGCCTGGGCGGTGATCCGCAGGCTGGGCCGCGACGGCATAGCCGAGATGGTGGACCGGTGCGGTGCGATTGCACAGCGCATTGCCGACCGGCTGGCCGATGCGCCCGGCATCGCCATTGTTGCCCCCGTCGTGCTCAACCAGTTGATGCTGCGCTTCGGAGACGACGACGCTGCGACCAATGCGACTGTCGCCGCCTTGCAAGAGGAGGCCATTGCCTTTGCCGGTCCGTCGCTGTGGCGCGGTGATTGGGTGATGCGGATTTCGGTATCGTCCGCCGCGACGACGCTGTCCGATGCCGACATCACCGCCGATGCGATCCGGTCGGCGTGGGATCGGGTGCAAGGCGGGCGTTGACCGGGCGGCATCGCGCACTAAACGCCCAGCATGACCCTCAACCGACGCACATTCGCTATCATCGCCCATCCCGACGCGGGTAAAACCACGCTGACCGAGCAGTTGTTGATGCAGGGCGGAGCGGTGCATCTGGCGGGCGAGGTCAAGGCGCGGGGCCAGGCGCGGCGCGCGCGCTCCGACTGGATGAAGATCGAGCAGCAGCGGGGCATCTCGGTCACGTCGAGCGTGATGACCTTCGAAAAGGACGGGCTGGTGTTCAACCTGCTCGATACGCCGGGCCATGAGGATTTTTCCGAGGACACCTATCGCACGCTGACCGCCGTCGATTCGGCGATCATGGTGATCGATGCGGCCAAGGGCATCGAGCCGCAGACGCGCAAGCTGTTCGAGGTGTGCCGGTTGCGCTCGGTGCCGATCATCACCTTCGTCAACAAGATCGACCGCGAGGGCCGCGACGCGTTCGAAACACTGGACGAGGTCGCCGACGCGCTGGCGCTCGATGTCGTGCCGATGAACTGGCCGGTCGGCATGGGCGGCGAGTTCGAAGGGCTCTACGATTTCGCCACCGGGCGGCTGTCCAAACCGTCGGGCGACAGCAAGATGGGCGGCGACGATATTTCGCTTCACAGCGGCGTCGATGACCCGACGCTTGCGGCGCGACTGACGCCAGAGGGCCATGCGCGCCTGATCGCCGAGGCCGAACTGGCACAGGCGGGCTACGATCCGTTTGATGTCGAGGCCTATCGCGCCGGAAACATGACGCCGGTGTGGTTCGGATCGGCGCTCAAGCAGTTCGGCATGGTCGAATTGCTCAAGGCCATCGCCGATCACGCGCCGCCGCCGCGCCCGCAGCCTTCCGATCAAGGCGAAATCCTGCCGACACGCGCCGATGTTACCGGCTTCGTGTTCAAGGTACAGGCCAATATGGACCCGCAGCACCGCGACCGCATCGCTTTCATGCGGCTGGTCTCAGGGACGTTCCGGCGCGGCATGAAGTTGGTGCCGTCGGCGCTGGGCAAGCCAATCGCGGTGCATTCGCCGATCCTGTTCTTTGCTCAGGACCGCGAAATCGCCGATTCGGCGGAACCCGGTGACATCATCGGCATCCCTAACCACGGGACGCTGAGGGTCGGCGATACCTTGTCGGAACGCAATGATTTGCGTTTCACAGGTCTGCCGAACTTCGCGCCCGAAATCCTGCGGCGTGTCGCACTGAAAGATCCGACCAAGACCAAGCAGTTGCGAAAGGCGCTCGACGACCTGTCCGAAGAAGGCGTGATCCAGGTGTTCGTGCCCGAGATCGGCGCGAATCTGATCGTCGGCGTGGTCGGGCAGCTCCAGCTCGACGTGCTGATCTCACGCTTGGAAGCGGAATATAAGGTCGAAGCGATGCTCGAGCCGTCGCCGTTCGATACGGCGCGCTGGATCAAGGGTGAGCCTGCGGCGATGGCGAGTTTCGCGCAATATAACCGCGACAAGCTGGCCAAGGACCGCGACGGCTATCCGGTGTTCATGGCCAAAAGCGTTTGGGATGTGAACTATCAGGCCGAGCGGCATCCCGATGTGGTGTTTTCGGCAACCAAGGAGCGGTAGCGCGGCCTATTGAGAGTCAATGCGCCTTCGGGTGAGTGTCGTGCGCTCCACGTCAGTTTCGATGACCCCATCCGGCTTTTTGGTTTCAATGCGCGTTATTATGGTGCGCTGCCAGCGGCTTCCATCGGGTGCGACGTCGAATGCAACGGTGATCGTGCCACTGATCGCATCGTCATCGCGTTTTCGATCAGGGAATCCGGCGGGGTTCGGCCCCGTGATTTCCCGGACGATGGCATCCTGTTCGAGCCGCGCGGCGCGGACGCGTGCGGGATCGACGATCAGCTCGGCGGCGAGGCTATGGTTGGTGGATGTGGTGCTGGCCGCGGCCAATGGCACCGGGATGCTGGCTAAAGGGTGCGAATAGGGTTCGCCTGCGGCGGGACTGGATGGAAACCATTCGTCGAAAGCTGCCAGCACCGTCGCCGGATCGCACTCAATCTTGAAGGCGCTCCAGGTGAAAATCCAGCGACCGCACTGGCCCCGCGTCCAGTTGGCGCGTGCCAGCCAATCGTCCAGCCTTGCGTCGAGTTCCTCGGCATTGAGCAAGCGCAGCGGGCCGTCAGGCGGGCGAACAATGCGGGCGGGCAGAGTCCAGTCGCTCTGCCGGTCTTGTTTGCTGGTCGATGCAGGGTGGTCGAGTTCGAAAACGGCCCCGTCGTAGTCGATCGAGACGACGCGAACGACCATTGTATCGCTGCCACCGGAGCTGCCGCTGCTGGAATCGTCACTTGTGCTATTTCGTGTGTCGTACTCTCGTACAAGCTCGAACATGTCGCCCGCGCGCAGCACAGGAGCAGCGGCGTTCGCTACGGCGGGTATCGCCATAAACGAAGCGAGGGCGATCAGAAGGGTTAATAGTCGGGCCACGGACTCAGTGTCTTGCTCGGACAACCAAAAGTCAAATAGCCGACGCTGCTTTCGGATTGCGGGATGAGAAGCTGGGCAGGACAAAGATTTGCCGGGCGAGGGCTGAGGCGCAAAGTCGCACCCTCACCCCTCGCCGCCTTTGGCGGCGCCTGTGCTCGCTACGCCCCCCGGCATGGCTGTGCGCAGAAACCCCCTCTCCTGCGAAGCAGGAGAGCGGTATTGCTCAGAAGTTGACCGTTCCCGTGACAAATACCTGACGCGGGTTGCCGTAGAACGCCGTCAGCACGCCCTGACGCCCCAGGCTCGCCACCGGAAGACCGTTCGCACCGATCACCGGAACCCCCGTCGTCGCGTTGCCGGCGATGAAGCTGTAGCCCGAGGTTTTATACTCCTTGTCGGTCAGGTTCTTGCCGTAGACGCCGATGCTCCAGCGGTCGTCGGGGGCGGTGTAGACGATGCTGGCATCGACCAGCGCATAGGCCGACTGGTCGATGAACGGGTTGGCGATCTCGAACTGGTTGATGCTGCTGCGGTAGGAGACGGTAGTGCCGAGATTGAGGCGACCGTCGCCGAGCGGGGTCATATAGGCGAGCGTGCCGCTGGCGGTCCATTCAGGCGTGTTCTGGACCTGGCGGAAATCGGCGACGTCGGTCGGCACGGCGGCGATGTTGGCGATATATTCGTCGAACTGCGCGTCGATATAACCGACCGCGCCCGAGAAGTTCAGCCGGTCGCCGTCGGTCGCGAACCCCTCACCCAACCGGGCATTGAATTCGAGTTCGAGCCCCTTGAAGGTTGCCGCGCCCGCGTTCGATGTCACGCCGCAGAAGGACGGCAGACCGGCAACGGTGCAGGCTACCGAACCGGGAATCTGCACGTCGGTATAATCGGCATAAAAGCCGGCGACCGCGACATAGAGGCGCCCATCGAACAGATTGCCCTTGTAGCCTATCTCATAGCTGTCGACGCTTTCGGGGCGGAAGCTGAGGAAAGCAGCGACTTCGGCATTCTCGCCGCGAATGCCGTTGCCGTTGAGATCGGGCGCGTTCGCCCCGACGCCGCGCGGATCGAAACCACCGCCTTTGAAGCCTTGGCTGAAGCTGGCGTAGATATTATGATCGGGGGTCGGCTGGAAGCTCAGCGAGGCGCGCGGGGTGAATTTGTTGAAGCTGCGGCTGCCGGTGAAATTGGTGCTCGCCGCGCCAAACGGCACACCCGCGCCACCGAAGAAGGGCGATCCGCCGCCGAGATAGTTCTGCCGCAGGATGTTGGCGGTGCGCTCGTCCCATGTGTAGCGGCCACCGACCGACAGGCTGATCTGGTCGGACAAAGCGAAGCTGAAATCGCCGAACACCGCATAGGTTTCGGTATCGACCGCCGCCTTGGTGAAAGCGGTAAGGCCATTCAATGTGGTGAACAGACGCACGTCGAACAGCGTGTCGGCGGTGGCGTCGAGATAATAAAAGCCGAGCAAGCCACTCAATGGGCCGGCATCGACCAGCAGCTGGAATTCCTGGCTAATCTGCTCGTTGAAATAGGCGCCAGGCACATCGACATCGACGGCGGGCAGCGCATCGAAATCGATCGGGGTCAGCGTGTCGTCGCGGCGCCAGGCGCTGATCGAGCGCAGCGTCAGGGCATCGCTGAGTTCGACCGAGACGTTGATCGCGCCGCCATAGGCCTCGATATCCTGCTCGGGATCGACCAATCCGCCGCGCGTGTCGAACACATCGTCGAGCACCGGCGCACCCGATTGCAAACCAGGGATCAGGCGATGGCCGCCGCGCGGATCGCTGCGGTCGCGGGTGTAGTCGCCGGTGATGCGGATCGACACGGGCTCGCCATGGCCGCCCAGTTCGAGCGTACCGCGTGCCGCCCAGATATCCTTGTTGTAGTTCTCGAGGCCGGTGGTGAGATTGTCACCGAAGCCGCCGCGCGACAGCCGCGCCACGCTGCCGCCGACACGGACGATATCACCAATCGGCGCGGACACCGTCACCACGCCCTCGGCCTGATCAAAGGTGCCATAGGTGCCGCGTATACGCAGCGAGAAATCCTGCGGCAGCTGGCGGGTGACGTATTTCACCGCGCCGCCGATGGTGTTGCGGCCATAGAGCGTGCCCTGCGGCCCGCGCAGTACTTCGATCCGCTCGACGTCATAGATATCGAGCACGCCCGCCTGCGGGCGGTTGAGATAGACATCATCAAGATAAATGCCGACGCCGGGCTCGAAGCCCGATACCGGATCCTGCTGGCCGATGCCGCGGATGAAAGCCGACAGGGTGGAGTTGGAGCCGCGTGAGGTCTCCAGCGTGGTGTTCGGCACGATATTGCCGATATCGGTCAGATCGACCGCGCCGCGCGCTTCGAGCGCTTCTCCGGTGAAGGCGCTGACCGCGATCGGCACGTCGAGCAGGCTTTCCTCGCGGCGGCGCGCAGTGACGACGATATCGGCCTCATCGGTCGATTCGGCGGCAGGGACTGTGGTGTCTTGCGCGACGGCGGGCGCGGCGGTCAGCGCTGATGCGGCGACCGAGGCCAAGGCAAGCGCGCGCACATTGCGGCTGAAGAAGCTCATGATATCCTCCCAATCGAGGGGCTTGTTTGTTTGCCGTTCCCGTCGGCAAGCCGACGTGGCCGTTGCGCCCTCGTGATAACGGCCTATACTGAAACATGAACCATGTTTCAACTTGGTCTTTGAGAGGGTGACGAACGAATGGACGCAGAGCGTGACATTGCTGCAACGGGCGGGGCTGCGACGGGTGGGGCGTCAGGAGCACCAGCGAGTGCGCCGGCGGGAGCAAAAGTGCCGCGCACCGCGCGTGGGGAGCGGACGTTGCGCGCGCTGCTCGATGCTGCGGCTATCGAATTCGGCGAGCGGGGATTTCACGAAGGGTCGATCAGCGGCATCACCGGCCGCGCGGGCGTCGCGCTCGGCACATTCTACACCTATTTCGATTCGAAGGACGAGATTTTCCGCGCGCTGGTCCGTGATATGTCAGCGCGAGTTCGCGACCATGTCGCCCCCGCGCTTGCTGCCGCACCCGATCCGCTGAGCGGCGAGCGGGCCGCGCTCGAAGCGTTCCTGCGTTTTGCCGCCGAGCATAAGGAAATCTATCGGATCGTCGATGAATCGGAGTTCGTCGATCCGGCGAGTTTCCGTCTGCATTACGAAACCACCGCCACCCGTATTCAACAGCGCCTGACCCGCGCCGCCGCCGACGGTCAGGTCCGCAGCGATGTCGGGGAGGTCCATGCCTGGGCGATCATGGGCATGAACGTGTTTTTGGGATTGCGATTCGGCGTGTGGGAGGAAGCGGGAGACTTGGCGGCGGTGGCGGCGACGGCCAATGAGATGATCGTCAACGGAATCGCGGCGCAGGGTTGAGCTACGCCGTTCGCTGGGTGCGTGGCCGGTAGCAAGTTAGAAGGGTTCGCGCGAAGACGCGAAGGACCGCGAAGAGTGAGCGCAAGCGCCGGGCCGCTGCGCGTCATTCAACCATGTAAAGCGTGAGATGCTGCGGTGGGGGCTCTGACGGTCGCCACAAGCGCCGCTCTCTTTGCGGTTCTTCGCGTCTTTGCGCGAACCCCCTTTTCTTACTTGCGAACGACGCAACAGCAGCAACATGTCACGCACAAAAAAAAGGGGCCCGACGACCAGCGTCGAGCCCCCTGAAAGTTGAGCAACCTCTGTAGCCGGAAGGAAACAGAGACTGCCTTCGGGTCGCAGGGGTTCTCTAGGCGTGATTCGGCGACGATGCCGTGACATCCGTCACAGGCAGACGATTGCGGCGCAAAGTCGTAAAAAAGTCGATGATAGCCATATGGTTAGGCGACATGGCGGCTGCGGTTGCCATCGTCCGGTCCCCAAAAAGGGATGGGCGCTGATCTCTTGTCATTCTCTGCAAGCAAGCTTGCTTCGAACCACGCGAGGTCAGCGCCCACTTCGCCGAATTGGCTTGGCTGAGTTCCTTTCGCCTTCCCATGGCGCAAGCGCCAACGGGTCGGTTTCTGCTTCCCCTCCGATGCAAGCATCGATGGTTAGGCTGGCCGCTGTCCGGTGAGGGACGATGGCCCGGTCATCACGCCCGCCCTTGTTCGGCGGCGGCTCCGGCGACAGCAGGTTCGCTTGCGCGTCCTTGCTGTCGGCCTTTGCCTGGCCCGGTGCCCTGATCGTTTCGCCAATCGCTTGCGCAACCGCTCCGTCGATCCGGCCTCCCGGTCCGGTCGCTCCGGTTTCACCAGACCGTCAGCCCTAAGGCTAACTGCGTCGTCTGTTCCACCTTCGCTGCTGGAACTCCGGTCCCGTCCTTCCGATCCTTCCAGTCCGCTTGCGCTTCCCTTTCGGACCGTCTGGAAGCTTCCTTCCTTCCGATGTCTTGAAGCTGTCATGGATTTGCTGAGTCGCACAGGGACTCGATGGCGAGTCATCCACATGTCATATTCGAAACTGTGGATAAGTTTTGCGACGCCAACAGTTGGCCTTCGCGACGCCCTCTCCGGCCAGCGGAAAGCGGCCAAAGGTTAAAACGTCACAGAAATTCAGGCCCGATCGTGCGTTGCAGAGAGGTTTTGTGTGGTTTTGTTACCAATGTAGGAAATATAGTGTCGCTACGCTAGTTCGACTCGCAGCGTCCGCCCCACCGCTGTCGCTGCTCGGCGCAGCGTCGATGTCTTGCGGCGGCGCTTCCGCCTCAATTTGGAGACGCGGGTTGCGAGACCCGACAAGTATAGCAAACATGCTATAAAATAGCTATGGTTTGGACCGTCTCCGTTCTCAACACTGTCGTCGAACGCGAGATCGAAGCGCTCCCCCAGGACATGCCGGCCAAACTTCTGCGCATCGTCACCATGATCGAAGCACAGGGTCTGGAGCGAATGCGCGAGCCCTATGTGAAGCATCTTGCAGCCAAGCTGTGGGAAATGCGGATGACCGGGCGCGATGGCATCTCGCGGGCCATCTATGTGACGGCTTCAGGCAAGCGCGTCGTCATCGTCCGGGATTTCGTCAAAAAGACGCAGAAAACGCCGCGTGCCGAAATCGAACTGGCCCTGAAGCGGGCCGAGGAGCTGCAATGACCGAGACAATCCCCTTCGAGACGATCGCTGCCAAGTGGCGGGAGGACCCTGAGTTCATGCGCGAATATGACGCGCTGGAGGAGGAGTTTGCGCTTGCGAGCGCGCTGATCGGCGCACGGGCCGAGGCCGGACTGACCCAGGCCGAACTGGCCGAGCGGATGGGGACGACCTAAAGCGCGATCGCACGGATGGAGGGCGGCAAGGGCCGACCTTCGACGACCACGCTGGCGAAAGTGGCGAAGGCAACGGGGACGCGGTTGCGGGTGAGCTTCGAGCGTGTCGACGCGGGCTAATCGAATTGCTGTTCCGGAGTTCATCTCGCGGTCATTGGTGTACTTGCCAATCAAGAGCTTAGCGTAATTGAGCTTCGATCCTCAGGTGCCCAGTTTCATCATCCAACCATGTGACGCGCCACTGACGCGCCTCTCGCTCAGCAGGTTGCCAAATAAAGGCGCTTCCATAACTGACGCCGGGCACTCCACTCACAAGGATGGCATCAACCCAGCCGTCAAATTCGATTAAAGCGCGCTTTGCATGTCCGATCCGCTTTGCGTTGCCAATCTTGTTGCCCCATATCGATATGTCACCGGCTGACACCCGACTATCCATGACGGGGTTTTTCCAGTCAGGGACTTCACATTTCCAGATTGTAATGCAGACGGCCCCTGCATTCTCCGCTGACCAATCTTGTCGATGGTTTCTGAGGTCGTAGCCCGATCTGGTAAAAGCCTCTTTGTAATCCATCACGCCCGCCCCAAATCGCCCTTCCCCACCGTGCCGCTGGCCATCTCCAGCATCCGGTCCAGGCTCTTCTTCGCCTTCAACCGCAGCCCTTCCTCCAGCTCGATTCTCGGCTGCAGATCGCGCAGCGCAACGTAGAGTTTTTCCAGCGTATTCAGCGCCATATAGGGGCAAATATTGCAGTTGCAGTTGCCGTCGGCCCCCGGCGCGCCGATGAAGGTTTTTTCGGGCACCGCTTTTTCCATCTGATGGATGATGTGCGGTTCGGTGGCGACGATCAGCGTGTCGCCGCCCATCGTCTTGGCGAACTGCAATATGCCGCTGGTCGATCCGACATAATCGGCGTGGTCGATGATGTGCGGCGGGCATTCGGGGTGGGCGGCGACGGGGGCACCGGGGTGCTGCGCCTTGAGTTTGAGCAACTCGGTTTCCGAAAACGCCTCATGGACGATGCACACCCCCGGCCACAACAGCATGTCGCGCCCGAACTTGCGGTTGAGATAGCCGCCCAAGTGCCGGTCGGGGCCGAAGATGATTTTCTGTTCGGGCGGGATCTGACTGATGATCGTTTCCGCCGAGCTGCTGGTGACGATGATGTCGGAGAGCGCCTTCACCGCTGCCGAGCAGTTGATGTAGGTCAGCGCGATATGATCTGGGTGGGCGGCGCGGAACCGGGCGAATTGTTCGGGCGGGCAGCTGTCTTCCAGACTGCACCCTGCGTCCATATCGGGCAGGATGACGATCTTGTCGGGGCTGAGGATCTTGGCGGTTTCGGCCATGAACTTGACGCCGCAGAAGGCGATGACCTCTGCGTCGGTTTCAGCTGCCTTGCGCGAAAGTTCGAGGCTGTCGCCGACGAAATCGGACAGGTCCTGAATCTCCGGACGCTGGTAATAATGGCCGAGGATGACGGCGTTGCGCTCGACCTTGAGCCGCTTGATCTCGGCGACGAGATCGAGGCCGGTCAGGTTTTCGCGGGGCTGGGCGGTCATTGTCTGCTCTCCTCGGTGGGCAGCAGCGAAATGGCCGATGGCGGAGGCGGTTACAAGGGGGGCAGGGCGGGATAGGCCATGCCCGGGACGGCGTCTCCCGGGTGGCCCGCGACTGTCGATGCGTAGATGGCGTCGCCGATCGGCGACGTCGCCATGACCTGCGCCAGTGGCACGACCCCGGCGATACCGATCATCCCCCACCACCATGCGGGATGGACGCGCCCGTCGCGCCGCCAGTCACGCAGCGCGCCGACGACGGGAAAGATCAGCCCGAGCAGGCCGGCAATCTCCCATGACCAGGGTATCATCAGCGGCATCGGCAGCAGACGGCCGAAGCCGGGGCCGAGCAGCGCCGCCATGGCTGAAATCTGGAGCCGCATATGCCAGTCGGTGCGCTTGCGCAGATGGATGGCGGCGCCGACCAGGCTCAGAAAGGCCAGCAGGCTGAGCGGGTTGCCGATCAGGAAATGCTGCGGCTTGAAAAAGAAGGGGGTGATGCCGCGCTGGACCACATCGATGGTGATCCATGTGCCCATGATTGCCATCAGCGGCAGCCACAGCATCGCCAGCCGCCCGACCCGCCGGTGCAGTGCGATGGGGCCGGCGGTGGCCGCCCATGCCTGTACGACAAAGATCGCCAGCCAGCCCATGAACAGGATGCCGTGGACGTGCACCAGCGGGCGTGCGGCAAAGCTGGACCGTCCGGCGAGAAATTGCAGCGAGAAACCGGCGAGGATAACGACTGCCATGGCGACGGCGCTGCCGAGCCAGAAGCGGTTGCTGCCGTTATCGGCGGACGATGATCGTGCGGTCATATCGCATCCCCCGATTGCGAGACTATCGTGTCGCAAAGGGGGTAGCACAGCCAAATGCTGTGGCCTAGCCGGTGCCTGGCTATGCTGCGCCGACCAGCCGCCAGACGTCGTTCTCTTGCGCCACCACGCCCCGCGATTTCAGATCGAACAAATGCGCCAGCACCGATCGCCCCGCCGCACCGGTCAGGCGCGGGTCGAGCCCTTTGTACATCGTTGCGACCATCACCGGGATAGCGCGGGGTCCGGCCGCCAGCTCGCGCAGGATCTGCGCTTCGCGGCTCTTGCGGTGGCCGAGCATCCCGCGCACCAATTGTCTGGGCTTGGTCACCGCTGCGCCATGGGCAGGGTAATAGACGCGGTCGGTGCGGTCGTAGAGTTTCGACAGGCTGGCCATATAGTCCGCCATATTACCGTCGGGCGGGCTGACGACGCTGGTCGACCAGGCCATGACATGATCGCCGGTGAACAGCGCGCTGCTTTCCCTGAGCGCAAAGCAGAGATGGTTGCTGGTGTGGCCGGGGGTGGCGACAGCCTCTAGCGTCCAGCCATCGCCCGAGACTGTCTCGCCATCGGTGAGGACGCGGTCGGGTGCATAATCGGGATCGAAGGCCGAATCGGCGCGCGGACCGTCGTCTTTCAACGCCAAGGGCGCGCAGCCGATGATCGGCGCGCCGGTCAGCGCCCTCAGCGGCGCGGCGGCGGGGGAATGATCGCGGTGGGTGTGGGTGCACAGGATTGCAGAAATTTTGGCATCGCCCACGGCGCGGAGGATTGCGTCGATATGTCCGATGTCATTGGCATCGGCGTTGAACGGCGATGCCGGGTCGCCCACCGACTGCCCGCTGCCGGTCGGGCCAGGATCGATGATCGCGACATCGCTGCCGCTGCCGACGATCCAGGTCTGGGTGCCGGTGTAAGTGTAGGGCGACGGATTGGGGGCGAGCACGCGGCGCACCAGCGGCTCGTGCTGCTCGCACTCGCCGGCGTGGATGCTGTCGGGCCAGGGGGCTTGTTCGGTCACAGGCACCATGTGGCATTGGCGGGGGGAAAGGGGAAGGGCGCGGGGGTTCTTGTGGCCGCGAGCAAGCACGAAAAGGTTTCACGCAGAGGCGCAGAGGAAAGTAGAGGCGCAGAGAGTTTGTCCATGCCGCGAAGCGGCTTCACAATCGACACGTCACGCAAAACGCACAGTCTGCGTCGATGAGGCGGCTTTGCCGCATGCCCCCCTCTGCGGTCTCTGCTTCCTCTGCGCCTCTGCGTGAAACCTCTTTCTTTCTTCGTCACATCTCCACGCCTGCGCGTGAGCGTTTTTTTCAATGCGACACAAAAAAACGGGCCGGAGCCAAGGGGAGGCTCCGGCCCGAGTGTGCCCGGTCATCTCGCGGAGACCCCCGGGGAAGCGGGGCCGCCCGTCAGTTCTGGCGGTCGGCGATCTCGGCTTCGAGATCGGCGATTTCGCCGTCGAGTTCGGCGAGCGCGCTCAGCCGATGCTCGGCGGCGAGCGACACATTATCGTCCATCTCGGCCAGCGCGCGGCGGGCGGAGCGCATTGCCTCGAGCTGCAATGCCGGACTGCCGTCGGTGCAGGTGACGACGCGCAGGGTGCGCGCATTGTCACCGTCCCCTTCCGACCGCTCGACGACATGGCGCGTGGCGTCGCCGTCGCGGCAATCGGTGATGACGGCGGCATTGGCGTGGCGCAGCGCGCGGGTGGCCTCACGATGCGTGCCGGCGCGGATGCGTTGGACGTCGATGCGAATGCGCGCGGCATCGGCTTGCGCGCGCGTTGCCGAGCGCGACTGCGCTCTTGCGTCTTCGACAATCGCGGCGATCTCTAACTCGTTGGCCATGGCTTCGCGCGCCCGCCGGATCATCACCCGGCTGGTCTCGCGGTGGCGACGTGCCTCGCGCTCTGCCTGTCCGCGCGATTGCTCGGCGTCGCGAACGTGGGCGGCGATTTCGCTGTCGGACAGACGGCGGTCGGTGCGTAGGATCACCGTCGTCCCATCGTCGCGGACGATGCGCGCGACGTGCACGCCATTGTCGTTCGAGATGTCGATGGTCTGGACGCCTTCGACAGGCGCAGGGGGTGCCGAGGGCATCGGCGGCATGGCCGGCATAGGCGGCATAGGCGGTATCGGCGGCAACAGGGCCATCGCCGCTTCGGATGGCGCAGGCGGCGCGACCGGATCGGCCAATACCGGGGTCGCGGTGGCGACCAGTGTACCGATCAGGACGGTTCCGGCGAGCAGCATGCCGAGACGGCGGCGCGCCTTCGAATGGTCGGGCTGGATCATCATGGCTAACCTCTCCTTCAAACGGTCGGGGGCGACCATCGGGCTGGCGAAAGCGGACATGTGGCCGCTGGCCGCCTTGGCCAGCGTGCGGGCATAGGTGCCGCGCGCATCGCGGCCAGTGGTGGCGAGCACGCAGGCGTCGCAGGCAGCTTCCTGATCGAAGCGGAAGTTGCGCCAGGCGCGGCGGACCAGCGGGTTGAACCAGTGCAGCGCAGCAAAGATCACGGCAAAGGCATTGGCCCACAGATCGCCGCGCTGGTGGTGCGCCAGCTCATGGGCGATCGCCAGCCGCTGTTCGGCGGGGGTCAGCGGCAGGATGTGTTGGCTGGGCAGGACGATGACCGGATCGATCAGCCCGAACGACACCGGCCCGCTGACATCGTCGCTGACATAGACGCGGATGCGGCCGACATGCTTGATCAGCTCGCCATGCTCCAGCGTCGCCAGCAGGCGGCGGTGGATCAGCGCCTGCCATGCGAGCGTGACGGCTGCACCGCCCAGCCACAGCGCCAGCAGCAGCCATGGCCAGCTGGCGGGGATATATGTGGCGGCTTGCTCCAGCAGCGACGGCGCGGCATTGGCGGTCGCATCGATCACCAGCAATGTCTCGCCGGCAGAGACGCTTGCAGCATTATCGAGCGAAGGTAGCAATTGCGGCAGCGGCGGCAGCAGCAGCCGCGCGGCAGGGATCGCCCAAAGCAGATAGGCGATCTCTGGCCCGAAATGGCGCGCCACCGGCTTGCGCGCGGCGATGACCAGCAGCACCAGCAGCGTCGTCACCGCCAGCGTGTCGATCGCCCACACCAGCAGCGCGGGCAGGCTGGAGGCGGCATCGAGGAACAGCGGGGCGATCATTGCTCCAGCCTTTCGATCAGTGCCTTCAAGTCGGCGATATCATCCTCGGTTAGCGCCTCGCGCTCGGCGAGATGGGCGACGAGGGGGGAGACGCGGCCGTCGAACAGCCGATCGACCAGCCGCTGCGATTCGCGCGCCTGAAAATCCTGTTGCGCCACCAGCGGACGATAGAGGAAGCGACGGCCGTCCTCCTCCGCCGACACCGCGCCCTTGACGACCAGCCGCGACAGCAATGTCTTGACCGTCTGCAGGCTCCAGCCGCGCGCGTGGGACACATCCTCGCCGACCTGTGCCGCCGTCAACGGAGCCTCTCGCCATAACGATTCCATGACCGCAAGTTCGGATTCGCTGATTCGTTCGGTCATGGCTGCCTCGCGTTGACTACAGGTGTAGTTGGTGCGCGCCGATGCCGCTGTTGTCAAGCGGGGGCGAAACGGTTCGGCGCAGCCGTTATGCGCCCGGTCGTGGCGACGTTACAGCGAGGCCTAATTACCGGTTTACCCGCTTTTGTCGGAAAAGTTTACACAGGCCCCATGAGGTTAATCGGCGGAAACCATGATGTGTCGCAGTTTTGCGTCGATTTCGCAAACTGGCACGGCGTCTGCAGAGTATCTGATGTTCCTGAGGGCTTTCGCCCACATGAAGCGGGTTGGCACAGTCTGGTCCCTGAAGCCAACCCGCTTCAACCCGGGAAACTCCCCACAGCAAAGCCCAGCTGGCGCTACAACAGCGACAGAAACTCCTCGAACTTGCCGTTCTTGCCCAATGGCAACCGTCCGTCGAAATAGAGCAGGTCGATGCGATAGGGGTGGCGCAGTTTCCAGTGGAAATGCGCGATCAGCGCCGCCTCCTCGTCCACGGTGAGTGGTCGTTCGGTCACCAGCCGCACCTCGATCCGGTCTACCTCATGCTGGCGGAACTGATATTGCACGATCGGTGCGATGTCGCGCATCTGCTTGTAGCCGGTCAGCGGCCAGTGGCGCGATCCGTCGGGCTTGACGATCATGTTGCGGGTGCGGCCCATGATACGCGTCAGCGTCGGTAGCCCGCGTCCGCAGGGGCAGGGGCCGCCTGCCACGGCATGATCGCCGACGGCGTAGCGGATCATCGGCGCGGCCAGATTGTGCAGATCGCTCACCAGCACCCGGCCCACTTCGCCTTGCGGCACCGGCTGGCCAGCGTCATCGACCAGCTCGACCAGCAAAGTCTCCGAACAGAGATGATAATTTTCCGGCACATCGGGGCATTGCAGCGCGATATAGCCCAGCTCCTCGCTCGAATAGCAGTCGATGATCGGCGCGCGCTGCGCGACGGCGAGGCGTTCGCGCGTATCGGTGGTCACTGTCTCGCCCATCACCCGCCAGCGCCTGACCGACGGCAGCGCTATGTCCCGCGCCGCCATTCGCTCGGTCAACGCCACCAGATTGCTCGGATAGATCAGCACCGTCTCGCCGCCGAAATCGGCGAGCAGGTCGAGCTGGCGGTCGATATCGGTTTCGATGTCGATCAGCAGCATCGGCCCGGTGCGCCACAGCAAGTTCATCGGTGCCGACCAGTCGGGCATGGGTCCATGCTTGCTCAGATTGGCACGGATGGCGACGAAGCGCGCGGTCAGGTCGGGCTCGGCCCACAGATGAAAGCGGATCGACAGCCCCAGCCAGTGCAGCCGGTTGAGCGCGGTGCGATGGACGCGCACCGGCTCACCAGTCGATCCCGACGTGTTGACCATGCCGGTTGGGCGATGCATTTTCGGCAGCGCCTCGTCGGCCACGCGATGCATCCCCGATTGCACCATCGGGCGACTGAGCTCGGGCAGCCGCACCAGCCCTTCGGGTGTGGCGATATCGCTCGCGGTCAGGCCGGCTGCCGACAGCCGTTCGGCAAAGGCGGGGCAATGCTGCGCATGGAAGGCGGCGGTGACGCCGAGTTGCCGATATTGCCGCCGCGCGATCTCTTCAGTCGGCAGCCATTGGCTGCGATCGAATTGCCACGCCATGCTGGCCAGCACCGCATGCTTGTCATCGCTGACCGGCGGCCAGTCCGACAGCGGCGTATTGCTGATCATCGCCGACAGCCGGGAATCGGGCAGGCCGCGCAAGCCCTTCATGGCCGTTCGAGCACCAGCAGCGGGCACAGATCGGCGCTGGGGTAGTCCGTCGTTTCGGTGAAGCGTGTCGGCGCAGGCCAATAAAGGTCGAGCAGCGCGGCCAGTTCGGCGCGAGTCGGGTAGCAATGGACATAGCCCGATCCGGCATAGGCATCGATTTCGGCGATAGTATCGGGTGCCCAGCCGCTGGCAGCAGACAATTCCGCGCGATCAGGGAAGAGCTGCTCGAACCGGTCGAACAGCCGCGCGCTGGATACCGTTATGTCCTTGCCTTCGCGCGCCACCGCCATGTTGAAACGCTGTTTGAAGGCGTGGAACGTCAGTGCCCCGCGCATCGCTTCGGCAGCGATGGTCTCGGTCGATGGATGGTCCGCCGGCGTGGCGAAGCAGCGCAGCACGATGCGCCCTCCGGGGCGGACGACGCGCCACAATTCGGCGAGCACCACCGGTTGCTCATACGGCCAGCCGAGCATCGACAGCGCCCCGTCGCCCATCGCGCCGCCGACCGACGCGGCGGGCAAGGGCATGGCTTTCCAGTCGGCGAGCTTTGCCTGACGGTTTGTGGTGTCGCCCGGCCATGCGAGCGCGATCATTTCCGCATTCCAGTCGAGCGCGGTGATGCGGCGTTCGATGGCGGCGAGTTCGGGGGTGACGCCGAGTAGCAGCAGCGGGTCGGCGCAGTCGGCGAGCAGATCTGCAATCTGGCGCGCAACTGACTCGTGCGGGCGCAGCGGCGGCTTCAGTGTCGGCCAGCGGCGATGGAAATCGCGGGGGAGGGACGGTGCGTCGGGCCACCCCGCTCCGACTAAACTCGCCTTCGGCTCGCTAAGTCTCGCTCCCCTCCCGCTTGCGGGAGGGGCGGGGGCTGGGCCGGTCATCTCCCGCCGAACAATCCACCGAGAATCCCGCGCACCAATTGCCCGGCTACGCCGCCGCCGCGCGAGGACCGGCGCCCGCCAC
This sequence comes from Sphingomonas sp., assembly GCA_043727035.1. GTDB lineage: Bacteria > Pseudomonadota > Alphaproteobacteria > Sphingomonadales > Sphingomonadaceae > Sphingopyxis. Next base: position 21,451 of record JAYSZB010000110.1, on the reverse strand, counting down.
CGAACACTGCGCGGCCGACCTCGTTCGCCACTTGCCGCCCGATCGAGGAAGAAGCCGCACCGATCGCCTTGTCGATGGCACTGGGTTTGGCCGCCTCGCGCGCCGCGACCCGCTCCTGCGCCAGCCGCTCGCGTTCGGCGACGGCGCGCTGCTTCGCCTCTTCCTTGGCCCGCGCTGCTTCGGCCTTGGCACCTTCTTCAGTCGCCTGCGCCTCGGCAGCCGCAGCGACCGCCGCGTCGCCGCGCGCCGCCAGCAGCTCCTCAGCCGACTCGCGATCGATCGCCACATCATATTTCTCGCCAACGATGCTGGTCGAGCGGATGATCGCGCGTTCGCGCGGATCGAGCGGGCCGACGCGCGATGCCGGGGCCTTGATCAATGTGCGCTCGACGATCGACGGCGCACCATCGGCCATCAGTGTCGAAACGAGCGCCTCGCCGACCTTGAGCTGGGTGATGACCGCTTCGACATCGAGCGCGGGGTTGGGGCGGAAGGTCTCGGACGCCGCCCTAATCGCTTTCTGCTCGCGCGGGGTGAAGGCGCGTAGCGCGTGCTGGACGCGGTTGCCGAGCTGTCCGGCGACGCTGTCGGGGATGTCGATCGGGTTTTGCGTGACGAAATAGACGCCGACGCCCTTGGAGCGGATCAGCCGGACGACCTGCTCGACCTTTTCGAGCAAGGCCTCCGGTGCCTCATCGAACAGCAGGTGCGCCTCGTCGAAGAAGAACACCAGTTTCGGCTTGTCGGGATCACCGATCTCGGGGAGCGTCTCGAACAGTTCGGAGAGCAGCCACAGCAGGAAAGTGGCGTAGAGCTTGGGGCTCGACATAAGCCGGTCGGCGGCAAGGATGTTGATGACGCCGCGCCCGCTGTCGTCGAGACGGATCATGTCCATGATGTCGAGCGCGGGTTCGCCGAAGAATTTATCGCCGCCCTGGTCCTCAAGCGTCAGCAATTGCCGCTGGATCGCGCCGACGCTCGGCTTGGTGACATTGCCGTAGCGGGTGGCGAGATCGGCGGCATTCTCCGCGCACCACGCCAGCATCGCTTGCAAATCGCCGAGATCGAGCAGCAGCATCCCCTGTTCGTCGGCAAGGCGGAAGGCGATCGACAGCACGCCTTCCTGCGTGTCGTTGAGCCCGAGCAGGCGAGCGAGCAGCAGCGGCCCCATTTCGGATATGGTGGTGCGGACCGGATGGCCCTGTTCGCCGAACAAGTCCCAGAAAGTGACCGGATTGTCTTTATAGGCCCAGTCGCTCTGGCCGATCTCGGCAGCGCGCGCGGCGAAAATCTCGTGCAGTTTGCCGCTCGGAGTGCCCGCCAGCGCCATGCCGGCGAGGTCGCCCTTCACGTCGGAGACGAACACCGGCACACCGTTGGCCGAAAAACTCTCGGCCATGCCCTGCAAGGTCACCGTCTTGCCGGTGCCGGTCGCGCCGGCGATCAACCCGTGGCGGTTGGCGCGGCGCCAGGTGATCGCCTGCCGCGCGCCGCCGCCCATGCCGATGAAGAGGTCCGTTGCTTCGCTCACCCGTCTGCCCCCGCCCAATCGAAAAGGGCGGGCCATCGCTGGCCCGCCCTGTCGGTCTAGTCCGCGCGCGCGGCAAATCAAGCGAGCTTAGTTGCCCAGCACCAACGGCAGATATTGCGGACGGACACCGCGACGCACGACCTGGACCAATATCGCGCTGCGGCCCTGCTGCTTCGCCTGGGCGATAGCGGCAGCGAGATCGGCGTTGTTGGTGACGGCCCGACCATGCGCGTTGAGGATGACATCGCCGCGGCGGATACCCTTCGCTGCCGCATCGGACGATCCCGATACGGCGGCGATCACCACACCGCGCGTCGTCGTGTCGATGCCGATCGAGCGGGCGATGTCCGCCGTCAGCGGCTGGGTCACCAGTCCCAGTTCGGTACGGATCGCCGTATCCTCGGTCTCAGTCGGTTCCTTCTGCTGGCTGAAATCCTGCTCGGCTTCGGGATCGAATTGCTCGCCGGCGATTTCCTCGGCACTGGGCCGGGTGCCGACAGTGACGGTGACGGTCATCCTGCGCCCCTCGCGCAGCAGTTCGACCGGAACACGGGTGCCCGGCGCGATATTGGCGACGATGAACGACAGATTCTGGTCGGGGGTGACATCCTGTCCGTTGATCTTCAGCACCACGTCGCCGGCCTGAATGCCGCCGCGCGCCGCCGCGCCATCGGGAACGACCCGGTTGATGAATTCGCCGACATTGCGTTCGATACCCAGCGAATTGGCAAGGTCTTCGCTCAGCGGGGTGCGCTCGACGCCGAGATAGCCGCGCGCGATGGTGCGCCCTTCGATCAGCTGGCGAACGATCGGCTCGGCGACTTCGGCGGGGATCGCGAAGCCCAGGCCGATATTGCCGCCGTTGGGGGAGATGATCGCCGAATTGATGCCGATCACCCGGCCCGACATGTCGAACAGCGGACCGCCGCTATTGCCCTGATTGATCGCCGCATCGGTCTGGATATAGCGGTCGAAGGCGCCGCCCGATCCGACCCCGGCGGGACCGACGTTGCGATACAGCGCGGAGACGATTCCCGAAGTCACCGTCCCGCCGAAGCCCAGCGGATTGCCGATGGCGATCACCCAGTCGCCGACGCGCGCTGCGGTCGAATCGCCGAAATTGACGTGCGGCAGGTTGCGCCCGTCGATCTTAAGTACCGCCAGATCCGAGTCGGGATCGCGGCCCACGAGGGTGGCGACATATTCGGTGCGATCGGGCATGGTCACGGTGATCTGTTCTACCACCGCGTTGGGTGCGCCGGGCGAGACGACATGGTTGTTGGTGACGATATAGCCGTCAGCCGAAATGATGAAGCCCGATCCCAGCGACTGGCCGCGCCGCGTGACTGGCGCACCCTGGCCGCCGCCCTGACCGCCGCCGAACAGCCCTTCGAACGGGGTTCCGGCGAACGGATTATTCGGCACCTGGATGCGCTGGCGGGTCGAGATATTGACCACGGCCGGCTGTAATTGCGCGGTGAGGTCGGCAAAGCTGACCGGTGCTCCGGCGCGCGGGACGATCGCTGTCGGGCTGGCGCTGGAATCCTGTGCGCTCAACGGGGCTTGCGCGGTCAGCGCAAGCGCAGTGCCGCCGAGCAGCAAGGCAGAGGTGATGGCATAAACCTGTCGCACGCGTGGCAATCCTCTTTGTAGTGGGCCTGTCATGCCGGGTTCGGCACCGACAGGGGAACGATTACATACATAGTCGATGAACATGAACGCGCGGCAACGAGGATGCCAGCATTAATTGCTGACAGCCCCGATTAGCGTGTCGCGGGGTTCATTTGGGACAGATAGCCTTCGCCGGGCGGCAGGACGAAGGTGGTCTGCCCGCTGCCATTGCCGCGGAAGGTTTGTTCATAGGACTGCATCGCTCGGTAAAAGGCGTAGAACTGCGGGTCCTTGCCGAAACTCTGGGCATAAATGCGCGCTGCTTCTGCTTCGGCATCGGCACGGATGATCTGCGCCTGCTTCTCGCCTTCGGCACGAATCGTCAGCGCCTCCTGCTCGCGCGCCGTGCGCATCCGCGCAAATACCGAATCGCGCGATGAACCTTCGGGCAGGTCGGCCCGGTTGATGCGCACGTCGATCACCTGCACGCCATAATTGCGCGCTTCCTCCGCGAGGCTGCGCTGGATCGAGGCCATCACTTGACCGCGTTCCGGGCTGAGCAGGCTTGCAAAGGTGCGCCGCCCCAGTTCATTGCGAAGCGATGACGACAACAGGTTGGTGATCTGCGCGGACAACCCTTCCTCGGTACGGATGGTTTCGTACATCTTGCTCTGATCGACAATGCGATAGCGTGCATAAGCATCGACCTGCACTCGCAACTGGTCCGTCGAGAGGACTGGCTGATTCTCCAGCTTGACGCCAAGCACCCGCTTGTCGACCAACAGTAGCTGATCGATCAATGGGATACGCAAATTCACCCCCGCTCCGGTAGCACCAAATCTCTGGTTTGCGCTCCAAGGATTCACGACGCCCTGAATTTGGCCATAGCGCAGGATGATGCCCTGCTTAGTTTCGGGGACGATCGATAGTGACATCGTCGCCAGTACCGCTAGCGTCAACGCGCCGATGGCCAAAGCCACCGGACGCCGTGCCAGCCTTTCGACCATAGTCATCGACCGCCTCCTGCTGGGGTTGCCGCCGGGGCTGTAGGCTGGGCGGTCGGAGTTGAGCGCCGTCGTGCCTCGGGCAGCGCCAGATAGGGAACGGTGCCGCCCGACTGCACCACGGTTTTGTCCGCTGGACCGAGCACCCGTTCCATGGTTTCATAATAGAGCCGACGACGCGTCACTTCTGGAGCAAGCCGATACTGTTCGTAAATGCGGTCGAACGCCCCGGCATCGCCCTCAGCTCGGCGCGTTACCTGCTGCGCATAGGCGCGCGCCTGATTTTGGACACCCTCAGCCTCCTGTCGGGCAACTGTCACGCGGTTAAACGCTTCCTCAACCTCACTTGGTGCCGCAGACCCGCGGATCGCCACACCTTCGATGCGGATGCCGCTTCTGTAGAAATCGAGGATCCGCTGAAGTCGTTCCTGTACCTGTGTTTCGATGTCGGTGCGACCTGAGCCGATCGCCTGTGCCAGCGTATAACTGGCGACCGTCGCGCGCATCGCGCTTTCAGCGGCATCACGCACCGTTGCCGCCGGGTCGTCGAGTTGGAACAAATACCGCTCGGGATCACGAATGTTCCAGCGCACGGTATAAGCCAGATTAATGATATTGGCGTCACCCGTCAGAACGAGATTCTGCGCTTCGCCGCCAGGAATATCGATGGTGCGGATTTCGGTGGTCGAGACATTCTCAAGCCGTTCGATCGGCCGTGGCAGGGTGAAATTGACGCCGGGGCCGACTGTGCGCGAATAACTGCCCAGCTGCGTGACCACGCCTTCCTCTCCCGCGTCGAGCACATGTACGCTCGATGCGATGACCCATAGTCCTAGGAGTCCGCCACCGATTGCCAGCCACATATTTCTGCCACCGGGCATCTTGGGCATGCCGCCGCCGAACGGCCCGCGCTTCAGCAGATCGTCGAGTCCGGTCGGACGGCGCGGGCCGCCGCCGCCGCCGCTGCCACCGCGATCGGGTGAGCGCGGGGGCATCCATGGGCTGGCTTTGTCAGGCTCACCGCCGCCGCCCTTGGCACCGTCCCCCTCGTCATCGCCGCCCCACGGGCTGCTCGCATTGATGGTCATTGCCGGAGGAATCTGGCCTCCCGGTCCGTCGGCTGGCGGTGTCATTCGCTTGTTATAAGAAGCCTGCCAGCGAAAAACAGTGGCAATGGCGAAAAGGAGCGATAACAGCGCGCAGATGACCAGCGCTCCAGACGACACATCCGATCCCCGCGCCGCTATCGAGGCACTGGCGCGCAGCATTGCCGGCGAACGCGCATCGGGGGTGCGCCTGGCCGATGGCAAGGTGACGGTGGCGCTCGATGTCGCCGGTCTCGGCGCAGACCAGCGTGACCTGATCGCCGCCGACCTGCGGCGCGGCATCGGCAAGCTCGACGGCGTTGCCGAAGTGCGCCTCGCGATGGTCGCGGCCAAGCGCCAGCGCACCATCATCGCCGTCGGGTCGGGCAAGGGCGGCGTCGGCAAATCGACGCTCGCAGCCAATATCGCGCTGGCGCTTGCCGCGCTCGGCCGCAAGGTCGGCATGGTCGATGCGGATATCTATGGCCCCTCGCAACCGCGGCTGTTCGGCAGTCAGGATAGCGGTCGGCCCGAAGCAAGCGGCGAGAAACTGATTCCGATCATGAGCCCGCATGGCATCCCCATCTTGTCGATGGGCCAGATCGCCGCACCCGGCCAGGCCATCGCCTGGCGCGGGCCGATGGCGGGCAAGGCGCTCGACCAGCTGGTCGACGCGCATTGGGGCGATGTCGATCTGTTGATCTTCGATCTGCCGCCCGGCACCGGCGATATCCAGATTTCGATGCTGCAAAAATACAAACCCGCAGGCGCGGTCATCGTCTCGACCCCGCAGGATCTGGCGCTGATCGATGCGGCGCGGGCGATTACGCTGTTCCGCGATGCCGATGTGCCGATTATCGGCATGATCGAGAATATGGCCGGCTATATCTGCCCGCATTGCGGCGAGATCAGCGATCCGTTCGGTAGCGGCGGCGCCGAGCATGAGGCGGGCGAACTCGGCATTCCGTTCCTCGGTCGCATCCCGCTCGACCGCTCGATTCGCCTCGCCAGCGACGCAGGCGTGCCGCCGGTGGCACAGGGCGGCGACATCGCCGAGCCGTTTCTGGCGGTGGCGGCGCGTATCGACAGCTGGATCACCAGCCAAGGGAAAAACTGATCATGCCGCTGACCGCCGACGCCGATATCGCCGCGCTGCTGCGCAACACCCGTCGCATCGCGCTGATCGGCGCATCGGCCAAACCCGAACGCCCCAGTTTTGGTGTGATGAAGACGCTGCTCGATCATGGTTATGATGTCGTGCCGGTCAACCCGGGGCTGGCGGGGCAGAGCATCCATGGCCAGCCGGTGGTGGCCAGCCTGTCGGAAATCGCGCCACCGGTCGATATGGTCGACATCTTCCGCGAGCCTGCTGCGGTGGCGGGCATCGTCGATGCGGCCATTGCGCATGGCGCGCAGTCGGTGTGGATGCAGCTTGGCGTGATCGACCCTGCCGCAGCCGTCACCGCCGAAGCCGCAGGGCTGGCGGTCGTCATGGACCGCTGCCCCAAGATCGAACTGCGCCGACTCGGCGTGGCCGGGCCTGCATGAGCGATCCTGCCGATCTGCGCAGCCGGGTCGGTCGAGGCTTTGCGCTGCCGCGCCCGGACCGGCGCAGTCTGCTAGTCGGCGGCGGGACCGCACTCGGCCTCGGTCTCGCCTGGGCGGCCTGGCCGCGCAGCGCCGCGATCGATGTCGATGTGCGGCCGGGTGAGCAGAGTTTCGGGGCATGGCTCAAGATCGCCAGCGACGGCCGGGTCACCGTGCTCGTCCCGCAGACCGAACTGGGACAGGGCGTGTGGACGCTGATCGCGCATATCGCGGCGGACGAACTGGGGGCCGACTGGCGCACGGTCGCGGTCGAGCCGGCGCCGATCGGGCCTGCCTATATCAACCATCTGTGGCTCGACGAGGATGCGCGCACGGCCACCCCACGCACCGCCGTGCCAGAGGCGCTCGCCGGGTTCGGTGGCTGGCGGCAGTCGCTGCTCACCGGCAGCGCCCCGGCAATGCTGACCAGCGGATCGACCAGCCAGCGCATGTTCGAAGCTCCGGTACGCGAGACAGCGGCCTTTGCCCGCGCGCTGCTGTGCAAGGCGGCGGCGTCGCGCTGGGATGTCGATTGGGAAGCCTGCGACGCGCGCGATGGCTTCGTCGTTTTCGAGAACCGCCGCCTGCGCTTTGCCGACCTCGCCGACGCCGCCGCCGGATTCGATCCGCCGCGCTATCCGCCGCTGCGTGCGCCCGGAAGCGGCCCGTTGTTCGGCCAGTCGCTGCCCCGGCTCGATGCCCCGTCGAAAGTCGATGGCAGCTTTGCATTCGCTGCCGATATTCGCCTGCCCGACATGCTCTATGCCTCGATCCGGCAAGGCCCGCATGGCGACACCGTGCTGAAAAGCTATGATTTGGTCGCCGCCAGTGGCATCACCGGATTTGTTTCGGCGGTGAAGCAGGAGCGGTGGGTCGCTGCGGTGGCGACCAACAGCTGGGCGGCGCAGCGCGCGCTCGATGCGATGGACCCGGTGTTCACCACCACCGGCCCCCGCGCCGACAGCGCCACGGCGCATCGGCGGCTGAAAGGCGCCTTCATCGCCAGTCGCGGCGCGCGCATGGTCGATTGGGGTTCGGTCGCCGATGCCTTTGCCGGACGACCTGTGCTGGCGGCAGAATATCTGGTCGCGCCAGCACTGCATCAGTCGATAGAAACCCGGTCGGCCACCGCCGCCTTTGCCGATGGCAGGGTGCAGCTGTGGGTCGGCACGCAGGCCGCTGGCCTGTGCCGCGCTGCGGTGGCCGATGCGCTGGGTATTGGCCAGGCGCATGTCTCGCTGATTGCCATGCCTGCGGGTGGCGCATTCGATGCCGGGCTCGACCATGCAGTGGCGGTGCAAGCGGCGCTGATCGCCAAAGCGGTCGATCGGCCGGTCCAGTTGACCTGGTCGCGCACCGAGGAGCTGTTGCGCGACCTTCCCCGTCCGCCGGCGCGCGCGCGCATGCAGGCGACATTGTCGGCGGGGGCGACGGTCGATGCATGGCATGCGGTGATTGCCACGCCGCCGGCGCGGCATGAGTCCAGAGCGCGGCTGACCGGTGCCAGGGCCTTCGCCGCGCTGGCCGATGCGCGCGGCTCCATCGATGCGGCGGCGGTGGCAGGCGCGCTGCCGCCCTATGCGATCCCCAATGTCGGCATCGATCATCTGCCGGCCGATGTGACGATCCCGTCGGGTCGCTGGCGCGGCAACGCCGACAGTTTCACCGGCTTTTTTACCGAATGCTTCGTCGATGAACTGGCGCGTGCCGCAGGGCTCGACCCCTTCACCTTCCGCATCGGTATGTTGGGCGATCAGCCTGCGCTGGCCAATTGCCTGCAAATCGCTACCCAGGCGGGGGGATGGAATGGCGGGATTTCGGGGTCGGGCGAAGGCCTTGCCTGCGCGTCGCTGCGCGGCAGCCATATTGCGCTGATGGCGGTTGCCCGTCCCGGCGCCGCGGGTCTGGTCGTCGAACGGCTGGTTGCGGCGGTCGATATCGGCCGCGCGCTCAATCCGTCGCTGGTAAGGCAGCAAATCGAAGGCGGGCTGATCTGGGGGCTTGCCGCTGCCATCGGTGCGACGACGACCTATCGGAACGGCCTTGCCTCGGCGCGCCGTTTGCGTGACATCGCTTTGCCCGATCTTGCGCGGATGCCTGAAATCAGCGTCGAAATCATCGAAAGCGAGCGGGCGTCGGGCGGGGTCGGTGAACTGGGCGTCCCAGTCGTTGCGCCCGCCATCGCCAATGCATTATACACGATGACCGGGCAGCGGCTTCGCCGCTTGCCGCTCAGCACCAAGGCGCTCCCCTGACATGGCCCCGCTGCCAGCCGATCACCCCCCCGTTGCCCGGCGCCGTATCGGTGTGCTGCTGACCAATCTCGGTACACCCGACGCGCCCGAAACCGGCGCGGTGCGCCGATATCTCGGCCAGTTTCTGTCGGACAAGCGGGTGGTAGAGATTCCCGACATCCTCTGGCAGCCGATCTTGCGCGGGATCATCCTCAACACCCGGCCGCAGAAATCGGCCGCCGCCTATAAGGAAGTATGGACCGACCGTGGCTCGCCGCTGGCCGTCATCACCAGCGATCAGGCGGCAGCGGTGCAGGCCCGGCTGGGCGATGCCGTCATGGTGCGCTGGGCGATGCGCTACGGCACACCCGATATCGGCGACGAGCTTGAGGCGATGCATGCTGCCGGATGCGACCGGATTTTGCTCGCGCCACTTTATCCCCAGTATTGCGCCGCGACGACCGCCACCGCCTTCGATGCGGCGGCGGAGCGTATGGCCAAGATGCGCTGGCAGCCGACGGTGCGCTCGCTTCCTCCCTATTTCGACGATCCCGCTTACATCGCGGCGCTGGCTGCCAGCGTTACCGAGGGCTTGGCCGCGCTCGATTTCGTGCCGGCACGGCTGCTCGCCACGTTCCATGGGATGCCGCAGCGTACGCTCGATCTTGGCGACCCTTATCATTGCCAGTGCCGCAAGACCGCGCGGTTGCTGGGCGAGGCGCTGGGTCGCCCGGTCGATGTGGCTTTCCAGTCGCGATTCGGCAGGGCCAAATGGCTGGAACCTGCGACCGACGCGGTGCTGGAACAACTGGGTCGGGACGGCGTCCGCCGTATTGCCGTGCTTGCGCCCGGCTTTTCCGCCGATTGTCTCGAAACGCTCGAGGAAATTGCCATGCGCGGCAAGCAGCAGTTCATCGAGGCGGGCGGTGAGCAGCTCGCCTACATCCCCTGTCTCAACGCCTCGCCGCAGGGCATAGCCATGCTCCGGACATTGGTGCGGCGTGAGTTGTCGGGCTGGCTCGACTGACTTCAGCCGGTGTTCTAGCTGGCTCGACTGACGTCAGCTTGTCCACAAGCAGGCTCGACTGACTTCAGCTTGTCCTCAGGCTGGCTCGACTGACGTCAGCCAGTGCGCTGCATCGCCGTCTGGGTGTTGGCCAGCCAGCCGAGGTCAATCGATTCCTCGAAAGCAAAACCGCAGCGTTTGTCGGCCCACCATACCGACTGTACGTTCAGCGTCGGCCCATCCTGAATGATCAGCCGGCCAGTCGTACCGGGCGCAATATAATCGGTCGCCTCGATCATCGTCCCGGTTTCGGAAATATTGCGTAGCCGGGCCGGATGATCGCGACCGCCGATCGTCAGGGTGGCGCGGCGCAGCACCGACAGGCGTGGCGCCCGGCTTGCCTTGTGGCCGACCTTGCTGGCCGAACTGCCATGCAGCCCCATTTTCTCGCTTAGCTCAGCGACTTCCAGCGGCGGCCCATAGTAAAAGCCCTGGATGTGCGAACAGCCCAGTCGCCGGATCAGCTCGATCTCGTCCTCGGTCTCGGCGCCCTCGGCGGTTGTTTCCATTCCCAGCGCCTCGGCCAGCGTGACGATTGCGCGGATGATCGCCGCATTCTGGTTGTCGCCGCGCGTCGCGCCGCGCACGAAACTCTGGTCGATCTTGATCTTGTTGAGCGGCGCACGCTGCAGATAGCCGAGCGAGGAGTAGCCGGTGCCGAAATCGTCGAGCGCCAGCCGTACACCGATTCGTTTCAGCGTCTCGAACTGGCGTTCGGCATGGCTGCCCTCGGCCATGAACACGCCCTCGGTGATTTCCAGTTCGAGCCGCGCCGGCGCAAGTCCCGTTTGTGCCAGCACCTGCGCAACCAGCGTCGGGAAGGCCGGATTGGCGAACTGGACAGGGGAAACATTGACCGCGACCCGCGCAGGGATCGACCATTTGGCCGCTTCCTCGCAAGCACTCCGCAACACCCATTCGCCGACCCGTTCGATCAGGCTCGATTCCTCGGCGATGGGGATGAATTCGGCGGGGGAGATCGGCCCATGCTGCGAGTGGTTCCAGCGCAGCAATGCTTCGAAGCCGGTGACCCGCTCACCCTTGCACGACACCACTGGTTGATAAACGACCCGCAGCTCGTTTCTCTCGACCGCATCGTTCAGATCCTTTTCCAGCATGTTGCGCCGGTCGGCGGCAGCATGCATCGACGCTTCGTAGAAGCGGTGGACACCCCGCCCCGCTGCCTTAGCGGCATAGAGCGCCAGATCGGCGTTGCGGGTCAGATCCTCGTCGCTCCGGCCATGATCGGGCGACACGGCGATACCCACCGATGCGCCGATCGACATTTGCGTGCGGTCGATGAAATAGGGACGCGAGAGCGATTCGATGATCGCCTTGGCCAGGGCTTCGAGCTGGCTCGGGTTGGTCTTGCCCGGCAGCACCACCTTGAACTCGTCGCCGCCCAAACGCCCGACATGGCCTTGCGACCCGATCACATTGAGCAGGCGTTGCGCCACCTGTTTGAGCAACGCATCGCCGGCCGGGTGGCCGAAACTGTCGTTGATATTCTTGAAACGGTCGAGATCGAGCAGGAACAAGGCGGCGGCGCGTGTCGTGCCTGCCTGACCGATCAGCGACTGGCGCAGCAGATTACCGATCTCCGACCGGTTGGCGATGCCTGTCAGTGCATCGAAACGGGCGAGTCGCGATATTTCGGCTTCCGACCGGCGAATTTCGGTCAGGTCTTTGCCGGTGCCGATGAACCCCCGTAGCTGGTTGAACTTGTCGTAGATCGGCCGCCCGGAAATCGACCACCAGCGCTCTTCGTCCGTCGCGGCATGGATCGACAGATCGGTGAAGGCGGTCTGTGTGGAAAGCAGGAACGGGATGGTCCGTTCGCCGGCCGGCGCAGCCCCTGCCGTGGCGGTGCCGGTGTCGGTATCGAGCGAGGCGATCGATGCGAGCGGCTTGCCGATTACGCTTTGTTGCGTTTCGCCCAGCATCTCGGCGATGCGCTCGGACAGATAGAGCAGCTTGCCGCGCCGGTCGGTCTCCCAGAACCAGGCCGAACCCGATTTTTCGAGTTCGTCGAGCAGCCGTGCAGGGCGACTGGCCTCGAGTTCGGCGCGCCACAGCGACCGGGCATGGCTGAAATCAGCGCGGGCGGCGGCAATCGCGACCAGCGTGGCGCACAATTGGATCGGCGCGAGGATCGCCAGCGCGAGCGTCGATTCGATCAGGATCAAAACCGTTGCGATCAGCGCGGTCGAAAAGGCCAGCATGGTTGCCGGCAGCCGGGCCAGCGCCGCCATGATGACGAAGCCGGCCGAGCAGATAAACAGCAGCCCGGCCCCCGATGGCCCTGCCGTTGCCACGGCCAGCGCCAATCGTGCGCAGCCGACTCCGGCCAGCGCCGCGACGCTCGTCAACGCCAGCATCCGCCAATGCGGGCGGATGCGCCTGATCTGCGGCACATAGAATATCGCAAAGGGGATGACTGCCAGCAACGCCATGCCGATCAGCATGATCTGGCCAATGCCCTCGTCGATCATCCAGTGGAATTGCGGCGCCGCACACAGCGTGGAAACCAGCACGACGATCGGCCACAAGGGGGCAAACGCGACGATCCGCTGGTCGAGCGCTTCGGTGTCTGACGGTGCGTTGCTCGGGCGCAGGCCGAGCTGCACGATCAGCCCGGCTGCCTTGCTGCCTCCAGCCTCGGATCGGCTGGTGTCGGTAAATGGTTGACGGTCGCGCATTGCTGGCAATGGCCATGCCACCAAATCGCAAAGCAAGGCTTAACGGCGGCATTCGTCTAGGGTCAGGACCCGCTAAACGCGCGCCCCGGAAGGGTTTGGCCAATCTGGCTCATTGCTGCGTCAACGATCCTTGAAATATCGACGTATTTCGGCGTCTCGTTTCCTTGCACCGAGCCAAATTGACCCAAACCTCGAACGCGCATTTAGCGGGTCCTGACCCTAGGCTGACGTTTCCGTAATCTTGCGCCTACTCAAGCCGCTGCTATCGATCGGCAAAACAAGATTGGGAGAGTTGACATGCAGCGAGTGGCAGTGGTGACCGGCGGAACCCGCGGTATCGGTGAGGCGATCAGTTTGGCGCTACAGGCGGCAGGCGTTCAGGTCGCCGCCAACTATGCCGGTAACGAGGAGAAGGCGGCGGCGTTCACCGCCGTGACCGGCATTCCCGCCTATCGCTGGGATGTCGGCGAATATGATGCGTGTCAGGATGGCTGCGCCCGCGTCGTTGCAGACCTCGGCCCGATCGATATCCTCGTCAACAATGCCGGTATCACCCGCGACGGCACCTTGCAGCGGATGACGCTCGACATGTGGGAAGATGTCATCCGCATCAATCTCGGCGGCTGTTTCAACATGGCCAAGGCGGTGTTCGGGGGCATGAAAGACCGAAGCTGGGGTCGCATCGTCAATATCGGTTCGATCAACGGCCAGGGCGGCCAATATGGCCAGGTCAATTATGCCGCTGCCAAATCGGGCATCCACGGTTTCACCAAGGCGCTGGCCCAAGAGGGTGCGAAATTCGGCGTGACGGTCAACGCGCTCGCGCCAGGTTATATCGACACCGATATGGTCGCGGCGGTGCCGGAGGCGGTGCTGGAGAAAATTGTCGCCAAAATCCCGGTCGGGCGGCTGGGTAAAGCCAGCGAGATCGCGCGCGGCGTCGCATTCCTCTGCTCGGACGACGGCGGCTTCGTCACCGGATCGACGCTGTCGATCAACGGCGGGCAGCATATGTACTGATGGACGATCCGTTACCTGCCTCAGCGCTGCACCGATTGCGGGAAACAATGGCGGTCACGGGCGGTATTTTTTCCGCATCGATCAAACGCAGCATTACCATCGCCGGGCATCCAACATCGATTCGAATCGAATCACCCTTCTGGGATGCGCTGGTAGCCGAATCGGTCGCGCGTGCCGTTCCATTGAGCGCGCTGGTTGCAGAAATCGATGCGGCGCGGCTGACCGCAGCGGTGCCGCCCAATCTGGCCAGCGCCCTCCGCCTGTGGCTGTTCGCCCAGCAAGCGGTGCCCACCCATTCACCCGGCGAGGCCGACTAATCCACTAATAACCCGCTTCTTTTTCCCGGAAACGAAAATGGGGTGGCTGTTTCCAGCCACCCCATTGTTTCCTGCGACACCAGTCCCGAGACACGCCCGCAGGCGAAATCCTTGACCGCTTAGAGCGGTGGGATCGAGGTGCCGCCAACTTCACGACCGAAAAACGCCTCGGCAATAATCGACAACATCACATACGCTCCCTTTTTTGGTTGCCTACCACGGTTAATATAGTGGTAACCAAAATGCAAATTCCGCAGATCGCCGCGCTTCCGCCACACTGAGGAAAGAGACGGCATTAAACATATCTTCACGCCGATACCGCAGTGCGGTTGTGACCATGCCGCTCGTGCGACCATCCGATCCCGGTGCCTTGCCATCGGCCCTTGTTCCCGACACCGATGTCGGGCGTGGCTTGCGTGCAGACGAATTCCGGTTGGTCTATCAGCCCAAATTGCATGTTCGTCGCGGCTGCATCGACGGTGCGGAGGCGCTGGTGCGTTGGGATCACCCCGACAATGGCATGATGCTCCCTGATCGTTTCATCGAACAAAGCGAAATTAGCGGCAGCATCGCCGCACTGACTTTGTGGACGATGCACCAGGCGATCGCTGACCAACAGGCGTTGCGCAACAAAGGCCATGAACTGCAATTGTTCGTCAACTTGTCGGCACAATTGCTAACCGACGAAGCGATGGTAGCTGCTCTTTGCGAGTTGGCAAAAACCCCGGGTGCCGACCTCGGTATCGAAGTCACTGAGCGATCGGTGATAGCCGATCCCACCCTAGCCTTCGCCAACATCCGTCGTTTGCGTGAAGTCGGCCTCAGAATTGCTATCGACGATTATGGCACAGGTCTGTCGTCGCTGACCTATTTGAAACAGATTGAGGCCGACGAGCTAAAAATAGACAAAAGCTTTATCACGTCGCTAGGCACTAGCCATCGCGATCCGCTGATTGTCCGCTCAACCATCGATCTGGCCCATGCGCTCGGGATGTCAGTAACAGCGGAGGGCGTAGAAACCCCGGCAGCGCATGCGCTGCTCAGCGTCATGGGTTGCGATATG
Organism: Sphingomonas sp.; assembly: GCA_043727035.1. Lineage (GTDB taxonomy): Bacteria > Pseudomonadota > Alphaproteobacteria > Sphingomonadales > Sphingomonadaceae > Sphingopyxis. The sequence goes on along the minus strand of JAYSZB010000110.1, from coordinate 6,234 downwards.
GTACAGGGCTATCTCATCGGCCGACCGATGAAGCCCGAGGCGTTGGTCGAATTTCTCCGTAACTTCGATCCGGCGACTATCACGGTGCCGAACGATGGCCGGGTATTGCGTGACCATAAGTTCTGGAAGCGCGCCTAATGCGTCGACTACTGGCGATCATGCTGTCGTGCTGGATTGCCGTTGGTGCCACTACAGCTTTGCAGGCAGCAGAAACGCGCGATTTCATCGCTGCGATGACGGTCGACCTTGCCGTCGATCCTGCTCGTGCTTCGACTGAAGCTGACCGGGAGATCGCCAGGCTGTCTGCCCAGCGCGAAGCGTCCCCGAATGCGCAACTGGCGGCTGCGTATTGGGTGAAGGCGCAGGCTAGCTTCCGGCTCGGTGATACTGCGCGCGCGCGGGCGGCGATGGCCATGGCGCGGCGTATTGCGCCAAGCGATGTCGGCGGTAACCGAGTACGCGGCTATGCATTTTTGCTTGAAGGTTTGCTGGCGCGCGGCGACCGCGATTTCGCCCAAGCGCTCACGGCATTGCGGACGGCGCAGCAGGGTTTCATCGCTGCCAACGACCAGCGCGGTCACGCGCTTGCGCTGCAATCCGTCGGCGTCCTCTATAATGATGTCGGCAATGGCGAGGAAGCGCTTCGCTTATTCGCCTTGGCCGAGAATACTTATGTGGGCGACGATGTCTTTTTGCTCAGCCTCAACAATAATTTTGGCGTAGCTTTGCAGACACTTTTACGTTTCGAGGAGTCCGAGCGCCGGCTGCTGCTGGCCCGGCGCTACGCTCAGCGTCTTGGCCTACAGAATTTCGCACGCCCCATCACGCTCAACATTGCCGCCAATCAGACCTTCGCCGGAAAATATGTCGACGCGAGCCGCTCGCTGGAGGACTTCGAAAACGGCAATGATGCGATTCCCGAGTCGCAACGACGCGAAGTTCACCGTCTCCGCGCGATAATCGCCTTTCGCCGAGGTCAGCGCGCTTCGGCGCTTGCGCATATCCGCCGTGCCATAGCTGGAGCCGAACCGACTACAACCGACACCTCGTTCTGGAACGCCCATTTTGCCGCCTATGAAATCTACAAGGCGTATGGGTACCGCAACGAAGCCTTTGTTCAGCTTGAAGCCGTGCGCCGTATCGACGATGCAGATGCTGAACTGACCGCCTCCAACCGCGCCGCGCTGCTTTCTGCGCAGTTCCAATTTTCCGCTCAAACCGCGCAAATCGCGCAGCTCAAAGCGGAGAACCTCGAACGCGAGGTCAGTTTCCAGCGAGCGATGACGGCGACGATCGTCATCGGCTCGCTGCTGGCGCTTGGGTTGCTCCTCGGACTGCTCGTCACTGCGATCCGCGCTCGTAACCGCGCCCGCACCGACAGCGCCGCACTCGCCGTGGTCAACCAGCGGCTCGAGCAGGCATTGGCGGCCAAGACCGAGTTTCTTGCGTCGACCAGCCACGAGCTGCGCACACCGCTGAACGGAATATTGGGCATGACACAGATCTTGCTCGCGGATGCCGGCATCGCGCCGCAGCATCGGATTCAGATCGAACTGCTGCATGATGCCGGATCGACCATGCGCGCGCTGGTCGACGATATTCTCGACGTTGCCAAAATCGAGCATGGCGGCTTTACCATCAATCCAAAGCCGACCGATGTCGCCGCATTGGCGCAACGTGTGACACGCCTGTTCGAAGCGCAGTCGCATAATGCCGGCTTGACGCTCGATCTGGTAGTCGAAGGCGATGGCGTGAGCGCCATGGTCGATCCCGACAGGCTGACCCAGATATTGTTCAACCTGGTCGGCAATGCGATCAAATTCACCCCGGAGGGTCTGGTCCAGGTGTCGCTGGCGACCAGCGCAGGCGATATGCCAATGCTTCACCTGCAAGTTCGCGATTCGGGGATCGGGATCGCGCCGGAATGGCACGACAGCGTGTTTGACATGTTCCGCCAGATCGATGGAGCACGTACCCGCAACTATGGCGGCACCGGCCTTGGCCTGGCAATCTGCCGCCAGCTGGCGCGCGCAATGGGCGGTGACATTGCCCTGGACAGTGCGCCGGGGGAGGGATCGACCTTCACCGTTTCGCTGCCATGGCGAGCAGTGCCCGATGGCTCGACGGAGTCGGCAGCGCAGCCCAGGCCGCTACGGGCGACGTCGGACGAGCTGGCCGATCGTGCGGTGGTCATCGTCGCGCATGATCCGATGCGGATTGCCATGCTCGCCGCTATCGTCCGGCGCAGCGGCGGCACGGTCAGCGTTGCCGACACATCCGCGCTGGCGACAGTGGCGATGGCGTCGCCTAATTCCTTGACTCTGCTAGTCGATGCGTCAGCATGGAGCGCAATCGAAACGATAATCGACAGCCATGCCGATCATGACCACCATGTCATAATCGTCGGCGACATCGATGGGGATGGTGCGACCATGAAGTCCAATGGCATCACGGCCGAATCTGTTGCCTTCTCGCGCAATGCTATCGTCGCAGCGTTGCAACTCGCGGCGACGACGAATCGTCCGGCGTCGGCAGATTCATCCTTGCCAGCGCCATCGTCAACGGCCATCGCGGATGCGCAAACGGGGTTAGAACCGAAAAGGTCGGCCCGCATGAGCCGGAAGTAGATGCGCATTTTATTCATTGAAGACGACGCGATGAACCGTCGCGTCGTGAGAGACATGTTGCACGTCGCAGGCTTGCCGTTGGCCGAGGCGGACGGCGGCGCGGCAGGAATTGCGCGCCTTGAACGCGAGACGTTCGACGTGCTGTTGCTCGATCTCAGGATGCCGGAAATGGACGGGTTTGCCGTGATGCATGCGCTTCGTCGACGCAACGACGCCCTCAAGGACATTCCAATCATCGTCGTTACCGCCGATGCATCGCCCGGACTGGAGGATCAGTGCCTTGCCGCCGGTGCTGACGCGGTGTTGTTCAAGCCGATCGCAATGCAGTCGCTGTTCGACAGCATCGCGGAAATCGTCATCGACCGCAGCGATCCGGACGCTCCCATAGGGTGACGCAGGCCCATAGGGTGAATTACGCCCATAGGGTGATTCAGGGCCGGTTGCGCTCTTCTTCCAGCCGATCCTCTATCGCTCCGTCATGACCGGTGCCTGCCGACAGGAACACAAGCCCCATCAGCGCCGCGCCCAGCAGCACCGATACGAACACGCCGCCCGCAGCGGCGATGAACAGATGCACGCTGGCATCGGGATTGCGCGCGTAGAGGATGGCGATTGCCGCCGTCGAACTGGTGAAGGCGGCAAAGGCCATCCAGCGCATCAGTCGCTTGTATCGCGCCCAGGCAAAGCTGGCGACGGCGGGATCGTCGAGTTCGGATCGGTTGGCCATCGGCTCAATGTAGGCGTTCGGACGGTCGGGCAAAAGGCCGCTACGCTGTTTCGCGCCAAGGCAATGCATGATAGCCTCCGGTCACCGGGGTAAAAAGCCGGACCCGCAAGCTGGGCACAGATTGGCGACAGGAGGCAGCAATGACGATCGGAGCGATACTGGCGGCACGCGACGGCGCGATCTGGTCGGCGAGCGGCAACGAGCGGGTTGCCGATGTTGTCGCACTGCTGACCGAGAAGCGAATCGGCGCGGTGCCGGTGCTCGACGGCGACACTGTCGTCGGCATTTTCTCCGAGCGCGACGTCATGCACTGTCTGACTGCGCATGGCGCTGCGGCGCTCGACATGCTGGTGCGCGACGTGATGACCAGTCCGGTGGTCAGCATCGAATCGACCGCGCCGGTGCTGACCGCGCTGTCGCTGATGTCGCGGCGGCGCTTCCGCCATTTGCCGGTGATCGACGGCGGATCGCTGCGCGGCTTCGTGTCGATCGGCGATCTGGTTAAATATCGCATCGAGCGGATCGAAGCCGAGGCGGCGGCGATGCGCGACTATATCGCCGGGTCCTAACACCTAGTCTCAGGCCGCACCGCGCCGCCGCAACAGCGCCGCCAGCCGCAGCAGCGCCTCGCGCTGTAACCACCAGGACAGCGCCGCATAGGTCGCAACGCCGATGGTCACCAGCAACAGCAGATGCGGGATCGGCGAGAGATGCGGCGCGAAGGATTGGTCGATCCCCGACACTATTGCGCCCATCATCACCGCCGAAGCGATGGCAGGCATGGCAGCCCTGGAGATCTCGCCCAGCGAGATGCCGGTCAGCGACTGTCCCAATCGCACGGTCACCCACAGCAACAATGGCGATGACACCAGCCAGGCGATGGCTAGGCCGATCACGCCGAACCGGGCGCCGACCAGAAAAGCCGCGCCGAACAGCAGCGCGCCACATGCGGCGCTCTTTACCGACAGGTCGGGCCGCCCCAGTGCATTATGCATCGGTGCGAACAATATCTGCAGCGTCATCAGCGGCATGGCGAAGCCGAGGAACTGCATCATCGGTGCCATCGCCAACCACTTCGTGCCGAATAAAACCTCGACCAGCGGCGCGGCGCTGGCGGCGATGCCGATATAGATCGGCGCAGTCGCCAACATGATCAGCCGCACCGAGCCTAGAAACCCCCAGCGTAAAGACGGCAGATCGTCCTGCAATCGCGCATAGGCTGGAAAAGCGACCTGGTTGAGCGCGGGGACGAATTTTGCCATTACCAATTGGGTCAGGAACAGCGCCTGCGCATACAGGCCGATCTCGGTCGGCGTATATATCCGTCCGGCGATGAAGATGTCGCTTTGCGTCTGCACCACCCAGAACAGATGGCTGGCCATCATCGCCCCGCCGAATTTTGCGATGCCGCCCGCGCCGCGAAAATCGAAGCTGGGCGGCACGAACAATCGCGCCGCCAGCGTCAGGCCGACACCGCGTGCAAAGGATACCGCCAGCGGCGCATAGATCAGCGTCCACACGCCATATCCCGATAGCGCGCAATAGAGGCTGACCCCCGCGCCGATTACCGCCGCCGTCAGATTGACGATGGCCTGCTTCTTGAAGTCGAGCCCGCGCGACAGAATCACTTCGGGGATGATGATGAACGGCGTCGCCACATAGACAAAGGCGAGCAGCCGCAGCAGATCGGCAACCTCGGGTCGCCCGTAATAGGCCGCCACCATCGGCGCTATGGCGATCTGCAACGCGGCGATCGAGCAATTGAGCAGGATGGTGATGCCCAGCGCCTGGCGGATCGCCTGTCGCGCCAGCTGCTTCGACTGGATCAGCGCGCTGGCGAAACCATAGCCGTTGAGGAAGTCGAGGAAGGTCATCATCACCTGCGCCATGGCGACCAGGCCATAGTCGGCGGGCTCGAGCAGGCGGATGACGACCAACGTTGCGGTCCAGCTGATCGTCTGACTGACAATCTGGGTGCCGGTGCGCCAGAACACTGCCTGCCGAACCTGCCCGCCCAGGGCATCGCGGTCGATTCCCACCTCCTGTGTCGGCACGGCCGGGGGATTCGCAGGCGATTCGAGGGCTTTGTCCATGGCATGCGGCTAGCACAAACAGGTTGGCAAAGCCTTGCCACCCTCCCGCGAGGATGGACGATGCGCCGTTTTCCGTGCCTTTGCGGTCGGTCCGTCAAAAAAACGCAACAAAATATCAAAAATCCTGTTGACCCGAATCGGAGGTGGGCCTAGAGCCGTTTCACCGGACGGCGACGCTGCCTCGCAGCACACTGTCTGGTCGCCAAAATCAACGGACACGCCGAAACCCGGTAGCGATACAGGGGGATGGTTCATTGTCCGCCCTGTTTTGTGTGACGCTCTTTGACATTGTGATTTTGTATGAAGGGACATGTGGGCGGCGGCTTACGGATCTTGCAGCTTCAAGGTGCAAGTATTCGGATATAAAAGCCAAGCCTGTCTGCATGTCTTAACGTTCCATACGACGGCGTCCTCACGGACGTCGTGACAAAGTGCAGGCAGGCTCCTTGAAATGGGTCTGCTCATCGGGCCATTCCGCCCGATGGACAGGAACATCAAACTTGAGAGTTTGATCCTGGCTCAGAATGAACGCTGGCGGCATGCCTAACACATGCAAGTCGAACGGTGCCTTCGGGCATAGTGGCGCACGGGTGCGTAACGCGTGGGAATCTACCCTTGGGTTCGGAATAACTCAGAGAAATTTGAGCTAATACCGGATGATGACGAAAGTCCAAAGATTTATCGCCCAGGGATGAGCCCGCGTAGGATTAGCTTGTTGGTGAGGTAAAAGCTCACCAAGGCGACGATCCTTAGCTGGTCTGAGAGGATGATCAGCCACACTGGGACT
>JAYSZB010000109.1:0-2775 GCA_043727035.1 Sphingomonas sp. | reverse complement strand
TGGCGATCAGCCGACCACTGAACAGAAACAGATATAGCCCGCCGGCAATTGCGACGAACACACCGACGGGGGTGATTTCGAACAAGCCGAACTGCGGCTGCCCCGACACGCGTGCCATGTCGCTGACCAGCAGGTTGGTCGAAGTGCCGATAAACGTCATGCACCCGCCCATCACGGCGACATAGGACAGCGGCATCAGGAAGCGCTTGGGATCGAGGCCCAGCTTGACAGCGACGTCGCGGATCACCGGCGCGCCGAGTACGACGATCGGCGTATTGTTGAGGAAGGCAGAGGCACCACCGCAGAGCCCGATCAGGATCCACAAGCCAAACGCCCCGATCCGGCTGCACAGCCGGACGGCGAGTTCGATTGCGCGATCGAGCAGGCCGGTCAGCTCCATCGCGTAAGCCATCACGAACAGCGAGGCGAGCGCGATGATCGCAGGACTGGCGAACGCCCCCTGCACTTCGGATGGCCTGACCGCTCCGGACATCAACAGGATCGCAGCACCAGTCAGAGCGACGACATCGGCCCTCACCTTGTCCCAGATTAGCGCGGCCACGACGGCTGCGAGCACCGCGAGTGTGACTAATTGGTCGAAATTCATTCGTTCAACCGCAAGTCTGGAGCCTCCGTCGCAATATGCTAATAGGGTGCAATGGACCGCGACGCCAATGGCTCCCGTTTAAGGAATATTATCGCCGCCACGGTGATCGCTGGCGCGCTTGCCGGCGGCGGATATCTGCTTGGCCGGGATAGCAACCCGCCGCCGGTGCCGATGGCGGTACCGGCGCCGCCGTCACCTGTAACGCCGGAAGTCCCTGACGCTCCGGTCGACATCATGCTCCAGCGCGCCGACCTCATTCGCCTCGCCTCGGCCGCCGCTGACGCGTCGTCGGGCGGTCCTGCGGTCGAGGAGATGCTCGAAGGAGAAAGGTTCGTAATCCGGATCCCGTTCGGCTGCGGAACCCTCGACAGCGAGGACGAACGCGCCTTCAACGCTCGCTATACCGCTGAAGACCAGACCCTCAGAATTAGCGTCCAGCTGAAGGATTGGACCGAAATTCCCTGGGTCGCTGCCGAGCTTGAACGCCGCGAAGCGGACCGGGCCGAGGGTTTCTGGGTTCCGCGACCGTGGACTCGAAGCGAAACCTGTCCAGCCGATCAGGGCGATCCGGCCAATCCCGCATCCAGCCTTGGAATCGCACAAATCTTCGATTCCGAAAGTTCGCGCGTCGGGCAGCGCCGGGGACGCCCGCTCGAGGCCACGGTCCAGCTGGACGATGAAGCCGACCTCAGCAAGGGCCTGCGTCTAATCCTCGAGGGACGCGTGGCTCGCTGGACGATGGGGCGCGAAACCGTGCTTTGCCGCGCTTCGACGGTCTATGAACGACCGCTTTGCCTGGTCGGCGCGAAACTCGATTCGATCGCCGTCGAAAATGCATCGAACGGAAACAAATTGGCTGACTGGCGCCTCTAGCGCTGGCCGGGATTTCGTCAAGATGTGGGGCGGCAACGCCGGCTGAGACCGCTCCAGCCGACGATTGGCGACATGTTTCAGCTCAGTCGGATGGCCGTTGGTTCTCCCGAAGTTCACGCGCGATTGCCGGCTTGATGGCAGCGACAATGCGTTGGATGCCGGCGCTGTTGGGATGGATTCGGTCGGCAAGCATGAGTTGCGGCTGCGCGATCACCCCGTCGAGGAAGAACGGGTAGAGCGTTGCGCCGCAGCTGCTCGCCACTTCGGGGAAAATGCGATTGAACTTGCCGCTATAGTCCTGCCCCAAATTCGGTGCGGCCAGCATCCCGGTCAGCATCACATCAATATCGCGCCGGCGAAGCTCGCTGCAAATCGCGAGCAAATTCGCCCTGGTCGCGGCAGGATCGAGACCGCGCAGCATATCGTTGGCGCCAAGACCGACGAGCGCAAGATCGGGCCTTCGGCTCAATCCGTCGAGCGTGAAGGCGAGCCGTTGCAGTCCTGCTGCGCTGGTTTCGCCGGAAACGCCGGCTTGGTGAACGGTCGCGACCAGCCCATCGGCCCTCAGCGCCTGTTCGAGCTGGGCGGGAAAGCTTTCGTGCGGGGCGAGGCCGTAGCCGGCATAGAGGCTGTCGCCGAATGCAAGCACCAGCAAGCTTTCCTGCTGCGGATCGGGGGTCGCCGGGGCGGCACTCACAGCACTGTCATTGTTGCGGTTTACCGACTGACTTTCGGGCGAACAGCCCGCTGCAATAAGGTGGACGTTGACCATGAGGGTCAGATAACAGGCTCGTTTCCAGGACAAGGACACACTCCCTTTTGATCGCACAGTCCAACGGCGGCACCGATAGCATGATCCGTGCGCGCGACATCAACCTGGTGCTTGGTGCTCAAGGCGCTTCGACGCACATTCTCAATGGCGTGGACATCGATATCGGTGCCGGGGAAAGCCTTGCGATTCTGGGACCGTCGGGGTCTGGCAAGTCGTCGCTGATGGCGGTGCTGTCCGGTCTCGAGCGCGCAACATCGGGCGAGCTGAGCGTAAGCGGAACAGATTATTCCGGGCTCGACGAGGATCAGCTTGCGCGCGCGCGCCGTGGCAAGATCGGGATCGTTCTCCAGGCCTTTCACCTGCTGCCGACGATGACGGCGCTCGAGAACGTCGCGGTTCCCCTTGAGCTTGCGGGTGACCCGGATCCGTTCGGCAAGGCTAAGGCAGAGCTAGAAGCGGTCGGGCTCGGGCATCGGCTGACCCACTATCCGGCACAGCTGTCGGGCGGCGAGCAGCAGCGCGT
>JAYSZB010000108.1:0-19941 GCA_043727035.1 Sphingomonas sp. | reverse complement strand
CGTCGCTCATCAAACCCCGGATCAAGACAGCCTCCCCAAAAGCCACCTTGAATCAGATAACCACCCTCTTGGGAATCCCCTTTGTCAACACTGCCTAGACCATTGCGAGGAACCTTAGCCTGTTTCGATCATTTCTCCGGTAGCGACGACCACATACCCGGTCCGCCCCGTTAGGAGAGTATCGATGATCCGTGCATCCATTGCCGCATTCGCCCTGAGCACTGCCCTGCTGCTGTCGGCCTGCAACACCGTCGAAGGCGCTGGCCGCGATCTGCAATCGGCAGGCGACGCGGTCGAAGACGCCGCTGAATAAAGTCCAAATCGGGTTAGTTGAAAAGCGCGCGTCAGCCCTCGGGCTGGGGCGCGTTTTTCTTGCCGGTGACCCAGATGGCTACCAAAGCCGCTTCGTAAAGCAGGCACAGCGGTATCGCCAGCATCAGCATACTGACGGGATCGGGCGGGGTGAACACCGCCGCCACGGCGAAAGCGGCGACGATCATGTACCTGCGCATTCCACGCAACTGCTGCAGGGTGACAATATTGGCGCGTTCCAGCAGCATGATCAGGATCGGCAACAGGAACGCCACGCCGAATGCCAGTACGAAATGCATGACGAAATCGAGATAATTGCCAACGCCCGGCAGCGCCGTCTGCTCGACGCCGCCGACATTGCCTTGAAAACTCAACAGGAACTTAAGCGCAATCGGCACGGCACCATAATATGCCCCTGCGGCGCCCATCGTGAACAGCAGCGGCGTCGCCACCAGAAACGGCAGCATGGCGCGCTTTTCGTTGCGATACAGTCCCGGAGCGACAAATCGCCAGATCTGTGTGGCGATGACCGGGAAGGCCAGCATGAACGCAGCGAACAGCGCCACCTTCACTTCGACAAAAAATGCCTCGAACAGGGCGGTGTAGATCAACCTGCCCTGTCCCGCCGCCAGCAATGGCTGGACCAGGAAAGCAAAAATCTGGGTGGCAAACTGGAAGCAGACAAGAAAGGCGAGCACCAGCGCACCGAGCGACCAGAGCAGCCGCCGACGCAACTCGATCAGATGGTCGAGCAGCGGAGCGCGCGTCGCCTCGATCGCCGACACATCGGGGTTGATCGGTTCATTTACCGCCGGCGCGGGATCGAGCGTCGCTTGTTCGGTCATGGCGCGCTGGTGCCGACCGGCTTGGCGAGCGAGACCGGCTCAGAGGATGCTCCAGCCGATGGGAAGAGAGTTGTCATGGCCGCGTCAGCGGCGAACTCCGTCTCGCTGTTGTTGGCCGTTGGGTGGGGAGGCAGCGTCGCATCGATCTGCGGATAGGCGCGCATAATAGCATCATTATGCTCGCGCCATTTCTTCTCCATATCCTCCATCTCGGACTCACGCATCATCGTGTCTATTCCGGCCCGAAAATGTTTCGCCATCCCGCGCGCCTTGCCGATCCAGTGGCCGACGAATCGCAGCGCCTTAGGCAGATCTTTCGGGCCGATGACGACCAACGCGACGATCGCCACGATCAGTAATTCGGATGGAGCTACGTCGAACATGGGCTGAGGGTCGCCAGATCGCGATCAGAGCTGTCGATCGCCGCTCTGCACTTCGTCCTTGTGCAGCGTTGGGGACGCAGGCCGACCCTCGATCCGCGATGGCGGTGCGGAAGACACAGCCTCATCATCTTCCGCCATCCCCTTTTTGAAACTTTTGATGCCTTTGGCGACATCCCCCATCATGCCGGAAAAGCGTCCGCCACCCAGCAGGACGATAGCGACCACCGCAAAAATCAGGATATGCCAGATGCTGAAGCCACCCATGATACTCTCCATGTGGAGGCGGAAAGGCTCCGCACTCCAGTTGCGCCCTATCTAGTCACTCTCTTCCACTTGTTCCAGTTCCAGTGCGTCGAATGCTGTATCGACCGGATCGAGCAGCCCGGCAGCGCGCAAATCCTCGATTCCGGGCAAGTCGCGGCGACTGGACAGGCCGAAATGGGTGAGGAATTCCGATGTGGTTTTATAGATGAGCGGACGACCGGGCACTTCGCGTCTGCCAGCGGGACGAATCCAGCCCGACTCCATCAGCACGTCGAGCGTGCCTTTGGCGGTCTGGACACCCCGGATCGCCTCTATCTCGGCGCGGCTGACCGGTTCATGATAGGCGATGATCGCCAGCATCTCCATGGCTGCGCGCGACAGTCGGCGCGGCTCCTCCCGCTCGCGGCGGAGCAGGTGGGCGAGATCGCCAGGGGTCTGGAAATGCCAGTGCCCCCCCCGCTCGACCAGATCGATACCGGTTCCGGCGTGGCGCGCAGCGATGGCGGCGAGCGCGGATTGTATATCGCCCTCACCGACATAGGCAGCGATATCCGCCACCGACAAAGACGTTGTGGCGGCAAACAGCGCAGCTTCGACGCCGCGTTCGAAATCGGGGACGGGCTCATGATAGGCCGGAGCTGTCATCGCGACGCATCCCGGATCGACGCCACCGCATCGACCAGCTGCGCCACCGAAAACGGTTTGGCGAGGAAAGCAACGTTCGGCAGCGCGATCGTCTGGCGTAATTGCTCCTCGGCATAGCCGGACATGAACAGCACCGGCACATCGGCGCGTTTGGCGCGGATCGCGGCGACCATGGCGGGGCCGTCCATCTGCGGCATCATCACGTCGCTGACGATCAGATCGACCTCGACGAGTTCGCCGAAGCGCTCCAGTCCCTCCTCGCCATGCGCGGCGGTGACCACGGTATAGCCCGCACGCAGCAACGCGCGCTCGGCGACGGCGCGGACCATGTCCTCGTCCTCGACCAGCAATATCGTGCCGCTGCCCCAGTGCAGGCTGCGCGCGCCGGGGCCGGGGGCGGCGCGCTGTGGTTCGACCGGCTCGGACCCCTTGTAGACCGGCAGGTAGATCGAAAAGCGTGTGCCTTCGCCTGCCCGCGATTCGGCGAAGATATAGCCCTCGGATTGTTTGACGATGCCATAGACGGTGGCGAGGCCGAGGCCGGTGCCCTTGCCCACATCCTTGGTGGTGAAGAAGGGATCGAAAATCTTGGGCAGCACGTCGGGCGGGATGCCGGTGCCGCTATCGGTCACCGTCAACAGACTATAGTCGCCAGGTGGCATGATGTCGCCCTTGACCTTGGGCAACTGTTTCGGCCCTACGGCGGTGGTGGCGATGGTCAGCGTACCGCCGCGCGGCATCGCGTCGCGCGCATTGACCGCGAGGTTGACGATCACCTGTTCGAGCTGGACCGGATCGGCGCGGACGGGACCGAGGCCGCGACCATGGGTGACAGTCAACTTGACGGTCTCGCCAATCAGCCGTTCGAGCAGATGCGACACATCGGCGACAATGTCCGACAGGTTGAGGATCTGCGGACGCAGCGTTTGCTGGCGCGAGAAGGCGAGCAGCTGGCGGGTCAGGTTGGCGGCACGGTTGGAATTACTGCGCACCTGCTGGATATCGTCATAATCGCTATCGCCGGGTTGGTGGCGCAGCAGCATGAGATCACATGCGCCGAGAATAGCGGTCAATATATTATTGAAATCATGGGCGATTCCGCCAGCCAATTGCCCGATTGCCTGCATCTTGCTGGCCTGCTCGAGCCGCTCGTGCGGCACCGGCGCGCTGCTGTCCGATGTGCTCAGCGTCAGGAGTACCGACGCCTGCCCCAGCCCGCGCAAGCCGACGAGGCCGATGCTGACCGGCGTATCGGGACTGCCGCGCAACCGCACCGAAATCTCGCCACTGGTGCCGCGCCCGCTGGCGTGACGGCGGATCGCGTCGCCGATCGCCCCCTTGTCCTCCGCCACCAGCAGATCGCCGGGATAGGAGGGCAATGCATCGGGCGCGGAACCCACAGCGCGGGCGAAGGCGGGGTTGATCGTCAGGAAGCGCCCGTCGCGATCGACCATGGCGATGCCGCTGGGCAGCGCCTGCACCAGCCGATCGACCAGATCGGGGGCGATGCCGGGGTCGGCGGGCAGACGATCCTCATCGAGCATCAGGATCAGCAGCGGCGCGTCGGCGTCACCCGCCAGCGGCACCTCGACGAGGCGCAGCGGCATCGCGCTGTCGCGTTCGCGGGCGATGCGGAACTGCCCGGCACGATCGACGCGCAGCAGCGCGGCGAAATCCTGCCCCTCGACCGAGGCTTCGAGCAACCCAGCCGTTCTCAATCGAAAGGCGCTGTTGGCCATGCGGATGGTGCCCGCCGGTGTGACCACCGCGACCATCACCCCCGCCTCACCCAGCGTCCGCCCGAGTGGGCCGACCAGATGGGTCAGCGCTTCGCCCAGCGGATCGGCGGCGGCGTGCATCTGCCAGCGCCACAGCAAATGATCCTCGGCATGGCCGATGCGCTGGACGATGCCGCTCATCGTCCGACCATTGCTGGTGAAATCGGCGACCGCCGCCTCTCCGTCGCGCCAGGCGGTGCGTCCGGCTTCGGCGAGCAGCGCATTGGTGCGCGCATCGACGGGAAGGCCCGGCGGGGTGACCGCGCCGCCGAACCAGTCGCAGTAGAGATCGTTGGCGCAGACCAGCCGCCCGGTGCGATCGGTCACCGCCACCCCTTGCGCATCGCCATCGGCGATGGCGCGGACCAGCGACCAGTCGGTGCCCTGCTCGATGCGCGCGGGGGCGGGACGCGCATTGTTGCGCATCAGCACGGCGATCGCTCCGGCGACCAGCGCGGCGGCAGCGAACCCGGCGACGAGGATCGGCGAGCGGGTGGGGAGCCACAGGATGGTGGCCGAGGCGAGCGCGGCGAGGCCGACGATCAGCCAGGCCATGGCGTTGCCGGAGCGGAGGCTGAGGCTGGAGGTCATCATGGCGCTGCGTTGGGTCATCGGACGGCCCCGCCCTTTCGGATTGTCATTCCCGCGAAAGCGGGAATCCAGGAGCGCAACAGAGCCATGCGCTTTGCCGCCCCTGGATTCCCGCTTTCGCGGGAATGACAAACTGGAAGATTCGAAACGAAATTGTCGATTGCTCGCCCTCTACCAGATGCGCACCCGCTCTTGCGGGGTGAGATAGAGGCGCTGGCCGGGGGTGACATTATAGGCCTCATACCAGTTATCGAGATTGCGCACGACCCACGCCCGCTGGATCGACGGTGAATGCGAATCCGTCGTCAGCCGTTGCAACAGATTGGCATCGCGATAGTTGCGCCGCCAGACCTGCGCCCAGCCGAGATAAAAGCGCTGATCGCCGGTCATGCCGTCGATCACCGGTGCTTCCGCCCCGTTCAGCGACTTTTTGTAGGCATCGTAAGCGATGGCGAGGCCGGCCAGATCGCCGATATTCTCACCCAGCGTGAACTCGCCGTTGATGTTTTCGCCGAGCACTTCGTAAGCGTTATATTGCTCGATCAAACGGCGGCCGGCAGCCTCGAACGCAGCGACATCCTGCGGCGTCCACCAGTCGGCGAGGCGACCATTCTCGTCATATTTCGCGCCCTGATCGTCGAAATGATGGCTAATCTCATGGCCGATCACCGCGCCAATGCCGCCATAGTTGATCGCCGGATCGGCATTGGGATCGAAGAAGGGCGGTTGCAGGATGGCGGCAGGGAAGACGATCTCGTTCATCGAGAAATTGGCGTATGCATTCACCTCCATCGGCGTCATGCCCCATTCCCAGCGCTGCACCGGGCCGCCCAGCTTGGAAATCTGATACTCATGCTCGAAATTGTTCGAGCGCCAGGCGTTGCCGAACAGATCGTCGGCGCGGATGTCGAGCGCGCCATAATCGCGCCAGCGATCCGGATAGCCGATCTTGACGGTGAAATTGGCCAGTTTGGCGCGGGCACGGACCTTGGTCTGCGGTTGCATCCACGCCAGATTATCGATGCGATCGCCGAGCGCCGACAGCACATTGGCGACCAGCGTGTCCATCGCCGCCTTCGTTTCGGGCGGGTAGTGGCGCGCGACATAGTCCTTGCTTACTTCGTCGGCAAGCACGCCTTCGGTAAAGCGCACTGCGCGCTTCCAGCGGTCCTCGCGCTGCGGCGTACCCGACAAGGCAGTGCCGTAGAATGCGAAATTGGCGTCGCCCACGGCGCGCGGCAGCTCGTCCGAATAGTTCGCCATGCTGCGGACGATCAGCTGGTCGCGCAACACAGCGACAGGCGCTCGCGAAAATTCGCGGGCGATGCCGGTGAAGGCGGTCGGTTGGTTGATCAGCAGGTCGGTCTCGGTGACGCCGACGCCACGCAGAAATCCGGCGAAGTCGAAGCCGGGGGCGACGCGCTGAAGTTCAGCCAGCGTCATCTTGTTGTAGGTCTTGGTCGCATCCGAACTGTCGATGCGGTTCCAGTGGGCGCGGGCGATGCGGGTTTCGAAGTCGAGCAGCGCCTGTGCGCGGGCGCGGGCATTGGTCTCACCGGCGAGCGACAACATCGCTTCGAGATGGGTCAGATAGGCGGCGCGGACCGTGGTGAAGCGTGGCGCGGCTTCGAGATAATAGTCGCGGTCGGGCATGCCGATGCCGCCCTGCCCCATGGTGAACAGATAATGGTCGGGGCTGCGATCGTCCTGCCCGACGTAGCTGCCGAACAAGGTCGCGATCCCGGCGCGGTCGGCGCGCGCGGCGAGTGCGGCGTAACCGGCGCGGGTGCGTAGGCCCTTGATCTCGGTCAACCACGGCTGGATCGGCGCCAGGCCGCGTGCTTCGACGCCCGCTTCATCGAGGTAGCTGGCATAGGCGCGGCCGACCTTGCTGTCCGCATTTCCGCGCGTTTCATCGAGGATGGCGCGGGTGCGGGTCAGGCTGAGATCGCCCAAAGCGGTGAACATGCCGTAGTTGGACTTGTCCGCCGGAATGCTGGTGGCGCGCGCCCATGTTCCGCTGGCGTAGGCGTAGAAATCGTCGCCGGGGGCGACGCTGCGGTCCATGCCGGCAAGATCGAAACCGGCGTTGCCGATGGTCGGGCGCGGGCGGGCGGGAGCGGCGACTGGTGCGGGCACGGGTTCAGCGACGGCGACCGGCGCGGGGGCGTTGGTCATAGACGTGGCGCACGCGGACAGCGCGACAGCCGAAACGGTGGCGAGCGCGACCGCGGCAAGACGGGTGCGAGATGCAAAGCGGGGCATGGGGGGCGATCCTCCGATAAGACCGCGCGGTTGCCCCGCGCCGGTCAGTGATGCTGCTGTATAACAGTGGGGCGGCGGGGTGCAATGACTACGGATGTGGTTTGCCGCGCTCCCTTATGGGGGAGGCTTGGGTAGCCGTCTCCCTCCGCCGCGCCGTCATCCGCAACCGCCAGCGCCAGCGCAGCCAGTTGTTCCAGATCACCGCACCGAATACGTAGCCGACCACCGCCGACACCGCCGAAATGATGAATAATCCCGCAAGCAGCGCGGGCGCAGCGTCGGAAAAGAACCAGCTGGTCCATTCGCCCAGGCTGGCACCGCGTTGCCACAATTCGAATAACATGCTGCCATCGGCGCGCAAGCCGAACAGGCTGTTTCCCGTCCACACGGATCCGGCGATAATGAAAGGTGTCGTTGCGGGATTGGACAGAAAGGTCATCGCCGCACCAATGGGGATATTGGCGCGAAACGGCAGCGCCAGCATCGCGACGCCGGCAATCTGCACGCCGGGGATCATCAGGAAGATGCCGACGAACAAACCGAGCGCGACCCCGCGCGGCACCGAACGGCGGGTGAAACGCCACAGCTCGCTATGCGCGATGCGGTGCGCGAACGGTTTTAGGAAGCGGCTTTCCAGGAGCTGCTCGCGCGTCGGGCTGTTGCGCCTGACCCAGCCGAAAAAGCCCGACATCACCCCTTCTCTCTCAAAATACGGGCAGCGTCGCGTTTCCAGTCGCGTTCCTTGATATGCTCGCGCTTGTCATGCGCCTTGCGGCCCTTGGCCAGCGCCAGTTCGACCTTGGCGCGGCCACGGCTGTTGAAATAGACGCTGAGCGGGACCAGCGTCATCCCCTCGCGCCCGACCGCACCGTGCATCTTGCGGATTTCGCGCGCGGAGAGCAGCAGCTTGCGCGGGCGGCGCGGCTCGTGATTGTGGCGGTTGCCGTGGCTGAACTCGGGGATGTGGCTGTTGATCAGCCAGACCTGCCCGTCCTTGACCTCGGCATAGCTGTCGCCGATGCTGCCATCGCCGAAACGCAGGCTCTTCACCTCGGTCCCGGTCAGCGCGATGCCTGCCTCATAGACGGTGTCGATGGCGTAATCGAACTTGGCGCGCCGATTGTCAGCGACGATCTTGGTCTTCTCGAATTCGACGGGATGCGGGCGCGCCATCAGATCAGCCCCGCTTCGGTCAACGCCGCATCGACGGCGGCCTTGGCGGCGTCGCTGGCAGGCAGGATCGGCAGGCGGACCTCCGCGTCGAACCAGCCGTGCAGCCGCGAAAGCGCATATTTGGCGGGCGCAGGGCTGGCATCGGCAAACATCGCCTTGTGCAGCGCGAACAGCCGTTCGTGAAGCGCCAGCGCCTTGACCCAATCGGCGGCGGCGCAGGCGGCAGCGAAATCGGCGCACAGACGCGGCGCGACATTGGCGCTGACCGAAATGCAGCCGGTTCCGCCAAGGATCGCGTGGCTCAACCACAGATCGTCATTGCCCGATAACTGGCAGAACTCCCCGCCCAGCGCCCGGCGATGTTCGGTCACCCGCGTGCAATCGCCACTCGCGTCCTTGACCGCTACGACGCTGGAAATGTCGGCGATGCGCGCCAAAGTGTCGGGCAAAATGTCGGTGACGGTACGGCCGGGCACATTGTACGCGACGATTGGCAGGTCGCTTCGCGCGGCAAGATGTTCGAAATGCGCCACCATGCCGTCCTGGCTGGGGCGGTTGTAGTAAGGCGCGACAATCAACGCGGCGTCCGCGCCCGCTGCCTTCGCATAAGCCATGTGGCGCACCGCAGTGGCGGTGTCGTTCGATCCGCATCCGGCGATGACGGGAACGCGGCCCGCCGCTGTCCCGATGACGATATCGATGACGCGATAATGTTCTTCGAAGCTCAGCGTCGCGCTTTCCCCGGTGGTGCCGCACGGCACCAGCGCCGACGATCCCGACGCGATCTGCCAATCGACGAGCGCACGCAAGGCGGCCTCATCGATCGTTCCGCCGCGAAAGGGCGTCACCAGGGCCGGTATCGAGCCCGCAAACATCGTTTTGCTCCTTTACAGGCCGGATTCATGCCGCGTAGACTCGCAGTCATGGTCCCCATGGAGGCACAAAGCCCCGGCCCGTTCAGCGCCAAATAAGGATTGCCCCCCCATAATGGCAAGCATGGTCTTCCGATTCCCCTCGTTCCGCCCCGTCTTTGCCACAACCGCCTCGCGCGTCGCGCTGGTCGGATTGCTGCTCGCACCCGCGATGTGCGTCGCGCAAAACTGGACGCCGCGCCCTGAGGCGATGGCGGTGCCGTCGATGAGCGCGGCGCAGGCGCTGGCCGAATGGCAGGCGCTGCGCGCCGATCCGCGCCCCTCGTTCGATCGCGTGGCGGGCTGGCTGATGGCCAATCCCGATTGGCCCAACGAAAATGAATTAAAGCGCAAGGCCGAGGATGCGCTGTCCCCCAATGGCATCGTCCCGGTCTATGCAGTCGATTATTTCACCCGCTTCGCCCCGACCAGTGCGGCGGGGCAATTGCGCTTTGCGCTCGCGTTGCAGGCGGCTGGTCGCAATGACGATGCGGCGGCGGCGGCGCGGCGGGCGTGGACCGGCGGCACGCTGATCGCCGAAGAGGAATCGGCGCTGCTGACGCGGTTTCCCGGATTGCTGACCCAGGCCGATCATGATGCGCGGATGGACCGCTTGCTCTGGGCCAACGCTACTACCGCCGCCGCACGACAGATGGCGTTAGTGTCGTCTGCGCGCAGCCCCGAGTTTTCGGCGCGTCTAGCGATGCGGACGCGCGGCACGGCAGCGGCGCTGCGCGCAGCCGAAGCGGAAGGCATCGATCCGACGCTGACGACGACCAGCGCGGGCTATATCTATGACAAGGCCGGATGGCTGATCGCATCGAGTCAGGTCTCGGCAGCGCGCGCGCTGCTCGCTTCACCTCGCATGTTGAGTGCGCCGCCTGCCGATCCGGAAAAATGGCTCGAATTGCTGGTGGCGCAGGCGCGTGCCGCGCGCAGCGGCGGACAGCCGCAGCTGGCCTATGATATGGCGCGGCAGGTCGACGGATTGCTGCCCGCCGGTGCGACGGTGATCGAACAGCCGCTGGGGGTGCGCGACGAATATACCAATCTGGTGTGGCTGGCGGCGAGCACGGCGCTCAACGATCTGCGCCGTCCGCGCGAGGCGGTGGGCCTGTTCGCGCTCTATTCGAACGGAGGCCGCTCGCCGCAGGTCTGGGCGCGCGGGCTCTATTGGGCCGGACGTGCCGCGACCGATGCGCGCGATCCCGCACTGGCGACCGATTATTTTACACGCGCGGCGCGCAATTACGACCAGTTCCACGGGCAGCTGGCGATCGAGCGATTGGGACAAGCCCAACCGCGCCCGATTGGCGCAGCGCGCGAACTGTCCGATGCCGAGCGGCGCGCATTCGAGAATCGCACGGTGGTCGGCGCCGCGCGGATGCTGGGGAACCAGGGCGACTGGCGGACGCAATCGCTGTTCCTGCGTGCCATCGCCAACGCGGCGAAAAGCGACAGCGACCATGCGCTGGCTATCCAGCTCGCGGGCGAGATCGGCCGCACCGATCTTTCGGTCATGGTCGGCCGCAGCGCGCGCACCAACGGCTTGACCGATTATGTCCCCGCCGCTTTTCCAACATTGCAGGTGCCTGCTGGTCATGAGGATAACTGGACGTTCATCCACGCCATCACCCGGCAGGAAAGCCAGTTCGATCGCGCCGCGCAAAGTCCGGTCGGCGCGCGCGGCATGATGCAGTTGATGCCCGCGACGGCGCAGGAGACGGCGCGGCAGACGGGCCTCGCTTATGATCTGGGTGCATTGACCAGCGACCCGAGCTACAACATCATGCTCGGTTCGACCTTTTTCCAGCGCATGGTGGCCAATTACGGCGGCAGCTATCCGCTGGCAGTGGCGGCGTACAATGCCGGTCCGGGCAATGTTAACCGCTGGCTGCGCAGCAATGGCGATCCGCGCACCGGGGCGATCGACATCCTCGACTGGATCGAGGCGATTCCGTTTACCGAAACACGCGGCTATGTGCAGCGCGTGCTAGAGAACGCAGTGGTCTACGACACGCTGCGACCAGGCGCTCCGGCGGAGCAGCGGAACCGGCTGAGCACTTATCTCGGAAAGAACAGCCCGGGCTGATCCCGGCGGTGGACCGCCCCAATTACATTACCCCCGGCGGATTTGCGGCACTGCGCGCCGAATATGAGCAACTGCTCGGCACCGAGCGCCCCGCGATTGTCGAGGTGGTCAGCTGGGCGGCGGGCAATGGCGATCGCAGCGAGAATGGCGACTACCTCTACGGCCGAAAGCGGATGCGCGAGATCGACCGGCGCTTGAGCTGGTTGGCGAAGCGGATGAAGGCCGCGAAAATTGTCGATCCTTCGGCGCAGCCGGACAAGGCGCGGGTGTTCTTCGGTGCGACCGTGACGGTGGCCGATGACGAAGCGGTCGAGCGGATTGTGACGCTGGTCGGCAATGATGAGGCCGAGGCGGGCGACGGCCGCATCGGCTGGGACTCACCGCTGGCACGGGCGCTGCGCGGCGCGTCGGTTGGCGACATCCGGCGGGTGGCGCTGCCGGGCGGCGTCAAGCAGTGGGAGGTTATGGCAGTCAGCTATCCAGACGCCTTACTCGGCGGGTAGCTTGCACATAATAAGCATAGCTAGTAAACTAGCTGTGATGAGCGAGTCCCCCGCCTTTCTGATGGCCGATGCCGCGCGCCTGTTCCGCCGTGCCTTCAACGCGCGCACGCGTGAGCTTGGCCTGACCGGCCAGCAATGGCGCGTGCTGGTGACGCTGGCGCGCAACGAAGGCATCCGCCAATCCGCCGCCGCCGAACTGATGGAAGTCGAGCCTATCACCCTGTCGCGCATGGTCGATCGGCTCGACGATGCCGGGATGATCGAGCGCCGTCCCGATCCCGACGATCGCCGCGCGTGGCGATTGCACCTGACCCCCGCCGCGCATCCGCTGGTCGAAAGAATGCGCGGCCACGCCGATGTCATCCTGGCCGATGCGCTCGATGGCTTCACCGCCGACGAGATCGACATGCTCACGCGGCTGGCGGACCGTTTCCGCGCCAACCTGTCGCGCCGCACCGAAACGGTGGAGATGGCGCATGGCTGATGCCGGCTCCACTGCCGACACTTTCATGCCCGCGACCGAAGCCGCTCCACCCGCGCCACCCTCCCCCGCGCCATCGCGCTGGCGCTGGCCGTTGATGCTCAGCGTACCGTTGATGCTCGCGGCTGTCGGCGGTTGGCTCTGGCTGACCAGCGGCACGTCGGTATCGACCGACAATGCCTATGTGCAGCAGGACAAGGTCTCGATCTCCTCCGAGATCGGCGGACGCATCATCGACGTTGCGGTGCGGGAGAACCAGACGGTGAGGGCCGGCGATCTGCTGTTCCGCATCGATCCCGAACCGTGGCGCATCGCCATCCATCAGGCCGATGCGCAGATCGCGCAGGCCGAAGCCAATGTGACGATGATGTCGACCACCGCCGACACCATGTCGGTCGATATCGCCACCGCGCAGCGCGCTGTCGTCTTCGCCCGCGCCGCCGCCGAGCGCGAGCGCGCACTGATGGCGCGCGGTTTCAACACCCGCGCCCGGCTCGATACGGCGGAAAGCGCGCTGTCCGAGGCCGAAGGCCGCCTGTCCGAAGCGCGCGCCGCCGCCACCCGCGCCCGCGCACAACTCGCCACCGGCAGCATCGCGCCGGGTGTCAATCCGGGCATCCTGGCGGGTCGCACCCGGCGTGAGGAAGCACAATATAATCTGGCACGCACCGAAGTCCGCGCGCCGATCGGCGGCCTCGTCAGCCAGGCAGATCGTTTGCAGCGCGGCCAGACCATGGTCGCCGGACTACCCGCGCTGACCATCGTCGCCAGCCAGAACACGTGGATCGAGGCCAATTTCAAGGAAACCGACCTCGATCATATGCGTATCGGCCAGCGCGCCACCATCCATCTCGACGCCTACCCCGATCTCGAGCTGACCGGTCATGTCGCCAGCATCGGTGCGGGCACCGGCAGCGAGTTTTCGGTGTTGCCGGCACAAAATGCCACCGGCAACTGGGTCAAGGTGACGCAGCGGGTGCCGGTCCGCATCGCCATCGACGGGCGTCCCGCGCGTCCGCTGCTGGCCGGCCTGTCGGCTGAGGTGACGGTGCATTTCGACGCGCCCGATCGGTAACCAAAGCCGCTCACCCTGAGCTTGTCGAAGGGCTGTCCTTCCTTTTAGCCGTCGAAAAGAGAACAGCAGTGCTTGGACAAGCTCAGCATGAGCGGGATGGGAAGGCAATGATGGCATGACGACCACCGACACCGACACCGCCATCCTGCCCGTGAAGCACCGCGGCCTGCTCATGGTGGCGGTGATGGGCGCGTCGATCATCCAGTTTCTCGATTCGACCATCGCCAATGTCGCCATCCCGCACATGCAGACCAGTCTGGGCGCGACGCCGGAAACGGTGACCTGGGTGCTTACCAGTTTCATCATCGCCTCGGCGGTGGCGACGCCGGTCACCGGCTGGCTCGCCGACCGGGTAGGCTCGCGTAATCTGTTCCTGATCGCGGTGGCGGGATTCATTGGCACCTCGATGCTGTGCGGCATCGCCACCAGCCTGCCCGAAATGGTCGCCTTTCGCATTGGCCAAGGCATTTTCGCGGCCTTCATCGGGCCGCTGTCGCAGACGATCATGCTCGATATCAATCCGCCCAGCCGGCACGCGCGGGCGATGGCGATATGGGGCATGGGGGTGATGGTCGCGCCGATATCCGGCCCGATGATTGGCGGCTGGCTGACCGAAAGCTACAGCTGGCGCTGGGTATTCTATATCAACGTGCCGATCGGCATCGTCACCTTCGCGGTGTTGTGGTGGCTGCTGCCGAGCCGCGCCATCGTCCATCGCAGGCTCGACTATCTTGGCTACATATTGTTTGCGCTCGGCCTGGCCGCGCTGCAATTGATGCTCGATCGCGGTCAAGGCGAAGACTGGTTCAATTCGACCGAGATCCTGATCGAGATGGCTATCGTCATCGCAGCGATGTGGATGTTCGTGGTGCATCTCGCCACCGCCCGCTCGCCGATCTTTCCGCGCGCGCTACTGACCAATCGCAGCTTCGTGACCGCAATGGGCTTTTCCGCGCTGATGGGGATCGTGTTGATCGCCCTGTCGGCGCTGCTGCCGCCGATGTTGCAGAACCTCTACGGCTATTCGGTGTATGATACCGGGATACTCCTCGCGCCACGCGGCGTCGGCGTGCTGCTGTCGATGATCATCGCCACCAGAACGATCGCCATCGTCGGCCCGCGCGTGCTGATCGGTACCGGATTTGCCATTGCCGCCGCGACGCTGTGGCACATGACCGGCTGGTCGCTCGACATGGGGCGCGAGGAATTCATCATCGTCGGGTTCATCCAGGGGATGGGCATGGGCCTGTGCTTCATGCCGCTGAACGTCGTCGCCTTTGCCGCGATTTCGGCCGAGCACCGGACCGACGGTGCCGGGCTGCTCAACCTGTCGCGATCGATCGGCGGCAGCGCAGGAATTTCGCTGATCACCACCATGCTGGCGCGCAATATCCAGACCAGTCATGCCGATCTGTCGGCGCATATCACGTCCACCAGCGTCCCTCCGGTCGATCTGTCGGGTGCCGATCGACTGGGCGAGGTCGGTGCGGGCGCGCTGGTGGCGATCGACGGCATGGTCAACCGGCAGGCAGCGATGATCGCCTATCTCGACGATTTCTGGTTGCTGGCCATATTGGTCGCCTGCTTCGTGCCACTGGTGCTGCTGATGCAATCGCCCAAGCCGGGCACAGCCCCGCCGCCCGCTACGGAGTGACGATCAGGCCGCCTGCCCCTTCCAGCTGAGCAATTCGACCACATCACCATAGCCTGCCCGCATCGCCGCGTTCCAGAATTTGCGGTCGGCGGTTAGCAATGGCGCGTCGAGTTCGACCGCACAGGCAAGATAGATGCAGTCATAGATCCAGTGATCGAGATCGAATGACAGAGCCATCGCCTTGCCGACAAGTGGTGCAGTCGGCTGCATCGATGTGAAGAAACTCGGGACCGATTCGAACAGCGCTGTCGCGGCGCCGCGCTGGAATTCTCCGTTCAGGGATTTGCGCCGGAGCGCATTGGCAATTTCAACCAATATCCAGTCCGGAGCGGTGACCAGCGGCTCCTGATCGATGCGGTCGAGCGCGGCCGCGCGGCCCGGTTCGGCGGTAATGAACTTCAGGGCAACGCAGGCATCGATAACCAGCAAGCGCGGTCAGCCCGACATCCGTGCGTCAAGCGCCGCGCGCGCCTCGCGGATGATCAGCACACTGTCGATCGAGGACATTTTCTGCCCTCTAACGATCTCATCGGACAATTGGCGGCGCTCTTCTGGCGTCAAGGCCCGTCGCGGCCGATTGCTCTCGATCAACTCGCGCAGTTCCGCCTCTAGCGAGCGGCCCTTCGCCTTGGCAGCGGATCGAAAAGCCTCCAATGTTGCGTCATCGATCTTGCGGATAAGTGTCTGTGCCATGACGCGATGCTATCAAAATGATAGCATTGCGTCAAATAGCCCGCTCACCGCGCCACCCCAGCCACAGCGCCGCCACAACCGACCCCGCCAGAGCGAGCGCCATATCCTTGTGCGCATCCCACATATCGCCCTGTTGCCCGTTATACGCCTCCGCCGCGCCGGGAGCCATTAACAGCGTCAGCAGCCATTCGAATAGCTCATAGGCTGCGCTAGCAGCGAGCAGCAGAATGACCGCCGCGACCAGGCGAAGCCGCAGCGTCGGCAAGACCGGCCTCAGCCACTCCGCCAACGGCGGCACCAGCAACACGCCGAAGGCCAGATGCACCAACCGGTCGAAATGGTTGCGGGTCCAGCCCATCGCGTCATTAAGGGTGGTTTCGGTAACCGCCTCCACCCACACGTCATAGGGCACATAGCTGTAGGTCCACCGCGCAGCGATGCTGTGCAGCGCAAAAAAGCCAACCAGGCAGAACAGCGCGCCATTGCTGAGCGGCCAGCGCCGCAACCACCATGGCGCAGTGGCGATCAACGCCAGTGTCGGAATATGGTGCAGCGGGGCAAGCGCGGGATAAGGCTGGTCGATGTTGACGAGCAGAACCAGCACCAGAAGTGCAAGAAGGGCGATGCGCTGAGGGCGCGGGATGGCGCGCCATGCGGCGATCACCCAAGGAACCTAATCCGCTGTTGCCAGACACTTTCGGCGACTTTGCCGAAAAATCTACGGTCCGCAGTCAGCAGTTCGTCGTCGACAGCCTCCGCCACAGCCAGATAAACACAGTCGTAGAAACTATGCTCCAGCGACAAGGCCATACGCAGCGCCAAATCCATATGCGGTCGTTCATCAACCACGGTCAGGATATGCTCCAGTCGTCGAAGATTGGCAGGGGCACCTTCACCAGACAATTCACCGCCGCGAATGCGTCTGGTCAGAGCATTTCCTACTTCGCTGTAGACCAAGGCGGGCGCGAGCAGATCGTCACTATCTAACCAGGCAAATGCTTTATCGCTGTCGACTTCATTCACGATCCATTTGAACGCGACGCTGGCGTCAATGATCATTATCGCGATCTTCGCGGATCAGATCGACCCCAAGCGTTTGTGTGCTCCCAGCGATGGTTGCCTGCTTGCTCCACGCCTGCATTTCTTCGACGATCGCGCGCTTTTCCTCGCCCGTCAGCTTGGCCGCTTCGTGCAACGCCCGCCGACCGATCGCCTCAACCGACGTGCCGAGCGCCTGCGCGCGGCGTTTCAACCGAGCCATCGCTTCGTCATCGATCTGGCGGATGAGCAATTGTGCCATATAACGATGATAGCATCATGCTATCATGCTCGCAAGTTACTGCGCCGCAAACAGGCGTGGCGCCAGCAACCGCGTGAATGCTGCCCGGTCCGGCGTCTCATCGAACGCCTGAGCATTGTCCGCCAGTATAATCCAAGGCCGTTTGCGCTTCGCCCACATATGCGCCAACGGCTCGTCGAGGTTCGCGTCATCCAGCGATCCGCCTCTCACGATAGCGATGCCTGCCCGCTCGCTGTTCGTACTTGCGACGCGTGTATGGCAGGTTGGACAGATTCTATGCGTCGTCACCCCGCCCGATGGTCGTGGCAGCGCGAAGTCGGTGGTCTCGCCATCAATGGTCAGGTGATGCGACAACACGACGACTTGCTCGGCGAAATCGCTGCCAGTGGTCTTCTGGCAATCGCGGCAATGGCAGCAATAATAAACGAGCGGCTGGGGCGCTGTGATGGTCAGGCGAATCGCGCCGCAGCGGCAACCTCCGGTCACCGGCTCAGCCGCCGCATCCTCCACAGCCCTCACCCCTTCTTCAAATGCCGCCGCCCGAGCAATTCCGCGATTTGCACCGCGTTCAGCGCCGCGCCCTTGCGCAGATTATCCGAGACGCACCATAACGCCAAGCCGTTCTCCACCGTCGGATCTTCGCGCACCCGACTGACGAAAGTGGCGTCGTCGCCCGCCGCCTCGACCGGGGTGGTGTAGCCGCCGTTCTCGCGACTATCGATCAGCATCACGCCGGGGGCTTCGCGCAGCAGGTTTTGCGCGTCTTCGGCAGACAGTTCATTCTCCAGCTCGATGTTGATGCTTTCCGAATGGCCGACGAACACCGGCACGCGCACGCAGGTGGCGTGGACCTTGATCTTGGAGCCGAGGATCTTCTTGGTTTCGACCACCATCTTCCATTCTTCCTTGGTCGATCCGTCGTCGAGGAAGCTGTCGATGTGCGGGATGACGTTGAAGGCGATCTGCTTGGTGAATGTGCTGATCGTCTTCTCGTCATTGACGAAGATCGCGCGCGTCTGTTCGAACAGCTCGTCCATCCCCGCCTTGCCCGCGCCCGAGACCGACTGATAGGTCGAGACGATAATGCGCTTGATCGTCGCGGCGTCATGTATCGGCTTGAGCGCGACAACCATCTGCGCGGTCGAGCAATTGGGGTTGGCGATGATGTTCTTGCGCTTGTAGCCGTCGATCGCGTCGGCATTCACCTCGGGCACGATCAGCGGGACATCCGGATCCATACGGTAAAGCGAGCTGTTGTCGATCACCACGCAGCCCGCAGCGGCAAAGCGCGGGGCGTGGGCCTGCGTCGCTTCCGAACCGATGGCGAACAGCGCGATATCCCAGCCGGTGGGGTCGAAATGGTCGATATTCTGCACCTTGCCGGTTTTGCCGGTGTCGCCCAGATCGATCACCTCACCCGCCGACCGCGACGATGCGAGCAGCGCGATTTCATCGAAGGGGAACAGCCGGTCAGCGAGGATGTTGACCATCTCGCGCCCGACATTGCCCGTCGCCCCGGCGATTACGACCCGATAACCCATGACACACTCCTGTTTGCTGCGCTGCGTCATAGGGGGAAATCATGGGCAGGAAAAGTCGCGCGACGCGGGAGGGTGAAAACTTATCCTGGCATGACGTGAACGGAAGGCGGGCATTGTCGTGCCCAAGTTCGGCTGGAGATCGGGCCGCACCCATCGGCCGGTGCATAGGAAAAGGGCCGAAGTTTCCTCCGACCCTTTTGAATTGTCGTGGCGACAGCGCTTACTTGACGTCGCCCCGGTTGTCCCGACGCTCGGCGATCCGCGCCGATTTGCCGCGACGGCCGCGCAGATAATAGAGCTTGGCACGCCGAACCGCGCCCTTGCGGACGACGGTGATGCTGTCGATGTTCGGCGAATAAAGCGGGAAGACGCGCTCGACGCCTTCGCCGAACGAAATCTTGCGGACGGTGAAGTTGGAGTTCACCGCCTTGTTGGCGCGCGCAATGCACACGCCTTCGTACATCTGGACGCGGCTGCGCTCGCCTTCGGTGACCTTGACGCCAACGCGGAGCGTGTCGCCCGGGCGGAAGTCGGGAATGGCGCGCAATTCGGTCAGCGCGGCGACCTGCTCGGCTTCGAGCGTCTGGATGAGGTTCATTGGTAACAGTCCCTAATCTTCATGCTGCGCACCAGAGGGCGACGCCTCCCGAGCACCCCCATGGCGCTCGATCAGGTCCGGCCGCCGTAGCCGTGTATCGTCGATCGAACGGGCCTTGCGCCACGCCGCGATCTTCGCATGATCCCCCGATCGCAGTACTTCGGGGATCGTGCGTCCTTCCCAAAGCACGGGTCGGGTGTAATGCGGATATTCCAGAAGCGCCTTTTCGAAGCTCTCCTCCTCACCACTGGAGGCCGCGCCCATTACGCCGGGGAGCAGCCGAATGCAAGCATCGAGCAGGACCATCGCGCCCAACTCGCCGCCCGAGAGAATGTAGTCGCCAACGCTGACCTGTTCGACCGGCCGGGCGCCGAAGATTCGCTCGTCGAAGCCCTCGAAGCGCCCGCACAGGATGATCGCGCCCTTGCCAACCGCGAGATCGCGAACACGGCGCTGGGTCAGAGGCGCACCGCGCGGGGTCATCGCCAGCATCGGGCGGCCATCAGCGACCGCATCGATCGCCGAGCCAAGAACATCGGCACGCCGCTCACCCAGGCCCGCGTCCGCGCGCTCGCGGCAGGTGAGGGCGCCATAATCCTGTGCGGCCGCTTCGAGGGCTTCGACGAACGCATCTTCGACGCGCGCGCCGTCGAGCAGGTCAGCATCGGCGACTACATCCTCTCGGGCGGCGAGCTCGGCGCGCTCGTCCTGCTCGATGCTTGCATTCGCCTCCTCCCCGGCGTAATGGGCGCGGCCTCCAGTGGAGAGGAGGAGAGCTTCGAACAAGCGCTCCTGGAATATCCGCACTACACCCGACCCTATGAATGGGAAGGACGC
>JAYSZB010000107.1:0-60315 GCA_043727035.1 Sphingomonas sp. | reverse complement strand
GGGGTGGGTGGGCGCACCCCCTCCCCGTTCGTCCCGAGCGAAGTCGAGGGACGTTGGCGCTGCGTGTCTCGACTTCGCTCGACATGAGCGGTTAAGGGTGGGTTTATGCCCAGCCTCACCCGCTTCCTCGCCATCACTGTCCTCGCCACTGCACTCAGCGCCTGCGCATCGGTGATCCCCGACAGCGGCGGGCCGCGCCCCGTGAATAGCGCACCAGCGCCCACACCCGCCCCAACCGAAACCGCCGCCCGCCCCACGCCAGCAATGCCCGGCACCCCACTCCCCGCCCCAGCGCCTCCGGCAGACGCCGCGAACGCCCGCAGCGCGGGCGTGCAAGCCGGCCGCGATGTCGCCAGCCTCGGCCTCACTCCCGAAGGCGCGGCGCGCGCGCTTGCCGCGTTCCGCATTTCCTGCCCCTCGGTCGTCCGCCGCGCCGACACCAGTGGCCTCGCCCAGCCCGCCGACTGGCAACCCGCTTGCGATGCCGCGCGGACGTGGACCGACACCGACGCCATCCGTTTCTTCGCCACCCATTTCCGCACCGTGCAGGTCGGCGACGGACGCGGGCTCGCCACCGGATATTACGAGCCCGAAATCCTCGGCTCGCGCACCCGCCGCCCGGGCTATGAGGTGCCGGTCTATGGTCTGCCGGGCGATCTGGTTGAGGCCGACCTTGGCCAATGGAACCCCGACCTCGCCGGTCGCCGCATCCGGGGCCGGGTCGAGGGCGCGCGCTTCGTGCAATATCATGACCGCGCGGCGATCGACGCGGGCGCACTCGCCGGGCGCAATCTGGAGATCGCCTGGGCCGCCGATGGGGTCGAGTTGTTCTTCCTGCAAATCCAGGGATCGGGCCGATTGCGCCTGCCCGACGGCAGCGTCATGCGCATCGGCTATGCCGGGCAGAACGGCCGCGATTATGTCGGCATCGGCGCTCTGTTGCGGACCCGTGGCGTGCTGCAACCCGGCGAGGCATCGATGCAGGGGCTGATGAGCTATCTACGCCGCCAGCCCGACGGCGGCGCGGCGGTGATGCGCGAGAATGGCAGCTGGGTGTTCTTCCGCGAATTGACCGGGGCAGGGCCATTGGGCGCGCTCGGCCTGCCAGTGTCGCCGCGCGCCAGCGTCGCCGCCGATCCGGCCTATGTGCCCTTAGGCGCGCCGGTGTTTCTGGCGTTCGACCGGGCCGAGGCCAATGGGCTGTGGATCGCGCAGGACACCGGCGGCGCGATCCGTGGGGCCAACCGCTTCGATACCTTCTGGGGCGCAGGCGACGATGCCCGCGCCATCGCCGGCGGCATGAGTTCGCGCGGCGCGGCGCTGATCCTGCTGCCGCTGGCGAGCGTCGCGCGGTTGACCGGCGGGCGGTGAAGCGCCCGCGCAAAGGCTCTGAAAAGTCCCCCTCCCGCTTGCGGGAGGGGTTAGGGGTGGGTCGGCCCCTCAAAGAGCAGCCTGTGCCCATAGTCCCACCCCCGGCCCCTCCCGCAAGCGGGAAGGGGGGAGCAGAGCGCGATGTTGGTGAACAGAACTGGCGACGCATCAAGGCGACAGTCAAACCGTTGAGAAAGGCCAGCACCTCCCCCCTTGCGGGGGAGGATAGGGAAGGTTGCCAGCCTGCTGGCTACCGAACCTTGGAGAGGGAGGCGGCACCGGCCAAGGCTGGCGCTGTGCCGCCCCCCTCTCCAAGACTTGCTAGGCAGCAAGCTGCCAAGCCAAGTCTTTCCTCTCCCGCAAGGGGAGAGGTGTTGGAGCGTCTCCCCTCCCTGCTAAGGGAGGGGCTGGGGGTGGGTGCTGTCCGGAAAGCTTCGACCCATCTGACACTACCCACCCCAACCCCCCCCTTGGAAGGGAGGGGCTTATCCACCCCGCTCGCCAAGGATTGGGAACGCACGCTGCGTAGCGGCCGTGCCACGCCCGACATGGTCATCGATCTGCACGGCCATAACCTGTCCGGCGCACACAGCCAGCTGACCCGCGCGCTCGACAGCGCCGCCGCGAGCCGCGCGCGCATCATCCTCGTCATCGCCGGAAAATCGCGCGGCCCCGACGAGGCCCCGCGCGGCGCCATCCGCCGCGAACTCGCCACCTGGCTCGCCCACAGTCAGCATGCGGGGCGGATCTTGGCGGTAAGGAACGCGCACCCCAGGCATGGCGGGGCAGGGGCGGTGTATGTGGTGTTGCGGAAGGGGTAATTGCCTCTTTCTCCCGATGACATCGCAGATGGATGCGGCTATAATTTCCGGAACTGAAAGGTGGGTGAAAATGCGAAACATCGATGCGAGTGCAATTTCCAGACTACAAGCTCATGTTCAAGATTGCATTTCTGCTCTTATATTGGACACGGCATTCTTTGTCAGGCGGGGTTGGTTTGGTCGTCCAAAACTTACTGACAGACAGCGTGCTTGGTATCTTGGGTTTGTTGGCGCTTGGGCAGAGCGTTCAATCACCAAAGAGCGATTGGATATTTCTTATATCGATGATTTTGTAAGCGCCGTATTCGATTTTTTTTTTGAGCCAGTTGGTTTGAAAGATTACCAGAAGGCTGTCCGATCAATACAGAGCGATGGGCCGATATTTGATATGGCAAAATTAGGTGAGCGACAATTTAAAGAGTGGGGTGGAGGTCAATTTGTTCCAAAGCCACCAAGTGAATAGTCTATAATCACTCCCCCAACCCCCGCTCGATAACCAACCGGAACACCCCCACCAGCGCCTGCAAATCCGCCACCGCCACCGCCTCATCGCGCTTGTGCATCGTCGCATTGGGCGGGCCGAATTCGACAATCGGCCCCAGCACATGCAGATAGCGCGCGTCGCTGGTCCCCCCGGTGGTCGATCGCTCCGGCACCACCCCCGTCACATCGGTGATCGCAGTCGTCACCAGATCGACCCATGGCCCCGGCTGGGTGCGGAAGGCCTCGCCATAGACGGTCCAGCGCACTTCGGCTTCGGGCGACTCGGCGTGGACCAGCCGTTCGATCATCTGGCCCAGCTCCTCGCCGCGTTGCTGATCGTTGAAGCGGATCGACAGGCGCGCGGCTGCGCTCGCGGGGATGACATTGCCCGCCGGGTTGCCGACATCGATCGTTGTCGGCTCGATATTGCTCGCCTGGAACAGGTCGCTGCCCTCGTCGAGCACCAGATGGTCGATGCGGTCGAGGATGCGGACCAGACGGGGGATCGGGTTGTCGGCGAGATGCGGATAGGCGACATGCCCTTCCTTGCCGGGCACGGTGATCCACACCACCACCGATCCGCGCCGCCCGATCTTGACCATATCGCCGAGCCGCGCGACGCAGGTGGGTTCACCCACCAGGATGCAATCGGGCTTGACCCCGCGTTCCGCCATCCGCCGCATCAGCACCGGCGTGCCGAAGGTGGCCGGGCCTTCCTCGTCGCCGGTGATGATGAGCGAGAGCGTCCCCGCATCGTGCGGCACCGCCGCCGCCGCCGCCACCCAGGCGGCGATGCTGCCCTTCATGTCGACCGCGCCGCGCCCGTAAAGCAGCCCGCCCTCAATGCGCGGATCGAATGCGCCGCTGGTCCAGCCCTCGCCGGGCGGCACCACGTCGAGATGCCCGGCAAAAGCGATGTGGGTGCCGGGCGCTTTCCCGTTTCCGGGCCGACGCACCGCGAGCATATTCTCAACCGGACCATCAGGCGCCTCACCCTCGACAAACCGCTCCACCGAAAACCCCGCGCCGACCAGCGCCTCCTCGAGTACATCGAATACCGCGCCGGTGGCAGGCGTGACGCTCGGCACCGCGATCAGGCGGCGGGTCAGGTCGATGACGTCGAGAGGAGAGATGCTGGCCATCGGACTGGCGTAAATAACCCGCTCGCGCATGTCGAGCGGACTCGGCGTGAACCCAACCTTTTCGATGAACAGCCGTTCAGAAACGACCTATTTGGGCGGCTTATCGCGCCGGGGCAACCGTTCACGGATTCCGGTTGAACCCGATCGGGCGGCAGCGGTTCTCCTTTTGTCGCCGCCGCAGACATTCCGGTTCCGCACCAAGCGGCCACGGACGCGGCGTTTAACGCAAGGAGCAAAACCATGCTTAGGAAATTGATGCTGGCCGGTGCCGCCAGCGCGCTCGCCCTTTCCGCCAGCGCTATCTCGGCCCAGACAGTCAATAACCCTGCCACCGACGATCCGGTGACGGCGATGCCGTCGACCCCCGGTGTCGAGGCAAGCGCCGAGGTGTCTGCCACCGACACGGTGGTCGCCACGCCGACCGTCGATGCGACAGTCACGACTCCGGCGGTCGATACAGCCGTGTCGACCGACGTTGCAGCGGCTCCGGTGACCGCGCCTGCCGCGGGAACGATCGCTGCGGCGGTCGGTGCCAACGCCGATCTTACGACGCTTGGCAATGCGTTGACCGCAGCCGATCTTACCGCGACGCTGGGCGGAGCTGGCCCGTTCACTGTGTTCGCGCCGACCAACGAGGCGTTCAACCTGATCCCGGCGGCAACGCTGACGCAATTGATGGACCCGGCCAACAAGGCATCGTTGGCGACCATCCTGCAGTTCCACGTCGTGGCCGGCAATATCTCCGCTGCGCAACTGCGTGAACAGATCGCCGCCGGTGGCGGGACCGCGTCGCTGCAAACGGTCGCCGGACAGACGCTGCGCGCCAGCTTGGAAGGCGAGCAGATCGTGCTGATGGGTGAGAACAACAGCAAGGCCTATATCGCCAGCGCCGACATGGCGCAGTCGAATGGCACATTGCATTTGGTCAACGGCATTCTTGTGCCGCGTCTCGGCTAAATCCATCCCGCAACAGCGGGTCGCAAGGAAGGCGTCCGGAGCAATCCGGACGCCTTTTTTGCGTGCGCCGCTGACCATCATTTTGTTCGGGCATTGCGTGCACCGCTCGACAGACGAGCCGGACATTGCCACAGGGGGAGCAGAGTTGGGCGATGCGTTACGCGCTCGCCGTGCAAGGGGGCGTATATGGACTTCATCTCCATCCTGTCGATTTTCGTGATGGCCTGTTTCGTCGGCTATTATGTCGTCTGGTCGGTCACGCCCGCGCTGCACACGCCGCTGATGGCGGTGACCAACGCGATTTCCTCCGTCATCATCGTCGGCGCGCTGATCGCCGCTGCCGCGCCGGTAATCGGGGCAGGGGGCGAGGTGGCGAAATGGCTGGGGCTGCTCGCGGTGGTGATGGCCAGCGTCAATATCTTCGGCGGCTTTGCCGTCACCGCGCGAATGCTGGCGATGTACAAGAAGAAGGAGCGCTGAGATGGCGCTATTCGGCAATCGCTCGGTCGTTCCCGCATTTGCCGGACTGACGCTCTTGCTGGCTACGCCGGCCTATGCGGCATCAGGCGCTTCGACCACCCCCGCATGGGCCATGCTCGCCTATCTCGTCGCGGGCGTGTTCTTCATCCTCGCGCTGCGCGGCTTGAGTTCGCCATCGACATCGCAGCGCGGCAACCGCTTCGGCATCATCGGTATGGCGATTGCCGTGGTGACGACGTTGGTCACACATGCACCGTTCCTTGTTGGCGGGCCGTTCGACGGTCCTGCCGTGGGCAGCAACATCGACTGGACGACGCTTGCCCTGATCCTCGCCGCCATCGCCCTCGGCGCGGTCATCGGCATCGTCACCGCGCGGCGCATCGCCATGACGGATATGCCGCAGCTGGTCGCTGCCTTCCACAGCCTCGTCGGCCTCGCCGCTGTCTTGGTCGCCGCCGCTGCCTTCCTGGCGCCGCAGGGCTTTGGCATCGCTGGAGAGGATGGCATTATTTCCCCCGTCAGCCGCGTCGAAATGGGCCTCGGCGTCGCCATCGGCGCGATCACTTTTTCGGGGTCGATCATCGCCTTCCTCAAACTCGCGGGAAAGATGTCGGGTGCGCCGATCATCCTGCCGATGCGCCACCTCATCAACCTCGGCACGCTCGTGGCGATCATCGGGCTGACCGCTTATTTCACCGTCGACCAGAGCCCGTGGGTGTTCTGGACGATCACTGCACTTGCCTTCGTCATCGGTTTTCTGTTGATTATCCCCATCGGCGGCGCGGACATGCCGGTCGTCGTCTCGATGCTCAACAGCTATTCGGGCTGGGCGGCGGCGGCTATGGGCTTCACGCTCGGCAACAGCGCGATGATCATCACCGGCGCGCTGGTCGGCTCCTCAGGCGCGATCCTCTCCTACATCATGTGCAAGGCGATGAACCGCAGCTTCATCAGTGTCATCGCTGGCGGCTTCGGCGCGGTCGCCTCGGGCGGCGGCGAAGCCAGGGAACAGCGCCCGTGGAAGCGCGGCTCTGCCGAAGACGCGGCCTATATGATGAAGCAGGCCGACAGCGTCATCATCGTTCCTGGCTATGGCATGGCGGTGGCGCAGGCGCAGCACGCGCTGCGCGAGATGGCCGATCTGCTCAAGAAGGAAGGCGTCAGCGTCAAATATGCCATCCACCCGGTCGCGGGGCGGATGCCCGGCCATATGAACGTGCTGCTCGCCGAAGCCAACGTCCCCTATGACGAGGTGTTCGAGCTGGAGGACATCAACAGCGAATTCGCGCAGGCCGATGTCGCGTTCATCATCGGCGCCAACGACGTGGTCAATCCGTCGGCCAAGACCGACAAGACGTCGCCGATCTATGGCATGCCTGTGTTCGATGTCGACAAGGCGAAGACGGTGTTCTTCATCAAGCGGTCGATGGGCGGTGTGGGCTATGCCGGCGTCGATAACGACGTGTTCTACATGGACCAGACGATGATGCTGCTGGCCGATGCCAAGAAGATGGTCGACGATATCGTCAAGGCACTGGCGCACTGAAGCGGGGGCTTCGCCCGAACCCCGTTTGGCTTCAATCAATTCGCGCTCACCCTGAGCCTGTCGAAGGGTGCCAGCACGTAGCGTCGCGTTGGGGCTTCGACAGGCTCAGCCTGAGCGCGAATGGATACTACTCCCCCAAATCCGCAAAAATCAGCGCCAGCAGGCTATCGTCTGGGGGACCGCTGCGCTTGTTCCACCCCGACAATCGCAACATCTCGTTCCACAGATGCACTGTCAAACTTTCCGCCGGCCAGTCGATGCGCTTGGCATCGGGCATCGGCGACAACAGGAAGCGGACGGCATCGCCGTAGGCGATCGGATAGAAGACGCGTTCGGGCATCATCGCTTGCCGGTGGCCCAGTTGCAGGACGAGCGCCGTCAGCAGATAGGGCCCGGTATAGGCAAAGGGTCCGTGCGGGCCGATCCGCTCTGCAACCGCCTGCGCTTCTTTGAAAAGCGGCAGATCGCGCTCGCCGCCTAGTACCGCGCAATTGATCGTCACCGCATCCTGAAACCCTGCAAGCAGCGGCAGTTCGGGCCAGTCGGGGCGGAGGCAGACGATATCGGTGTCAGCCCAAATCAGTCCGGTCTTGCGGATCATTGCATAGCGGAACAGGTTGGAAAAGGCAGTGACAGTGCCGTTGTGCGGCCCGCCGACCGTGTGAAAAAACAATTCGTGCGGCACGATGGTCGCCGCATCGGCGGTGGCGATACCTGCGGGCACATCGTCATGCGGCGTGTACGAATAGAGCGTCATGCTATGCCCGTGCGCCAAGAACGAGCGCAGGCATCCGCGCTCCATCCACGTCATCTCACCATCGAAGAAAGTGCCGAAATTTGCCAATGGATTGCCCCCAAACCCGCTCATGTCGAGCGAAGTCGAGACACACGGCGCCAGTGTCTCGACGTCGCTCGACATGAGCAGTTTGTTTGGAAATAGCCCGGGCGGATGATAAAGCAACGATTGACCAGCCGCGCGCTCCTGCGCCATCACCGCCCAAGGGCATATAAGGGTGGATCGATGCGCAAACTAGGTCTGATCGGTGGCATGAGCTGGGCCGCCACCGAAAGCTATTACCGCATGATCAACACCGAGGTGCAGCGGCGCGCCGGCGCCGCCTGTTCGCCGCCGCTGGTGATCGAAAGTCTCAACTTCTGCGATTTGCGGCGACTGACGGCGGAGGATGAATGGGCCAAGGCGGCGACCATCCTGACCGAAGCGGCGCAGCGGCTGGAAGCGGCGGGCGCGACCGCACTGCTGATCTGCGCCAATTCGATGTACAAGGTGGCGGACGCGGTGCAGGCCGGGGTCGGCATCCCCATCATCAACATCGTCGATCCTGTCGGCCGGGCGATGAAGGCCGCAGGCGTCACCACCGCCGCGTTGCTCGGCACGCGCAATGTGATGAGCGAACGCTGGTATCGCCAGCGGCTGGTCGGCCACGGGGTGTCGCTATTCCCCGCCGATCCCGCGACGGTCGAGATGGTCGATCGCATCATCTACGAGGAGCTGATGCAAGGCGTGGTCAACCCCGCCTCTATCCGCGAGATGAAGACGCTGCTGACCAAATTCGACCAGGCCGATGTCGACGCTATCGCTCTTGCCAGCACCGAATTGTCACTGCTGATCGACACCGAGGCGAATGTGCTGCCAATCTATGATTCGACGCGGCTGCACGCGATGGAGGGGGTGGGGTGGATATTGGGGGATGTGCCTTAGCAGCGGCCGATACAGCGCCTTGGGTGTCAACCAGCCCGCGTCCATACCACCGTGCGGCAGAACACCGCCACGCAGCCACGCACGTTCAGCCGCCCGCCTTCGACCCGCACCGTCGCGTTGAAATTTCGACCCTCCTCAGGGCTGTAGCCACGCCCCGACCATCGTTGACCGTCGCGAGCCAAATTTGACAGCACCTGAACCCCCATCAGCGCGCGTGCGCGAAGCGCGCGATCGGGGTTGTTGCCATCGCGTGCCCCGCCTGTGGGTTCGGGCACCAGAAAACGGCTGATGCGCCCGCACAGTGTCGCTCCGCCGGTTGTGCATGGCGCGATGGTGATCACGGCCTTGCCGTCATCGGTGCGCCAGCGTCCGGCGATGCTGCTGCCTTGCTGGGCGGAGGCGGGCATGGCTAGCGCGAGTAGCGCCGCAGCGGCAATCATCGATTTCATCTGTGGCAGTCTCCGGTGCGGAATCTCTTGGCAACAGCAATGTCAGTAGGCACTATGCGAGCGGGAGAAAAGAGCATGAAACATGGAATAGCATTCGCCGTCGCGCTGCTGATGGCCGGTAGCGCGCAGGCCCGCACCATAGATGTCGCCGCCGGACCCGACGCACAGACCCGCATTCAGGAAGCACTGATCCTCGCTGAGCCGGGCGATGTCGTGCAACTCGGCGCGGGCGTATTCACGTTGACCGACGGGCTTAGCCTCGATGTCGATCGCGTCACGGTGCGCGGCGCGGGGATGGACGCGACGACGCTCGATTTTTCAGGCCAGCAAGGCGCGGGCGAGGGGCTGATGGTCACCAGCGACGATGTCGTGCTGCGCGACTTCGGCGTTCGCGATTCTAAGGGTGACGGCATCAAGTCGAAGGGCGCAAACCGCATCGTCTATCTCAGCCTCAAGGTCGAATGGACCGGCGAGCCGCGCGCGACCAATGGTGCCTATGGCATCTACCCGGTCGAGAGCGAGCATGTGCTGATCGACGGCGCAGTGGTGCGCGGGGCATCCGATGCAGGCATCTATGTCGGCCAGTCGCGCAATATCATCGTCCGCGATTCGATCGCGGTGCAGAATGTCGCGGGGATCGAGATCGAGAACAGCTACAACGCCGACGTGCATGACAATATCGCCACCGGCAACACCGGCGGCATATTGGTGTTCGATCTGCCCGGATTGCCGCAGCAGGGTGGGCACAGTGTGCGCATTTTCGACAATATCATCGTCAACAATATGACCCCTAATTTCGCTCCGGCGGGCAATATCGTCGCCAGCGTGCCGTCGGGCAGCGGCGTCATCGTCATGGCCAACCGCGATGTCGAGATTTTCGACAATGTCTTCGAAGGCAATGGCACGTCGAACATCATGATCACCGGCTATCGCTATGGCGCCGCGCCCGAGGGCTATCAGCCGCTGCCCAAGCGCATTCGCGCGATGGACAATATGCACGGACGGACGGGGTTCCAGCCTGGGTTGCCAGGTGGTGCGGAGATGGCGGCGGCGTTCGGCGGGTCGTTACCGCCGGTGTTGTGGGATGGTGCGGGCGAACAGATCAGTGTTGGGCAGGGGGTTGCTGCATTGTCGCTCAATCTGCCCGATCTGACGCAGCCACGCGAGGCAGCACGGCCGGGGCCGGTCGATCTGTCGGCGGCTGCGACCTGGCCGCGTGTGGCGGCGGTTGTGTTGCCAGCGAGTATGGAGGCTGCGGCAGCGGCGGAGTGATGGGGTGGCTGAACCGCATCCTCCCCTTCAGGGGAGGTGGCTCGCGAAGCGAGACGGAGGGGCCGGTGCGGCCTTGCGCTCGGATGAGCTTGGCCGCACCGGCCCCTCCGTCAGTCGTGCCTACTATCGTGCGCCGACTCCGACGTCGGCGCTTGGCGACTGTCACCTCCCCAGGAGGGGGAGGAAGCCTTGCCCGCATCGTCGCCGCACTCGCCCTCCTCCTCGCGCTCCCGGCCGTCACCACCGGCACCCGCATATCCGACACCGCCATCGCCACCGGCACCGCCGCAAACCTCTCTGCTTACGGCTTCTTCGACGGCTCCCCCGAACGACCCTCGCCGCTGCTCATCCCCTACACCCTCGCCACCCCGCTGTTCTCGGATTACTCGGACAAACGGCGCTTCATCTATTTGCCCCCCGGCACGCGGATGACGGCAAACGGCGACGGTCTCGTCCAGTTCCCGGTCGGCGCGGCGATCATCAAGAGCTTCGGGTACCCGCAGGCCGATGGCTCTTACCGCACCATCGAAACCCGCTTGCTGCTGCACCGCGCAGAGGGCTGGGTGGCGCTGCCTTACGTCTGGCGCGTCGATGGCAGCGATGCCGATTTGCGCATCGCCGGCGGGCGGACGCCGGTGACCTTCACTACTCCGTCGGGCGAGACGCGGACGATCAGCTACGCCGTGCCCAACCGCAACCAGTGCAAGACCTGCCATGAACTGTCGCAGGTGGTGACACCGATCGGCCCCAAACTGCGCAATCTGGAACTGAGCGCGGCGCATCGCCCGCTGGTCGATGGTGCCGACTGGACCGCCCAGCGCCTGCCGCGCTGGGACGATGCGGCACAGCCGCTGGCAGCGCGCGCACGCGCCTATCTCGATGTCAATTGTGCCCACTGCCACAACCCGCAGGGCAGCGCCTCGAACAGCGGCTTGTTCCTGGAGTATGAACAGGCGGAGGGCATGGCGACGGGCATCCGCAAGCG
Source organism: Sphingomonas sp. (assembly GCA_043727035.1). GTDB lineage: Bacteria > Pseudomonadota > Alphaproteobacteria > Sphingomonadales > Sphingomonadaceae > Sphingopyxis. The sequence continues at coordinate 49,089 of JAYSZB010000107.1, read as the reverse complement.
CCCGGTCGCGGCAGGACGCGGCAGTGGCGGGTTCGATTACGCCATCGATCCGGGCCATCCCGAACGCTCGATCATGCTCTATCGCCTGCGCAGCCTCGATCCGGGCGTGGCGATGCCCGAACTTGGGCGCGCTAGTGTGCACGATGAGGGGTTACGGCTCCTGGAGGCGTGGATTGCTGGGATGCGGGGCGAACGCTAGCCCTTACTAGGGGCTGTCCCTAATAAGCGGCGTCGAGGGCGCATCCGTGACCCACGTCACTTGCACCGATGCGCAATCCGTAGCACCCTGCGCGGCATGACCGACCCCATCCTCCACGACTATTTTCGCTCCTCGGCGAGCTACCGCGTCCGCATCGCGCTCAACCTCAAGGGCGTCGATTATCGTGCGGTGCCGACCAGCCTGCTCGCAGGGGAACAGCGCAGCGAGGCCTATCTCGCGCTCAACCCGCAGGGATTTGTGCCCGCGCTCGAAATCGACGGGCTGGTTTTCACCCAGAGTTTCGCGATCATCGACTGGCTCGACCGCACTTATGCCGATCCGCCGCTGATCCCCGATGAGCCTGTCGCACGCGCCGGTGCGCTGGCGATGACCCTGTGCATCGGCTGCGACATCCACCCGCTCAACAATCTGCGCATCCTCAAATATCTCTCCACCGAACTTGGCCTGCGCGACGATATCCGCGACCGCTGGTATCGCCACTGGGTGACCGAAGGGTTCATCGCACTGGAAGCGATGGCGGCGGGGGCAGGGCCATTCCTCGGCGGAGATGCACCCAACATCGCCGATGTATTTCTCGTGCCGCAGATAGCGAACGCACGCCGATACGAAGTGCCGCTCGGCGAATTCCCGACGCTAGTCGCCTGCGATGCCAATGCTACCGCGCTTGAGGCTTTTGCGGCGGCGGCACCGGATCGGGTCAAACCGCTGGAATGAGCCGCAGAATCCTCTTGCGCTAAATCTGAGCTTATCGAAGGGTATGGGCCGAGTGGCTTTGACGGGCTCAGCCTGGGCGCGGATGGGAGGATGTTCTGACAGCAAAACTCGATCTTGCGGCCTTCGTCCCCTACCAGCTGTCGATCGCATCCAACGCGGTTTCGGACCGCATCGCTCGCCAATATCAGGTGCGCTTCGGGCTCAAGATTCCCGAATGGCGGTTGATGGCGGTGCTCGGCCAGAATGCGGCAATGACCCAGCGCGATCTGGTCGCGGCGACACTGATGGACAAGGTGACCGTCAGCCGGGCTACCACCGCGTTGGTCGAGCGTGGGCTGATCGGACGTGCGCCGAGTGAGAGCGACGGGCGTTCGCATCTTCTGGCGCTGAGCGAGGCAGGCCGGTCGCTCTATGCCGAGATATCGCCGGTCGCGCTGGCGATGGAATCGCAGATATTGAAGGGGCTGAGCAAGGACGAGCGCCGCCTGCTCAGCGACTTGCTCGCCCGCTTGCGCGCCGCGGCGGAATTGCCTATATAGTTTCTGTTGTAACTAGTTTATGGAGTCTTCCATGGCCGATCTGTTCGATAATCCGCTGGGCCTCGACGGCTTTGAATTCATCGAGTTTTGCGCGCCGGAACGCGGCATTCTCGAACCGACCTTCGCGGCCATGGGTTTCTCCAGGATCGCCCGGCATCGTTCCAAAGACGTCGAATTGTGGCGGCAGGGGGCGATAAACCTGATCGCCAACTACGAACCGCGCAGCCACGCCGCCTATTTCGCTGCCGAACATGGCCCCTCGGCCTGCGGAATGGCGTTTCGCGTGAAGGATGCCGCCAAAGCCTATGCCGAAGCCATCGAGCGCGGTGCCGAGCCGGTCGATGCGCGCACAGGCGTCATGGAATTGCGCATCCCCGCCGTGCGCGGCATCGGTGGGGCATTGATCTATCTGGTCGATCGCTATTCCAAAAAGGACGGGGGCGACGACCTCAGCATCTACGATATCGATTTCGTTTACGAAGCCGGCGTCGATCGTCACCCGGTCGGTGCGGGTTTTCAGCTGATCGATCATTTGACGCACAATGTCTATTCGGGCCGCATGGCGCATTGGGCGGGCTTTTACGAGCGCGTCTTCAACTTCCGCGAAATCCGCTATTTCGACATCAAGGGCGAATATACCGGGCTGACGTCGAGAGCGATGACCGCGCCCGATGGCAAGATCCGCATTCCGCTGAACGAGGAAGGCAAGGCCGGTGGCGGCCAGATCGAGGAGTATCTGCGCGCCTATAATGGCGAGGGTATCCAGCACATCGCCTTCATTTGCGACGATCTGATCGCCTGCCTCGATAGGATCAGCGAGGCGGGCGTGCCGCTGATGGCCGCCCCGCCTGCTACCTATTACGAGATGCTGGAGGAACGCCTGCCCGGCCATGGCGAGCCCGTGGCGGATTTGCAGGCACGCGGCATATTGCTCGACGGATCGACCGAGGACGGCGACCCGCGCCTGTTGCTGCAAATCTTTGCCCAGCCGCAGATCGGCCCGGTGTTTTTCGAGTTCATCCAGCGCAAGAAGGACGAGGGCTTCGGCGAGGGCAATTTCACCGCGCTGTTCAAGAGCATGGAGCGCGACCAGATGCAGCGCGGCGCGCTCGAAGTGGAGACTGCAGGATGACCAACGAGGCACTGACCGCCGACCGCCCGTCCGACGTTGTCGGCGCTCCCCCCTTCACCGTTACCCGCATCCACCATGTCGCATACCGTTGTCGCGACGCAAAGCAGACGGTGGACTGGTACGCGCGCGCGCTCGGCTTTCGCTACACCAATGCCTTTGCCGAGGATCATGTGCCGTCGACCGGGGCTTACGACCCGTATATGCATGTGTTCCTCGACTGCGGCAGCGGCAATGTCATTGCTTTCTTTGAGCTCCCCAACCAGCCCGAAATGGGTAAAGATCCAAATACTCCGGCTTGGGTCCAGCATCTTGCGTTCGAAGTGCCGGATATGGCGGCGTTGACCGCCGCCAAGGCGCATCTGCAGGCGCAGGGCATCGACGTGCTCGGACCGACTTTCCACGGCATTTTCCGCTCGATCTATTTCTTCGATCCCAATGGCCACCGCCTCGAACTCGCCTGCAACATCGGCACGGCGGAGCAATATGCCGAACTGGAGCGCGTTGCTGCACCGATGCTGGAAGAGTGGAGCCAGACCAAGAAAGCCCCGCAGCACGCGCAATGGCTGCACGTCGATCCTGGTTCGCTGGTCGAGTGATCCCGCTATCTCGTCATTGCGAGCGAAGCGCGGCAATCCAGTGTTGCGCAGCGCCGCCCTGGATTGCTTCGCTTCGCTGGCAATGACGGTATAAGGTGCGACGAACAGCAAACCGGGAGAAGCCAGTTGAAACTCGCCAGCCTCAAGCACGGTCGTGACGGCCGCCTCGTCGTCGTCTCGGACGACCTCGCCTGGTATGCCAATGCAAGCCACATTGCGCCGACGATGCAAGCCGCGCTCGATGACTGGTCGGTGACAGAACCGAAACTGCGTGCGCTGGCGACGGACCTGCGCAACGAGGCCATTCCGATGATGCGTTTCCACGAACGGCTGGCTGCCGCGCCGTTGCCGCGCGCCTATCAGTGGGCGGACGGTTCGGCCTATGTGAACCATGTCGCGCTCGTGCGTCAGGCGCGCGGTGCGGAGATGCCCGACAGTTTCTGGCATGATCCGTTGATGTATCAGGGAGGCAGCGACGGTTTTCTGGGCCCCCGCGACCCGATCCCGCTGGCTGATGAGGCGTGGGGCTGTGACATGGAGGCCGAGGTTGTCGTCGTCACCGGCGACGTGCCGATGGGTGTGTCGGCTGAAGAGGCGCGCGCGCATATCCTGCTCGTCGGCCTGACCAACGATGTATCCTTGCGCAATCTCATCCCCGGAGAACTGGCCAAAGGCTTCGGCTTCTTCCAGTCCAAGCCCGCCAGCGCGATGTCCCCGGTGTTCATCACCCCCGACGCGCTCGGTGCGCGCTGGGCTGGCGGCAAGTTGAACGGCGCTCTCAATGTCGATCTCAATGGTGCGCCGCTCGGTCGGGCTGACGCAGGTCAGGACATGACCTTCGATTTCGGCGCGTTGATTGCTCATGCTGCCAAGTCTCGCGCACTGGGCGCTGGGACGATCATCGGCTCGGGCACCGTCTCCAACCGTGATGCCGATGGCGGACCGGGCAAGTCTGTCGCCGATGGCGGGCTGGGATATAGCTGCCTCGCCGAAGTGCGCACCATAGAGACGATCCGCACCGGCGCGCCGGTAACGCCGTTCCTGAAGGTCGGCGATACGGTGCGCATCTGGATGGACGACGAGCGGCATCACCCGATCTTCGGGGTGATCGAGCAGGTGGTGGTTTAGGTCCTCCTCGGAACGGGGGGGGCGGGCCAGCGAAGCTGATGGAGTGGCACGCGCCCCAAATTTGACGTTGCGATTGCCCGCACCGGCCCTCCGACCCCTTCGCCTTCGGCAAAGTGTATCTTGAGCGCCTGCAAGGCAGTCGAAGGGTGGCCACCTCCCCCGAAGGGGGAGGGGGTTTATTTCACCAGCGCTTCCTTGATGTCGCACGCTGCAGGCCCAAGGATAACGATGAACAGCACCGGCAGGATGAACAGGATCAGCGGCACGGTCATGATCGCCGGCAGACGCGCGGCCTTTTCCTCGGCGCGCATCATGCGCTCGTTGCGGAATTCGGCTGAGAGAACGCGCAGCGCTGAGGCGAGCGGGGTGCCGTATTTCTCAGTCTGGATTAGCGTCGTGACGACGCCTTTGACTGATTCGAGATCGACCCGATAGGCGAAATTCTCCAGCGCCTGCCGCCGTTCAGTCAGGAAGCCGAGTTCGATCGACGTCAGCGCAAATTCCTCGCCCAGTTCGGGATAGGCTTTGCCCAGTTCGCGGCTGACGCGGCTGAACGCTGCATCGACAGTGAGGCCCGCCTCAGCGCAAATGACCAGCAGATCGAGCGCGTCAGGGATGCCCTTGCGGATCAGATGTGTGCGCTTGTTGCGCTTGTTGTTGATGAACAGATCCGGCGCCTTGTAGGCGATCAGCAAAGGCACGGCGAAGCCGCCGAACTTCTTGAGCGGTGTCCAGTCGGGAAAGGAATCGAGCCCGTAGACGAACAGCGCGGCCAGTCCGCCGATGACGATCGGCAGCACCATACGGGCAAAGATAATGGTGACGGCGATATCCTTGGAGCGGATACCGGCCTGCGCAAGCCGCTGCTGGATATCCTTGAGCTGACCGTCCTGCAGCACTTTCATCGACTGTAAAATGCCCCGCATCCGGTTGGTCGTGACATTCTTCTTGACCAGCTTCGCGCGACGCTTTGCCGTCGACGCGGTGATGCCGGCCTTGAGCTGCTCGCGCCGCTCGTTGAGCGACTTGACCCGCTTGAGCATCGGGTCGCGAACCGTCGCAGCGCTGTAGATGGCAACCATCACAGCCGCGACGCCCAGCGCGGCGAGAATTGTCGCCACCCAGATCACATCGACGCCGAGCAGATAGAAGGTGGCGGTTTCGCCTGCGGGCAAGTTCATGGTTCGGCCCGTCCCATCAAATTTCGAAACTGATCATTTGTGACATAATGAACACGCCAATGCTCATCCATCCAAGGCCACCAAGACCTGTCATGATCAGTGTTTCTTCTACGAAGAAGCCAGAAATATATTCCGGATTCATGAAATAGATCAGAGCGAACACCATGAAGGGCAAGGCACCGATGATATAGGCCGACGCCTTGGCTTCGGAGGACATCGCCTTGATCTTGAGCTTCATCTGCGCGCGCTTGCGCAGCACTTCGGACAGGTTACCGAGCGTTTCAGCCAAATTTCCGCCTGTCTCGCGCTGGATGGCGATAGTGATGCAGAAAAACTGGAATTCGGGGGTGCTGAGCGTATCGGCGCTTTCCTGCAAAGCGGCTTCCATCGTCTTGCCGATGCGTACGCGCTCGATCACTTGTTTGAACTCGACGCCGACAGGGCCAGGAACTTCGGTGCTGACCGCTACCAATGTTTCGGCGATCGGCAAACCCGAGCGCAGGCCACGCACCAACAGATCGATGGCATCGGGGAAGCGCGCGTTGAACTTCGCAACGCGTTTCTTGATCAGCGACCCGACAACCATGTGCGGTATGCCGAATCCGAGCGCGAGACCCCCGAGAACCGACAGCAGAATGGGGGCTCCCTGCACCAACGCCAATCCCGCTACCACAACCGCTATGCCAACATTGGCGGTCATATAGTTGCTGAGCGTCCATTTCTTGCCGGTCTGTCGCAGCCGTAACGTCAGCTTTTCGGGGTTCGGCAGTAGTTTGATAAAGCCGAATTCCTGGTTGGGCAGGCGCGCGGCAATCGTCTTGCGCATCTGTGCAGCCAATACCGCTTCATTCGATGGCATCAGCCGATCGTGTATCGCGCGCAGCCGCTGCCGTGCCACCTTTTGCGGGTCGGGTCCGGCAAACGCGAAGATCAACAGCAGCAGGACCGTCATGATCGCTATCGCAATGAGGATGATGCTGCTGTCCATGCGCGGTGCTTATCCATTACTAGGGCGGGACGCGGCGGGTGCCGACGCGTCCGCCGGTATCAGGCCTTCGCCTTCTTTTTGGGTATCAGCGAGCTGAGGTCGCCGAGCTTGCCGAGCAACGATCCGCCCGACTTGCCGCTGGTCTTGATGGTGACGCCCTGCGGAGTCTCGTCCTCGTCATCATCACCAGTGTTGACAACCATCTGGACGAGTTTGTTGAGCACCAGCCCGCCCTTGCTGCCGCGCGCGGCCTCGCCGTAGCATTTGCCGAGCTTGGCGGATTTGACCGCCATCTTGGCATCGAGCGGGACGACGAAATCGACCGCACGTTCGATCGAGGTTTCGAAATCCTTGCGGGAAATTTCAACACCCGAAGGCGGCACCTTGTTGGCAACCAGGATGACCTTTGCGCCGGGGCACAGGCTCTTGAGCGAGGCGAGCAGGCGGATGGTGTCACGCGCTGCCGCGAGAGTCAGTTCGGTGACGACAACCACCGAATCGACCTCGTTGACCATATGCGGATAGGCGATCAGCATGTGGCGGGGGAGGTCGATAACCGTCGCTTCGAACGCTGCCGCAATTTCCTCACGCAGCAGGAAGAAGGTGCCGCCATCGCTTAGCAGTGGCTGGTTAAGCGGTGCTTCGGACGAGAGAATCGCCAGCTTGTCATTGGCGCGGACCATCGCCCGTTCGATGAACAAGCCATCGATACGTGCCGGATTGTCGATGGCGTCGATCAGGCCGCGGCCCGGCTCGAGATCGAGCGCCAGCGCGCCCGTGCCGAAATGTACGTCGAGATCGAGCAGCGCGGCGTCGCGCTTTTCCTGATTGCCCAGCATCCATGCCACCGATGAGGCGATGGTCGATGCGCCTGCGCCACCACGCGTGCCAATCACAGCGGTCACCGTGCGACGCGATTTGACTACCGCTTCGGTGTGGCGCGGCGCGTTGAGCATCGCCTGCGCCTGCATCAGTGTGTCGCGGATCTGCTCGGGGAATACCGGCTTCAGCAGATAGTCATGAATGCCGCTGGCGACGAGATCGCGGAACAGGCGGACGTCGTTGACCTGGCCCATCGCGATTACGACGGTGCCCGGCTCGCAAACCTCTGCCAATCCGTTGATATCGTTGATCGGATCGCTCGATTCGGACAGGTCGACCAACAGGATCGTCGGGCTGGCGCTGATCGACAGCGACTGCACGGCGTTCCTCAGGCCGCCTTTGTAGATCTTTTCTACGTTCCAGCCCATGTCGCTGGCGGCGGGGCGGACCATTTCGATGCTGTCTTCGTCGCACAGATAGGCGGCGAACGGTTCGCGGGTAGTTTGCCCGGCGCGGAATGGTGCGTTCATCGGCCGCCTCCCTCGCCTTGCGATCCTTCTTCGTTGAGCCCCTCTGCGCCGGTCGGCGGCGCAGTGCGATAAGCGTCGATTGCCTTGGATGCGGTCAGCGGATCGTTGCTGGCGCGGGTCTGTCCGCGCACCAGATCGGTGGCGTCGGCGACCATCGCCGCAAGATTGGCGTTCACCGCGCAGCCATAGTTGGAGGTCGTGGTGTTGCTCGATCCGGTCGCCGAACGCGTGCCCCAGTCAGGGCAACCATCGACACGCGCCGAAGAGCGGGTGATGACGATGCGAACCCGGCCGGGCGCAATCGCGCCGGATGTGATGGGCGCATGATCGGCGAGCATCATGCCGCGCCGGGCAACCAGCATGGCCACCGAATCGACGGCGGCGCGGCTGCCATAGCCCTCGCCGCCCTGATCGACGGCGATGCGGTCGCCGTAGCGCACGCTCATCGCGTCGAACCAGTCGGACACGCGGCGCAGCTCGGTCGGTGCCATGCCGTTGGCCGATGTCTCGGCATCGAATACATAGGACTGGATCGACACCACCGGCTGGTGGACCGACTCGAGGCTACGGTTCATTTCTCCGCCGCCCGAACCGCCCATGCAGCCGACGAGGGTGAAGCCGATGATGGCCGCAGGGACAAGAATTTTGCTACGCATGATCGAAACGCTCCTCGACGCGCTGAATTACTGACCGAAACTGAAGCCGGGTGCCGCGCCGTCTTCGCTGTCGCTGCGGTTGCGGTCCAACCGCGCATTTCCTGCCGATGGTTGAGCCGGCGGTGCGGTGCGCGGGGCGCTACCTACGCCTGGCCCGGTTCCCGGATCGCCTTGCTCCAGCGTCGGCATCGGCCGACCCTGGCCGGTCGTGCCATCGGCAATGCCGTTGAGCAGGAAGCGCTGGACGTCGGTAGGATTCTGATAACCGTCGGTCGGCAGGATAATCTGATCGGCGCTGACCGGGCGGACAAGATACGGTGTGATGACAATAACCAGTTCGGTATCGCCGCGGCGGAAATTGTCCGATTTGAACAACATACCCAGCACCGGAACATCGCCCAGGCCTGGCGTGCGGTCGATCGTGCCGACCGTGCGGTTGCTCATCAATCCGGCGATCATGAAACTCTCGCCAGATCCCAGCTCGACCGTAGTTTCGGCGCGGCGGATGGAGAGGGCAGGGATGTCGATACCCTGCAAGCGGATCGCGCCTTCGGATGACAGTTCGGACACTTCGGGACGGACGCGCATCGAGATGCGGCCGTTCGACAACACCGTCGGCGTATAGGACAGGCTGACGCCGAATTTACGATACTGGATGGTGATCGATCCGGTCTGCGGATCTGGCACGGGAATCGGATATTCGCCACCAGCAAGGAAGTCCGCAGTTTCGCCGGAGATCGTTGTCAGATTTGGCTGCGCCAGTGTCGCGACCAGGCCTGACCGTTCAGCCAGATCGAGCGTGCCGAGCAAGTCGAGCCCGAACAGCCGTCCGCCGAGCGCCAGGGTTGCCGCGTCGACCAGCGGGCGGATGGTGGTGACCGTCGGTGTGCCGCAAATCGCCACCGGGCAGCCGGTGCGCGGATCATATTGCGTCGGCACTGTCGATGGCGGAAACGTGCCTGACTCCAGCGGTGCAGCGGCGATCGACCCGGCGTCACGACCGCGGAATGCGCCGAACAATATGCCGCCATTGCCAGTGTCGCGGCTGGTTAGGTTGCCGCCGATCTGGCGGATGATTGATTTATTGACCTCGGCAATCCGCACTTGCAGATTGACCTGCAAAGGCGTCGCCGTCTGCAACCGCGACAGCACGCGCGTGCCTTCGCCGACAAAAGCAGAGACCAGGCGATCGGCCTCGGCGGCGTCTTCGGGTGCAGCGACGGTTCCGGTCAGCAGCACGAAGCCGTTCATCGTGTTTACCGCGATGTGCGCGTCGGGCATCGCCAGCGCCAACATCTGGTCGATCGTCTCGATATTGTTGCCGACCCGGGCAACCACTGAATAGACGACACGGCCTGCGGCATCGGTAGCATAGACGCTGGTCTCGCCGGGCATCTTGCCGAACACATAAAGCTGGGTCGAGGAGCGGACCTGAACATCGGCGACCGCCTGGTTGGCGACGAAAATGTCGGTCATCGGCGTCGGCAGCGTGATCAGGCGACCGCGTCCGACCGACAACAACAGGTCAGCTGCGGTAGTCCCGTTGCCGCGTGCGGCCTGGGCGTGCACCGTTTGCGGCAAGCTGCCCGATCCGGTGACGGCGAGGCCAAGGGCGACGGCCCCAAGCATTAGGCGCTGGCGAAGCCGCTGGCGCGTGGTGATCATATTGGTCATTTCAATTGCCCCCTACGGGTACGACGGTGACCTGATCGCCGCGAACAACGCGAACACTTGGGCCAGTCGGGATCGGTGACGGTGCGGGCGCGGCGGAGCCAGCCTGCTGCGGCGCGGAGCCGCCGCTCATGCCGGCCTGCTGCTGGGCAGAGCGCGGCGGAATGCTGCGGCGCAGATAACGCGAAACGTCGCCGCCGGTGGTCGATGTGGCGTTGCCCGATTGCGGACGGCTCGATCCGCCGCCGAGCAGGCGGCGTTCGGCGTTGCGATCGCCGTCGCGACCAACCGAAACCGAGCCCGAGGCTATCGCTTCTTCCAGTTCGCCTGCGGTGTCGGCGATCGAGCGCAGCGCCAGACTGACCGTTCCGGTGGTGCGGGCAACCGCAATCCTTTCGGCGATCTGCGGCGTGGTTTCGACGGTGACGGTGGCGAACACCACCGGAGTCGTCGCGCCATTCTCGTCGGTCGGCGTGGTGCGCTGATCGACAGCGAGCACGCGCAGGTTCCGCACTACGGTTTCGGCGGTATAGAGCTTGATCTTGTCGTTATCTTCGTCCTGCAGCGTCATCGTCAGCAGCAGATCGACACGATCTCCGGGGAAAACGAACCCGGCTACGCCCTGATCGGCGGACAGCGGGACGGTGACGGCGCGCATTCCGGCACCCAGCGCGGCGGCGAGGAAGCCGCGGTCGCCGGGATTGACCAGCGCACCCTTGGTGATCGGAGCGCCCGAGGTGATCGGATTGCGCACCACCGAGCCGACCAGCGCGGTCATGTCCGCCTGTCCCTCGACATAATATTCTTCCGGCTTGACCAGCCCCTCGGGCCACGCTTGAAAGCGCAAGGCATCGGCGGTCAGGATGGTGCCGACGGGCAGAGCGCGCGTCGCGACCATCACCTTGGGGCCGTCGATGGCCGGCGCGGACGCGGCATTGGCGTTGGGCGTGGTCGAACCGCGCATCAGCGTGTTCACACCGAAGGCGGCACCGATCGCCACCATCAGCGCTACGACGATCAGAATGATCTTTTTGACGTCCATGACGGTTCAGGCTCCTCGTCCGGCAAAGGCCGAACGCTTGTCGTTCAGGTGGTTGTGACTAGGGCGAATTGGTTAATATTCTGTTGGTAAAGCGCCCATAGTCCGGCGGCGGCTATGGCCACCCCATAAGGCACCTCGGGATTTTGCTCGGCCTTGCTCAATCGCTTGCGGATCAGCATCGCTGCGGCGATGACGCCGCCGACGATGGCCATTACCAGCAGCAGCGACAGCAGCAGCCGCACGTCGATCCACAGCGCCAGCGCGCCGATCAGTTTGACGTCACCACCGCCCATGCCGCCTAACGCGAACAACGCCGCAAACGCCGCGAAAACGGCGAAGGCCGCTCCGAATTGCCAGGCGATATCGGGCCAAACCGCCAGACCTGCGCTCCACCACGCAATCGGCGCGGTCAGCGCGATGATCAGGTTGAGGCGATTGGGGATGATGCGATCGCGCAGATCGCTCGCTGCCGCGATCAGCAGAAGGGTGCCGAGCAGCATGGCTGGCAAAAATACGGAAAATCCCCCGGTCATGGCGACAGGGCTAGACGAAAGGCGTTGCCAAACCGTAACCACGATCCATGAGCCATGACGCCACACCGGATCAGCCGTTAACACCTGCCACCGTGTTCGACCGGCGCAGCATCCCCGACACCGCCACGGTCGATCATTGGATGGCCAATGGTGGCGGGCCACTGCGCCGGATTGTCTGGAGTGCACCCGGCGCCATGCCGCGCGGCTCGATCCTTTTCGTCGGCGGTCGCGGTGATCATTTCGAGAAATATCTCGAGAGCTTCGAGGACTGGCGACGGCGGTGCTGGCAGGTCGAAAGCGTCGACTGGCGCGGGCAGGGCGGCTCGGGCCGCAACGCGCCCGACCCCCATGTCGGCCATGTCAGCGACTTCGCGGTCTGGATCGATGACATCGCCGCTTATGTCGCAGACTGGCAGAATCGCACCCCCGCCCCCCATATCGTCATCGGCCATTCGATGGGGGGCCATCTCGTCCTGCGCGCGCTGGCGGAAGCACGCATTGACCCCGATGCCGCCGTGTTGATTGCGCCGATGCTTGGCTTCACCGCACCTTACCCCGATTGGGTCGGGCAAAAAGTCGGCGCGATGATGTGCCGTATCGGCGATCCGGCGCGGGCGGCCTGGGCCATCAGCGAAAAGCCCGGCAGTCCGCTCAAAATGCGGCAGATGCTGCTCACCCATGATGCCGATCGCTATGCCGATGAGCATTGGTGGCGCGTCGCCGTCCCCGAAACCGCGCTCGGCCCCGGTAGTTGGCGCTGGGTCGAGCGGGCATATACTTCGTTCCTCAAGCTCGCTCGGCCTGATGTGCTCGAAAGCGTCGCCACCCCGCTGCTGATCCTCGCCGCCAGCAGCGACAAGCTTGTCTCGACCAAGGCGACCATCCGCGATGCCGCACGGTTGCCCAACGCGAACTTGCATGTTTATGGGCCGGAAGCAGCGCATGAGCTGCTGCGCGAAGCCGATCCGGTGCGCAACGACGTGCTGGCGCGGGTCGACGCCTTTCTCGATAGCCAAGCCTTTCTCAACGGAGTGTCTTCCCACTCATGAAGCGATACGACATCATTATCGTCGGCGGCGGAATCGCCGGGGCCAGCCTCGCAGCCGAGGTCGCGCCGCACGCATCGGTGCTGATTCTCGAAATGGAGGATCAGCCCGGCTATCATTCGACTGGACGTTCGGCGGCTTTTTGGAGCGAGACTTATGGCGGTCCAGCCATTCAGCCGCTGACCAGTGCGTCCGAACATGATCTCACCGATTTCCTCACCCCGCTCGGCGCATTGCAGATCGGTCAGGCACACGACCGCCCCCGGCTCGATGCGTTTCTCGAGGCGTTCAAGGACAGCGGAATCGCACTGGAGGAGGTCGATCCCGCCGCCTTCATTCCCGGCCTGCGTCCCGAATGGGTGCTCGGCGTGCGCGAACCGACCTGCGCCTACATCGACGTCGCGGGACTGCATGGCCGCTGCCTAGGCACCGCGAAGAAGGCAGGAGCAGAACTGGTTCTGAGAGCGGGCATGCAGTCTGCGCGGCGTGAAGGCGCGGATTGGATCGTCGAGACCAGCGTCGGCACCTACGCGGCTGGCATCATCGTCGATGCAGCCGGCGCATGGGCCGATGCGGTGGCGCAGTCATGCGGTGTCGCTCCGCTCGGGATCATCGCCTATCAGCGCACGCTAGTGCAGCTACGCACCGATCCCGGCGCGCCAGAAGACACGCCGCATGTCGCCAGCCTCGATTCCAGCTTCTATTTCAAACCCGAACCCGGCGGACGCGTCTGGCTCTCACCGCACGATGAGACCCCGGTCGAGCCCAGCGATGTCGCGCCCGAGGAGCTTGACGTGGCTATCGCCATCGACCGCTTCGAACATGTCGTCGATTGGCGTGTCGCGGCGGTAGAGCGCAAATGGGCGGGCCTGCGCAGCTTCGCTCCCGACCGTAAGCCGGTCTATGGCTTCGCGCCCGATGCACCGGGTTTTTTCTGGTGCGCAGGGCAGGGCGGTTTCGGCATCCAGACCGCGCCCGCAGCGGCCAAGGTGGCGGCGGCGTTGCTGCTTGGACGGACGCCGGATGCGTCTGTCGCGCTTATCGATGCGGCGATGTACCGGCCCGAACGGTTTTCGGCATAGCTGATCGCTTCTTCCCCTTCAGGGGAGGTGGACGCGAAGCGGACGGAGGGGTCGGTGCGGCCTTGCGCGATGGTCGAAAGGCCGCACCGTCCCCTCCGGCGCTGCGCGCCACCTCACCCAAGGGCGAGGAAGCAAATACGCCAAAGCGATTGGCTTCCTCATTCCTCTGGCACATTCATTCCGCCCTGCTATCCTCTCCCCGCAACCGCCGGAGGAGGACCACGTGGCGCATTATTTCGAGATCAAGCAGAACAAGGGCGGCGAGTTTGTCGCCTATTTCAAATACAACAGCGAAACGATGTTCTGGACCGAGGGTTATTCCAGCCGCGCCGGCGCGGTGAACGCGATCGAATCGATCAAGAAGAACGGGCCGAGCGCGGAAACCAAGGAAGCGGAATAAATCCCCCGCCCGCTTGCGGGAGGGGCAGCGAGACTTGGCAGCTTGCTGCCTAGTCGCAGCGGGGTGGGAAGTCGCCGGATAGCGATTGGCTAGTCGACAGCCCCGCCCGAACACCTCCCGTAAACGGAGTGCTTTAGGCTCGCCCCGTCGCCACCGCCGCATCGCTCGCCAGCCGATCCGCGCGCTCGTTGTCGGCATCCCCGGCATGGCCCTTGACCCAGCGCCAGTCGATCCTGTGGCGCTTGGTCGCCTCATCCAGCCGCTGCCACAGCTCAGCATTGGCCACCGGCTTCTTCGACGCCGTCCGCCAGCCGTTGCGTTTCCAGCCATGAATCCATTTGGTGATGCCGTCGCGGACATAGACGCTGTCGGTGGTCAGTATCACCGCGCAGGGCCGCTTGAGCGATTCCAGCGCCATAATCGCCGCCATCATCTCCATGCGGTTGTTGGTCGATGGATTCTCGCCACCCGACAGTTCCTTCTCGACTTCGCCGAAGCGCAGCAACGCCCCCCAGCCGCCGGGGCCAGGATTGCCCTTGCACGCGCCATCGGTGGCGATCACGACCTGCGGCAATGCTTCGGTCATGCGTCGCCGAGTATTTGAGCGATAGTTGCAGTTCGATAGAAGTTGAGGCGGCGATGGTAGGCAAGCGGGTCTTTGCGCGCGACCAGCGCGTCGGCGGGGGTTTCAAGCCAGTCGAGCGCGCGGGTCAGCAGGAAGCGCAGACTCGCCCCGCGCGCCAGCACTGGCATCGCCTCGCGCTCGGCGGCGCTCAGCGGGCGCGTCCGGGTGTAGCCCTTGCCCATCGCCTCGCCCAGCGCCGACAGGTAATGCGATCCATCGCCGCTGAAGCACCACGCCCCATGCGTCACCGCCAGATCATAAGCGGTGAAATCGCGGCAGGCGAAATAGAAATCGATGATGCCGCCGACCTCATCGCCGTTCATCAGCACATTGTCGGGGAACAGATCGGCATGGATCACCGATCGCGGCAGATCGGTCGGCCAGTTAGCGGAGAGAAACTGCAACTCCGCTCCGACATCCTCTGCCAGCCCCGGCCAGATGCTGTCGAGCCGGTGGCCGATGCGCGATGCGAGATGGTGCCACCCCTCCAGCGACAGGATATTGTCCGGTCCGCCATCGAAGTCGGCGACCGCGCGATGCATATGCGCCAGCGCCTCGCCCGTGGCGAAGGCCTGGCGCCCGGTCGGGCGGCTGACGGAGACACCAGGAAGAAACTGGATTAGACAGGCCGGGCGGCCGCACAGGCTCTGCACATGCGTCCCTGCCTGATCCGCCAATATGCGTGGCACCGGGCTGCCGCCCGCAGCCAGATGATCGATCAGCGCGATGAAGAATGGCAGGTCGCGCTCATCCACGCGCTTTTCATACAATGTGAGAATGAAGCGCCCGCCATGCGCATCGACCATATAATTGCTGTTCTCGACCCCCTCGGCGATGCCCTTGGCACTGATCACCGGACCGACGCCATAGAGTTCGAGGAAGACTGCAATGTCCTCTGCGCCGACATGCGTGTAGACAGCCATCAGGCCGCCTGCGCTTCCAGCCCACGTGGCAGTTTGAACACCATATCTTCGGTCGCGGTGACCACCGGCTGTTCGTCCACCGCATAGCGCGTGGCAATCAGATCGACCACTTCGCGCACCAATAGTTCGGGAGCCGAGGCTCCCGCCGTGAGACCGACGGTGGTGACACCGTCGAACCAGTTCCAGTCGATTTCCGTAGCGCGCTGGATCAGATGCGATTGCGCGCCCAGCCGCTGCGCCACTTCGGCCAGCCGCAGCGAATTGCTGCTGTTCGGCGCACCGATCACCAGCACCAACTGGCACTGCTCAGCAATCGCCTTGACCGCAGCCTGCCGGTTCGACGTCGCGTAACAGATGTCCTCACCCTTGGGCGCGACGATGTTAGGGAAGCGCGCCAGCAGGGCAGCGACGATGTCCGCGGTGTCATCGACCGACAATGTCGTCTGCGTCAGGAACGCGAGCTGTTCGGGATCGGTCGGGTTCAGTGCAGCGACATCGGCGACAGTTTCAACCAGCGTCATCGCGCCGTCAGCCAGTTGGCCGAATGTGCCGATAACCTCCGGGTGGCCCCGATGGCCGATGAAGATGATGTGCCGTCCACCGTCATATGCCCGCTCGGCCTGGCGATGCACCTTGCTGACCAGCGGGCAGGTGGCGTCGAGATAGGACAGGCCACGCAGTTCGGCCTCGGCCGGGACTGACTTGGGCACACCATGCGCGCTGAACACCACCGGCGCGCCGTCGGGTACGTCGTCGAGTTCTTCGACGAAAATCGCGCCTTTCTCGCGCAAACTATCGACGACGAACTTGTTGTGGACAATCTCGTGCCGGACATAGACCGGCCGACCGGAGCGTTCGAGCGCCAGTTCGACGATGCGGATGGCGCGATCGACCCCGGCACAGAAACCGCGCGGGGCGGCGACCAGCAGGCGCAAGGGGGGGAGAGAAGTGGCGCTGAGTTCCATCCGCGCTATCTATTGGCGAAGGCGCGACGCGGCAAGGGCGCGCTGCTGCATTTCCAGCGCGGTTGCGCCATTGGCAGGGCGGGGATATGAGGCCGCAACGCCTAGCGTCCCCCACGCGCTACCGCCCCCGTTCCGAGGATTGTCCCGATCATGATGCCCAATCGCCGCCAGACCACCCGCATCGCCATAGTCGGCCTGACCGCCGCATCGCTGGCATTGGGGGCGTGCGCGCGTGATAATGAGCTGGACCTGTCGGCCGGCGTCGGCATCACCGCGTCGCGCACCCTGTGCCCCGCCGTCGGCGTGCCGACCCACACCGGCGACGTGACGATGTTCGATCCGGCGGGCAGCCGCGACGCGACCGCGATCGATGTCGTCGCGACGATCACCAATCTGCGTACGACCTGCAACGATGCCGACGCACGCGTCTATGTCGGCTCCAGCTTCGATGTCATCGCCACCCGACGTGACGCCGGGCCCGCGCGCGACGTGGCGCTGCCCTATTATAGCGCTGTGGTGCAGGGCGGCACGGCGGTTGTCGCCAAGGACGATAATCAGGTCGTCGTAAGATTTGCCGCAGGATCGACGCGCGGCACCGGCAGCGCCACCGCCGGGGCCTATGTCGATCGCACTGCGGTGACCCTGCCCGACGACATCCGCGAGCGGATCACAAGGCGACGTCGCGCCGGTCAGGAAGATGCGGCTGTCGATCCCTTGTCGGAGCCCGATGTCCGCGCTGCGGTGGCCCGCGCCACCTTCGAACTGCTGGTCGGCTTTCAGCTGACGCAGGAGCAATTGCAGTACAACGTCACGCGCTGATATCTTCGTCACCCCGGGCTTGACCCGGGGTCGCTATCGATGGAGCGCCACGCCGCCAGCGTCCCCGGGTCAAGCCCGGGGTGACGCATGTTGATAGGTAATGCCCATGACCATCTACACCCGCACCGCCGCGCATCTCGATGCCGCGCTCGACGCGCTCGAAGCCGCCGGAACCCTGCCCGCCGGCCTCAACCGCGCCCCCATAACCCTAGAGCCGCCGCGCGATGCGTCGCACGGCGACATGGCGACCAACGCCGCGATGGTGCTCGCCAAACCCGCAGGAACCAATCCACGCGCGCTGGCCGAAGCACTTCTGCCGCACCTCACCGCGCTCGACACCGTCAGCGCCGCCAGCATCGCCGGTCCCGGCTTCATCAACCTGACGCTGACGGACGCCGCATGGCGGCAGGAACTGCTGGAGATCGCGCAAGCAGGCGTGGACTATGGCCGCTCCGCCATCGGCGGCGGTGCCACCGTCAATATCGAATATGTCTCCGCCAACCCGACCGGGCCGATGCACATGGGACATTGTCGCGGCGCAGTGGTCGGCGATGCGCTCGCCGCGCTGCTCGAATTTTCGGGCCACAGCGTGGTGCGCGAATATTATGTCAATGATGCGGGCGGGCAGGTCGATGTCCTCGCCCGCTCCGCCCATCTGCGCTACCGCGAGGCGCTCGGCGAGAGCATCGGCGAGATACCCGAGGGCTACTATCCAGGACATTATCTCGAAGCAGTAGGCCATTCATTGGCACAAGAGTGCGGTGACAAGTTTGTTGGGCGACCCGAAAGCGAGTGGCTGAACGATTTCCGCGTGGCATCTGTGGCAGCGATGATGAAGCTCATTCGGCATGATCTGTCGCTGCTTGGCATTCATCACGACATTTTCAGCTCCGAAGCCGAGCTGCAAGCCGCGCAAATGCCCGAACGCGCCGAGGAATGGCTGCGCGCGCAAGACCTCGTCTATGACGGCATGCTCGAAGCCCCCAAGGGTGAGACACCCGAGGACTGGGAGCCCGTCATGCTCCCGCTGTTCCGCTCGACGCGGTTCGGCGACGATCAGGATCGCCCGATCAAGAAGAGCGACGGCAGCTGGACCTATTTCGGCGCCGACCTCGCCTACCATCATGAAAAGTCGAAACGCGCCGACGCGCTGATCGACATCTGGGGCGCGGATCACGCAGGCACGGTCAAGCGGATCAAGGCCGCTGTCGCCGCGCTGACTGGTGGCAAGACTCGCTTCGACATCGTCATCATCCAGATGGTCCGCCTGCTGCGCGATGGCGAGCCGGTGAAAATGTCCAAACGCTCGGGCAATTTCGTCACGCTCGCCGACGTAGTGAACGAGGTCGGCAAGGACGTCGTCCGGTTCACCATGCTCACCCGCAAGGCCGACGCGCAGATGGACTTCGATTTCGCCAAGGTGGTCGAGGCATCGAAGGACAATCCCGTCTTCTACGTCCAATATGCCCACGCGCGCATCCACAGCCTCGCTCGCCGCGCCGCCGAGGCGGGCATCGCGCCGCTGACGGAGGGCGATGTGCCCAATCTGTCCCGTCTGGGGACGGAGGATCTGGCGTTGGCCAAGTTCGCCGCCACCTTCCCGCGCGTCGTCGAAGCAGCCGCTCACGCCCGCGAACCGCACCGGATTGCCTTCTATCTCAATGACCTGGCGGCAGCCTTTCACGGCTGGTGGAACCTCGGCAATGACGATCCATCGCTGCGCGCGGTGCAGGCCGATGATGCGTTAACCACACGCGACAGGCTTTTCTTAACCGCCGCAATCGGGCAGACCATCCGCAACGGACTGGCGATCATGGGGGTCGAGCCGGTCGAGGAGATGCGTTGATGTCCAGCATGGACGGTTCGCCACTGCGGTTCGAGGAAGAAGATCGACTGCCCTGGCTCGAACCAGTGGAAGATGATTTGCACGAGGGCGGCAATGGCTGGCGTCTGGCCGCAATCGTCATCGCCGGACTGATTTTCATCGGATTGGTGGTCGGCGGCATGTGGTGGCTGCAAACCGGTGGCCGTGCACGCGGTGAGCTGATCGCCGCCGACGCAACACCGTATAAGAATGCCCCCGCAGACGAACCTGGTCGTTTCGAAGGCGAGGGTGCAATTGCCGTAGCGGCTGCGGAGGGTGTGCAGCCGACCGCCAAGCTCGATCCCAATCGCTTGCCTGAACAACCCGTCGCTCCGCCGGTCGCCACAGGCCGACCGGTCCAAGCAGCGACCGCTGCGGCCAGGGCGCCTGTTACGGCAGCACCGGTCGCAGTCCCGGCAACTGCCGATGCCGTAAGCGGAAGCGGCATGGTCCAGCTTGGCGCTTTTTCCAGCAGCGCCAGCGCCCAGCGCGCTTGGGCCGGTCTCAAGAGCCGCTTCGCCTATCTCGAGCCGGTCAACAGCAATATAGTAACGGCAGAATCGAACGGTCGCACCGTCTATCGCCTGCAAGCCGCCGCCGGCTCTGCCAGCGCCGCACAGAGTTTGTGCAACAGGCTGCGGGTCGCTGGGGAAAATTGCATTCCGGTTCGGTGAAGGAGTAGCGGTTTGGCTATGGGCATTAGCTCAGGGCCTGACGAACGGCTTCCTCCCCCTTGGGGGAGGTGGCTCGCGAAGCGAGACGGAGGGGCTGGTGCGACACGTGGTGACCTCGGGAAACGCCGCACCGGCCCCTCCGACCCTGCGGGCCACCTCCCCTGAAGGGGAGGATGCGATACAAAAGGTGCGGGGCTGCGGTTTTAGTTGTCGAGGAACACCATGACCCCCGCCATCCTCGCCCTCTTCGGCCCAACGCTGACTGACGAAGAACGCGGCTTGTTCCGCGACGCCGATCCTGCGGGCTACATCCTCTTCGCCCGCAACATCGAGAACCGCACCCAGCTCCGCGCCCTCACCGACGATCTGCGCAGCCTCTCAGGCAGCGACACTCTCCCTATCCTGATCGATCAGGAGGGCGGGCGGGTCGCCCGCCTGACACCACCCGAATGGCCAGTCTTTCCCGCCGCAGCGCGCTTCGACGACCTTTATGAGATCGCCCCCGCCACCGCCATCGCTGCCGCACGCGCCAACGCCTCCGCCATCGCGCTGACGCTGGCGGAGGTCGGCGTGACCGTCAACTGTCTGCCGTTGCTCGACATACGCCGACCACACAGCCACGCCATCATCGGCGACCGCGCACTCGGCCGCGATCCGCTGCGCGTCGCCGCGCTGGGCCGCGCCGTGTTGGCAGGTCTGCGCGACGGCGGCGTCTGCGGTGTGGTCAAGCATATGCCTGGCCATGGCCGCGCCACGGCAGACAGCCACGCCGAACTGCCGGTGGTTGGAGCGAGCGACGCCGAACTCGCGCTCGATTGCGCTCCCTTCGCCGCGCTGGCCGACGCCCCGATGGGCATGACCGCGCATGTCGTTTATCCCGTCTGGGATGCCAACCGCCCCGCCACCCTTTCACCTACGGTCATCGCCGACATCATCCGCACCCGGATCGGCTTCGACGGGCTGCTGATGACCGACGATATTACCATGCACGCGCTCTCCGGCCCGGTGGCCACGCGCGGCGTCGATGCATTGGCAGCAGGCTGCGATGTCGTGCTGCATTGCTCGGGCGACGTCACCGATATGGCGCTGCTGGTCGATGCCATCGGCGGAACGATGACCGCTGCCGCCCACGCCCGCCTTGCTCGCGCCATGGAGTGCGTCGGCCCGCCGCGCACGACCGAGAGCCTCACCGCGCTCACCGCCCGCCGCGACGCCTATCTGGCGCTGGCGTAACTCCTCTCCCGCTTGCGGGAGGGGCCGGGGGTGGGGCTGAAGCTGGCAATGCTACCTCCGTCACAATCCGCTTTCCTACAGCATTCCCGTAATGTTACCCCTCTCACCATGCCGCTGGATCGCCCCCTGGAAATGCGCGTCTCAGACGCCTGGCAAATGTCCTACACCATTGCCCGAAAACCCATGTTTTGCGTGAACGCTCGCACCCCCCTCGCGTCAACCAGTGTGACCCAGAAATCGCTGCGACTCACCTGCCGATGAGCAGCCTCGCCGATCTCGATTTCGACGATGCGCCCGCCGCTCCGCCCGCCGCCCCGCCCGCCGAGGAACGGCTTCGGCTCGACATCGATGGCTGGGAGGGGCCACTCGACCTGCTACTGTCGCTGGCGCGCAGCCAGAAGGTCGATCTGAAAGCGATCTCGATCCTCGCGCTGGTCGATCAATATATCGATTATATCGAGGCCGCGCGCGAACTCAGCGTCGAACTCGCTGCCGACTATCTGGTGATGGCGGCATGGCTGGCGTTGCTCAAATCGGCGATGCTGCTGCCCAGGGAAGCCCAGCCCGATCCCAGCCCCGAGCAGCTGGCCCTGCGCCTGCAATTGCGCTTGCAGCGACTGGCGGCGATGCGTGACGCAGGCGCGCGGCTCTTCGCCCGCGACAGGCTGGGCCGGGATGTGTTCGTCCGGGGGGCGGCAGAGGGCCTGCGCGTCATTCGCAAGCGTGCGTGGCATGCCGGCCTCTTCGACCTGATGCAGGCCTATGGCGTGGTGCAAGCGCGGACCCAGCCCGTCGTCCATATGGTTGCGCGGCGTGAGGTGGTTACGCTCGATGAGGCGCTGGAGCGATTGTCCCGGCTGGTCGGCGTCGCCATCGACTGGAGCGATCTGGCTGCCTTTCTTCCAGCCGAGGCACAAGGGCCATTACGCAGGTCCGCGCTGGCCTCCAGCTTCGTTGCCGCACTGGAACTGGCGCGAATCGGGCGACTCGAGCTGAAGCAGGCTGAGGCGTTTGCGCCGTTGATGATCAGGCGCACGGGATGACGTCGGCGACCTGATGGATTCGACCGCTACCCCCGCGTCAGCGCGTCGATCGCACCTTGCAGGATGTAGCTTGCGGCAGCGTTGTCGATGCGGTCGGCGCGCTTGGCGCGGCTGATGTCGGCGGCGATCATGGCGCGTTCGACGACAGCGGTGGACCAGCGTTCGTCCCACAACAGGATGGGCAGCGCGGTGTCCTCCATGTTGCGGGCGAAGGCGCGGGTCGACTGGGTGCGGGGGCTGTCGGTGCCGTCGAGGTTGAGCGGCAGGCCGATGACAAGGCCGGTGACACGCTCGCGGGCGATGATTGCGGCGAGCGCGGCCTTGTCGACGGTGAATTTAGCGCGACGGATCAGGTCGGCGGGGGAGGCGAAGGACCAGCCTGCGTCGCACAGCGCGGTGCCGATGGTCTTGGTGCCGACGTCGAGGCCGAGCAAGCGGCCGGCGTGGGGCAGCGCGGCGGCGTAGCTGGCGGGGTCGGTGGTGATCACCGATGGCCGTTAGCGCGGGCGTCTTATTAGGGACAGTCCCTAATTATACATCGGCTCTGGCGCCGATCGAACGGTGGTGCATTCTATTAGGGACTGTCCCCGATTGATGCAGGCTCGCCGGTCATCGCCTGGCGAACGCCGCCAACCGCCGCACCGCATCGGCGCGGACATTCGGCCAGAACAGCGGGTAATCGAACACATGATAGTTGTTGCCGGGCAGCAGATAACCGCCGAGATCCGGGCCTTCGCCGATCAGCAGCAGACCGCGACCGCCCCCCGCCGGATCGTCGCAGCGCGCGCCGACCGCGCCGGGGTAAAGGGTGCCGTCGGCGAAATCTTCGTCGGCCTTGACCGTGCCGAGGTTGGCGGATTGCGGTGCCGCGCCGTTGCGGATGCCGGTGATCGGATTGACGCATAGCATCCGCGTGCCCGCCCGGGTCTGGCCGTCGAAGCCGATGGTCGCGTCGAACACGGTCAGAACCATCTCGGGGTCGGCAGGCTCGGCGAAGCTCTGCCACGCCAACACGCAATTGCTGCTGTCGGCCTCCTCGCATGCGGGCAGGCCCATCAAGGGCAGATCGCGTTCCTCGCTGATCGGCCAGCCGACCACATATGCCGCGACGATGCGCTGAGCGATGGGGCGGCCAGCGATGCGTTCGCGCATCAGACGGGCGAGGTGGAGCGAGCCCTGACTGTGACCGGCGAGGATGATCGGGCGGTCGGGACCCGCCTCGATCAGGAACTGGTCGAAGGCGGCGAGCACATCGCGATAAGCGGCGTTGAGCGCGAGATTCGCGGTATCGATATCCTCGGTCAGGAACGCGCCCATCGCTGCCTGGCGGTAGCGCGGCACCCATAACTCGCCTGCCCCAGCTAGCGCGCTGGCCATGCCGCGCACGAACAGGGTGGCGCGCCAATTGGCTTCCTCATCGTCGAGCGGGGCGTTCCAGTGATCGCGCTTGAGATAGCTGGTCGGATGGATGAAGAAGATGGCTGCATTTCCGCGTGTCGCCTCCGCTGCCACGCGTGGGGAGGCGGCTTTGGCGGCCTTGTCCATATCATCGGAATCGACGCCGTCTTCCAGCAGGCGCGGTGTCCACAGCGTCGGATCGTCGCCAGTCATTCCGAGGCGGGCGATCCACAGGTCTGCACGCGCATAGTCGCCGTCGCTGACGGCGGGTTCGGCGAATTCGACCGTCGGCACCAGCGCCATGCGCATGAAGCTCGCCGGGAACAGCCGGTAGGCGAAGGCCCCGACTATGACGAGAAGGATAAGCAGGGCGAAGATGTAGAGAAACTTGCGGGCCAAGGGAGTCTCGCTCAAAAGTGTCGGCGCGGTGCGCGCGGTCGCTGCGGCAGATAGGGGCGGGGCGTAATAAGGGCAATCGGCTGCATCGTTTCTGCATGGCGGGTGCACCGAAAGGCGACTGGACAGCGGGCTGTCGCCGCCGCACTCTTCCGCCCGACGATTATCGAGGGGATCGAGCCATGACCACAACCAGCACCCGTGCCGACAGCCGTGACCAGCCATGGCCGCTGCGCCCGTGGATTATGGCGGTTCTGTGCGCAATCGCCGGGTTCTTTTTCTACCTGCTGGTCGATCATGTCGATGCGACGCAGGCAACACGCTGGGCGGTGGTCGGGGCCAGCTTTATCGCTGTCTCCACCCTGTCGTTCGTGATGACGGTGGAACCGCGCCGCTGGCTATGGTCGCTGGCCTTCGCGATCGGCTGGGGATTGGTGGTCGGGTTGGTGAGTTGGACCACCTACGGCTATAATCGCGGCGGGGAGGTGGCGGAATTTTCTTTCCTCGCGTCGATTTTTGCCGTGCTGCTGGCCTGCCCCTTGTTCCAGTCGGCACGTGACGAGGGCGCTTGGCGCTTCGGGTCGGGCAGCGTCCATAACCATGTGTGGACCGATGCGGTCATCGGCGCGGCGAGCATCGCCTTCGTCGGCATCGCCTTTCTGCTCGCATGGCTGATTGCCGGACTGTTCGACGTGATCGGCATCGATTTCATCAAGGAGTTGCTTGAGCGCGCGGCGTTCGGCTTCACGCTGGCCGGTTTCGCCTTTGGCGCGGCGGTCGGCATCTTGCGCGAGCGCGATGCGCTGGTGGCGACGATGCAGCGTCTGGTGATGGTGGTGCTGGCGGTGCTCTCGCCAGTGCTGGCCGTCGCACTGCTGCTGTTTCTGCTGTCACTGCCGCTATCCGGCCTGTCGGGGCTTTGGGACAGCTGGGCATCGGCGGCGGGGCTGACGCTGGCGGCGGCGGGCGGGGCGTGGGTGCTGCTCAACGCCGCCATCGGGCTGGGCGACGGCGACCGCCCGAGCAACCGCGCGCTGCACTGGGCGGCGCTGATATTGGCGCTGGTAGTGCTGCCGCTCGCGGGGCTGGCGATGACCGCGCTGGGCTTGCGCGTCGGCCAATATGGCTGGACGCCCGACCGCATCTGGGCGGTGATCTGCGCCGGTGTCGCTCTGGCCTATGGCGCGGCGGGATGGTGGGCAGTAGGACGCGGTCGCATGGACTATGCGCCGCTTATCCGCACATTGCAGACGCGGCTGGCGCTGGGGGTGTGCGGGGTAGCGTTGCTGCTGGCGCTGCCGATCATCGATTTCGGGGCGATTTCTGCGCGGGATCAGGTGGGGCGGTTGCGTAGTGGGGCGACGGCGCTGAAGGATTTCGATTGGGCGGCAATGGCGTTCGATTTCGGGCCGGAAGGGCGGGCGGCGTTGGGGCGGATGGCCGATACCGCCACGGCGGTGCAGCGCGCGCCAGCGTTGCGCGCGCTCGCGGCTGACAATCGCTGGGAAGTCGAACAAAGCCGGCTCGACCGGGATGATGCCGACGCGGCGGAATGGCTGGACAAGCCGATCGAGCGGCGGGTGCGCGCTTGGCCGACGGGGCAAGCGTTGCCGCAAGCCCTTCTGGAAAAGCTGGAGAGCGAGGCCTTGTGCCGCGTCGCGCCATGCCTTGCCGTGTGGCTGGCCGACGATCGGATCGCGGTGGTGCGGCGCGGGAACAATCGCTGGATCAACGATTATCGCCGCAGCGGCAACGGCCCGTGGATCGCCCAAAACGAGATTGCCGAGGATTCAGGAGTTGCACCTGTCACCATCGACATGATCGAGAATGGCGAGGTCAGCATCCGCACAGTTCAACGGCGTCAGATACTGATCAACGGGCAGGTGGTGAGTGGCCAACTGGAATAGCTCCGGCTTCCTCCCCTTCAGGGGAGGTGGCACGCGCAGCGTGACGGAGGGGCCGGTGCGGCCTTATACAACGTCGAGCCATGCGGCACCGGCCCCTCCGACCCTTCGGGCCACCTCCCCTCAAGGGGAGAATGCGTTTCCTGCCCTGACCATGTCCGCGCCTTGCCCGTTCGCACCCGCAATGCTAGCGGGCAAGGCACAGTCTCCCACCCTCTGCGAGGACGCTCCCGCCCGCCATGTCCGTCGATTCCGCCACCGTCACCAAGATCGCCAAGCTTGCCCGCATCGCCGTCAGCGATGCCGAGGTGGCGGCGCTGGTGCCTGAGTTGAACAATATCCTCGGCTGGGTTGAGCAACTGGGTGAAGTCGATGTGACCGGGGTCGAGCCGATGACGGCGGTTATCACCAACACACTGCGGCTGCGCGACGATGTCGTCGACGCCGATCCGCTGACCGGCGGCGGGGTGCGCGACAAGGTGCTGGCCAATGCTCCGGCGGCGCAGCACGGGTTTTTCGGTGTGCCCAAGGTGATCGAATAGGTTCCCATTCCCGTGTCCCTGAGCTTGTCGAAGGGCTGCTTTTTCCTTTGAGCGAGCAAGAAGGGCAGTCCTTCGACAAGCTCAGGATAATCGGATTTTATAGACTGATGTCAGATACTACCGACCTTACCGACCTTGGCATCGCAGCGATCCGCGATGGCGTGCGCGCTGGCAGCTTCTCCGCCGTCGAAGTGGCCGAAGCGTTCAACGCCGCTGTCGATGGCGCGGATGCACTCAATGCCTTCATAGTCAAAACGCCGGAAAAGGCGCTGGAGACCGCGCGCGCGGTCGATGCCGCGCGCCGTGCGGGCGAGGCGCTGGGCAGCATGGCGGGCGTGCCGATCGGCATGAAGGACCTGTTCTGCACCGCGGGCGTGCAGACCACCGCCGCAAGCCATATCCTCGAAGGCTTCGTTCCCGGATATGAATCGACCGTGTCGGCCAAGCTGTGGGCAGCGGGGGCGGGGATGCTGGGCAAACTCAACATGGATCAGTTCGCCATGGGCTCGTCGAACGAGACGAGCTATTTCGGCGATGTCATCAGCCCGTGGCGGCGAAGCGACGGCGGCAATGCGGCGCTGGCCCCCGGCGGTTCGTCGGGCGGTTCATCTACCGCTATCGCCGCGCGGCTGTGCCCCGCAGCCACCGGCACCGATACCGGCGGCTCGATCCGCCAGCCTGCTGCGTTCACGGGCATCTGCGGCATCAAGCCGACCTATGGCCGCTGCTCGCGCTGGGGCATCGTCGCCTTCGCCTCCAGCCTCGATCAGGCCGGGCCGATGGCGCGCGATGTGCGCGATTGCGCGATCATGCTGGAGGCGATGGCGGGGTTCGATCCCAAGGATGCGACCAGCCTCGATATGGCGGTGCCGGCTTGGGAAGCCAGTCTGAACGCTGACATGAAGGGCAAGCGCGTCGGCATCCCACGCGAATATCGCGTCGAGGGCATCGATGCCGATATTGCCCGGGCGTGGGACGACGGCATTGCGTGGATGCGCGATGCGGGGGCGGAGATCGTCGACATCTCGCTGCCGCACACCAAATATGCGCTGCCGGCCTATTATATCATCGCCCCCGCAGAAGCCTCGTCCAACCTCGCGCGCTATGATGGCGTGCGTTATGGTTTGCGCGATTTGCCTGAGGGTGTGGGGCTGCAGGACATGTACGCCGCGACCCGCGCCGCCGGGTTCGGCCCGGAGGTCAAGCGGCGGATCATGATCGGCACCTATGTGCTGAGCGCGGGTTTCTATGATGCATATTATACACAGGCGCAGAAGGTGCGGGCGCTGATCGCGCGCGACTTCGAAGCTGCATTCCAGCAGTGCAACGTCATCCTTACGCCAACCGCGCCGTCGAGCGCCTTCGCGCTGGGCGACAAGAGCGCCGATCCGCTGGCGATGTATCTCAACGATGTATTCGCGGTACCGGCGAGCCTTGCCGGATTGCCGGCGATGTCGGTGCCGGGCGGGCTTGACGCAATGGGCTTGCCGCTGGGTTTGCAGATCATCGGGCGCGCGTTCGACGAGCAGAGCGTGCTCGATGCGGGGCTGGCGATCGAGCAGCGCAACGGGTTTACGGCGCGGCCTGATAAATGGTGGTAAGATGCTAGCCATGAAGGACGACTCCGGTCTCGTTGACGCGCAGCTTGCAGCAGACGATGGCCGCGATGACTTTAGAGCGATAGATGCCATAGCTTTGACCGTCATCAGCGCCTGTGTAGGCATAAATGCCTCAAACATGCCTTCAGACAGGACAACTGCGGCATTAATCATATTGATCATGGTTGGATTATTTATGCATCATCAAACAATGCGTTCAGTATACAATGTGGTATACTATCGTCAATTTCGGCGAGCACTGTTCGCTGCAGTTCTGTTTGCACCCGTATCAATCTTGGTAGCATTTTTGATTGGCGAGTTCGTTGGAAACTATCATATCGGGGTATCCTTGATAGCCGGATGGATTTTGATGTTTCTATTCGCGCTGAGCACTGGATTCGTAAAATTAGCCAACAAGGGGAAAGCGAAGAATGACTGACGCCCCTTATCGCATCACAGGCACCACCGGCGAATGGGAGGTCGTGATCGGCCTTGAAGTCCACGCGCAGATCACGACGCAGGCCAAGCTATTTTCGGGCGCGGCGACCGCGTTCGGGGCCGAGCCGAATACGCAGGTGAGCCTCGTCGATGCGGCGATGCCCGGCATGTTGCCGGTGCCGAATGGCGAATGCATCCGGCAGGCGGTGCGGACGGGGCTGGCGATCGAAGCCGAGATCAATCGCTGGAGCCGGTTCGACCGCAAGAACTATTTCTATGCCGATCTGCCGCAGGGCTACCAGATTTCGCAGCTCTATCATCCGATCGTCGGCGAAGGCGCGTTGACCATCGAGGCGGACGAAAAGGCGGGCATCCCCGAGCTAAAGCGCATCGGTATCGAGCGGATTCATATCGAGCAGGATGCCGGCAAGCTGATGCACGACCAGCATCCGACCATGTCCTATGTCGACCTCAACCGGTCGGGCGTGGCGCTGATGGAGATCGTCTCGCGGCCCGACATGGCGTCGCCAGCCGAGGCCGGGGCTTATGTGCGCAAGCTCCGCTCGATCCTGCGCTATGTCGGGTCGTGCGACGGCAATATGGACGAAGGGTCAATGCGTGCCGACGTCAATGTCTCGGTGCGCAAGCCGGGTGGCGAACTCGGAACCCGGACCGAGACCAAGAATGTCAATTCGGTGCGCTTCATCGAATCGGTGGTCGCCAGCGAGGCGCGGCGTCAGGTCGAACTAATCGAGAGCGGCGGGATGGTAGTGCAGGAAACCCGGCTCTACGATCCCGATCGCGATGCGACGCGGTCGATGCGGTCGAAGGAAGACGCACACGACTATCGCTATTTCCCCGATCCCGATCTGCTGCCGCTGGTGCTGACCGAGGAGTTCGTCGCCGAATGCCGCGCGTCTTTACCCGAACTGCCCGATGCCAAGCGCGCGCGCTATCTGGCGCTCGACATCAGCGCCGCCAACACCGGTGTGCTGACGGCGGAGGTGGAGGCGGCGCGCTGGTTCGATGCGCTGCTGAAGGCAGGGGTCAAGCCGGTGGCGGCGGCCAATTGGACGACGTCCGAACTGTTCGGCGCGCTCAACCGCATGGGCCGCGACATTGCGGATTCGCCGGTCTCGCCCGCGCAGGCGGCTGAGCTGCTGGCACTGGTCGATGACGGCACGTTATCGGGCAGCCTCGCCAAACAAGTATTCGAAAAGATGCTCGAAACCGGTGACGCTGCGGGCACAATCGTCGAGCGCGACGGGCTGAAACAGAACAGCGACACCGGCGCGATCGAAGCCGCTGTCGACGCCGTCCTCGCAGCCAACGCCGACAAGGTTGAGCAGTATCGCGGCGGCAAGGAGGCGCTGTTCGGCTTCTTCGTCGGTCAGACGATGAAGGCGATGGGCGGCAAGGCCAATCCCAAGCTTGTCAACGAGGTGGTGAAGGCGCGGCTGGGCTAGCCCGCGTCACACACATCGAACCCCATCTGCTGCGGCTCGGCGGGCACCTCGTCCGGGCCGCGCCCCGGCTCGTCGATATCGCCGCCATCGGGATTGTAGATCGGTTCGGCAGGCACGGGTTGCTCGACAGGGTTGGGAGAGGCAGGGGCCTCTTGTGGCGACATCGGTTCGATGGTGTCGGGCTGAATCGGCGGTTGGCTGGCCATGATTTGTTCTCCGTTACCGGGCGACGACGCCCAGGCGCCGGCAAGGTTCCACCGCGGCGTCACCCGCCCCTTGCCCTTAGCCCCCCCACTGCTATAGAGCCGCCCGACCGACGGGCCGCCAAGGTCTTTTTGGTGGATTGGCGGGCGTGGCGGAATTGGTAGACGCGCTGGTTTTAGGTACCAGTATCGCAAGATGTGGGGGTTCGAGTCCCTTCGCCCGCACCAATCGCCAGCCTGCACGATATTCCGCCAGCAATGGATGGCCCGACCCTGGTTTCCCTGCACCCTTGCAGACAGTTTGAAGAAAGCGCCGGATACCGCAATGAAGCATATCGAGACGTTGAACGAAGGCCTGAAGCGCGCCTACACGCTGACCATCACCGCCAAGGATATCGATGCCCGCATCGACACCGAGCTGAAGGCGATCGCGCCGACGGTGCGGATGCCCGGTTTCCGCCCCGGCAAGGTGCCCGCCAATCTGGTGCGCAAGATGCACGGCCCGGCGCTGGCGCAGGAAGCGTTGCAGAAAAGCGTGCAGGAAGGCGTCGACACGTTGATGCGCTCCGAAAAGCTGCGCCCGGCGATGCAACCTTCGGTCGAGCTGGCGGATGGTTATGAAGCGGGCAGGGATGCAGAGGTTGCGGTGGCGCTGGAAGTGCTGCCCGAATTCGCGCTGCCCGCGCTCGACAATCTCGTGCTCGAGCGGCTGACCGTGCCGGTCGACGATGCGGCGGTCGATGCGCAGATCGAGCGGCTGCTGGGCCAGTCGAAGCGGTTCGAGGATGCCAAGGCGAACTACAAGGCGAAGACCGGCGACCAACTGATCATCGATTTCGTCGGCAGCGTGGATGGCGTCGAGTTCGACGGCGGCAAAGGCGAGGATATGGCGGTCGAGATCGGATCGGGGATGCTTATCCCCGGTTTCGAAGACCAGATGATCGGCGCCAAGACCGGCGAAGAGCGCACGATCGACGTGACTTTCCCCGAGGATTATCAGGTCGCAACGCTGAAGGGTAAGCCCGCCAAGTTCGCGATCACTGTCAAGCAGGTCAAGATCCCTGCCGAGGGTAAGGCCGATGACGATTTCGCCAAGACGCTGGGCCTTCAGAGCCTCGATCAGCTGCGCGAAATCCTCAAGACGCAGGTCGAGCAGGAGCATAATGGCCTGACGCGCACCCACATGAAGCGCAAGCTGCTCGACCAGCTTGCCGCCGCGCACGACTTCCCGGTTCCGCCGACGATGGTCGAGGCCGAGTTCGACCAGATCTGGAAACAGCTCGAGCATGAAGCCGGGCATGAGGAAGACCCCGAAGCCGCCAAGGCCGAGCTGGAACGCGACAAGGACGATTATCACGGTATCGCCGAGCGCCGCGTGCGTCTGGGCCTGCTGCTGTCGGAGATCGGCCAGGCCAATGGCGTAACGGTCAATCAGACCGAGATGAACCGGCTGACCGCGCAGGCCGCGCAGCAATATCGCCCCGAAGATCGCCAGCGCTTCATGAACTATATCCAGAGCGATGCCCTCGCCGCAGCTCAGCTGCGTGCGCCGCTGTTCGAGGACAAGGTCGTCGATTTCCTGTTCGACAAGGCGGCCGTCACCGACCGTGAAGTTGCGCGCGATGAGCTGGAAGCAGCGATCGAAGCCGAGGATGGCGATGTTGCGCCGCATGTGCATGGGCCAGGTTGCGGGCATGATCATGGAGAGGAGAAGCCTGCGGCTAAGGTGAAAAAGCCCGCTGACAAGAAGGTGAAAGCCGAGGTCGAGGATCCTGCCACCGAGGTCGGCGCGGTCGAGGAAAAGCCGGTGGCCAAAAAGGCTCCGGCCAAAAAGGCCAAGCCCGCAGAAGAGTCCGTCACCGATGATGCCGAGCCTGCCACAAAGCAGAAAAAGGCTCCGGCGAAAAAGCCTGCCAAGGCCGATTGATGGACCTGCATCGCCCCGGGCCAGTCCCGGGGCGCAGTGTTTCCGGGCCGTGAATTCCCCCTTGAACCCTTTGCGCCGCCGCCCGATGTAGGACTTCTCATCTGATAAGGACCGGACTTTCCATGCTCGACCAACTGGGTCACGACCCCTACCGCACCATCACCGACGCGCTTGTGCCGATCGTCATCGAGCAGTCGAGCCGGGGCGAGCGCAGTTTCGACATTTTCTCGCGGTTGCTGCGCGAACGGATCGTTTTCGTCACTGGCGAAGTCGAGGACAATATGGCCTCGCTGATCACCGCCCAGCTTCTGTTCCTTGAATCGGAGAATCCGACCAAGGATATTTATATGTACATCAACTCGCCGGGCGGTGTGGTGACGGCGGGCATGGCGATCCACGATACCATGCAATATATCCGTCCGCGCGTCGGCACGGTGTGCATCGGCCAGGCGGCGTCGATGGGCAGCTTTCTGCTCGCCGCCGGTGAGCCCGGGATGCGCGTGGCACTGTCCAATGCGCGGATCATGGTCCACCAGCCATCGGGCGGCGCACGCGGTATGGCGGCGGACATCGAGATCCAGGCCAAGGAAATTCTGCGCATCCGCCGCCGACTGAACGATCTCTATGCGAAGTACACGGGCAAGACTTTGCCAGAGATCGAGAAGGCGATGGATCGCGACACCTTCCTCGAGGCCGATGAGGCCAAGGATTTCGGGCTGGTCGACCAGGTCTTTGAAAAGCGCCCCGCTGCGAGTGACGCACTTGCGACCTGACTTGGCATCGGGTGATCGGCGCCGGTGGGATGGTCAAGCGCCGTCCCGTTCCGCCGCCGTTCACCATATTGTCTTATTGTAATCTCGCTTGCTGTCCGTAGGATGCGCGGCGGACGGGCGATGACCCGCCTCTGGACGAAAGATTTATGACGAAATTGAGCGGCTCCGATTCCAAGAGCACCCTCTATTGCAGCTTCTGCGGCAAATCGCAGCATGAAGTGCGCAAGCTGATCGCCGGGCCGACCGTGTTCATCTGCGATGAGTGCGTCGAGCTGTGCAACGATATCATCCGGGAAGAAGCCAAGGGTGCATCGGTGGCCAAGAAGGGCGGCGGCGTACCGTCCCCGCGTGAGATTTGCGACGTGCTCGACGATTATGTCATCGGCCAGTTCCGCGCCAAGCGGGTGCTGTCGGTGGCGGTGCACAATCATTACAAGCGGCTGAATCACTCGGGCAAGGGCGACGATGTCGAACTGGCCAAATCGAACATCCTGCTGGTCGGGCCGACCGGGTGCGGCAAGACTTTGCTGGCGCAGACGCTGGCGCGCACCTTCGACGTGCCCTTTACAATGGCCGATGCGACGACGCTGACCGAGGCGGGTTATGTCGGCGAGGATGTCGAGAACATCATCCTCAAGCTGTTGCAGGCCGCAGACTACAACGTCGAGAAGGCGCAGCGCGGCATCGTCTATATCGACGAGATCGACAAGATCAGCCGCAAGGCCGAGAATCCGTCGATTACCCGCGATGTTTCGGGCGAGGGCGTGCAGCAGGCGCTCCTGAAAATGATGGAAGGCACCATCGCCAGCGTGCCGCCGCAGGGGGGCCGCAAGCATCCGCAGCAGGAGTTTCTGCAGGTCGATACGACCAACATCCTGTTCATTTGCGGCGGTGCATTCGCCGGTCTTGAAAAAATCATCGGCGATCGTTTACAGGGCAAGTCGATCGGTTTCGGCGCGCATGTCGCTGGACCGAACGAGCGCAAGACGGGCGAGACGCTGAAGTCGGTCGAGCCGGAAGATCTGCTGAAATTCGGGCTGATCCCCGAGTTTGTCGGTCGTCTGCCGGTGATCGCCACACTCGAGGATCTCGACGAACCGGCGCTGGTCGAGATATTGTCCGAGCCGAAAAACGCGCTCGCCAAGCAGTATCGAAAGCTGTTCGAGCTGGAAGATGTCGGCCTGTCGTTCACCGATGATGCACTGAGCGCGATTGCCAAAAAGGCGATTGCCCGCAAGACCGGCGCGCGTGGACTGCGATCGATAGTCGAGGCGATTCTGCTCGATACGATGTTCGATCTTCCCCAGCTCGACGGGGTCAGCGAGATCGTCATCGACAAAGATGTGGTCGGCGGGACCAAGGACCCGATTCGGGTATTTTCGGAGGCGCAACGGATAGAGGCGGGCGACGCGGCCTGAGCCGTTGAACTTTCCTTGACCATGTGACATTTTTGCACTTCGGCATCGGGCCGGAAATCGCAAGGTTTCCGGCCCTTTTCGTTGCATTGGTAACTGCAGCCGATGATCCGGAAGTCCGCTTAGGACAAATCGATTGTGCACTGCGGCGACTGTCAAGAATCGGACACATATAGTAGCCAATGGCGCAGACAGACCGGACATCCGCACCACGAGAGGGTGCAAGCCAGACAATGCGGAGCCGGGCAATCACGGGAGTAAGGCCGTCTAGCTGTTCAGCGGGGCGACTCGGCTTTCGCCATTTGTCCAGATGTGACCAGTTTTAGAGTCAGGGGAATTCAGCATGAACATGCGCTACTATCTCGCGGCCAGCGTAGCCGGCCTGTCGCTCGCCACCGCGATCGCGACGCCTGCTGTTGCGCAGGAAACGACCGCGGCGGTGCGCGGCACGGTCGAGGCCGATGGCGCTCCGGTTGTCGGCGCGCAAGTGGTTGTCGTCCATGAACCGTCGGGCACAAGCCAGACAGCAACGACCGATGCCAACGGCAACTTCTCTGCCAATGGTCTGCGCGTTGGTGGCCCGTTCACCGTAACCGTCGACGCCGATGGTTTTGAAACATCCACCGTGACCGATCTCAATCTGCAGGCCGGCCAGCCATTCCGTCTGCCGATCGTCCTGCAGGTCAGCGGTGACATCGTCGTCACCGCGTCGTCGCTCGGCGGCGCCGTCGAGACATCCAACGGTCCGATCACCGCGCTCGGTCGCCGCGAAATTGAAGGCGTCGCCTCGATCAACCGCGACATCCGCGATCTCGCGCGTCGCGATCCTTTGGCGACGATCGATCTGTCGAACAGCCGCGCCGTTGAAATCGCCGGCAACAACGGTCGCCTCAACCGCTTCTCGGTCGACGGTGTCCAGTTCAGCGACGACTTCGGCCTTAACAACGGTGGCCTGCCGACCTCGCGTGGCCCGGTTCCGTTCGATGCCATCGAGCAGTTCTCGATCAAGACTGCGCCATATGATATCTCCGAAGGCGACTTCCAGGGCGGCGCGATCAACGTCGTGCTGCGGTCAGGCGGCAATCGTTTCCGCGGCTCGGGCTTCTATTCCTACACCGACGATAGCTTGACCGGTAATCAGACGATCCGCGCCGACCGCCGCGTTACC
This sequence comes from Sphingomonas sp., assembly GCA_043727035.1. Taxonomy (GTDB): domain Bacteria; phylum Pseudomonadota; class Alphaproteobacteria; order Sphingomonadales; family Sphingomonadaceae; genus Sphingopyxis. Next base: position 13,435 of record JAYSZB010000107.1, on the reverse strand, counting down.
GCGACCAACCCCAATGGCGAAGTGCAGCTCGAATTCGACTCACGCCAATATGGTGCGCATCTGTCGGGACCGATCATCCGCGACAGCCTGTTCTTTTCCTTCACCTATGAACGCACTGAGGAATCCGATCCGTTCGACGATGGTGTCGGCGACGGTTTTGCCAACCAGGTTCCAGGCATCACCACTGCGCAGATCGACCAGATCGGAGCCATCGCGCAGAGCGTCTATAATTATGATACGCTCGGCCAGATTCGCAACGCCAACGAGACCGACGAAAAATATGTCGGCAAGCTCGACTGGAACATCAGCGACACCCAGCGCGCGTCGCTGACCTATATTCGCAACGTCGGCACGCAGCAGTTCCAGCAGAATACCTTTACGACGCCGCCATTCTCGCTCGGCCTGTTCTCCAACGGCTACGAACTGGCCGAAGAAGTCAATTCCGGGGTGTTCCAGCTGAATTCGACCTGGTCGGACGATTTTTCGACTGAGTTGCGCGTGTCCTATCGCGATTACAACCGTGACCAGACGCCGTTTGGCGGCCGCGAGTTCGCCCAGTTCGAGGTTTGCCTCGACCCGACGTCGATCGCTTCTGGCAGCAACACTGCCACCAGTTGCGGCGGCTCGCGGCTGTTCTTCGGGCCGGACGTGTCGCGCCAATCGAACGATCTCAACACCGAAAATCTGTCGGCGGATTTCACGGCGCGGCTTGAAGCGGGCGATCATTCGTTCAAAGCGACCTTTGGCTACACCGATATCAGCGTGTTCAACCTGTTCCTTCAGCGCTCGCTTGGTGACGTCTATTTCGACTCGATCGCCGATTTCCAAGCACGCAACGCCAACCGTCTGCGTCTTGGTGGTGCGGTGCCGAGCCTCAATCCTGACGATGCAGCAGCCAGCTTCGGTACCCAGGCCTATACTTTCGGTATCCAGGACGACTGGCAGGTCACCGACGATCTGCAGGTCACCATCGGCTTCCGCTACGATCTGTACAACAACGATGTCTATCCGACGCTCAACCCTAATTTCCGGGCGCGTTACGGTTTCTCCAACCGCGAAACCTTCACGGGCAAGGGCGTGTTCCAGCCGCGCTTCGGCTTCAACTACCAAGCGACAGAACGTTTGATCGTTCGTGGTGGCGTCGGCATCTTCGCTGGCGGCACGCCGGATGTGTTCGTGTCGAACAGCTTCTCGAACACCGGGTTGCTGACCAATGCGGTTGATATCACCCGCGCCAATTGTGCAGCGTCGAACACCTGCGATGGGCTAAACGGCGTATCGGGGACCAGCTTCCCGTCGTCGGTCACCAACTTCCTCGCCACCAACACCGCCTCGGTGGCGCTCGCTCCGGTCAACGCGATCGACCCCGATCTGGAAGTCGCCCGCAAGCTGAAGGCGTCGTTGCAGGTCGATTATGATGCCGATCTCGGCTTCCTCGGCGATGGCTGGCTGTTCGGTGCGCAGGTTCTGTATGACGAAAGCCTGCGTGGCTATACGTGGGTGGATCTGCGCTCGGTGCCAATCGGCACCTTGCCGGACGGCCGCCTGCGCTATGGTCCGGTCAATGGGGTTGCCTCGACCAACCAGGATCTGCTGATGACCAACAGCGATCAGGGTCGCGGCATCTTTGGTTCGATCCGCGTCGCAAAGGAATTCGACTTCGGCCTGTCGCTTGAGGGCAGCTACACGCGTGCGGACGTCCGTGACGTCAATGCGCTAACGTCGGCTACTGCAGGGTCGCTCTATTCGAACAACGCCTTCCTCAATCCGAACGAAGCCGCATATGGCCGGTCGATCTACGAAATTCGCGATCAGTGGAAGTTCGGCGTCGATTTCCGTCGCGAATTCTTCGGTGACAACGAGACGCGCTTCTCGCTGTTCGGTGAATATCGCTCGGGTCGGCCCTATTCGATTACCGGGCTCGACAACACGACCGGTCGTCTGGCGACCTATGGCACCGTTGGCAACGGTGGCCGCGTGCTGCTCTATGTTCCGACGCTCAACGATCCGCGCGTTGTGTTCGACAATGCCGCGACCGAAGCGACGTTCAACCGTCTCGTCGGTGAGCTGGGTCTAGAGCAGTTTCGTGGTCGGGTCGTACCGAAGAACTCGCAGACCTCGCCGGACTTCGTGAAGATCGATCTTCATCTGAGCCAGCAGCTGCCGGTTCCGTTCCTCGACAGTGGTCGGATCACGTTGTTTGCCGATATCGAGAATGTATTGAACATCATCGACAGCGATTATGGTTCGCTGCGTCAGGTCGCTTTCCCATATACTGCCGCCTTGGTGCGAGTGGCGTGTGCGGCGACGACCGGGGCAAATTGCACCCAATATCGCTATTCGAACGTGCTCGATCCGGCGACGACATTGTCGACCCGCCAGTCGCTCTATGGCATTCGCGTCGGCGTCCGCTTCAGCTTCTGATAGCGGGGCCCGGGGGCAACACAGAAAAGGCGCGGAGGCTTCGGCTTCCGCGCCTTTTTCCTGTCTCTGTTTGCCAAAAAGGCGGACCCGAGTTGGATAGTGTGGATTGGGGCGAAATGGCATCCTCCCCCTTGGCGGAGGTGGCGCGAAGCGAGGGAGGGGTTATTGCGTTGTCGCGCTCAGGCGAGCCATGCCGCACTGGCCCCTCCGACCCCTTCGGGGCCACTTCCGCTGAAGGCGAGGATGCTCAGGGGTAGATGCACCCATCCAGCCGCTGTCGCTGCACCGAGCCGATGCGGCGCGCGATCATAGTACCGTAGCGGCGGGTCCAGCCGCGTGGAGAGACCGCACCGCGCTTCTTGGGCAGGGGGAAGACGGCGATGATCCGGGCGGCTTCGCTGCGGGTCAGGCGGGTGGCGTCATGGTTGAAATAGCGCATCGACCCGGCGTTCACGCCATAGGTGCCGATGCCGGTTTCGGCGATGTTGAGATAGACCTCCATGATGCGGCGCTTGCTCCACAGCGTTTCGATGAGGAAGGTGAACCAGGCTTCGGGGACCTTGCGCAGCGTGCGGCTGATGGTGCCGCTGCCCTGCCAGAGAAAGGCGTTCTTGGCGGTCTGCTGGCTGATCGTCGATCCGCCGCGCAAGCGCCTGCCCGACTGGTTGGCCTCTATCGCCTGCTGGATCGCTGCCATGTCGAAGCCACTATGGGTGCAGAAATTGCCGTCCTCTCCGGCGATGGCGGCGCGGACGATATTGCGGTCCATCTCGTCGAGGCTCATCCAGTCGCGGGTCGCGCCGGTGCCATCGAAGAGCATCGTCGGGGTGATCGGCGGGGGGACGATGGCGTAGAGTAGCACCCAGGCGATGGAGATGGCGATGAACCAGAGTGTGGCTTTGAGCAGCCAGAGCAGGATGCGGGTCATGCGGCGATGATGGCGCGGGATGCGCGGGTTGGGAAGGGGATAGCGACGCCGCAGCCCACCCCGCTGCGACTAAGCTCGCCTTCGGCTCGCTAAGTCTCGCTCCCCTCCCGCAAACGGGAGGGGAGATCCGGTCTCCTTCTCCCCTCCCGCTTGCGGGAGGGGTTAGGGGTGGGCCTACCCCGCCGGCAGCAAGCGCCGCTCGCCGGCTATCGCCAGCATCGCTTTTTGCAGTTTTTCGAAGGCGCGGACTTCGATCTGGCGGACGCGTTCGCGGCTGACGTGATAGACCTGGCTCAGTTCCTCGAGCGTCTGCGGCTCGTCGATCAGGCGGCGCTGGGTCAGGATATCGCGTTCGCGCTCGTTGAGCCGTTCCATCGCCTCGGTCAGCAGGGCATGGCGCTGGTCGCGTTCCTGCGCGTCGGCGACGCGCTCGTCCTGCAAGCTGCCTTCGTCCTGAAGGATATCCTGCCACTGGCCGTCGCCATCCTCGCGCATCGGCACGTTGAGCGAGGTGTCGCCGCCCATCGCCATGCGGCGGTTCATGCTCGTCACCTCATCCTCGGTAACGCCGAGATCGGTGGCGATCTTGGTCAGCGTTTCGGGCTTGAGATCGCCGTCCTCGAAGGCGGAAAGGTTGTTCTTCATCCGGCGGAGGTTGAAGAACAGTTTCTTCTGCGCGGCGGTGGTGCCGAGTTTGACCAGGCTCCAGCTGCGCAGGATATATTCCTGAATCGACGCGCGAATCCACCACATCGCATAGGTGGCAAGGCGGAAGCCGCGTTCGGGGTCGAACTTCTTGACGCCCTGCATCAGGCCGATATTGCCTTCGGAAATCAGTTCGCTGACCGGCAGGCCGTAACCGCGATAGCCCATGGCGATCTTGGCCACGAGGCGCAGGTGCGACGTCACCAGCTGCGCGGCGGCATCGGAATCTTCATGCTCCTGATAGCGTTTGGCCAGCATATACTCCTGCTCGGGCTTGAGCAGCGGGAATTTGCGGATTTCCGACAGATAGCGGTTCAGGCCCGCTTCTCCACCGAGTGCGGGCATGGTTGCCGGGACGTTGCTGCCTTGTGCCATTATCGTCTTTCCCTGGGAGAATGCGGGTATATCAAGTTTCCTAATGAAACCTATACGCGTAGTCGGGTGAACAGTTCCTGCATGTCATTCGGCAGCGGGCTGTCGAAAGTGACGCTTTTTCCCTCGACCGGATGAATAAACCCCAGCCGCGTCGCGTGCAATGCCTGCCGCGCGAAACCGATGCTTTTGAGGGTCGAAGCGTGGGTTGAACGCGTCCGGCCATAAACCGGATCGCCGAGCAACGGATGGCCGATGTGCGCCATATGTACCCGCACCTGATGGGTGCGTCCGGTCTCCAGTCGGCACTCGACAAATGCGGCATCGCGGAGCCGCTCAAGCGTGCGGAAATGCGTCACTGCGCGCTTGCCGCGACCATCGCCGACGACGGCAATTTTCTTGCGGTCATGGCTCGACCGGGCGAGTGGTGCGTCGACGGTTCCGGCGGGTGGCATCGGCGCGCCGCTGGTGATGGCGTGATAGACGCGGTCGATGCTGTGATCGGCAAATTGCCTCGCCAGACCTTCATGCGCGACGTCGCTTTTGGCGACAACGAGCAGTCCGGAGGTGTCCTTGTCGATGCGGTGGACGATTCCGGGGCGCGCGACTCCGCCGATGCCGGAGAGTTGCCCGGCGCAATGGTGGAGCAGCGCATTGACCAAAGTGCCGTCGGGGTTGCCATTGGCGGGGTGGACCACCAACCCGGCCGGCTTGTCGATGACGATCAGATGCGCGTCCTCGTAAACGACGACCAGCGGCATGTCCTGCGCAATCGCCTCGGCTGGCTCGGGTGGGGGCAGGGCGATGGTCAGCGTCTGCGGGGCATCGACCTTGGTCGAACCGGAGAAGATCGGGCGACCGTCATCGCGAGCAATCGCACCCTCGGCGATCAGCGCCTTGATGCGTTCGCGCGACAGCGTGGGCATGACATCGGCAATCGCCCGGTCGAGCCGCTGGCCGACCTGTTCGATGCCGAGCACCGCTTGCAAAGTGTCGGCCCCCCGATCCATTGTCGGAGAAATGGGAAGTTCGGTCGTCATATCAAGATCGCTGCTCGATGCGGTGCTGGCGGATGCGCGTAGCGACACAACGCGCGAACGGTGCGGGTTGTTGCTCGGCAAGCGTGACGGCAAGAGTGATGCGGTCCTTCAATTTGTTTCTGCGGCGAACGTGCATGCCGACCCCGGGCAGCATTTCGAGCTCGACCCGGCGGTGCTGGTCGCGGCCTATCGCGCCGAGCGGGCGGGCGGACTGGCAGTGCTGGGGCATTATCATTCGCATCCTGTCGGGGAGGCGATGCCGTCTGCGGCGGATGCGGATGCGGCGGCGGCGGATGCGGGTGGGCGGCTGTGGTTGATTGTGAGCCTGAGCGGCTTCGCGGCGTGGCGCAGCGTGGCCGATGGGGCGGTGCATGGGCGATTCGAATCGGTGGCGATTGAGTGGCTGGACCGATCAGTGATGCGGCAAGAGTGATAAGAGTGATGACCCCCAAGGGAGAGAAATCACTCTTGGGCGATTGATCGATTGGGGCGATTAATCGGCGCCGGATGTGCGGCGTGAGCGGCAATTTCGGGAGGGTTGGCATTGTGCGAACATAGCACGAACGGAGTTGTGTAGGAAAGCGGTCGCATCGGTTGGCAAGACGGCGGCCATGCCTCCTCCCCCTTGGGGGAGGCGGCCCCGAAGGGGTCGGAGGGGCCGGGGCGGCCTTCGGCGATAGTGCCCAAGGCCGCACCGACCCCTCCGTCAGCCCTGCGGGCTGCCACCTCCCCTGACGGGGAGCATGCGGTGGGTCTTGCCTCGCGGACTCGGCGACTCTAACGGCGGTGCCAGCGTAGAGGAGAGACCGCGTGGCCGACGACACCATCGATTTTGCCAGCCTGATGTGCTCGCGGCTGTGCCATGATCTGCTCAGCCCGGTTGGGTCGTTCGGCAACGGGCTGGAATTGCTCGCCGACGAAGGCGATCCGGAGATGCGGGCGACTTTTGTCGGTTTGCTCGAATCTTCGTCAAGAAGTGCGATCAACAAGTTGAAATTCTTTCGTTTGTCGTTCGGTTCGGCGGGTGGATATGGCGACAGCATCGCCGTCAGCGACATCGTCGAGGCGGTGACCGGGCTCATCAATGAGGGGCGCGCCACCGAGGTAAACTGGATCGGCGAGGCGACTAGCCTGCCCAAGCCGGCGGCGCGCGTGCTGTTGCTGCTGGCGCAGACGGTGGTCGAGGCGCTGGTGCGCGGCGGGCGGATCGACATGGCGGCGGAGGCGCGCGACGGCGCGCTGGAGATCGCCGTGCGCGGATCGGGCGACCGGGTGTTGATGGATGCAAGCACCGAGGCGATGTTTGCTGGCGGCGGCGAGGCTTCGCCCAAGACGGTGGGGATCGCGCTGGCGCGGCGGATCGCGGGCGAGCGTGGCGGTGAGGTGATGGCTTCACGGCCGAGTGCGAAAGAGTTGGTGGTGGGGGCGATTTTGCCGGGGTAAACGTCCTTGGAGCGCTAGCACCTCTCCCCTTGTGGGAGAGGATAGGGGAGGTTGGCAGCGTGCTGCCTACCGAACCTTGGAGAGGGGGGGCGGCACAGCGCCCAGCTCTGTGCCGCAGCCCCTCTCCAAGACTTGCTAGGCGGCAGAGCCGCCAAGCCAAGTCTATCCTCTCCCGCAAGGGGAGAGGTGCTGAAATCTGTGCGCTCATGCTTTGGCCCCCCCTTACCGCAAATTAACTACATCCGGTGCAACACCGCCGCCTGATCAAAACACACAGGCGGGCCATGGACGATCTGTTGCGCGAATTCGTGGGCGAAACGCTCGAAATGATGGAGGCGGTGGCCGGGGATCTGGTCGCGTGGGAGGCCGATCCGGCTGAGCGGTCGGGTATCGACCGGATTTTTCGCACCATCCATACGGTCAAGGGCAGCAGCGGCTTTTTCGATCTGCCACGCATTACCGCCGTCAGCCATGTCGCCGAGGAGCTGCTCGATGCGTTGCGCTCACGGCGGCGAGAGCCCGACCAACGGTTGGTGGCGACGGTGTTGTCGGCGTTCGAGCGCATCCGCTTTCTCACCCAGGCGATCGCCAATGGCGCTGGCGAACCGGCGGGCGATGACAGCGCGCTGATCGCTGCGCTGATGGCCGATGTGCGCGGTGCCGGCCGCGAGATGCGGGTCGATGCCTGTGCTGAGCCGCTGGCGGTTGCCCCTGATTATGGCGAGACCCATGCCGATGTGCCGCAAGCGTGGCGATCGGTGCGGCTGCCGGTGGGGCTGCTCGACGAGCTGATGAACGGCGTCTCCGATCTGGTGCTGGCGCGCAACGAGGTTGCAGCGCAATTGCGGGCGCAGGGGCTCGATCCGGCGGCGATGCCGTCGTTCGAGCGATTGTCGTCCTTGTTGGGATCGGTGCGGGCGTCGGTCGGCCAGATGCGGATGGTGCCATTGCGCAATGTCTTCGCGCCGCTGCCCCGGCAGGTGCGGCAGCTGGCGAGCGAGCTGGGCAAGGATGTGCGGCTCGAGGTCGGCGGCGGCGAGGTCGAAATCGACCGGGAGGTCGGCGAGGCACTGCGCGATCCGATGGTGCATGTGCTGCGCAACGCCATCGACCATGGGATCGAAGGCGCCGAGGTCCGGATCGCGGCGGGCAAGTCGGCGCAGGGGACGCTGAAGGTTTCGGCGCGGCAATCGAACAACCGCATCGTTATCGCCTTCGAGGACGATGGTGCGGGCATCTCGCTCGACGGGGTGACAGCGCGGGCCATCGCCAACGGATTGATTTCCGCAGAGCAGGCGGCGCTGCTGACGGCGGCGAAAAAGGCCGAGCTGATCTTTTCGCCAGGCCTGTCGACCGCTGCGGCGGTCACCGGCATTTCCGGACGCGGAGTCGGCATGGATGTGGTCAAGGCCAATGTCGAACGGCTGGGCGGCACTATCCATGTCCACAACCGGCCGGGCCAAGGCTTGCGCATCGAATTCGACGTGCCGATGACGCTGACGATCATTTCTGCGCTGGCGATCGATGCGGGCGGACAGAGTTTTGCACTCCCGCGCAGCGCGGTCGAGGAAGTGTTGCTGGCGTCGAGCGATACCGTCCAGCGCCAGTCGGCCGGCGGCGCCGGGCTGGTACGGGTGCGCGGGCGTCTGTTGCCGCTGCTTTGCCTCGAGGATGTGCTTGGAATGGCGCGCGACGGCCGGGTCGACGACGACGAGCGGGCAATCATCCTGTGCCGTATCGCGGGCAATCGCACCATCGCGCTGGACGTACCCGACGTCCGCGACCATGAGGAACTGGTGATCAAGCCGCTGCCGCCGCTGCTGCTGGCACTCGGCCTCTACAGCGGCTTGAGCCTGCCCGACAATGGCCAGCCGATGCTGCTGATCGACGTCGATGGCATCGCCCAACGACAGATTTTGCCCGATATCGACGATGCGGATGCCGGGGAAGCCGGTGCAGTGGCACGCATCGCGATTGCCGATATGTGGCTGTTGTTCCGGCCGTTCGGATCGACCCAGATGGCGGCGGTGCCGATGGCGATCGTCGACCGGCTGGTCGATGTCCCCGCCCGTGATTTCTCGTGTTCAGGCGGACGGTTGATCGCGCGCGTCGGCGATGCGTTGGTGCCGGTAGTTCATGTCCATGGCAATGTGCCACTCGACGGCGTGGTGCGGCTGATCCGCATCGGCGACGGGCAGCGCAGCGTGGCGATCCCCGCCGGAGAGATCGGCCATATGACTGGATTGACGATGGATATGCCGGCCGGTGGCGGCGACACCGCCATGCTCGGGCTGGCGCAGTTCGGCGGCGAAGTGGTCGAGATGATCGACGGCTATCGCCTGTTGGCGAGCGTCTCCGCCACCGGGGCGGGTGCGGGTGAGGGCAAGCCGATCTGGCTGGTCGATGACGGCGATGCGGGGTGGACGCGATCCTTCCTGATGCCGTCGCTGGTCGCGGCGGGCTATCGGCCACAGATTGTTGCGGCGCGCGATCAGGCGACGGGCGACGCGCTGGTACTGGTGGTCGGCGCGGGCGGAGCAGTGACGGTCGGCGGACAACCGGTCGATGCCTATGACCGGGCGGCGATCCTCGCTGCACTTTCGGTACGCGAAGGGAACGCGGCATGAGCGCGATCTATCTGGTCGGGAAGATCGGCACGAGCGCGGTGGCGCTGCCCGCCGATGCAGTCGAGGCAGTGGTGCGGATCGATCATGTCGTGCCGGCTCCAGGCGCGCCGCCCAGCGTGCGCGGACTGGTGGCGATTCGCAGCCGCATATTGACGCTGATCGACAGCGCCGTGGTGGTGGGCGAGGCATCCGCCGATGCGGGGTTCATGGCGATCGTGTCGATCGACGGGCATGGCTATGGGCTGATGCTCGATGCGGTCGAGGATGTCGTCGAATTGGGCGCGTTGCTGCCGGTGCCGACGGGATTGTCGGCCGGCTGGGCGCGTCTCGACCCGCACCTGTGCGATTATCGCGGACGGGTGCTGCTGGTGGTCGATCCGGTGGCGCTGGTAGCGGCAGCATCCATTGCGCAAGCGCAAGCTGCTTAACCACTCGGCTACCACTTGTCAGCTAGGACGCTTTCATAACTCGGGTCCAACAAGGAATATTGGCTCATGGCCAGCTGCCTGATCGTCGACGATAGCAAGGTTATCCGCAAGGTCGCGCGCCACATCATCGAGGGGCTGGGCCTGTCGGTGGAGGAGGCAGAGGACGGCAGCGTCGCATTGGACGCCTGCCGCGAACGCGATTTCGATGTTGTCCTGCTCGACTGGAACATGCCGGTGATGAGCGGGATGGAGTTTCTGTCGGCGCTCAACGAATCCGAAGCCGCGCACCGGCCAAAGGTGGTGTTCTGCACCACCGAGAATGGCACGGCACATATCCGTGCCGCCATCGAAAATGGTGCCGACGAATATGTGATGAAGCCGTTCGACCGCGAAACGCTCGAACGCAAACTGCAGCTCATCGGCCTCGCCTGAGCGCGGGGCGATGGCTGCCACCCGGACACGAGACAGGGCCGAGGCCGAGACGGGCCAGCGCACGCGGGTGATGCTGGTCGATGATTCGATCGTCGTGCGGTCGATCACCGAACGCATAATCGAGCATGCGGGCGGTTTCGACATCGTCGCGTCGGTGCCTAACGCCGTTGATGCGCTGGCGTTTCTCGACCATGGCGGCGTCGATGTCATCATCCTCGACATCGAGATGCCGGGGATGAGCGGGCTGGTGGCGCTGCCGCAACTGCTCGCCAAAGCCGGCAATGCCCGGGTCATCATCCTGTCGGCCAATTGCGACGAGGGCGGACCGGCTGCGGTCGAGGCGCTGGCGCTGGGCGCTGCGGATACTTTGCTCAAGCCGGGACGCGGGACATTTGCCGGCACGTTCGGCGACACGTTGGTCGCGCGCATCCGGGCATTGTCCGAAATGGAAAGCCGCCCGCTGCTAATGCGGGTGGCGCCAAGCGCCGCCGCCGAGGGGCGCGAGCCAGAACTGCGCGTTCGCAGCATCGCGGCGATCGGCATCGGCGCATCGACCGGCGGAATCGTCGCGATCAACGCGCTGCTGCTGGCGCTGCCGCGCGATTTCGCCTGCCCGATCTTCATCACCCAGCATCTGCCGGGCGGGTTTATGACCTTTTTCGCCGAACAGCTCGGCCGCGCCACCGGTCGCCGGGTCATCGTCGCCGAGGACGGGATGAAAGTGACCGAACGCACCGTCTATATCGCGCCCGGAGAGGCGCATATGCGCGTCACATTGTTTTCGGGCAAAGCGCATATCATGCTCGATCGCTCGCCCAGCCCAGTCGGCGCGTGCCCGGCGGTCGACCCGATGATGGCGTCGCTTGCCGAGGTCTATGGTGCAGAGGCCTGCGCCGTGATGCTGTCGGGCATGGGCCGCGACGGGCTGGAGGGTGTGCGGTTGCTGCGCAAGGCCGGGGGCATGGTGCTGGCGCAGGATGTCGGCAGCAGCGTCGTATGGGGAATGCCGGGGGCCGTCGCGCGCGAAGGGCTGGCAGAGGCGGTGCTCGAACCCGAGCGGCTCGGCAAGCTGATCGCCCGAACCGCCGGAACAATCAGATGATGGAAACCCAACCCGGCGCGCCCGAGCGCATCCTGGCGGCGCTGCTCGAAGCGCGGGCGGGCCATGCGCTGACGCCCGACCGGATGTGGCGGATCGAAACCGTGCTGCAACCGATCCTGCGCGAAAAGGGCTATCCATCGCTGGAAGCGCTGGTCGTCGCGCTGGCCAGCGAGGCCGACCGGCGGCTGGTCGACCAGGTGGTCGACGCGCTGATCAATCATGAAACCTATTTCTTCCGCGACATCAAATTGTTCGAGGATCTCGACCGGATCGCATTGGAGAATTTGCGGCAGCGGCGCGGCGACCGCAAGCATCTGTCGATCTGGTCGGTCGGGTGCAGCACGGGGCAGGAACCCTATTCGCTGGCGATGATGTTTGCCGAGGCACCGGAGCGTTGGGCGGGATGGGACATCCGCCTGCTGGCGACCGACATCAGCCCGTCGGTTATCACCCGTGCGCGCGGCGGGCGGTATTCGCATTTCGAGATCCAGCGCGGGCTGCCGGCGCGGTCGATGCTCAACTGGTTCGAGGCCGACGGGACCGACTGGCTGCTGCGCGGCACCATCCGCGACCGGGTGCGCTTTGCCGAACATAATGTGCTAAGCGACGCGCTGCCGCCGGGGCCGTTCGACCTGATATTGTGCCGCAACATGCTATTCTATCTGACCCCCGATCTGCGCAAGCGGGCGCTGGGGCGGTTGGCCGATGCGTTGGCGCATGATGGCCTGTTCATGCTCGGCGCATTCGAGACGATGATCGGTCAGGAGAGCGGGCTGGTGCCTGATCCCGAGGCGCGGGGATTCTATCGAACGGCGGCAAGCGTGCAGCGACCGATGGGAGCGCTGGCGCGGCGGTGATGGAAATTCCTCCCCGGAACGGGGAGGTGTCGAGCGGAGTGAGACGGAGGGGTGGCGAGCGCAGCGAGCTCCTGCCCGTGCCGATATTTCAGGTGCTCGCTACGTTCGCGACCCCTCCGACCCCTGCGGGGCCACCTCCCCGTGCCGGGGAGGTTCTTTTCCGGCGCTTGCACCCATCCTCCTACAATGGCATCGCAGTCCCCGGTCGCAACAATAACCGGAACAGCCGATGACGCGGATGATCGAGCGCTGGTCCCCCAATATCGATGATCGGGCGCTGCCGGTGTCGATGATCGTGCTGCATTATACCGGGATGCAGGACGGCCCGTCGGCGATCGACTGGCTGGCCAACCCCGAAGCGCGCGTTTCCGCCCATTATGTCGTCAGCGAGGACGGCATGATCACCCATATGGTGCCCGAGGACAAGCGTGCCTGGCACGCCGGGCGCAGCTATTGGCGCGGGGTGGTCGACATCAATTCGGCGAGCGTCGGCATTGAGATCGTCAATCCGGGGCATGAATGGGGCTATCGCCCGTTCCCCGACGAACAGGTCGATGCCGTCATCCGCCTGGTCCATGGCATCAAGGATCGGCACCAGATCACGCGCGGCAATATCGTCGGCCATTCGGACATTGCCCCGGCGCGCAAGGAGGATCCCGGAGAGCTGTTCCCATGGGAGGCCTTCGCCCGCAGGCGCCTCGCCTTGCCCAGCCCCGAGCGCGGGCTGATCGACCCGCACTGGACCGACGCCGGCTTCCTCCTCGCGCTCGAACGCTTCGGCTATGACGTCGCCGATCCGCAAAAATCCGTCATCGCCTTCCAGCGGCGCTTCCGCCCCGACATGGTCGACGGGATCGTCGACGGCGAATGTCGCGCCAAATTGCTCGCGCTGTTGCTGCCGCGGCCGCAATAACCCATATTGGCCATGCCAGAGGGCCGGGCGGCCGCGGCTCGCGCAAGCGAGGCGAGGAAAGTCCGGGCTCCACGGAATAACGGTGCCGGGTAACGCCCGGCGGGGTCGCGGCTTTCGGGCCAAGGCTTCAGGGATAGTGCCACAGAAAGCAGGCTGCCTGTCTT
>JAYSZB010000106.1:0-2805 GCA_043727035.1 Sphingomonas sp. | reverse complement strand
ACCGCCACCGGCGCTGCACCTGTGCAAACCCCGCTGGGCAAGCGGGTCTTCTCGATCATGGGCGGATCGCTCGGTAACCTCGTCGAGTGGTTCGACTGGTTCGCTTATGCGTCGTTCGCCATCTATTTCGCGCCGGTGTTCTTCCCCGCGGGCGATCCGACCGCGCAACTGCTGAGCACCGCCGCCATCTTTGCGGTCGGTTTCGTCGTGCGGCCGATCGGTGCGTGGGTGATGGGGCGTTATGCCGACACGCGCGGGCGCAAGGCCGGGCTGGCGCTGTCGGTCGCGCTGATGTTCGGTGGCTCGTTGCTGCTCGCTGCCGCGCCGACCTATGCTATGGCGGGCTTGGGCGGGCCGGCGATCTTGCTGCTGGCGCGTATCCTTCAGGGCCTGTCACTCGGCGGCGAATATGGGGCGAGCGCGACCTATTTGTCCGAGATGGCGCCGCGCAAGAATCGCGGTTTCTGGGCGAGCTTCCAGTATATGACACTGTGCGGCGGGCAGTTGCTCGCGATCGCGGTGGCGGTGATCCTGCAAGGCTTTCTGACCGAGGCCGAACTGACCGCCTGGGGGTGGCGCATTCCCTTCGTCATCGGTGCGTTTCTGGCGCTGGGGGTCTATATATTGCGGCGCAAACTGGCCGAGACGCCGACCTTCGAAAATATGGCCGCTGACCGCCCCAAATCGACCGCAGCGGCGCTGTGGCGCGATCATCGGCGCGAGTGCATCCTCGTCGCCATGCTGTCCGCCGGCGGCGGGCTGGGGGCCTATACCTACACCAGTTATATGCAGAAATATCTGTTCAACACCGTCGGTTTCGACAAGGCAACCGCGACCTACATCATCGGCGGGGCGCTGCTGTGGTTTACGCTGATGCAGCCGGTGTTCGGGGCGTTGGCCGATAAATTCGGGCGCAAGCCGATGCTGTTGCTGTACGGCATCGGCGGGGCGGTGGCAGCGATACCGTTCTTCCTGACGATGGAGACGGTGACGTCGCCGGTCGTCGCCTTCTTGCTGCTGCTGATCCCGCTGACGCTGCAAAGCGGCTACAGCGCCAACAACGCACTGGTGAAGGCCGAACTGTTCCCCGCGCATATCCGCGGCCTGGGTGTGGCGCTGCCCTACGCCATCGGCAATGCGGCGTTTGCGGGCACGGTCGAACTGGTGGCGCTGGCGCTGAAGGATGCAGGGGTGGAGCGATTGTTCTATGTCTATGTTGCGGTGGTGATTGCGATGGCGGGGCTGGCGACATGGTTGCTGCCCGAGACGCGCGATACGAGTCTGATCTTCGAGGATTGACCGGGGCCGGCTCTCAGGCGGTTTCAATTGCAACTGGTTTGACGTAGGGGCAACCTCATTCCGTCATTGCGAGCGCAGCGAAGCAATCTAGGGCGGCTCTGCGCAACACTGGATTGCTTCGCTGCGCTCGCAATGACGAGCAAAACAATCGGAGTGACTGAATGACCGACGCCATCCTTCCCCCCGCCACCCCGCGCCGCAAGCCCAAGCCCTCGGTCGAGACCATCGGCAACCGCAAGCTCAGCCCGGCGACGCTGATGATGGGGTTCGGATTCGATCCGGTCTTGTCCGAAGGGTCGCTCAAGCCGCCGATCTTCCTCACCTCCACCTTCGCCTTCGAGAGCGCCGAGGCGGGCAAGCGGCATTTCGAGGGGATCACGGGCAAGCGTCCGGGCGGTGCCGAGGGTCTGGTCTATTCGCGGTTCAACGGGCCCAATCAGGAAATCCTCGAGGATCGGCTGGCGGTGTGGGACGAGGCCGAGGATGCGCTGGTGTTTTCCAGCGGCATGTCGGCTATCGCCACGTTGTTCCTCGCGCATGTCGGGGCGGGCGATGTCATCGTCCATTCGGGGCCGCTGTATGCGGCGACCGAGACGATGATCGCGCGGATATTCGCGCGCTTCGGCATTACCTATCTCGACTTCCCGGCGGAAGCCTCACGCGCGCAGATGGACGTGATCCTGAGCGAGGCCAAGGCGAAGGCGACCGCAAGCGGCGGGCGCGTGGCGATGGTTTATCTCGAAAGCCCGGCCAATCCGACCAATGCGCTGGTCGATGTCGAGGCGATGCGCGCGGCGGTCGATGCGGCGTTCGACGCCGACGCACGGCCACCGATCGCCATCGACAACACGTTTCTGGGGCCATTGTGGTCGAAGCCGCTGCTCCATGGCGCGGACATGGCGGTGTACAGCCTGACCAAATATGTCGGCGGGCACAGCGATCTGGTGGCAGGCGGCGTGCTGGGATCGAAGCGCTGGCTGGATCCTGTCAGGGCGATGCGCAACACCATCGGCACGATCTGCGATCCCAATACCGCCTGGATGCTGATGCGCAGCCTCGAGACTCTGGAGTTGCGCATGGACCGGGCGGGGCAGAATGCGGCGGTGGTCTGCGATTTCCTGCGTTCGCATCCCAAGGTCGAGGGGCTGGGGTATCTCGGCTTCCTGCCAGATGGCGCGCAGAAGGATATTTTCGAGCGGCATTGCACCGGCGCGGGATCGACCTTCTCGCTGTTCATCAAGGGCGGCGAGGCCGAGGCGTTTCGCTTCCTCGACGCGCTGCGCATCGCCAAGTTGGCGGTGAGTCTGGGCGGAACCGAGACTCTGGCGAGCGCGCCGGCGGCGATGACGCATCTGTCGGTGCCTGATGCGCGCAAGATCGCCATGGGTATCACGCCAAATCTGGTGCGGATTTCAATCGGCATCGAGCATCCAGACGACCTGATCGCCGATTTCGCGCAGGCATTGGACGCGGTTTAGCGTCCTCCCCCTGGGGGAGGTGGACGCG
>JAYSZB010000105.1:0-2835 GCA_043727035.1 Sphingomonas sp. | reverse complement strand
GTGGATGCCCGGCGCGGCGCAGATTTACCCGGCGGGGTTCGCCACGACGATCCGCGTCGCCGGGGTCAGCGGGCGCTGGGACGGCGCGGCGCGGCCCGGCCATTTCGATGGCGTGGCAACGGTGGTGGCCAAGCTGTTCGCGGCGGTGCGGCCCGACATCGCGCTGTTCGGCGAAAAGGATTTTCAGCAGCTGGCGGTGATCCGGCGGATGGAAGCCGACCTCCAGCTGGGCGTGATGGTCCAGGGCATCGCCACGGTGCGGGACGCGGATGGCCTCGCGCTGTCGTCGCGCAACGCCTACCTCACCGCCGACGAGCGGCAGCAGGCGTTGGCGCTGCCAAACGCGCTGCAGGCGGCGCGGCGGGGGATCATCGACGGAACGCCGGTCGCGAAGGCAATCGCGGAGGCGCAGGCGATGTTGCACGGCGCGGGCTTCGCCCGGATCGACTATCTCGCGCTGGTCGATGCGGCGACGCTTGACCCGGTCGAGGAGCCGGCCGGCGAAATGCGCCTGATTGCGGCGGCAGTGATGGGAACCACCCGCCTGATCGACAATATCCGTGTCGTTATGGCGACGGTGTCCTCTTCGGACATGTAAGCAAAAGCTCGCTATCACCGCCGACTCCACAAACGGGTCGGAACAGGGCAGGGTCGCAGGTATGGCGCAACCGAAGAAACCGGGTTTGTGGCGCAGGCTCTGGCGCACGACTGCCAATTTCGATACCGCTTTGTCGTGGCTTGAGCGCACTGACGTTCACCGGCTTCTCGGGTCCGTCGCCTTGACGGCACTCTGGACCATCATTGGCTATCTACGCTCAGTCGAGCCTTACTGGCTCGGCGTCGGCGCGCTCGCGACGTTTGGAGCAGCGATGTGGGCGTGGAACCAAGTCACAATCCGCCGGGGGCTTCGCTATCTAACTATTGATGAAAAACTGGGGGCCCAGGCTCCGGTCACAGGATCGCTCGCCGCAGCCGATGAAGGTGACATTTTGGCGGCAACTGGCACCGCTGGCCTTCAGGGTCTCTACGTAGGCAACATCATTGCAGCGGCCGGTTCACTAGAAAGCGAGCACCGACTCGAGCTGGCGGTCACCGGGTTTAATGGGACGGGGGAGGCAATCATCATCAGCGAAATTTCTGGGCGGATAAAGACAGGCAGCGGCAACCTCCGTGATATGGCGCCGTTGGATATACCCGCAATTCGGCAGGCGGTAAGGGCGCAACCGTGGGCGGAATTTACTTTTGTCCTGAACCAGCACGTTACCCCAGCGCGCGCCAGAGAGTTCCTAATCGCCCTCGAAGAAAAGCACCTAACTCTCGATCTTCGTGAGTTGAAAATTCTAGCGGCCTGTCAGGCCGACATCACCCGATCAGAGGCTTTGCCGCTCTGGGATGGGGTGACACTGCGACGACGCGATGATGTCGTGTCAAACCGCGTTACTATATTGTCAGTGGGCATGGCCGTTGAGAAAGATACCGCTCTAGCACTAAAGGCTGCCCAATGAGTGAGAAATGGAACAAACGCTTCGATCGCCTCATGAGGGCAATGACGAAGGGCGAAACTCCTAGCGCACGAAAGAATGCAAAAGCCGGTCGAGCATCAGGTGCGGAACCGCCCGCATGTTCCAGCGACACTCAAACTCGCCCAGATATTCCGACGGCCGCTCCGCGCTGACGGAGGTTCGTGTCGTTATGGACACAGTTCGCGAACAGGGTCTCCGCGGCGTTAACCATTTGTTTGTTGTTGGAGCCCGACACCTTGGGTCTGGAATGAACAGGGGATGGTGACATGGCGAACAGTCAGAAGAATGCGGACTTCCTGCTCCGCTCCCGTTTAGCGGATGCCGAGCGCGGCGACGTCGAAGCCTATTATGATCTAGGGGTCAGCTATTCGACCGGACGCGGAGGCGCGATGGTCGACCTGATCGAAGCGCATAAATGGTTCAACCTTGCCGCCTTGTCGGGCGACACCCGCAGCCAGGCGTGCCGCGCCGAAATCTCCTGCGAGATGACCGCGCGCGAAATCGCCGAAGCGCAGCGGCAGGCGCGCAGCTGGATCGGGCAGAGCAGCGGGCAGAGGTTCGCGGCTTAAGCAGACTGGTCCCCTGCGAAGGCAGGGGTCCAGATTTTCCTTCTTGCTGGATCCCGGATCAAGTCCGGGATGACGCTTGCAGCGTCACTTCACCACCACGGTCACAGCTCTGCGGTTCTGCGCCCAGGCGCTTTCGTCCGAGCCTTGCGCGGCGGGGCGTTCCTTGCCCCAGCTGATGACGGTCAGGCGGCCCGCGGGCACGCCGTTGGCGATCAGAAAATCCTTGGCACTGTTGGCGCGGCGCTCGCCCAGCGCGAGATTATATTCGCGCGTCCCGCGTTCGTCGGCATGGCCTTCGATCGAACCACGGACCGAAACATTCGCCAGCATCCACCGCGCCTGCGCGGCGAGCGTCGCCTTCGACCCCTCGTCGAGCGCATATTGGTCGGTCCCGAAATAGACGGTGTCGGACCCGGCCTTGGCGACAAGGTCGGCCTGCATAGCGGGCAATTCGACCAGGTCGACGCTGTCATCGGTTGCGGTGACGGGCGGGGTCGCGCTTTCGTCGGTCGGCGGGGCCGACAGGTCGGCCGGCGGGACTTTCTTGCCGCATGCGCCGAGCGTGACGGCGAGGGCGGTCATGCCGATGAGGATGGTCTTGTTCATGTCAGTCACTCCTTGAATTCACGGGGCCGGGCTCAATTGTTGAGCGGCGACCAGCTGGGATCGGAACCGCCGACCGGGGTCGGCATGCGGCGCGGTGGCCCGCCATTGATGCTGACCGCATAGAGCGCGGCGTTGCC
>JAYSZB010000104.1:0-7219 GCA_043727035.1 Sphingomonas sp. | reverse complement strand
TGCTGGTCATGGTCTTCTCCCTCTCCCCTTCAGGGGGTGGACCGAGACGCGTGGCTCGGTTCACGGCCGGGGAGAGGAGGAGTCCGCCAGCCCAAATTTTAGCGTTTCAGGAGACTGCCCCTCTCCCAACCCTCTCTCCTGAAGGGGAGAGGGCCTTAGGGTTCACCCCATCGTCGGGATAACAAACGCATTACCCCCGTCTACCGACCCATCGGGCCAGCGCGAGGTGATCGTCTTGACCTTGGTCCAGAACTTCACCCCCTCCATGCCATGCTGGTTGGTGTCGCCGAAGGCGCTGCGCTTCCACCCGCCGAAGCTGTGATAGGCGACCGGCACCGGGATCGGCACATTGATGCCGACCATGCCGACATTAACGCGCGCCGCGAATTCGCGCGCGGCGTGGCCGTTGCGGGTGAAGATCGCGACGCCGTTGCCATATTGATGCTTGCTCGGCAGCGCGAGCGCCTCTTCGAAATTGGCGGCGCGGACCATCTGAAGCACCGGCCCGAAAATCTCTTCCTTGTAGCTTTCCATGTCGGTGGTGACGCGGTCGAACAGCGTCGGCCCGATGAAGAAACCTTCCTCGTGGCCCTGCAATGTGAACCCGCGCCCGTCGACCACCAGCTCCGCGCCCTCGTCGACACAGGTCTGGATCCAGCCTTCGACCTTGGCCTTGTGCGCGGCGGTGACGACGGGGCCATAATGCGCATCGGGGTCAATCGACACACCGACGCGCAGCGCCTCGATTGCCGGGATCAGCTTGGCGCGCAGGCGGTCGGCGGTCTCATCCCCCACCGGCACCACCACCGGCAACGCCATGCAGCGCTCGCCCGCCGAACCGAACGCCGCGCCTGCCAGATCGTTGACCACCTGGTCGAGATCGGCGTCGGGCATGACGATGCCATGGTTCTTGGCCCCGCCCATCGCCTGCACCCGTTTACCGTTGGCGACGCCGCGATTGTAGACATAATGGGCGATGTCGGACGATCCGACGAAGCTGATCGCGCCGATAGCGGGATGATCGAGGATGGCGTCGACCATCGCCTTGTCGCCGTGCACCACTTGGCAGATGCCGGCGGGCAGCCCCGCTTCGAGGAACAGTTCGGCCAGCCGCACCGGCACTGATGGATCGCGCTCGCTCGGCTTGATCAGGAAGGCATTGCCGGTGGCGATGGCAACGCCGCTCATCCACAACGGGATCATCGCCGGGAAGTTGAATGGGGTAATGCCCGCGCCAATGCCGATCGGCTGACGCATCGAGTAAACATCGATCCCCGGACCCGCACCTTGGGTATATTCGCCCTTCAACACATGCGGGATGCCGCAGCAGAATTCGATAACCTCGAGCCCGCGCTGGATATCGCCCTTCGAATCGGCGATCACCTTGCCATGTTCGGAGCTGAGCAGATGCGCCAGCTCGTCCAAATGCGCTTCGACCAGCCGCTTGAACTCGAACATGACGCGCGCCCGCCGCTGCGGGTTGGTCGCCGCCCATGCCGGTTGCGCGGCGAGCGCAGCCTGCACCGCCAGCTCCAGCGTCGCCGCATCGCCCAGCGCCACCCGCGCCTGCACAGCCCCGCTGTTCGGATCGAACACGTCGCCAAAACGTATCGCGGGACCAGCGCCGCCGCCGATGAAATGGTCGATCTGCCGCACAATCTCTCTCCTGCACCTGTTTGTTGCCGCCAAGGATAGGCCCGATCCACTTGCATGGAAACGCCGCATAATGCAAAACCACCGTGCAATTTTGCAGGAGCGCGTGCAATTGAAATGGGATGATCTGCGCTTCTTTCTCGCCGTGGCGCGCCACCGCAGCCTGTCTGCGGCGGCGCAGAAGCTCGGCGTCGATGCCACCACCGTCGGCCGCCGTATCGACCGGCTGACGCAATCGCTCGGCACCGTGCTGTTCGAAATCACCCTGTCGGGCCACATGTTGAGCGCTGCGGGGGAGGCATTGCTCGGTCATGCGGAGGAGGTCGAGCGGTCGGTGCTGGCGGCACGCAACGCGCTGACCAGTGCGGGCGGGCAACTCGCGGGCACTGTCCGGCTCAGCCTTTCGGAGGGGTTCGCCCGATGGATCGTCGCACCGCATCTCCCCGCCTTCGCCGCCGCCCACCCGGATATCGAGCTGGAGATCGTCACCACCAACGGCTTCCTCAATCCGTCGAAGCGCGAGGCGGACCTTGCCATCATGCTCGCCCGCCCGGTGCGCGGGCCGCTGATGGCGTCGAAACTTACCGACTATGGCCTCGGCCTCTACGCCGCGCTGGTCTATCTGGAGGCGCACGGCGCACCGCAAACCGCCGCGTTGCTCGCCGGTCACCGGCTGATCGGCTACATCCCCGACTTCATCTATGCAAAGGAGCTGCGCTACCTGTCCGAGGTCCATGACGGCCTCATGCCGACGCTGAGCAGCAGCAGCATCAACGTCCAGCACGCCATGACTCGCGCCGGGGCAGGGGTGTCGGTGCTGCCGCATTTCATCGGACGGCAGGACAACGGCCTCGTACCCTTACTGGCCGACACGGTATATATCCGCCGCGCCTTCTGGACTGTCGTCCACCGCGATCTCAGCAAGGTGGCGCGGGTACGCGCGGTTATCGACTGGTTGCAATCGGTAGTGGCTATGCACTCCGACTTGCTGATTTGACCCGGCTATGTGCCGGTCGATTGAGGATTGCCACGAGGCAAAATCGCTAGCTAGCCGGTCGGGGCTAGCGCTGATGCAATTTTCATTCTGGCATTGAGAGTTACGCTGTTGGACGGGCTTTGGTTCCCGCCGATCGAGCGGATCGCGTAACGGACGCCGCCTGCGCCTATCCTGTGACGGCTTTCAGACTTGCGTCGCGCGTCATTGCGAGAGATGCGTTGGTTGTTCGGCGCGTTTCAACAGCTTGAACGACACCGGGTGATCGATGAGCGATCGAGCAAGATCGACGGCTGGAAAGCTATATCCAGCTATTTCGGCAAAGATCGAAGCACCGTTATGCGTTGGGCTCGGGAGCACGATCTGCCCATTCATCGAGTTCCCGGCGGAAAGAGCGGTTCGGTGCTCGCTTATCGCAGCGAACTCGAAGCCTGGTCGAAATCTACGATGGACGGTGGCTTCCTCGTCGATGTTAGCGAACATGCCAGCTCAGCAAGCCGGCTAGCCAGGCAACCGATCACGCCGCTGATATGGATCGCGGGTGGGGTGGCGTTGCTGGTCTTGGGTCTCTCCACGCTGGTCGGTTAAGTTGTCAGGCAGAACAGCAGTCCTTCGCCATTGGGCAATTCCAGGCTGATATCCGGCGAAGACGCAGCTATCCGACGGGATTTTCTACTCGCGCGTGATCTGTGGGGCCGCCGCACTGGCGAAGACATACGTCAGTCGATCGAGCTGTATGAGACGATCATCGCGCGATCTCCGGATTTCGCTCCCGCCCATGCGGGGCTCGCCGAGGCGTGGCTGGTCTATCGCGAATATGGCGCAACCGGCGAAGCAGACGCTTATCGAAAGGCGAAGGCTGCAATCGACCGGGCCATGTTCCTAGATGCTGATCTGCCAGCGGCCCATCGTGCCCGTGGATTTCTGACTTATTGGTGGTCCTATGACGGTACCATTGCGGAGGCGGCGTTCCGTCGTTCGATAGAGTTGGACCCGAACGATCCAACCACACACTTCTGGTTCGCAAACATATTATCGGACATGGGGCGTCATGCGGAGGCCGAGCAAGAATATGATATCGCGCGATATCTTCTGCCCGGATTTCGTCCGCTGGGGGTAGAGCGAGCCTGCGCATTGTGGCAGGCTGGCCGTGACAATGAAGCGATTCTATCGTTGCGAGCCCTGCCACGACGCTATCCCGACGACGCGACGGTTCACAACTGCCTCGCTTGGGCAGCCATTGGCAGAGGCGATATCGATGGCTTTGTTGTCCATTACCGCAGAATGGCGGACATCCGGGGTGAACCCTTGCTCCAAACACAGGCAGCGCAGTTGGCTGCAGATTATGCGCAGAATCCTGCGACCGCGCACCGGACGTTGATCGCAGCGTTGCGGCAGGAGTTTGCCCAGGGACAGCGCCAGACGCGCACGACGCCGGCCTTTTATGCTTCGTCGATGGGAGATCGCCAGGAACTCGTCAGCCTACTGAACGAGGCCGTCGATCTTGAGGAAAAATGGTCTTCCAGAACGCTGGTGGACCGGATGCGACGGCGGTGGCAGCAGGACAGGATAATCTCCGCGCTCATTGACAAAATCGACGCAAGAGCGCCATCAATCTCAGTTAATCGCTGAAAATGAAACAGTTTTCTGCCAAATGCATCAATTTGCCACATCAAATTGTGATTGCATTGCCCTATCACTGACCGATGCATTTCGCTCCTTCGAAATGCCGGAGGGGATCATAAGCCATAGCTATCATCACTGGCGACGCGGGTAACAACATCCTGGCGGGCACGGCAGACGCCGATACGATCGATGGCCAGGGAGGCAACGATTTGATTGCCGGCGAGGCTGGCGACGACACGCTGAACGGCGGCGATGGCAATGATAGCATCACCGGCGGCAATGGGGCGGACATAGCCAACGGTGGCGACGGCGACGATATGATCATCGCCGGGGTCGGCGACCAAGTCGATGGTGGTGCTGGCAACGACACGGTCAACTTCGATCTGCGTGGGTTGGTCACTGCCAGCACAGTCAACCTCGGCAGCGGCGGACTGATCAGTTTCGGCAGCGGCAGCACCCTGATCAATGTCGAGCGGGGCTCGATCCTGCTGGGCTCGGGCAATGATGTCGTCCAGCTCGGCGCAATTGAGCTTGTGGTATATGGTGGCGACAGCGGCGATACGATCACCGGCACCGCTGGCAACGACACTGCCTATGGCGAAAACGGCAATGACCTGTTGCTCGATCTTGGCGGCAACGACACGCTGTCGGGCGGTGACGGCAACAACGGCATCGACGGCGGCGACGGGAACGACATCCTAATGTCGCTCGCCGGCACCGACAGCCTGATCGGCGGCGCAGGCGATGACAGCCTGAGTGCGGGCAAGGGCGCGGATAGCTTGAACGGTGGCGACGGCAACGATGTCATCACCGGCGGGCTCGGCGCGGATATGATGACCGGCGGTGCAGGCGTTGATCGCTACACCTTCGGCTTCGGCATCCCGCGCTGGGAAAGCTCGCCCTCCACCGTCGATGTCATTACCGATTTCGAAGGCGCGGGCGCTGCGGGTGGCGATTTGATCGATCTGCCATCGCTATCGAACAATTTGCCGCTGGTGTTCAGTGCCGCTGCGCAGACCTTCACAATCGGCGCGACCGGCGTGCAGCTTCCCGCAGAGTTCGTCGGCGACGGGCTGGCCGATGTTTCCTTCCAATATAACGCCGCGCAGAGCCGCACAGAAATCTGGGGCGACGCCAATGACGATGGTCAATTGTCCGAGGTCGATATCGTCATCTACCTCAGCAGCGTCACGTCGCTGATCTAGTCCGACTTTACCGACACATTCCTCGTCTGGCGGGGCACCGGCGGGAACGATGTCTATCAGGGCAATGCCAGCGCCAACATCGCTTATGGCATCGCCGGTGACGATACGCTCAACGGGGCGGGGGGCAATGACACGCTGTATAGCGGGCAAGGGGCTAACACGTTGAACGGCGATGCTGGCAACGACCAGTTGCGCGGTGGTGCGGATAATGACGTGCTCAACGGCGGCGACGATGCCGACAGCCTCGACGGCGAGGCGGGTGACGATGTGCTGAACGGCGGGTTCGGGGCGGACTATATCGGCGAGAGTCTGGGCAACGATGTCGCCAACGGCGGCGCGGACAATGACTATATCCAGCTCGGCAACGGCAACAACAGCGCCGATGGCGGCGACGGCAACGATACGATCCAGTTGTCGGGATCGCAGGATGGTAACGGCGTGTTCCTGCACAGCAGCACCGCGATGGGCGGCGCGGGCAACGACACGATCGATTTTGCTATCCTCAACGGGACGATGTCGGGCAACGACATCTTGCGCACGCGCGAAGGCGTGGTGACGATGTCGGGCGGCGCGGGCGACGACTTTTTGCAGCTGGGCGACAGTTACTTCGGCACGATTAGCGATCGGGTGCAGACTGCTACCGGCGGTGCGGGTGCGGACATCTTCCGGGTCAACGACCGGTCGCGCCTGACGGACGCCGATATCATCACCGACTTCAACGCCGGTGAAGGCGATCGCATCCAGATCAAGAGCGTGACCAACGGGCGGACCAACAGCGATGGCCTGTCGCCGATACCCAACGCCTCGTTGCTGTTCCGCGGGAGCATGGACCCCTCGCTGCTGGTCGAGGGCGCGACGCTGCCCGGTGGCGATCTGGGCACGGGGTTCGTGCAGTTCTGGACGGTGCAGAGCGGAGGCAACACCTTCTTGGTGGGTGACAGCGATGGCGACCTCATCCTCGATGCTACCGACATGGTGGTCAGGTTCGATGGACTGGTTACGCTGACTACAGCAAGCTTCGTGGCGGGGACATTTGCGTCCTTGGGCGGCGGCGTCGGCAGCGACACGATCACCGGCAGTGTCGCTCGCGATTTCATCTTCGGCGAGGCGGGTGACGATGTGCTGACCGGCAACGGCGGCAACGACCTGCTCGATGGCGGGTCGGGCGCTGACAGCATGGCTGGCGGCTCGGGCAACGACCTCTATTATGTCGACAATGCTGGCGATCAGGTGATCGAGCGTGCGGATGACTTGAACGGCCCCAACCTCGATCCACCAGGCGGGACCGATCAGGTCTATGCAAGCGTGACGCATACTCTGGCAGCCAATGTCGAGCAGCTAATCCTGACCGGCAGCGGCAACATCAACGGCAGCGGCAATGGCTTGGCCAACGTCATCACCGGCAATGCCGGCAACAACCGCATCGACGGCGGCGCTGGCGACGATGTGCTGGCAGGCGGTCTCGGCAACGACATCTATGTCGTCGACAGCAGCGGCGATGTCGTCACCGAAGGCGCGGCTGCAGGCAGCGATCTGGTCGAGGCGTCTGCCTCGTTCGTGCTCTCTGACAATATCGAGAACCTGACCCTGACCGGCGCTGGCAACATCGACGGCACAGGCAACGCCATCGGCAACCGCATCGTCGGCAATGTCGGCAACAATGTGCTGAACGGCGCAGCCGGTGCCGATGTGCTGCAGGGCGGTGCTGGCAACGACAGCTATATCGTCGACAACGCCAGCG
>JAYSZB010000103.1:0-20484 GCA_043727035.1 Sphingomonas sp. | reverse complement strand
ACGCACCAGCGCATCGAATGCGCCGAGCACAATCATGATGAAGCCGACCAGGCCGATCCCGGTACCAGCCTCCTTCCAGTACCAGACCTGATCACTTCTCGGCCGCGGGGTGCCGCCCTTGAGCGTGGCAGCAAACCAGTCCGCCGCGTCGCCAATCGCAGCAGTCGACAAATGATCGCCGGGATGGGTTGTGGAAGGCTGATAAAGCTTTCGCGCGGTTCCTTCCGCGATCACGCCATAAAGGCGCTTCGCCACTACCGGGGCTTCGGTGCCAAACACTGCTTGCAGCTTCACGCTAGTCGGCGCGTCTTGCGCGCGATCCACGCCCCACATCAGGTTCGAAAATTCGTCGTAGCGGCTGAAAACGAGCGCGAGATTGCGAGGCCAGGTTGTCGAGCCATCCTGCGCGAAGGGTGCGCCGGTCGAGGATCCTACCAGCACCATCGATGCATAGTCATCGGGCATGGCAGCAGCCGCGGCGAGCACCGTCCACCCGCCCATGCTGTGCCCTTCGAGTCCAATCTGGTCGGAATCGACTATCGGCAGGGAACTTAGATAGCGCAGCCCATCGGGCCCGCCGAACCCGTTCGAGAACGCCGCACCCCCGCTATATCCATGCCCGGTCTGATCGAGCGCCAGCACGACATACCCCCGTCGCGCAAATTCAATGGCAAAGCCGTCCTGCGTCTCTCGCGAGTTTATATAGCCGTGGACCGCAAGAATGCCCGGCGCCGGGGTGGCGGGCGTAGCATTTTCCGGCACATACAACAGGGCGCTCATGACCGTGCCATTCGTGCCGGCAAACCGGATGTCGCGAACGGTCGTGCCATCCGTCGTCCGAACGAGCTGCGCGAGAAACGCACCTGCTAGGATAATCACCAAGCCAGCCGGGATCAGCCACCAGCGAGGTCTAGAGGCTATCCCTTGAGCAATTTCTTCGTCAATGCCCGGCAATCGCACCCCTCCCCCTTTTTGCCCAAGGTAGTGATCTAACAGACTGCCGTTTAGCTGGCCACTAACCGCTAAGCATCACGAAAAGACCAAAAGACGGAGAGCCGCGGGTCATCGCTTCAAAGCGGTCAGTCCGCTTCCGGCCCCTTTTTCGGCCGGTCCGCAAAGCGCCTTCATTTCGGTCGTAGAAGCGCGACCAACGTGAGCCTGAAGTGGCAGCGGGTTTGAGACCGACGTTATGGTCGGCGGCAATGGCGATGATGTGCTGCGCGGCGACAGCGGGCTTGGCGATTTCGACTATCTTTACGGGAATGCCGGGAACGACAGCTTCTATGTTGATACTCCAGACGACCTTGTGTTCGAGCAAGCAAGCGAAGGGATCGATACCGTCTACGCCAGTATCAAGGGTGCGGGCTATTATCTCTATTCCAACATCGAGAACCTAGTGCTCTTGGGGAACACGCCGTTCGGGGTCGGAAATGACTTTGCCAACCGGCTGACGGGCAATTCAGTCGGCAATTTCCTGCTCGGCGGAGGCGGCAATGACAACCTCAACGGCAAGGCCGGTAACGACGTGCTGTTCGGTGAAGCAGGTGCGGACACCTTCGTTTTCGAGCGCCACACCGGTGGCGACGTAATCGGTGATTTTCTGGCTGGAACCGACAAGATCGACCTAAGCGCCTTTAGGTTCGCAAGTTACCAGCTGGTGGTCAATTCGATGCATGAGGTGAATGGTAATACTGCCATTGATCTCGGTGGCAGTGATTTCATCGTATTGAATGGCGTTCCCATTGGCGCGCTCCAGTCTGGTGATTTCATACTCGCTGGCGGTAGCGCGACGGAAGCACCTGTCCAACAGGCATTGGACAACGTAGCCAAAGTGAAAGAGGTTGTTGATGCACATTGGGACCTTCCCCATAATTTTGATATGTCCTGCCTGCTCCTGAGCGTTAGCGACCCACTGGCAGTATACCTGTAGCGCCCCCATCTTGGCCGCGCTGAATGGCGCATCCCTCATCTTCCATTTCCAAAATGACTAATGCAGGACACGTGGCGCGATGGCAGCTATTGTAAGTCTACGGCCGAAAGCCGCCATTCAGCAAACGGCCCCAGATACGCCGTTCGATCCGTTGCCTCGAATGGCAACCAACCGCCATGTGCCAGCCGCCCGTGCCAGTGACCATCAAAATGGCGGATGACGACTCCATCGCGGGCAGCAAAGGATGTGGAGTGATGCCACGACAAGCTTAAATCGGCCGACCTAAATCCCATTGTGGGGACAAATGGGGGGACGATTGTCCGCCACCCTGCGTAAACCTAGCTTTTACAGTAGCCTAGGATACAAGGCTGGCGGAGACGGAGGGATTCGAACCCTCGGTGCCGCATTCACAGCACGCCGGTTTAGCAAACCGATGGTTTCAGCCACTCACCCACGTCTCCGCACCCTTGCGGGGCCCGACGCCTATAGCCACGCCGTCGCCACGACGCAACGGCGGAAAATTGGGTAGTGTCTCAGTTTGAATTTAGCCTGCCGGTCCAGCCGATGAAACCGCTTTTCCCCATTCCCCACGCTTTGGAGGCTTCGGCGGTTTCTCCTTTCGTTGATTGTCGGGGTGAACCCAGCCGACTGGAGGTGCGTATTCGGCAGGGCGATTTATCAGGCCATGCTTTCCTTGGACCGTCGCACCCATAACGCAACGCTCCAAGGACACCTTGTTCAGAGCGAAATGATCAAAGCAAAATTGTTGCACCTTGTTCGGCACAGACTTGTTTGGGGGAGCGACTCCCAAAAGCCTCTTTTTGGGGAACCGCTCGCTAAAGAATTTTGCTGTCGCAGCTTGATCGGAGTCCGCGCTTAGCAAAATAGCAATGTCATATTCGTCATCCTGAGCATCCATAATGAGGTGCAGGGCGACGTTGATATCTGACTGCTTTTCGTTCCATTTCTCGCCGTCGTGGACATGGTGACCAGCGATAATTTTTACGCCGTTGGCCCGTTGCGCAGCGTTAAATGTGTTGTGCCTGTCTCGGCTGTCCGGGAGATGCCCCGGAACGGCAGTGCAAAAAACTACTTTGAGGAGCTGGGCAGAGTGAGGGGCACAGATAATTTCCCCTAGTTTCCAGAGGTTTAGCCATTTCAAATATGGCTCGTTCATTTCCTTTATGGGGTGATAGAGGTTGAATCCGTCGATGTAGAAGGCTGCTCGCGCTTCAACTTTTGGTTGACAATCAACACCGGTCAAACTACATACCCCCTCACAACGCGATGCTGCTCTCAGCATAGCCAGCCCCGGCACCTAACGGTGACCGGGGTTTGTTGTTTTAGTCCCGCTTTCTGTATGGTCCACGCTTTTTCGGCGGGGGTGCCAACTCATCGATCTTAGCAATCACATCATCTAAAGACCAGAGACGGTCTGTAATGCCCGCTGCCATTGCTGGCGACATGCGCAGTGTTTTGTGAATGCGGGTAAAATTGTAAAAAACAAAATAGAGCGCCAGCGCGTGAATGTGATTGTCCAACTTCTTGCTGAACGCATTGGTCAAGCGGGTGAAGCGGCGCATCGACATGCGCATCGTCAGGTTCTGACGCTCGACATAGGACGTGCTGACGTGCGCAATGTCGGGGTTGCCTTCAACGCGGACCTTCTTTGCGCCGATGCATTCGGCGGGGCTGTAGCGGCCCGGTGCGGTGATCGTAGGGCCATACAGCTTCACGAGCTGAGCGAAGTCCACATCACCGCCGAACGTGCCTTCAACTGCCTCAAGATAAGCCTTGTGACCGTCAGTGGTAAGCTGCACCCGATTGGCGAGACGGCCCTGTAGATCGTCCATAAGAGCCATCGCGCTTTCACCCGAACGGTCACCAACATAGTAAGACACGATCAGCTTACTATCGGCATCGATGGCCGTCCATGTCCAAACGTCGCCAGCGCCTTCCGGTGCTGCCTTAGCGCCCGCGACGTTCTTTTGCTTGGCATGACAGAACGACCAGATTTCGTCGCACTGGATACGGCTGGCAGTGACGCTGCGCACCGTTTCATCATGCAGGATAAGGCAGGCCTCGCCAGCTTCGACCAGCAGCTTGCTGACGGTGTTGATCGACACGTCGGCAACGCGGCTGATCGACCGCATTGACGACCCTTCGCAGAGCATGGCGAGGATTTGGTGGCGCTTGGCGTGGGGCAGCTTATTCATGCTCATTTTAATATGAACTTTCATGCTTGGTGTCAAGCATAATTTGTCATTTCAAATCTAAGCGACCTTGGTCACCCTTTTTAGGAAACACTTCCTCAAGAAGCCGTTTGAAGCCCTCCCAAGTTTTGGACACCTTCATCAACGGCAGAATCTGCAAAATGTGATCGCGCAAATCAGGTTGCCCGACCTCCCGCGATAGGAACTGGTGATGTTTGAAGCGACGACGCCCGGACTCGTCGTCGGTCGGATTCAATTCTCTCAGCTTGGGGAGCACGCCTTCAGGCAACCGATCATAAACGATATCATTGGTGATGTGCCCTAAGATCGGCGGCTTCGCACGCCCAGAAGGTGGCCAATTCCACGACTTCAAGCGGTAAATCTGTCTATAGAACTCATCGGGGAACCGCTTTGCCCAAGCCAAGCGTTCCTCCGATAGATAAACTTCAAGCAGCTGGTGAAGCGCATCACGTTCACGCTCTGATTGATAGCCCGTCGCCTCATCGACAAGGGCAACGATCCCGACTTTTGCGAGGGCCTGAACGACAATCGATGCGGCAACCGCCGTCTTTTGCTGCGCCGGCGTTAAGACGCCGGCCTCTTTCGCCTGCATCCAAACCGAACAGACCTCGGGCAACAGCTCCGCGAGATAGCCATTGCCGATGGAACCGCCGCCTGGAAGTTTGAACTCAATAGGGGAAGTTGCCGACATGGCTAAGTCACTAGAAACAAAGGGTCTAATGTTCGCCGGATAGAGAAAAGAGGGTAAGTTGCCGGCACTATCTTCGCTAGGGCGACGGCGACTGATCGAACCAGACTCTGCCCGCTGTAAAGCCGCGTTCATCCCTCGCTGCGAAATGACACGCCGGCCATCGCCTAGCACATAGCACTGAATTTCAGCGTCGCCGATAATCAGGGGTCGATCCACCGATCCGTGCGTCGCTTGAGGCAGGTCCTTCATCTTAGCCCAGCGGCGTGATGCCCCCTGCCGGGCGATCTCGCTGCGCTCCTCGGCGGTAAGCTTTTCAGCGCGGGATTTTCCACCCTTTGACTGCGGCGACTGCGTCATCTTCCGTCTCCATGCTTGCTGGACCGGAAGGCTATATGCTTGCTAACCCGAGGTAGCAAGCAGAATATCTAAGCGCGTGCGCTATGCTTGCTTATCCCATCGCTTTGCTGCCGCTGCCTTGGCAATCTCGGACCGACGCTCTGGTGACATAGCCGCAGCACGGGCTTTGCCGCCCAGTTTGCCCATCTGAGCGGCTGCGCTTGATACACCTTCGCGCTCATCCTCAATCTCGCCGGTCGCAATCTTGCCGATCATGACAGCAAGGCCGATAGCGTCGGCTGGACGCTTTTCGCCGCGTGGACCCTTAGGCATCTGGCAATCCCTCAGGAACTGGGTCACCGGGCTTCCATCCCTTCGGCAAAACCTTTGCCGGTCCAGTCTTAATTCGACCGACTTGGGGAGCACCGTTTTCATCGGTCTCATCTTTGATGATGATCGTTTCGCCGGGGAACTTTTTGGCTTCCGCGCTACGGATCGCCGCCTTTTCCTCTTCCGTCAGTAAGCGCTTGGTCATATTGCCTCCATGCTTTCCGCTAAGCATATAGGCATCGGCGGCTGGAAGCGATAGGCTAGCGCGTCAAAATTCAAACTGAGACACTACCGAAAATTGCCTTCTTACGACTCGTCTGGTCGTAAAATCGACTCGCCTCGTCGCGCGATTCATTGCGCAGACAGGTGGATGATTCATGCTGTAAATCGCGGGAGTTTGTCCGCAGGGTTTCGCGTGGGAGCGGTGGCAATGAGCGGGATGAACAGCATCAGGGCTTGGCTGTGGGCGGCATTGGCGGCGCTCGCTGCCACTGCACCCGTTACCGTGCAGGCACAGGTGACCAGCGTCGATCCCAATACGGTGATCGATGCCGATCTCGATGCCCCCCCTCCGCCGCCCCCCCCCGCCAGCAGCGCCGGCTGGACCACCGATGGCCTGACCACCGACGAGCAGACCGAAGACGTCGCCAGCGCGACGGCCGACCCGGCCAGCAGCGCGACCGTCACCGCCGATGGCGACATCACCGTCGATGCTGCGCCGCGCACCTACCAGCGCGACGACATCATCGGTGCGGCCGAGGGCGTGTTCGGTCGTGGAGCCGAGGGTCTGGCGCGGATCATCGAGGATATCCTGCGCGAGCAAGGCGAGCCCAATGGCTATATCGTCGGGCGCGAGCTGGGCGGAGCGTTTATTTTCGGGTTGCGCTATGGGTCGGGCACGTTGCACCACCGGCTCGAAGGCGACATGCCGGCCTATTGGACGGGGCCATCGGTGGGCTTCGACGCAGGTGCCAATACCGGCAGCACTTTCGTCCTCGTTTATAATCTGCACGATACCGAGGATCTCTACCGCCGTTATCCATCGGGCGAAGGCGCGGCCTATCTGGTCGGCGGATTTAACGCCAGCTACATGCGGCGCGGCGACGTTGTGCTGATCCCGATCCGGCTGGGTGTCGGCGCACGGCTGGGCGTCAACGTCGGCTATATGAAATTTTCCAAGCGGCAGCGCTGGCTGCCGTTCTGAGCGATCCTCCGACCACGCCCCCACGTCTTATGAGGGACAGTCGCTAGTAAGATCGACCCGCCGAGCGCGCCCGCATGCTCGGCTTTCTTATTAGGGACTGTCCCTAATAAGAAGCGCGTCAGCCCTTTGCACGCCTGCCACCCCGCTGCTATCGCGCCGCGACGATGACCAGCAAGACGCCCGCAGCGCCCACCCCCAATCCCATTCTCGACACCCCGTTCGACAGCGCCTTGTCGGACCGCTACCTCGTCTATGCGCTGTCGACGATCACTGCGCGCTCGCTGCCCGATCTGCGCGACGGGCTGAAGCCGGTCCATCGCCGCCTGCTATGGGCAATGCGCGGCCTCCGGCTCGATCCGGCGCAGGGCCACAAGAAATCGGCGCGCATCGTCGGTGAAGTCATCGGCAAATACCACCCGCACGGCGACACCGCCGCCTATGACGCGATGGTCCGGCTCGCGCAGGATTTCATGCTGCGCTACCCGCTGGTCGACGGACAGGGCAATTTCGGCAATATCGACGGCGATAACGCAGCCGCCTACCGCTACACCGAAGCCAAGCTGACCCGCGTCGCCATCGATCTAATGGCCGGGCTCGACGAAGGCACCGTCGACTTCAAGCCGACCTATAATGGCGAGGAGCAGGAACCGGAGGTCATGCCCGGCCTGTTCCCCAATCTGCTCGCCAATGGCGCGAGCGGGATTGCGGTGGGCATGGCGACCAACATTCCGCCGCACAACGCCGCCGAGATCATCGACGCGGCGATGCTGTTGATCGACCGGCCCGACGCCGAACTGGCAGACTTGCTCAGCTATGTGCAGGGGCTGGACCTGCCCACCGGCGGGCTGATCGTCGACAGCGCCGAGAGCATCGCCGCTGCTTACGCCAGCGGTCGCGGGTCTTTCCGCATCCGTGCACGCTTCTCGACCGGGCGCGACGACTCGGGCGCGTGGGAACCGACCGGCATCGAAAAACTCCCCGGCGGCACGTGGCAGCTGATCGTCAGCGAAATCCCCTATGGCGTGTCCAAGGGCAAGCTGATCGAACAGATCGCCCAGATCATCGCCGACAAAAAGCTGCCGATACTGGAGGACGTGCGCGACGAGAGCGACAGCCTTGTGCGCATTGTCATTGAGCCCAAGAGCCGCAACGTCGACCCCGACATCCTTAAGGAAAGCCTCTACCGCCTCACCGATCTGGAAAGCCGCTTCGGCCTCAACCTCAACGTACTCGACGCGACGCGCACGCCGCGCGTCATGGGGCTGAAAGAGGTGCTCGAGCATTGGCTGGTCCACCAGTTCGACGTGCTGGTCCGCCGCACCCGGCACCGCATCGCCCGCATCGACGACCGGTTGGAGCTGGTCGCGGGCTATATCATCGCCTATCTCAACCTCGACCGGGTGATCGCCATCATTCGCGCCGAGGATGAGCCCAAGCCCGTCCTCATGGCCGAATTCGAGCTGACCGACCGACAAGCCGAAGCTATCCTCAACATGCGGCTGCGGAGCTTGCGCAAGCTGGAAGAGATGGAGCTGGTCCGCGAGCGCTCGGGCCTTGAGAAGGAGCGCGGCGAATTGCAGGCGCTGCTCGACGATCCCAAGCTGCAAAAGAAGCGGATGAAGCGCGACCTTGCCAAACTGCGTGCGGTCTATGGTCCTGACACGCCGCTCGGGCGCCGCCGCACCACCATCGCCGAGGCCGCGCCGGCGCGCAACATCCCCTTGGAAGCGATGATCGAACGCGAACCGGTCACCGTCATCCTGTCGACGCGCGGCTGGATCCGGGCGATGCGGACGCATCTCGATGCCGCCGCGCTGGCCAAGCTGACCTTCAAGGATGGCGACAGCCTCGCCTTTGCGGTACCCGCGCAGACCACCGACCGCATCCTCCTCGCCACTGCCGCCGGGCGCTTCTTCACGCTGCCCGCCGACAAGCTGCCCGGCGGGCGCGGCTTTGGCGAGCCGGTGCGGCTGATGGCCGATATCGAGGGGGAAGGCGGCGACATCGTCGCGCTGTTCGCCGCCGTCCCCGGCCGCAAGCAACTCGTCGCGTCCACGAGCGGCCACGGTTTCATCGTCGCGGACGCCGATCTCGTCGCCGAAACACGCAAAGGCAAGGCGGTGGTCAATATGAAAGCGGGCAGCCGCCTCGCCGTCGTCCGCGCCATCCAGCCGGACGATGATTATGTCGCGGCGGTCGGCGACAACCGCAAGCTGGTCATCTTCCCCATTACCGATCTCCCCGACATGACGCGCGGTCAGGGCGTGATGCTGCAACGCTACCGCGACGGCGGCCTCGCCGACGCGCGCACGCTGATGCTGGCGCAGGGGCTGAGCTGGGCGATGGGCGGCGACAGTGGCCGCACCCGTACCGAGAACGACCTGACTTTATGGCGCACCGTTCGCGGAGCAGCCGGGCGGATGGCACCGACGGGCTTCCCACGCGATCAGCAGTTCGGAAAATAGAGGCTCCCTCGAAGGCGATCGATTATCTGCGCGTCAGCTCCGAAGGTCGGCGCAGGCTAGCTGGATACGACGGCAGGCGTCCTTGAGCACATCGAGCGACGTCGCGTAGCTGATGCGGAAAGCCGGCGAGAGGCCGAAGGCTGAACCGGGGACGGCGGCAACGCGGGCGGCTGAGATGAAATAATCGATCAGCGCGGAATCGCTGTCGATGACGATGCCATCGGGCGTCTTCTTGCCGATGCAGCCGCTGGCGTCGGGATAGACATAAAAGGCCCCCTCGGGCGTCGGACAATCGAGGCCTGGCGCATCGTTGAGCATGGAGACGACGGTGTCGCGGCGCTCGCGGAAAGCCGTGTTGCGATCCTCGAGAAAATCCTGCGGGCCGTTGAGCGCGGCCACTGCCGCCGCCTGCGCGATCGAACAGGGGTTGGAGGTCGATTGCGATTGCAGCTTGGCCATCGCCTTGACGATCCACGCCGGGCCGCCGGCAAAACCGATGCGCCATCCGGTCATCGCATAGGCCTTGGAACAACCGTTGACCGTCAGGGTGCGCTCGTAGAGATCGGGGCAGACCTGGGCGATGGTGGCGAAGGGCGTTTCGGCATACCAGACATGCTCATACATATCGTCGGTCAGGATCAGCACCTGCGGGTGGCGGCGCAGTACCTCCCCCAGCGCGGCAAGTTCGGTCGCGCTATAGGCTGCGCCGGTCGGGTTCGACGGCGAGTTGAGGATCAGCCAGCGGGTGGCCGGCGTGATCGCCGCGTCGAGCTGAGCGGGGGTGATCTTGTAGCCCTGGGCCGCGCCTGCCGCGATGAACACCGGCGTGCCGCCGGCATAGGCGACGATGTCGGGATAGCTGACCCAATAAGGCGCGGGGATAATCACCTCGTCGCCGGCATCGACGGTAGCGCACAGCGCGTTGAACAGCGTGTGCTTGCCACCGACACTGACGATCACCTGATCGGTGGTGTAGCCGAGGTCATTGTCACGGGCGAATTTGGCGGCGACGGCGGCGCGCAATTCGGGGGTGCCGCCGACGTCGGTATATTTTGTCTGGCCCTTGCGAATTGCGGCAATGGCCGCTTCCTTGACGAAATCGGGCGTATCGAAATCGG
This sequence comes from Sphingomonas sp., assembly GCA_043727035.1. Classification (GTDB taxonomy): domain Bacteria; phylum Pseudomonadota; class Alphaproteobacteria; order Sphingomonadales; family Sphingomonadaceae; genus Sphingopyxis. Next base: position 10,176 of record JAYSZB010000103.1, on the reverse strand, counting down.
GTTCGCCTGCCGACAGGCCAATGATGTCGATGCCGCTGCGCTTCAGTTCGCCGACACGGCTCGTCATCGCCAGCGTCGCCGAAGGCTGGATGCGGTTCACGGCAGCAGACAGGCGGTTCATGATCGTCCCCTCGGCACGCCCGTAAATGTGGGTGCGGGGCGGCGCGTCGCGGCGGGCATTACCGGCGATGCCGCAATGCAGCAAGCGTGGCGAGCGGCTTTCTCACAACAGAATTGCGGGAATCAGGCCACGCAGGGAATTGCCGATCAAGAAGCCGTCGATCAGGTCGGCGCGGGTCAGATCCTGTTCGACGGCACGGCCATCTTCCAGCAGCTCGGCGCGCAGCACGCCGGGGATCAGGCCACGCGCCAGCGGTGGCGTCAGCAACAGACCGTCGCGCTGGACAAACAGTGAGGTGAAGCTGCCCTCGGTGAGCAATCCGTCGGCATCCTCGAACAGCGTCTCGAATGCGCCCGATGCGGTGCGCGCGTCGTCATAGAAAGCGCGATCGCTGGTCTTGTGGCGAAGGCGGAAGTCGTCAGCTGCGACCGGCAGTGGCGCGATGGCAACGCGCACCAGTCCGTCCGGCTGGGCGGGCAGCGGATCGAGCGCGATGGCGATATGTCCCGCCGCCGACAACCGCATTCGCACCCGTGCTGCACCCTTCTGGCGAAAGGTTACCTGTTGCAGCCGGTTGCGGATAAGGTGGCGGTCGAAAGCAAAGCCGAAGGCGCGAGCGCTGTTTCCCATGCGTTCGAGATGCCGGTCGAGCCGGATGACTCCGTCGCGTGGATCGAACCGCATGGTCTCGATTAGGTCGAAGCTGCTTCCCGTCACGCGGATATATTCCCCTTTGGCCAGGCACTCCTGCCATTCCGCCGCCGCGATGCTGTCAGCGACGATGCCCGAGCCGAGGCCGACGGTGGCGCAGGGATCGCCGTCACGCAACGCCAGCGTGCGGATGGCGACGTTGAATGCTGCTTCGCCGCCAGGTGCGATGAAGCCGATCGAACCGGTGTATGCGCCGCGCGGTGCGCGCTCCAGCCTGTCGATGATCGCCATGGCGCTGAACTTGGGTGCGCCGGTGATCGAGCCGCAGGGGAAGATGGCAGACAGGATGGTGCCAATGCCAGTGCCGGGGGCGATGGTGGCGGTGACGTCCGAGACCATTTGGTGGATGGTCGGATAGGTTTCGACGCGGAACAGCGACGGTACCGCGACGCTGCCGGGGATGGCGATGCGAGACAGATCGTTGCGAATCAGATCGACGATCATCAGATTTTCGGCGCGCTGTTTGGGGTCGGTCGACAGCTCGACGCGCGCAGCGGCATCGGCTGCGATGTCTGCTGCCCGTGCCGCAGTGCCCTTCATCGGGCGCGCAACGATGCGCCCATCGCGCAGTGAGAAGAATAGCTCAGGGGACAGCGACAGCAGCCAGTGCGTCCCCGTCCACACCACCCCGCCATAACCGGCGCATGCATGGCGACGCAACCGTGCATAAGCGGCGAGCGGATCGCCCTGAATGGCAACCGACGCCGCAAATGTCGCGTTGGCCTGATAAATGTCGCCAGCGCGTATATGCTCCAGCACCGTCTCGATCGTCTGCGCATAGGCGGCGAAGTCGGTCCGTGGCTTTGGCGCGCCCACCCATGCGCCGGCTGGATCGGGCAGCAGCAACGGCACGGCATCGGCAGCCACCCGTTCGCACCGGGAGAATCGGGCAAACCAGCCCAGCGGCCAGCCATCGGGCAGTGCCACGGCGAAACCGGCCAGTTTGGGGTCGAGCGCGTGTCCCGCCTCATACGCAAGAAACCCCGCCGCCTGTGCGTCCTGCGTCTGCCAGCGATCGAGCGTTGCCAGCAGTGCTGGCACTTGATCGGGCATGCGCGCTTCGACGACTTCCACCGGATCGCAGAACAGCCGCGCCTCGGCAGCACCCTCCACTCGCGCATCGTCGAGCAGCACGAACGGCCGCGACAAATCGATCGCGCGACGGGCCATAGCCGCCCTTATTGCTGGCGCAGCACGCGCACGGCGGGGCGGTCGTTGATGCTGGCAAGATAGCTACCCAGCGTGCCGCGGCGGATGGTGATGGTCATTCCAACCTGCGGCCCCCGTCCGCGCTGCGGATCGGTTTGCAACCAGCGCTGCTCGTTGGCGAGACGGAAAACATATTTTCCGTCGCCGTTGGTGCTGATCGAAGTGATGGTCGAATCGATCTGGGTGACCTGTTCGGCGGCTTCCTCTTCCTCATCGTTATCGTCACCGAAGATGTTGATGTTGCCCAGACTGAAACCGAACAGACCGCGCCGGGTGCGGCGCACACCTTCGCGATCGACGATGCGGATGTCGCGCGCACCTTCCGCCGTCTCCATTGCCGCGACCTGCCGGTCGAAGCAGGCGAGCCGCGCGGTGGAGTCGGCGATCGCGCGGCAATCGTACAATTGCTGGATCAGCGGAACGCGCGCCGGTGCATCGTCGTCGTCCTGTGCCAGCGCGGGGCTGGCGGCGAGGAATGCCGCAGCGGCGATGATGTAAAGACGGACGCTCATAGGTCTGCTCTCCCTCGGCATCGTAGTGCCATGATCTGCAGCTGACTCTAGACGCCCGCGCGACAGGCTGGCAACAGGCGGCGAACACGCGCGGGATATTGATCGCCACGCGGCGACAGCAGGAGCGAGACATGGCGGGCATGGGCAGGTTCGACTGGGCGGACCCCTTTTTCATCGACGATCAGCTGAACGACGAGGAGCGGATGATCCGCGATTCGGCGCACGCCTTTGCCCAGAGCGAGTTGCAGCCGCGCGTGATCGAGGCATTCGCCGAGGAAATCGACGCGCCCGAGCTGTTCCCGTTGATGGGTGCGGCCGGGCTGCTCGGCGCGACCATCGGACCGGAATATGGCGGGGCGGGCGCGAGTTATGTTTCCTACGGTTTGATCGCGCGTGAGATCGAGCGGGTCGACTCGGGGTATCGCTCGATGGCATCGGTGCAGTCGAGTCTGGTGATGTTCCCGATCCACGAATATGGCTCGGAGGAACAGCGCCGCAAATATCTGCCCGGCCTCGCGGCAGGCACGCTGATCGGCTGTTTCGGCCTGACCGAACCCGACGCCGGCAGCGACCCGGCGGGAATGCGCACGGTCGCCAGGAAGGTCGACGGCAGTTATGTTCTGAACGGCAGCAAGACGTGGATTTCCAATGCGCCGTTCGCCGATGTCTTCGTCGTATGGGCCAAGAGCGAGGCGCATGGCGGCGGCATTCGCGGGTTCGTGCTGGAAAAGGGCATGAAGGGACTTTCTGCACCCAAGATCGAGGGCAAGCTGAGCTTGCGCGCATCGACCACCGGCATGATCGTCATGGACGATGTCGAAGTGGGTGAAGACGCGCTGCTGCCCGATGTGCAGGGTCTGAAGGGGCCTTTCGGCTGCCTCAACCGCGCGCGTTACGGCATCAGCTGGGGGGCGCTCGGCGCGGCGGAGTTCTGCATGCACGCCGCGCGGCAATATGGCCTCGACCGGCACCAGTTCGGCAAGCCGCTGGCGGCGACACAGCTCTATCAGAAGAAGCTGGCCGATATGCTGACCGACATCGCGCTGGGCTTGCAAGCGTCCTTGCGCGTCGGGCGGCTGATGGACGAAGGCCGCGCCGCGCCCGACATGATCTCGATCGTCAAGCGCAACAATGTCGGCAAGGCGCTCGATATTGCGCGAGCATCGCGCGACATGCATGGCGGCAATGGCATATCGGGCGAATATCAGGTGATTCGTCACATGGTGAACCTCGAGACGGTCAACACTTATGAGGGCGCGCATGATGTCCATGCGCTGATCCTTGGTCGGGCGATTACCGGAATCGCCGCCTTTTGAGCGCCGCCTTCGACATGCAGCCCACCCTGCGGGGCGCGACGGTGACGCTGGTACCGACAGTCGAGGCCGACTGGTCCGCGCAATTCGCGGTCGCGTCCGACCGCGAATTGTGGGCCGGACACCCCGCATCCGATCGCTGGCAGGAGCCGGTGTTTCGCGCCTATTTCGACGATAATATGTCGAGCGGCGGCGCGCTGACCATCCGCGAAACCGCCGGTGGCTTAGTGATCGGCCACAGCCGCTTCGATAGCCGCAAGGTCGAACCCGGCGAGATCGAGGTCGGCGGCACCTTCCTTGCCCGCAGCCATTGGGGCGGCGCGGCCAACCGCGAGATCAAGACGCTGATGATCGACCATGCGCTGGCCTCGTTCGAGCGCGTCGTTTTCTACATCGGAGAGGATAATCTGCGCTCGCGCCGGGCAATGGAGAAGATCGGCGGGCGGTTGCTGGAGGGACGGATCGAGCGATTCGCCATGGCCGGAGTGGTGCGCGACCATCTGGTCTATGCGATCGAGGCACCGTTGGGATGAGCAATCCAGCCACCCCCCTCGCCGGGATCAAGGTGCTCGAACTCGCCCGTATCCTCGCCGGACCATGGGCGGGGCAGTTGCTCGCCGATCTCGGCGCGGAAGTTATCAAGGTCGAGAGTCCGGCAGGCGACGATACGAGAACCTGGGGACCGCCGTTCGTCGACAACCCCGACGGCAGCCGCGACAGCGCCTATTTTCACGGCTGCAATCGTGGCAAGCGGGCGATCATTGCCGATTTCACCAGGGCGGAGGACGTCGCTCGGGTGAAGGAGCTGGCGGCGGAGGCCGATGTCGTCATCGAGAATTTCAAGCTGGGCGGTCTCGCAAAATATGGGCTGGATTATGCCAGCCTCGCCGCGCTCAACCCCGGCCTCGTCTACTGCTCGATCACCGGTTTTGGGCAGGACGGTCCCTATGCCGCCCGGCCCGGCTATGATTTCGTCATCCAGGGCATGTCGGGGTTGATGGACCTGACTGGCGATCCGGCGGGCGAACCACAGAAGGTCGGCGTCGCCTTTGCCGATGTCTTCACCGGCATGTATGCAACGGTCGCCATTCAAGCCGCGCTGCTGATGCGCACCCGCACCGGCACCGGCCAACATATCGACATGGCGCTGCTCGACGTGATGACCGGTGTGCTCGCCAATCAGGCGATGAACGCTTTGTTCGGCGCGCATCCGACGCGGATGGGCAATGCCCATCCCAATGTCGCGCCCTATGCCGCGTTTCCGGTCAGCGATGGCTGGTTCATTCTGGCGGTGGGCAATGACAGCCAGTTCCGCAGCTGCTGCGATGTGCTGGGGCTGACGGACGTGAAGGCCGATCCGCGCTTTGCAAGCAATGGTGGGCGTATCGACCATCGCGCAGCGCTGACCGAGGCAATTACGCTTGCAACTTCGCAGTGGCAACGGGATGCGCTGCTCGCTGCGCTGGCGGCGGCGAATGTCCCCGCCGGGCCGATTAACAGGGTCAATCAGGCGCTCGCCGATCCGCAGATCGTCGCGCGCGGCATGGTGGTGGAAAGCGTCGGCGAAGACGGGCGGACTTTCCCCGGACTGCGCGCGCCGATCCGCTTTTCCGATGCCGCGCTGGCGCAAGGCCGCGCCGCGCCGACATTGGGTTGCGACGATGCCACAGTGACAGGTTTTTCTAGGGCGTAGCGTTGCATGGCGCGATTCTCGCGCCCATAGGTAGACAATGCTGTCGCAGAAAACCCGTTACACCATCCGTGCGTTGCAGCATCTCGCCGACCATATTGGTGAGGGGCCGATCCAGCTGACGGCGATTGCCGAAGCGCAGAATATTCCGTCGAAGTTCCTCACGGTAATCCTCTCCGAAATGGCCCGCGCCGGCATCGTTGCCTCAATGCGCGGTCGCGATGGCGGATATTGGCTGGGTGTGCCGCCGATGGACGTGCGCTATGGCGATATCGTCCGCCTGACGCGCGGCAGCCTAGCGCTAGTCCCCTGCGCCAGTCGTTTCGCAAGCGAAACATGCAAGAACTGCCTGCCCGAAACCGAATGCCGCCTGCGATCGCTGATGCTGCTGGTGCGCGATGAGACGGCGGCTGTGCTTGACCGGCTGACATTGGCTGACAAGATCGAAATCGAGATCGAAGAGGCTCAGCCTTCGAGCGCCAGCACCGCATAAGTCGCCAGCCAGTGTTCGCCCATATAGTCGCTGGCGATATGTGGGACCGTGGCTGCGATATGCGATTGAGACGCTGCGTTGGCGAGCGATTCGAGCGGGTGTGGGGCGAGTGCGGCGACGATGCGCTGCCAGCACCATGCGCGGCTGAGGTTCAGCCCGTCCAAGTGCGCGATCTTGCCGTCGCTGCGGTCCGAGACGAAAGCGGGAGTGAACAGGGTGGCGGGTTGGCCCTGTGCCGCATCGGGCAGGAAAGCGACGAACCAGTCAGCGAATGCATTGTGGCCCAGCACCCGGCTCATCAGCAGCGCCTCGGTCAAGGCCGATGACAGGAACTCGTCGCCGCCGGGCTCCCAAGCCTGACAGTCGCGGTCGTCACGGAACCAGTCGCGGGCGCGGGTTTCGATCAGCAGCATCAGGTCAGGATCGAAGCGCTGCGCCCATTCATGCGCGAGAACGCAGGCAAAGGCCGAGTTGAAGTGGGTGCCGACGCGAATCGGATAGGTCAGCTTGGGGAGGTAAGCGCCGAGTCGCGCCGCCAGATCGCGCGCCAGCGGTTCGATGGCAGTTGCCCATGGCGCGTCATGCAGCGCCAGCTCGCCATGCAGCGCCAGCAACCATGCCCAGCCATAGGGGCGTGACGCTGAGCCGGCGTTGGGGCGAGCGAAGTAAGCCAGTTCTCCCGCCACCTTGTCTGCCATCAGCATCGCGTCGGCGCGGGCGCGCGCGTCCGCCGCAACAGCCAGATCGGGAAACAGCCGCGCCAGCCGCATCACCTGCCACCAGCCGTGGACGCAGCTGTGCCAATCGAAACTGCCATGAAAGATCGGGTGATGCTCGATGGGCGGCTTGGCGTCCTCCGGCCCGTTGAGCACCAGGTCCATCTTGTACGGATACTGCTGCCCGAGATGGCCGAGCGTCAGGGTCATGAACTGCGCGGCGAGGGCGGGGGTTAGCGCGCTCACGGAAAGGCCAGCCACCAGATCAGCGCGATATTGACCATGAGCAGCGGCAGCGCGGTGCCGATCTGTGCCTTGATCACGCCGTTGCGATCCTTCAACTCGAGCAGCGCGGCGGGGACGATGTTGAAATTGGCGGCCATCGGCGTCATCAGCGTGCCGCAAAATCCAGCCAGCATCCCGATGGCGCAGACGATCGCCGGGTCGCCGCCATATTGGCGGATCAGCAGCGGCAGGCCGATCGCCGCCAGCATCACCGGAAACGCGGCAAAGGCGTTGCCCATCACCATAGTGAACAACGCCATGCCGAGGCCGAAGGCGATGGTCGCGCCAAGGATGCTGCCATCCGGGATCGCGTTGCCCATGATATCCCCCACGACATTGCCGACCCCGGCGAGCGCGAATACCGCTCCCAGACTCGCCAGCATCTGCGGCAGGATGGCGGCCCAACCAACGCTGTCGGCCAGCCGCCGACCGCGGTCGAAGGGTTCGGTCACGCGCGGGCGCAACCAGGCGTAGCCGACGGCGAGCGCGAGGATGACGCCAAGCGCGAGGCTGATGAGGGTCACCTGCTTGGGATCGATCAATTGCGGGAAGGCCGGGAACAGCAGTGTCCCGCCCAGTGCAGCGGTGGGAATGACCAGCGCCAGCAGGAAGAGCCGGTTCCCATGGCGACGCCCGCCGGTGCGCCGTTCTTCACCATCGTCGGGAACTGCGCCCCGCCCCATCTGGCCGGTCCCGGCAATGGCGACGAGCGCCAGCACGAGGATGCCGTTGCCGAGATCGCCAAGCCGGTCGCCCGCCAGCATCGACAGCGCCAACAGCCCCCAGAAAGCAAAATTGCCATAGCGCTTGGCATTGCTCCGGTCGGCCAGCCCCAGCATGGCATAAGTCGCGAACACCAGTCCGGCGAAGGCATAGAGTGCGGGCAGACCGATCAGCGCGGTGGGCGGAGTCATGGCGACACCTCAGCCTGCCGCGCTGCCATCCGCAGCCGCACCCGCCGATCATGCCACCACAGGCGAAAGCCGTGGATCAGCAAGGCGGCGATGGCGGTGGGGATCGCCCAGACGGAAAGGTCGAACGGATCCAGGATGATGTCTTCGGCTTCGAGCAGCCCCTTGATCAGCAGGATCGATCCGATGGCGATGAAGATATCCTCGCCAAAGAACAGACCGACATTGTCGGTCGCGGCAGATAGCGCTTTGACCCGCTCACGCTCGTCATCGGTCAATGACGGGTCAGCCTGTTCGGCGGCAGCCTCTGCCATCGGCGCGACCAAAGGCCGCACCGTCTGCGCATGGCCCGCGACCGAGATCAGTCCGAGCGCGGCGGTGAGTTGGCGGATGACGAGATAGCCGGTCAGCAACCGACCGACGGTGGCCCCCTTCAAACCCGCGATCAGCGCCCGCGCGCGCTCCTGCAAGCCCTTGGCTTCGAGCAGCGCCACCACTGGGAGCACGATCCAAATGATCGTGATGTAGCGCGTGTCGTTAAACGCCTTGCCGAACGCCGAGAGGATGGCGACGACATCCAGCCCCGCCGCAATGCCGGTCACCAGAGCCGAAGCCACCACCACCACCAGCGGATTGAAGCGCAGCACGAAACCCGCAACGATGACGGCGATGCCGAGGAGGGGCCACATCCTAGCGTCCTCCCCGGCACGGGGAGGTGGCAGTCGCCAATCGCCGATGCTGGCTTTGGCGGGAGTCAGAAGCGGCGACCGACGGAGGGGTTGGCGCGTCCTTGTGCACCATCGCCCGACGCCGCGCCTGCCCCTTCACCAGCTGCACTGGTCCCCCTCCCCAAAGGGGGACGAAGCTTGCCGCCATCATTGGTCTTCTCTCCCAAACCCACCGCCACCGGGTGTTTCGATCACGAACAGATCTCCCGCTGCCATCGCTACACTTGCCGTCGCAGTCAGCGCTTCGTCACTCCCATCTGCCCGCTCGACCCGGTTCACCCCCGCAGCGCCCGGCTCCCCGCCAGCCAGCCCGAACGGCTGCGTTGCGCGGCGGTTGGAGAGTATCCCTGCGTCCATCGCCTCGCGAAACCGCACCCGGCGCACCACGCCGTCGCCGCCCTCATGCGCGCCCGCCCCACCGGACCCGCGCCGGATCGAAAATTCCTCGAGGATCACCGGAAATCGCGTCTCCAGCACCTCCGGATCGGTCAGGCGGCTGTTGGTCATGTGGGTCTGCACCGCCGATGCACCGTCGAAGTCGGGCCCAGCACCCGCGCCGCCGGCTATCGTCTCATAATATTGGTGGGCGGCGTTGCCGAAGGTGAAATTGTTCATCGTCCCCTGACTGCCCGCCATCGCCCCGAACGCGCCGAACAGCGCGTCGGTGACAACCTGGCTGGTCTCGACATTGCCCGCTACAACGGCGGCGGGATAGCGCGGCGAGAGCATCGTGCCCTCGGGCACGATGATCGTCACCGGCGCAAGGCAACCGTCATTCATCGGGATCGGCTCGTCGATCATCGTCCGCAGCGCATAGAGCACGGCGGCACGAACCACCGGCAGAGGCGCATTGAAATTGTCGGGCAGCGTCGCACTAGTGCCGGTGAAATCGATGGCAATTCTGCGTGCGGCGCGATCCACCGTCACCCGCACCTCGACCGCCGCGCCATTATCCATGGCGTAGCGAAAATGGCCGTCCTCAAGCCGTCCGATCAACCGCCGCACCGCTTCCTCGGCCTGCCGCTGGCCGCGCGCCATATAGGCGGTGACGGTGGCGTGGCCGTGCGTCGCGCAGGCCTTGGCCAGTTCGCTCGCGCCGCGGGTACAGGCGGCAATCTGCGCTTTCAGGTCGGCGATGTTGAGGTCGATGCCGCGCGAGGGCCAAAGCCCGCTGGCGAGTCGTTCGCGCACTTCGCTTTCGAGGAACTGTCCGTCATCGACGATCAGCACATTGTCGATGAGGATGCCCTCTTGCTCGACACTTGTGCTGTCGGGCGGCATCGATCCGGGGGATATGCCGCCGATATCGGCATGATGGCCGCGGGCGGCGACGTACCACGCAGGTCCTGAGGCGGGGCGATCGGCGCCGTCGAGGAAGACCGGCATGATGACGGTGATGTCGGGCAGATGGGTGCCGCCGCGATAGGGGGCGTTGAGCACATAGGCGTCGCCCGGCCTCATGCCGCGGCCGTCCGCGGGCGCCCCTT
>JAYSZB010000102.1:0-61916 GCA_043727035.1 Sphingomonas sp. | reverse complement strand
TTTTGGCATTACGTCACCTTGATGCCGGCTTCGGCGTAGAGCCGCGCCACGTCTGCGGGCAGCGGGGCTTTCGCGAACTTGCTGACCGTAGACGGCATCGAGATCGAAGTCCCCAACGGCGCGACCGTGCTGCAGGCGTGCGAGCTTGCCGGCAAGGAAATCCCGCGCTTCTGCTATCACGAGCGGCTGTCGATCGCCGGGACGCGGCGCAGCTCCCACGGACGACTCTCGAAAATCTGCGGTTTCTGCAGCAATGCGCCGACCGGGCAGATGTCGGCGAGATTGCCCGACAGTTCGCTGACTACTGCCCGCTCGAGGTAGGACGTGATCTGGGCGTCCTCGCCGCGGTACAGCATGCCCAGCTCGGGCACCCCCGCGACTTCCTCCGAAAAGCGGATGCAGCGCGTGCACTGGATGCACCGCGTCATCGCGGTCTTGATCACCGGGCCCATATATTTGTCGTCGATCGCGCGCTTGTTCTCGTCGAACCGGGTGAACCCGCGGCCGTAGGCCATCGCCTGGTCCTGGAGATCGCACTCGCCGCCCTGGTCGCAGATCGGGCAGTCGAGCGGGTGGTTGATGAGCAGGAACTCCATCACCCCCTCGCGCGCCTTCTTGACCATCGCGGTGTCGGTGCGGATCATTTGCCCGTCGGCGGCGGGCAGCGCGCAGCTCGCCTGCGGCTTGGGCGGCCCCGGCGCGACCTCGACCAGGCACATCCGGCAATTGCCGGCGATGCTGAGGCGCTCGTGATAGCAGAAGCGCGGAATTTCTTTGCCGGCGAGCTCGCACGCCTGAAGCACGGTCGCGCCCTGCGGAACCTCAAGCTCGACGCCGTCGATGGTGAGTTTAGGCATTAGCGGGTAGCTCCCGGCGTCGTCGCGCTGCTTTTTGCCGCCATTGCGAGCCGATAGTAAGCAAGGGTCAAGGTCGCTCGAAGCGTACCGCGATCAATTTCCATTCTCACGCCCTTGCGCAGGCAATTGCCGAGGTGCGGGCCGAATGGTTTTAAAGAGGCAATCTCGGTCTTAGTGTTGGGGACCGAGGTCGCGAGTGCTGGAACTGCGGTGGGTTCAGCGCGGACAACACATTCACCGAACTGCGCGATCGCGGTCCACTCGGCCCATGATTGCTGACGCTCTTGCTGCTCGACCAATTTCCTGCGGGACAGTGCTCTACCTCTTTGGTCGATGGTCAGCATCGGCGGAGCACCGCGATAGAATAGAGGTGGCATCAGCTTGATGGTCTCGGGGGTGGCACCGGCCACATCCGCTTCCATCAGCGCCGCAGCCATTGATGCCTTCAACAACAGTGGCTTGATAGCCAACACGCCGCCAATCAGGCAATCCGACGTGATGAGTTGCTGAGAATGCATCGCCGGGCTGTCCCAATCCTCGACGACGGCGCGGCGTGCCACGTCGGGCTTCTTCCTGACCAAACAACGGCCGAAATCACTGGCAACGAGGCGCGTCAGCGTGCTCTTGGAATCGAAATCCGCTGTAATCTGAGCTGTACCGAGGAGAAGAGAAGCAATCACTCCGCCGCCTCCATCATGCCCGCATTCCGCTCGGCCATTCTTCGCTCCATCTCCGGGCGGAAGTGTTTGATCAGGCCCTGGATCGGCCAAGCCGCGGCGTCGCCGAGCGCGCAGATGGTGTGGCCTTCGATCTGCTTGGAGACGTCGTACAGGCGGTCGATCGTGGCGGGGGTGCCGTCGCCTTCGCGAAGCCGCTCCATGGTGCGCCACATCCAGCCGGTGCCCTCGCGGCACGGGGTGCATTGGCCGCAGCTTTCATGCTTGTAGAAATAGCTGATGCGGCTGATCGCGCGGACGATGTCGGTCGATTTGTCCATGACGATGATCGCGGCGGTGCCGAGGCCGGAGCCGACCGCTTTCAATCCGTCGAAATCCATCGGCGCGTCGATGATCTGCTCGGCAGGGACCAGCGGCACCGAGGAACCACCGGGGATGACCGCGAGCAGATTATCCCAGCCGCCGCGAATGCCGCCGCAATGCCGCTCGATCAGCTCGCGAAAAGGAATGCTCATCTCCTCCTCGACCACGCAGGGGCGATCGACATGGCCGCTGATCTGGAAGAGCTTGGTGCCCTTGTTGCCCTCGCGTCCGAAGCTCGAAAACCACGCCGGGCTGCGGCGCAGGATGGTGGGGACGACGGCGATGCTCTCGACATTGTTGACCGTCGTCGGGCAGCCATAAAGGCCCGCACCCGCCGGGAACGGGGGTTTCAGGCGCGGCTGGCCCTTCTTGCCCTCAAGGCTTTCGATCATCGCGGTTTCTTCGCCGCAGATGTACGCGCCCGCGCCGCGGTGGACGAAAACGTCGAAATCATAGCCCGATTTGCAGGCATTTTTGCCGAGCAGACCAGCGTCGTACGCCTGCTGCACGGCGGTGAACAAGGTTTCGGCCTCACGGATATATTCGCCGCGAATGTAGATATAAGCGGCGCGGGCGCGCATCGCGAAACCGGCGATCAGCGCGCCTTCGATCAGCTTGTGCGGATCGTGGCGGATGATCTCGCGGTCCTTGCAACTGCCCGGCTCGGATTCGTCGGCGTTGATGACGAGGAAGCTGGGCCGCTCGGGCGTCGGGGCCTTTGGCATGAAGCTCCATTTGAGACCGGTGGGGAAACCCGCGCCGCCGCGACCGCGCAGCCCCGACGCCTTGATCTCCTCGATGATCGCGTCCTGCCCGCGCTTCATCAGATCGGCGGTCTGGTCCCAATCGCCACGCGCCTGTGCGGCCTTCAGGCCCCAGTCCTGATAGCCGTAGACGTTGGTGAAGATGCGGTCTTTATCGGCGAGGGGCATCAGCGGGCGTCCGTCAGGTCTAGGCGGCGCTCAACCCGCTTCAACCGCTCATCCATGCGATCAAGGCGCGTGTTCACGCCCGACAAAGCAATGAAGATGCCAGTCATGTGTTCATCGAGTGCTGTCACGCGAGTCTTCACTTCTTGAATATCGGCCTCAAAATTATCGAAGCGCGCGTTCAGACGCCGGAACTGTTCGCCAACGAAGTTCACGATTTCCGATTCATCAGTCATCGTTACCACTCCCCCCGATAATCATGGTTGGTTCCAACCATCGCCGCCAGATTGGTCGGCTCGCCCAGCGGCTCGACCGTATACCGTCCCGGCTCCTGCGTTCCGGCCTTGGGCGATTGGCCATCAGCCAGCGCATCGAGGATCGCGATGGTGCGATCGTAATCGAGGTCTTCGTAATTATCGTCGTTGATCTGGACCATCGGCGCGGAGGCGCAATTGCCCATGCATTCGACCTCGGTCAGGGTGAACAGGCCATCGGGCGTCGTCCGGCCCTTGACCAGCCCTTTGTTCTTGCATGCGGCAAGCACATCGTCCGATCCGCGCAGCATGCACGGTGTCGTCCCGCACACCTGCACATGATAGCGGCCGACGGGGGCGAGATTATACATGGTATAAAAGCTTGCGACTTCGAGCGCGCGGATAAACGGCATGTCGAGCTGGGCCGCGACATATTCGATCACCGGCACCGGCAGCCAGCCTTGCGTCTGCGTCTCTGCGCCGACCTGTCGCTGGGCAAGGTCGAGTAGCGGCATGATCGCCGAGCGCTGACGCCCGGCAGGATAGCGGGCGATGATGACATCGGCCTGTGCGGCATTTTCAGCCGTCCACGCAAACGCGCCCCAGCGCGCGCGGGTTTCGGCTTCGTCGGGGAGGGAAATATCAGCCATTGACCTGCTCCATCGGTCGGGCCTCTTCATAAAGATATCGAGAAGCATGGATGCGCTGAATGACTCCAGCGTCGAACCGAACATCAACCGTCCAAACCTCGCCAGCATTCGCCGTTACGGCTTCAAAACTGAGCTCGTGCTCACCGCAGGGATCACCAACGAAGCGGTAGATGCCCGGCGCTCGTTTACGTCTGAAGCTGGTCGGTCTTACAAACTGCATCAAACGAGTGACAGGTTGCGACGTTCGTTGACTGTCAAAGAGTTGATCATCGCTAAGTTCAGCTGAAACAGCGACATCCGTAGCGATGTTTGTGTTAGCAAATAGCGACTGACTAGCCCGCGCAAAAAGGAAAGACCGGAGGTCTTCGTCCCTCCGCAACTCAAGATTGCAGGTAGCAATAGATTGCTGACCAAATGCAATCGACTGAACGCTCGTAAGCATGATCGACGCGATAAGTGCAGTCCTCACCGGTCGCACTCCCCGAAAACGATATCCATCGCCCCCAGAATTGCGGTCGCGTCGGCGAGCATATGCCCCTTCGACATGAAATCCATCGCCTGCAAATGGCTGAACGCGGTCGGGCGGATTTTGCAGCGATAGGGTTTGTTCGATCCGTCGGACACCAGATAGACGCCGAATTCGCCCTTGGGGCTTTCGGTCGCGACATAAACTTCGCCAGCGGGGACGTGAAAGCCTTCGGTGTAGAGTTTGAAGTGATGGATCAGCGCCTCCATCGACATCTTCATCTCGGCGCGCTTGGGCGGCACGACCTTGCGGTCGAGGCTGGCGATCGGCCCTTCGGGCATTTCGTTGAGGCATTGTTTGATGATGCGGACGGACTGATAAACCTCCTGCACCCGCACCATGAAGCGGTCGTAACAATCGCCCTTGGTGCCTACCGGGATGTCGAACTCCATCCGGTCATAGACGTCGTAGGGCTGCGATTTGCGCAGGTCCCAGGCGATGCCCGATCCGCGGATCATCGGGCCGGAGAAACCCCAGGCCAGCGCATCGGCCTTGCTGACGGTGGCGATATCGACGTTGCGCTGCTTGAAGATGCGGTTGTCGGTGACGAGACTCATCGCGTCGTCGAACAGGCGCGGCAGGCGGGTGTCGAGAAACTCGCCAATGTCGGCGAGCAGCTTGATCGGGACGTCCTGATGGACGCCGCCGGGGCGGAACCAGGCCATGTGCATGCGCGCGCCGCTGGCACGTTCGAAGAAATTGAAAATATCCTCGCGCACCTCGTACATCCACAGCGCCGGCGTCATCGCGCCGACGTCGAGGACGTGGCTGGCAAGATTGAGCATGTGGTTGGAGATGCGGGTCAATTCGGCAAACAACACCCGCAGATATTGCGCGCGCAGCGGCACTTCGAGATCGAGCAGCTTCTCGATGGCGAGCACATAGCTATGCTCCATGCACAAGGGCGAGCAATAATCGAGCCGGTCGAAATAGGGGAGCGCCTGCAGATAGGTCTTGTGCTCGATCAGCTTCTCGGTGCCGCGGTGGAGCAATCCGATGTGCGGATCGACCCGCTCGATAATCTCTCCGTCGAGCTCCATCACCATGCGCAACACACCGTGCGCGGCGGGATGCTGCGGCCCGAAATTGATCGTATAGTTGGTGATCTCCCGGTCGCCCGCCGTGTTGGCGTCGTCGGGCGTGAGTTCGGCATAGCCGGTGGGGATGTCGTAGGTTTCAGCCATGGCCTAGCCCTCGCTCTTCGGCTTGCGGGGCGCGCGCGGCGCTTCTTTCTGGCCTTCCCCCAGCGCAGGCGCTGGCGGCGTCGCCGCAGGATCGGCCTTGGCCGTGCGTGGCTTGCGGGCCTTTGGCCTGGCGGCGTCAGTCGAGGCGGGTTCGCCCGCACCGGTCTGCGCCTTGCTCTCGGTAGTCTTGGGGGTCGGCGGCGGCGGTGTGGCCTTGGCTTCGTCCGACTTCTTGACCTGATCGGCGGTGGCAGGGGTAGGCGCGCCCTTGGCTTCGCCCTGCCCTCCGGCCTTCTCGTCGCCAGGCAATATGTAGTTGGCACCTTCCCAAGGGCTCATGAAATCGAAGCTGCGGAAATCCTGCGCGAGGCTGACGGGTTCATAGACCACGCGCTTCTCGGC
Source organism: Sphingomonas sp. (assembly GCA_043727035.1). Classification (GTDB taxonomy): domain Bacteria; phylum Pseudomonadota; class Alphaproteobacteria; order Sphingomonadales; family Sphingomonadaceae; genus Sphingopyxis. The sequence goes on along the minus strand of JAYSZB010000102.1, from coordinate 56,074 downwards.
CTCGGAATAACGCAGCTCGACATAGCCGGTCAGCGGGAAATCCTTGCGGAAGGGGTGGCCGGAAAAACCATAGTCGGTGAGGATGCGGCGCAGATCGGCGTTGCCGCTGAACACCACGCCGTACATGTCGAACACTTCGCGTTCCAGCCATCCGGCGTTGGGCCAGATGGTGGTAACGGTCGGCACCGGCGTCGCTTCGTCGGTACTGACGCGGATGCGGAGGCGGTGGTTTTTGGTGACGCTGAGCAAGTGATAGACCACCTCGAACCGCTCAGCGCGGTCGGGATAATCGACCCCGGCGATTTCCATCAGCTGCTGGTAGTGATGGTCGTCGCGCAGCATGGTCAGCACATCGGCGACACTGTCCCGCGTGACAGTAATGCTGAGTTCACCGACCAGATCGGCGCTGTCGACGACGGCGCTGCCGAGCGCAGCGCGCAGCGTTTCCAGCATTCCCTCGGGATTGCGGACGAGTGGAGCGGGCGACGCCATCTCAGCGCTCCACCGTGCCGGTGCGGCGGATTTTGCGCTGCAACTGCATCACGCCATAGAGCAGCGCCTCGGCAGTCGGCGGGCAGCCGGGGACGTAGATATCGACCGGCACGATGCGGTCGCAGCCGCGCACGACGCTGTAGCTGTAATGATAGTAACCGCCGCCATTGGCGCAGCTGCCCATCGAAATGACATATTTCGGTTCGGACATCTGGTCGTAGACGCGCCGCAGCGCAGGGGCCATCTTGTTGCACAGCGTTCCCGCGACGATCATCACGTCGGACTGGCGCGGGGAGGCGCGCGGGGCGACACCGAAGCGCTCCATATCGTACCGCGGCATGTTGACGTGGATCATCTCGACCGCACAGCAGGCAAGGCCAAAGGTCATCCACCACAGGCTGCCGGTGCGCGCCCAGTTGAACAGATCCTCGGTCGTGGTGACGAGGAAGCCCTTGTCATCGACTTCGCTCGAAAGATCGCGGAAGAAATTCTGGTCGGGTCCGGTGCCATCGGCGGGCAGTTGTGCGCCCTGCGGCAGGACGATCGGAGAGGTGGCCATGCTGCTCATTCCCAGTCCAACGCCCCCTTCTTCCATGCGTAGACCAGCCCGAGGACCAGTTCGCCGAGGAAGACCATCATCGTTGCCCAACCCGCCCAGCCGATCTCTTCAAGGCTGACCGCCCAAGGGAAGAGGAAAGCTGCTTCGAGATCGAAGATGATAAACAGGATAGCGACGAGGTAGAAGCGCACGTCGAACTGGCCGCGGCTGTCTTCGAATGCGGGAAAGCCGCACTCATATTCAGTCAGCTTGTTGGCCTCGGGCTTGTGGCTGCCGGTCAGGCGAGAAACCCCCATCGGCAGGAACACGAACAGCGCCGAAATGCCGACCGCGACGAACAGGAAAAGCAGGATCGGGGCATATTGCGACAGATCGACCACGCGGGTTCTTTCTTGGCTCTACTGTGCCGGAAGAGGCACCGAACGGGGCGCTTCTAGGCGCGAAACCAGACGCTCGCAAGCTTGGCGCACGGGTTTTTGCTGGCCCGCAATGGCGGTGGGACCGCCTGCAACGCAGCGCAGAAAGCCGTAACGTCAAGCGTTGCGCAATGCCCCAGCAACCAGCTTGTGCAGCTTGGAATGGAGTCCGTCGTTTGCCGCGAGAAACTCGCTGCGCTCCATCGAGCGTTCACCACCACGAAAATCGGTGACGAAACCACCGGCTTCCTTGACCAGCAACATGCCTGCGGCGACGTCCCACGGCTGGAGATCCGATTCCCAGAAGCCATCGAAGCGACCGGCGGCGACCCAGGCGAGATCGAGGCTGGCGGCACCGAAGCGGCGGATACCGGCGACTTCGGGCGCGACCGCGCCGAAGATGCGGGTCCATTGCTGCATGTCGCCATGGCCAAAATAGGGGATGCCGGTGGCGATCAGCGCATCGGCGAGGTCACGCCGTGCCGATACGCGCAGCCGCTGGTCCTGACGCCACGCGCCCCTGCCGCGCTCTGCCCAGAAACTCTCGTCGGTGACCGGCTGATAGACCAGCCCGGCGATGATGTCGCCCCAACCGCCGTCGGGCTTGGAATCCTGAACGCCGATCGAGATGGCGAAATGCGGGATTCCGTGCAGGAAATTGCTGGTGCCGTCGAGCGGATCGATCACCCAGCGCGGCTTGCCGCGCGCGCCCTCGACCACGCCACCTTCTTCCATCAGGAAACCCCAGTCGGGGCGCGCGCGCTGCAGTTCCTCGAACAGCGTTTCTTCGGCCTGCTTGTCGGCCCGGCTGACGAAATCGGCGGGGCCTTTGCGGCTGACCTGCAGATGTTCGACCTCGCCGAAGTCGCGGCGCAGCTTGCTGCCCGCCTTGCGCGCGGCGCGTTCCATGACGGTGATGACGCCGGATTGTGCGGCCATGATTTTGTCTCCCTCTCCCCTCTGGGGAGAGGGCCGGGGAGAGGGGGCGTCCTCATCACGCGGCCATTTGATTCAGGATTGAGAGACTGCCCCTCTCCCTAACCCTCTCCCCGGTGGGGAGAGGGGACTTTACTCAGCCCGGCGCACATATTCCCGGTCATAGACGCTGACGACGATCCGCGTGCCCGCGCCGATATGCGGCGGCACCATGACGCGCACGCCGTTATCGAGTACGGCGGGCTTGAAGCTCGACGAGGCGGTCTGACCCTTTACCACGGCGTCGGCCTCGACGATCATCGCCTCGGCGAACTCGGGCAGTTCGACCGAGATCGGCCGTTCATCCCACAGTTCGAGGACCACATCCATGCCATCCTGCAAAAAGTCGGCAGCATCGCCGAGCAGGTCGCGCGGCAAAGTGATCTGTTCGTAGGTGTCCTTGTCCATGAACACCAGATCGTCGCCATCGGCGTAGAGATACTGGAAATCCTTGGTATCGAGACGGACCTTCTCGATCGTGTCCTGCGAGCGGAAACGGGTATTGGTCTTGCGGCCATCGATCAGATTCTTCATCTCGACCTGCATGAACGCGCCGCCCTTGCCGGGCTGGGTGTGCTGGATTTTCGCGACCTTCCAGATACCGGCTTCATATTCGATGATATTGCCGGGACGGATATCGACACCGCTGATCTTCATGGGAGCACCACCTTGGTTGCGGGGTTAGCGCAGGACTGGACGAGGAAAAGAGCCGTGGCGAGGGCTTGCCGTCGCCAGAGCGGCGCGATTAGCGAAGACGGCTGGAATTGGCAAGTTGCGGCAAACGGTGCTGACATGCGCCGAACCGTTCAGCTCCGTGACAGCGCTCACGCAACAAACATGTCGCATCGGTCCAAGACGGTGATATCAAGAGCAGATAGATGAGTGACATGAACAACGCCGCGACCGCCCTTTCCGTCGAATCGCCCAAGCGGGTGCCCGCAGCCGGGCTGTTCGGTGCGTTCGTCGTTCCCAAGCCGGTTCAGCCTGCGACCGCAGCAAATGCGCAGAAAGACGATGAATTCGTTGATGATTTCATCTCGGGAACGCATGCCCACCCGCAATGGGAAACGACGCCCACGTCGAAGTGAGGCCCACGTCGAAGTGACGCTCTAACGCCGTTCGGTGGCCGCGATGACATCGGTCAACGCCTTCACCCCGGCAGCCGCGCCGCCCGGATGCGTCCATACCCCCGCCGACACCGCGAGAAAATCGGCTCCGGCGGCGACCAGCGGCGCGGCATTGTCTGCGGTGATGCCGCCGATGGCGACGCAGGGGATTTCCGACACCGTGCTCCACCAGCCGAGCAGCGCGGGTTCGGCGTGATGCTCGACCGCTTTCGTTGTCGTCGGGTAAAAGGCCCCGAATGCGATATAATCCGCCCCCGCTTCACCCGCATCCATCGCCAGATGGCGGCTGCCGTGACAGGTCACCCCGATCTGTGCGTCGGGCCCGAGCAAGCGCCGCGCCTCGCGCGGGTCGCCATCGCCCTGCCCCAGATGCACACCGTCGCCGTTCAAACGTTTGGCTAGACCCATATCGTCGTTGACGATGAAGGCGACGTCGCGAGCGGCGCAGATGGTCTGCAAGGGCAGCGCGAGCCGCACCGCCTCATGTTGATCGACGCCCTTAACCCGCAACTGGAAGGCCGCGACCGGCCCGGCATCGAGCGCGGCGGTCAGCTTCGCTGGGAAATCGCCACCGACATCGAGCGGTGAGACCAGATAAAGCTGGCATTTCAAGCGCCGGTTGTGCCGCTCGAAGCGCCCGGAAAAGTCGGGGTCGAGCGCCAGCGCGTCGTCATTGTCGGTTTCGATGTCGGTCATGCTTGTCATGCGGTCGCCTTATACGAGCTTTGCGCGGGCGAACAGCCAGCGTTCATCCTGCCACTGCCATGCGTATTCAAAGCCATTTTGGCGGCTGAGTTACGGGAGACTCTACGATGGCCCATTTTTCGCGAATGGCTGTGACGCTGGCATTGCCCGCATTGTTTTTTGCGGCTTGCGCCACCGTGCCGACGTCGGCTGAGGAACAATGGGTGGGGATCGGCCAGACGGTCCGATCCGGCCTGCTGACCATCCGCACCAATGCGTTGATCGAAGACAGTCGCTGCCCGATGAACGCGCGGTGCGTGTGGGCAGGACGGGTGGTTGTCGACGTCACGGTGACGCAAGATGGCCGGACGACGCGAACCAACCTCATTCTCGGTGAGCCGAGGGCATTGGCCACCGGCAGCGTCATGCTCGATTCGGTCGAGCCGGGTCGGCAGACGCAGATAACCCTGACGCCCGCCGATTACCGGCTCCACTTCACCTTCACACCTTGATCGGCGATCAGCCCTTCACCGTCGATGCCGCGTGAATCTCGTCGATCGCCCCGCCGAGCGACGCATCGAATTCCTCGGCGTTCATTTGGTGGCGCAGATCTTCGAGCAGCGCGCGGCTGAAGCTGGCGATCATGCCCTTGTTCCTGGCAAGTTCGGCGCACGCCTCGGCACGGGCGAAGCCGCCCGACAGCGCAACGACGCGCAGCACGCGGGGGTGGGCAACCAGCGGATCATACAGGCCGGATGTCGCGGGAATGCTCAGCTTGAGCATCACACGCTCGCTGCCGGGCATCGCGTCGAGCGCCTTGACCAATTCGGCGAGCAAGATGCGGTCGGCGGCGTCGCGTTCCGGGCTCTTGATGTTGATTTCAGGTTCGATCACCGGGACCAGTCCGCCAGCCAGCACCTGATGTGCGACAGCGAACTGCTGCCCGACGATAGCGGCAATGCCCGCCTGATTGGCCAGATTGATCACCGACCGCTCCTTGGTGCCAAACACGCCCAAGCCTTTAGCCTTGGCAAGCAGCGCGTCGAGATCGGGCAGCGGCTTCATTAGCTGGACACCATCCGCCTCGTCTTCCAGACCCTTGTCGATCTTGATGAAGGGCACGACGCCGCGTTCGATCAGCGCCGCAGGGGTCGGCTTGCCATCGACCGTGCCGTCCATCGTGCGCTCGAACAGGATCGCGCCGATGACCTTTTCGCCAGTAAAGCAGGGCGAGGTGATGATGCGGCTGCGCATCGCGTGGATCAGCCCGAACATCTCCTCATCGTCGGAGAAGGAATCCGCTTCGATGCCATAGCCCTTCAGCGCCTTGGGCGTCGAACCGCCGCTCTGGTCGAGCGCGGCGATGAAGCCTGCGCCTGTGGCGATCTGGTCGAGCATGGCGTCGTGACTGGTCAGCGCGGTCATTAGTAGCTCCTGTTACGCATTCGTATGTGGCGGCGCTGGTAGCGATGCCGTGGCATGTGGGCAACGGGGTTTTTGAACGGGTTAAAGGCCGAACCACAGCCGCAATGCGACATCGACGCGCCGGAGGTCGTCTTCGCACAATCGACCGATTGTATCGCGTATCCGGGACCGATTATATGTGTAGATCCAGTCTGCTTCGACCTGACTTGGCCGTCGTAGCCCGTTGGTCGTTGTCGGCGAGATGAGGGGTCTGAACGGACTTTCGAAGCCGACAGTCGATGTAATCGGGCAAACCGTAACCTTGGGTGTGTCGTCGAGCGTCGAATCCCGCTGAACGATTACGCACGGGCGTGGCTTTCCAGCGGGGCCGCTGGACCCGTGAACCACGACGATATCGCCACGTTTCATCGCGCTGGTGGCGGACCGTCAGGCCCCCATTCATAGCCGCCGTCTTCCTCATCGAGTGCGCGCAGCCATTCGTCCGTCTGGACGTTGAGCTGAGCCAGTTCGGCTGCGGTTGTGTGCGCTGCGATGACCTGCGCCGCTCGACGCATCTGTTCATCAATGGATTCGCGCAAAAGACGCTCGATAATCCATTCGCGCGCTATCGTGCTTTTTGGGCGCTTGACGTCGCGCGCGTAGCGTTCCAGCATTTGCTCTTCGTCGGGCTTGAGCTTGATACCGAGCATGGCGGCCTCCGTTTAACTAGTTAAACTTAGGCTCGCGCATCTATCGCGTCAAGGCAGCAACCCCCGGCAACGTCTTGCCCTCCATCCACTCTAGGAAGGCACCGCCCGCAGTCGAGACGAAGGTGAAATCGTCAGCGACACCGGCGTGGTTGAGCGCGGCGACGGTATCACCTCCGCCCGCCACCGAAATCAGCGAGCCTTCGCGGGTCAGTGCGGCGGCGGTGCGGGCGAGCGCGACGGTGGCGGTGTCGAATGGCGGGATTTCGAATGCGCCGAGCGGGCCGTTCCACACCAGCGTGCGACAATTTTTCAGCACGTCGGACAGCGCCTCTACCGCTGCGGGTCCGACATCGAGGATCATCTCGTCGGCGGCAACTTGATGGACGTTGACTGTGCGTGTCGGCGGATTGGCGCGGAATTCGCGTGACGTCATAACGTCATAGGGCAGATGGATGGTGCAGTTGGCGGCATCTGCGGCGTCGAAAATGGCGTTGGCGGTATCGACCAGATCATGCTCGCACAGCGACTTGCCGACATCGACACCGCGCGCCGCAAGGAAAGTGTTGGCCATGCCGCCGCCGATGATCAGATGATCGACGCGACCGACCAGATGACGCAGCACGTCGATCTTGCTCGACACCTTGGCCCCACCGACCACTGCCGCGACCGGGCGTTCGGGCTGGCCGAGCGCGCGTTCGAGCGCTTTGAGTTCGGCCTCCATCGCGCGACCGGCAAAGGCGGGCAGGACATGCGCCAGCCCTTCTGTCGAGGCATGCGCGCGGTGCGCGGCGGAGAAAGCATCGTTGACGTAGATGTCGCCGATTTCGGCCATCGCCGCGACCAGTGCCGGATCGTTCTTTTCTTCGCCCGCATGGAAGCGCGTGTTTTCCAGCACGGCGATGTCTCCGGGAGCGAGCACGGTGAGACCGGCCTTGGCCCCTTCCCCTGCGCAATCGGAGATGAACATCACGCCGCGCCCCAGCGTGTCGGTAATCGCATCTATCACCAGGCTGAGCGACATCGCCGGATTTTTCGCGCCCTTGGGGCGACCGAAATGCGACAGCAGCAGGACGATAGCGCCCTTGTCCGCCAGTTCGAGCACGGTCGGCGCCATGGCGCGCAGCCGCGTGGTGTCACCGACGGTGCCATCGTGCATCGGCACGTTGAGATCGACGCGGACGAGCACGCGCTTGCCGGTGACGTCGCCGATGTCGTCGAGGGTCTTGAAGCTGGTCATGCCGTTCAGATCAGTCCGCCCATGACGCCAGCGGTATCGACCATGCGGTTGGAGAAGCCCCATTCATTGTCATACCAGCTCAGCACGCGCACCAGCTTGCCGTCGATCACCGTCGTCTCTAGGCTGTCGATGGTCGAACTGGCCGGGCAGTGGTTATAGTCGATCGACACCAGAGGCTCGTCGGAAAAATCGAGCACACCCTTGAGCGCTCCTTCGGATGCCGCCTTGAGCAGCGCGTTGACCTCTTCCTTGGTGGTGTCGCGCTTTGGCTGGAAGGTCAGGTCGACCATCGAGACATTGGGGGTCGGCACGCGGATCGCCGATCCGTCGAGCTTGCCCTTCAGTTCGGGCAGCACTTCGCCGACCGCGCGCGCGGCACCGGTGGTGGTCGGGATCATCGACATCGCGGCGGCGCGCGAACGGCGCGGGTCTTCGTGGATCTGGTCGAGTATTTTCTGGTCGTTGGTATAGGCGTGGATGGTGGTCATCAGCCCGCGCTCGATGCCGATGCTGTCGTTCAGCACCTTGGCGAAGGGGGCGAGGCAGTTGGTGGTGCAGCTGGCGTTCGACACGATCATGTGATCGGCGGTCAGCTTGTCGTGATTTACACCGAACACCACGGTCAGATCGACGTTCTTGCCCGGAGCCGAGATCAGCACGCGCTTGGCACCAGCGGCGAGATGCTTCTCGCAGCTTGCGCGATCGGTGAAGAAACCGGTGCATTCCAGTGCGATGTCGACGCCATTGGCGGCGTGCGGCAAATTGGCCGGGTCGCGCTCGGCGGTCACCTGGATGCGCTTGCCGTTGATGATCAGATCATCGCCGTCGACTTCGACCGTGCCGCTGAACGCTCCATGGACACTGTCGCGCTTGAAAAGCAGCGCATTGGCCTTGGCGCTGGCCAGATCGTTGATCGAAACCAGTTCGAGATCATGGTCGGTTCGTTCGAGGATGGCGCGCGCGACATTGCGTCCGATGCGACCGAAGCCGTTGATGGCGACCTTTATGACCATGATAAGCCTCCTGAGATTAGGACAGTTTTTGAATGATTTGCGGAACGATCTTGTCAACCGTCAGGCCGAAATGATCGTAAAGTTCTGCAATCGGTGCAGATGCGCCGAAGCTGTCGATACCGAAGCGCAAACCGTCGAGACCGGCATAGCGTTCCCACCCGAAGGTGGTGCCAGCCTCGATTGTCACACGCAGCAAATCGGGGGTGCCGAGCACCGACGCGCGATAGTCGGCGTCTTGGCGGTCGAACAATTGCGTGCATGGCATCGAGACAACGTCTACGCCGATGCCCTGGGCTTCGAGCGCACCGCCGATGTCCACCGCGAGCGACACTTCCGAGCCGGTGGCGATCAATACAACCTTCTTGGCCGCCGAAGCGCCGCGCAGACGGTAGGCTCCGCGCGCGCAAAGATTGTCCGAGGCGTCATTGCGCAGCGCTGGTAAATCCTGGCGGGTGAGCGCCAGCAACGCAGGACCATCGGTCTTCTCCAGCGCCAGTTCCCAGCATTCGGCGGTTTCGAGCACATCGGCGGGACGGAATATGTCGAGCCCTGGCATGGCGCGCAGGCTTTGCAGATGCTCGATCGGCTGGTGGGTCGGGCCGTCTTCGCCCAGGCCGATGCTGTCGTGGGTCATGACATAGACGACGCGCGCCTGTTGCAAAGCCGACAGGCGGATGGCCGGGCGGCAATAGTCGGAAAAAACGAGGAAGGTGCCGCCGAACGGCACCACGCCGCCGTGCAGCGCCATGCCGTTCATCGCCGCCGCCATGCCAAATTCGCGGATGCCGTAATAGATGTAGCGACCCGAATAATTGTCCTTGCTCAGTGGCTTGGTCGACGATGTTTTTGTGTTGTTGGAACCTGTCAGGTCGGCCGAACCGCCAACCAGTGAGACGAACTGCTCGGTCAGTGTGCCGAGCGCCTTCTCCGATGCCTTGCGCGTCGCCATCTTGGGTCTGTCGCTGGCGAGTGCGGCCTTGTAAGCCTGCCATGCCGGATTGCCCGCGACATCGAGCGCGGGGGCACCGAACAGGTCGGCGGACTTGCCACTGTCGGTCAGGCGCGCGGTCCAGGCGTGATGCGCGGTCGCGCCCTTAGTGCCGATTGCGCGCCATTCGGCGACGATCTCATCGGGCAGTTCGAACGGCGCATGATCCCAGCCGAGTTCGACACGGGTAGCGGCGATTTCGTCGGCACCCAACGGTGAGCCGTGGGTCGCCGACGTGCCCTGCTTGTTCGGTGCACCAAAACCAATGATCGTGCGGCAGGCGACCAGGCTGGGGCGCGGATCGGCGATGGCTTCATCGATCGCGCGGCGGATGTCGGCGGCGTCATGCCCGTCGCAGGACACGGTGTGCCATCCTCCGGCAACATGGCGCGCGGCGATATCCTCGCTGGTCGATAGCGATGTCGCGCCGTCGATGGTAATGCGGTTGTCGTCCCATAAAACGATCAGGCGACCAAGACCGAGGTGCCCCGCCAGGCCGACCGCCTCATGGTTGACCCCCTCCATCAGGCAGCCGTCACCGGCGATGACGAACGTGCGATGATCGACCAGATCATCGCCATGCACCGCATTGAGATGCCGTTCGGCCAGCGCCATGCCGACAGCGGTGGCAATCCCCTGCCCCAGCGGCCCGGTCGTGCTCTCGACCCCCGCCAGCTCGAAATTCTCGGGATGTCCGGCACATGGGCTGTGCAGTTGACGAAAGTTCTTAAGATCGGCGATCGTCGGGCGGGCATAGCCGGTCAGGTGCAGCAGCGCGTAAATCAGCATCGAGCCATGGCCGGCGGACAGCACGAACCGGTCGCGATCGGCCCAATGCGGCGCGGATGCATCGAACTTCAGATGATCGCGGAACAGCACCGTTGCGACATCGGCCATGCCCATCGGCATCCCCGGATGGCCGCTATTGGCAGCCTGTACCCCGTCCATGGCCAAGGCGCGAATGGCGTTGGCAAGGCTGCGGTCATCGACGGACATGCGAACTTCCCTTTGCGCCGGGAGAATGCCGCCCTGCGGGTTCGTGAGTGGCGCTGGCGCAAGGCCCGCGATTCGGCGCGACGCCCCTTTGCTGTCCGAAGGACGCAGCGTCAACCGCAGCGCATCAATCGGGGGTGGCAGTCAGGGCAGCGCGCGTCTATGGTGGGCCGATGCCAGATGATGCGATCACCGAAGCACTCGACCGGTTGCAATCTGCGCTGGACCGGCTCGAATCATTTGCCGAAGCCGTGGGGTCGGCGGCTGTTCCCGTGGCGAACCACGGCGATGATACATTGCGCGCCGAGGTCCAGTCGGTGATTGCAGAACTCGACCGGATGATCGGAGGCCAGCGTGGCTGAAGTGACCCTGGTCATCGGTGGCCATCACTATGCGTTGACCTGTGCGGATGGCGAAGAATCCGAACTTTTGCGGTTGGGCGCACTGGTGGCGGAGCAGGTTGCAGCGGCGCGAACGGCCGTCGGCGGACTAACGGAAACGCGGCAACTGCTGTTTGCTGCGTTGTTCCTAGCCGACAAGTTGCCGACCAAACCGCCGCTGTCCGATGACGCAAAGACAGTAGCCGCGCGGATCGATACCATGACCGCGCAAATCGTCCGTGTATCGACCTGTCTCAGCGGGGCTTGAGAAAGCGCCGTCGAGCGCCTAGATTAGCTGGGACGGGTACTGCCTGGTGCGAGGCTTAGCGAAAATCCCTGAGGCGATAATCACATCCATGGGGGCTGTCCCTGCCCGGACCCTGGTCCGACGTACATGGTCCCCACCTGACGTTACTGGCGTCAGAGGATATTCCTGCCACCGGCCAATGCGGTCCCGTCACCTTTGCCTATGACCGATGACAAACAGTGGCTGCGTGCCAGTATGCGCGCGCGACGGTCTAGCTTTGCCGTCGGGCGAGTGGCGTCGTTCGACGTCATGCCGTCGTTCCTGCCCGGCGCTGTCATCGGTTCCTATCGCCCTATCGGCAGCGAGATTGACCCCGCTCCGATCGAAGCGGCAGCCGAGGCATCCGGTAGCATGCTGGTTTTCCCGCGCATCGAGGGCGTCGGCGTCATGCGGTTCCTTCATCCGCAAGTGCATGCCGATTGGGAGGAAGGCCCCTACGGCATCATCCAGCCGCGCAGTCACTGTTCCGCCCGGAGACCCGATCTCGTCATTGTGCCGATGCTTGCGTTCGACCGCAGAGGGCATCGCCTGGGACAGGGGGGCGGCTATTACGACCGCGCGCTGAAAGCGATGCCAAGTGCCTTCCGGCTGGGTATCGCCTGGTCGGTGCAGGAAGTGGATGCCGTTCCGGTAGATCCATGGGATATGCCGCTCAACGCCGTCGTCACCGAATGCGAATGGATAGAGATATGACGCAGCAGCATGAAAATCATCAACCCAGCTGGCGCAAGCCGGCCGGTGTCGGGCTGATCATGCTGATCATCATCGGTTGGGCGATGCTGGTGGTCAGTGCGATTGACTGGTTCGGGCCGATGCCGGTGCTGCTGAGCGTGTTGGTCTACGCGATAGCCGGCGTAGCCTGGATTCTGCCGCTGCGGCCGATATTGATCTGGATGGAAACAGGGCGGTGGCGCTGACGACAGCCACCCATCGGTGGCGCTGAAACCAGCCACCCACTGGTGGCGCTGACTTCCGCTCGATCGATGAGCGGAAATGGCGCGAGTGACGGGACTCGAACCCGCGACCTCCGGCGTGACAGGCCGGCGCTCTAACCAACTGAGCTACACCCGCGTTCGGTGTGAGGCCGGGCGATTATGCGCGGGCCGGAGACAAGTCAACCACCCGTAGCAGCAATGTCGACATTTTGTTGCCTGACGTCGTCAGCGGGATCGGCAGACGCGTCGGGCGCAGGAGCGGACGCTGGCGGCGCAGGACCTGCCCATTCCGGTCGAGCGCCCCTTAGCGAGAAAAAGATCGTCTGCACGATGATCAGCAGCGGCACGGCCAGCAGCGCGCCCGGAGCGCCCCACACCCAGCCCCAGAAGCTCAACGAAATAAGGATCAGCAAGGGATTGATCGTCAAACGGCGGCCCAGCACCATCGGTGTAACGACATTGGCTTCGACCGTATGCAACCCGATCTGGATCAGCGCCGGCAACAGCGCGATGCCGACCGTATCGAAGGTCATCAACCCGCCGATCGCCAGCAGCCCCCCCGCGACGATCGGCCCGACATAGGGGATGAAGTTGCACAGGGCGACGATCCCGCCCCACATGAAGGGAGACGGCATGCCCAGCGCCCACAGCAACAGAGCGACGGCCAGACCGAGCATGGCATTGATCAAGACGATGGTCGACAGATAGGCGGACGTCGCATCGACGACATTCTGGATAACCCGCGCGGTGTTCATCGCATCGTCGAAGCTGCCCCGGCTGCGGATCGTGCTGCCGCGCAGGCGGGTCCATCCGGCGAGGAAAAAGTAGATCAGCAATATGGCGAAAAACGTCTGGATCGCGGCGGCCGGTGCAGAGCCCGAGATATAGTCTAGCAGCGAGGTTGGCGTCTGCACCGCCACCTGCTGCATCTGCGCGGCGGTGTTGTCGGCAAAGGCCGTCAAGGCGTCATCGACGAAACTTTGAAGCGTCGAATAGAAATCTATCAGCGGCGCGAGATTGGCCTGAATGCGCGGCAGCCGTTCGGGTAGGCGCAGAAACCAGTCGCTGGCGGGGACGACGATCAGCGCAAGTGCGCCGTTGATCAGCAGAAGGAAGCTGAGAACGCACGCCAGCGCCGCCAGCCCCGATGGCACACCGCGCCGTTCCAGCCATTCGAGCGCAGGCACAAGAGCAATCGCAATGACAATGGCGGCGATGATCGGCAGGAAAAATTCGGCGCCAGCTTGCAATGCAAAGGGCGTGCCTAGCGCGACGGCGGTCACCACGGCATAGGCGGCCATGCGGACATAGCCCAGCGTCATGGGATTGGGCTTGGTGGGTACAGGGTCGGGCGTCGGCGTCATTTTCGGGCTTATGGCATCGGCTGCGACCGACGTCACGCCGGAGTTGCACATCGCAATTAAAATGGCAGCGAACGTGCCAAAAATATGCAATCGATAGCACCGCACATTAACCGGCTGTTTCCCTTTGTTTGGCAGAAGGCTCCCACCAAATGGCAAGGGACCAAACATGCCTCTCATGATCTCGGTCGGCGCATCGCGCCGGACTTTGTTCGCATCCTCCGCATCCATCGCGGTGATTTCGGCACTTTCGCTGGCGTCTCCGGCCTTTGCTGCGGGCACTCGCGCCGGCACGGTGATCGATAACACCGCGACCGCGACCTATGACGAGGGGGGCACTCCTGTTGAAGTCGATTCGAACCTCAACAGCCTGACCGTCGACGAACTGCTCGATACGGTCGTGGCGTGGGACGACGGCGCGGATGTCGCGACAACCCCTGGTGCCAATGGCGGGGCGCTGACCTTCACCATCACCAACACCGGCAACGGCGAGGAAGCGTTCCTGCTGTCGACCATCTCGGCATTGGGCGGCGACGATTATGATCCGACCGGCGTGACCATCGTCATCGACGACGGCGACGGAGTCTATGAGCCTGGCATCGACACCGTCTATGTCGCGGGCGCAGGCAACCCCGTGCTTGATCCCGACGAGACCATCACCGTCTTCGTCATCGCCAACACCCCCGGCGGTCTGTCCGACGGCGATCGTGGCGGCATCCAGCTGACCGCCGAAGCCGTCACCGGCACCGGCGCGCCGGGCACCGGCTTTGCTGGTCAAGGCGAAGGCGGCGGCGATGCCGTGGTCGGCACCACCGGCGCCGATGGCGAGGACGATGGCTATTTCCAGGTTGCCGCAGCGACCGTCTCGCTGGCCAAGTCGGCCACCGTCGCCGATCCATTCGGCGGCAGCAGCGCCGTGCCCGGTTCGACCATCACCTACCAGATCGTCGCGACGACCAGCGGATCGGGCAGCCTGCCCAATCTGGCGATCAACGATGCGGTTCCGGCGGGCACGACCTTCGTTCCCGGCAGCATCACGCTCGGCGGCACCGCGCTAACCGATGCGGCTGACGCCGACGCGGGGCGGTTCGCCAGTAACAACGTCTCCGTCTCGCTCGGCACCGTTGCCGGGGGGCAAACGCGCACCGTTACCTTCCAAGTGACCATCGACTGAAGGAAATGACCATGTTCCATCGTCTCGCACTACTGATCGCCGCATTCATCGCCGTTCCGGCGGCAGCGCAAACCATCAATGCCGTGTCGCTGAACAGCGACGTGCTGGTCGAGCGGACCAGCACCGACGCGCAGGGCCGCACGCAGGTGACGCTCGAAGAGCCAAGCACAGTCGTTCCCGGCGACAAGCTGGTGTTCGTGCTGCGCTACCGCAACAACGGTGCCAGCCCGGCTGCCGACTTCGTCGTCACCAACCCGCTGCCCAGCGCCGTTGCCTTCCAGGCGGCGGGCGATGAGCGGGCGCAGGTTTCGGTTGATGGCGGGCGCAATTGGGGTCGGCTCGACGCGCTGAGCGTGGCCGGTGCCGATGGCGCCGCTCGTGCCGCCCAGGGTGGCGACGTTACCCATATTCGCTGGGCATTCGCCCAGCCGATCCCGGCCGGAGAAGCCGGACGATTGATGTTCCGCGGCATCGTTCGATAAATTTCGCTCTCGCGGACCCTCCCTGCCCCGGTTTCCCGGGTCGGACACCCTTGCGCCCCGGACGTTCCGGGTCGCAATTTTACGCCTTAAGGAGCGCAGCAATGACCAGTAAGCTGTTGAATCTCGGGTCGGGCAGCCTGTTGGCCATCGCAATCGTCGGGTCCGCACCGGCCTTCGCAGCGGGCACGACTGCCGGATCCACCATCACAAACACCGCGACGATCAACTATCAGGTCGGCGGGGTTTCCCAGCCATCGATCAACGACAGCGATGCGTTTGTCGTCGATCGTCGTATCGATTTGACCGTCGCCGAACTGGGCAACGCGACCACTGTCGTCGTGCCTGGCCAGACCGGCGCAGTGACCACCTTCACCGTCACCAACACGTCGAACGCGGTGCTCGATTTCGCGCTGACCGCCACCCAGACTTCGGGCGGCACGGCATCGCATGGCGGCACAGACAATTATGATGTGACCGGCGTCGTCCTCTACCGCGAAACAGGCACTGTCGCCGGTTTCGACGCGACCGACGTCGTCGTCACCTATCTCGACGAAGTCGCCGCTGACGCCAATGTCACCGTCTATGCCGTGGCCAGCGTACCTTTGGGCCGTGCGACGGGCGACGTCGCCAACATCCGCCTGACCGCCACCGGTCGTGAAGGCGGCGGTGCCGCTGCTCAAGGTGCTGTGCTGACCCAGTCCACCGGTGCCAACACCGCCGGTATGGATACGGTGTTCGCCGACGCTGCCGGCGTTGCCGATGGCGCTCGCGATGCTGCGCACAGCGACGATGACGATTACACGGTCAGCACCGCGACGCTGACGCTCGACAAGCGCAGCATCGTCGTCAACGATCCGGTCAACGGGACGTCCAACCCCAAGTTGATCCCGGGCGCGCTGGTCGAATATTGCATCGCCGTCAGCAACGCATCGGGCGGGGCCGCCGCCAACTCGATCGCGGTGAGCGATATCCTGCCAGCGACGTTGACCTATGTCTCCAGCTCGATCCGCCTCAACGGCACGACGACGGGTCTGACCTGCAATGCCGATGGCAGCGCGGGCGGCACTTTTGCGTCGGGCACGGTCTCGGGGACGATCACTACGGTCGCGGCGGGCGACACACGCACGCTTGTGTTCCGCGCCACCGTCAACTGAGCAAAACGGGCCGGATGGCGGTGCATTTGCGCCTGCCATCCGGCCTTTTTTGTCCCTGCCAAAGTTAACCATGACGATCTGGCGCACCCTCACTTTTGGCGCGATTGCAGCGCTGGCGGGCCTGATGGCACCGTCTGCGCACGCGCGCGAGGTGAGCAATGTGGCGACGATCGACTGGAGTGCGGTGTCCGGACCGTTGAGCGTGCGGTCCAACCGGGTCGATATCCAGGTGGGCGTCGTTCCGCCCGCGCCGGTCGAGGTCGGCATCTATCGCATCGATCCGCCCGGCGGCGCGCTGACCACGCGTATCGACGGCAGCGGCTGCGGCGTCACCGGACCGGTCGCCTCGTCGGAAACCGGCGGACCGCCGTTCGCCCCCGCCACATCGGCAATTTCCCTGACCCAGGCGAGCAGCTTTACCGCCGGGCAGTCGGTGGCATTCGGCATGCGTTCTGCAGCGGACAATCGCGATCCGCTCACCCGCGACAGTTTCGAAGTCACCGTTCGTACCGCCAATTGGGATGTCGAGCGCATCCGTCTGCGCGAAGATTCAGCCAACAGCGGCTTTTTCGTGGGGTTCATTGCATCGGTGCGCACGCCGCCGCTGCCAGTTCATCACGATTGTCGCTTGTCGGTCGATGCCAATCGTTCGATTGGCGTCACTCTCGAACGCGAAGGCAGTACGACGGTGCTCGCCACCGCCACGATCAGTTTCCTGGTCGATCCATTCGGCATCGTTTTCGACAGCGGCGATGGTTCGCCGGTTCCGGGCGCGCGCGTAACACTGATCAATGCCGATACCGGGCAACCCGCCCAGGTGTTCGGCGACGATGGCGTCTCCGCCTTTCCCAACAGCCTGCTGACCGGATCGACCGTGACCGATTCCGGCGGCACCAGCTACGCCTTTCCTCCCGGCGACTATCGCTTTCCGTTTGTGGCTCCGGGCAACTACCGCCTCGTCGTCGAGCCGCCCGAGCCATATAGCTGGGCGTCACGCGCCAGCATTGCAGACTTGGCGGGCTTTCTCCGCCCCGACAATGGCGAACCTTTCACGCTCAATGGCGCGAGCTATGGCACCGTATTTACGCTGTCGACACCGGCCCCGGTGCGCATCGACATTCCCGTCGATCGCCCTGGTACCGCGCTGACATTGCGCAAGCAGGTCAGCACGCCGCTCGCGCTGCCCGGAGACGCGGTGCAATATCGTATCGATGTGCAGAACGGTGACGGCCGGCGCACCACCGGGCCGATCACCATCGAGGATGATCTGCCCGCCGCCGTGCGCCTGCGCACCGGCACGATCCGCTACAATGGCGAGCTGGTCACCGCGACTGTCACCGGCAATGGCCGCCGCTTCACCGTTGCCGTGCCTCCGCTGCCCCCCGGTGCAAGTGGAATATTGACCTATATCGCCGAAATCCGCGCCGATGCGCGCCCTGGTGATGCCAACAACATCGCCTCTGCACGCGATAATCGCGGCACGGTGAGCAACGTCGCCGACGCCAATGTCCGTATCCGCCGCGATACGCTCGGCGACCGGATCGTCATCATCGGGCGCGTCACCAGCGGCGGCTGCGCGGTCGATCCCGATGCCGCCGAGGGCATCGGCGGGGTGCGCGTAATGCTACAGGACGGCAGTTTCACCGTCACCGACAGCGACGGGCGTTATCATTTCGAGGGCGTCCGCACCGGGCTGAGCGTCGTCCAGATCGACCCCTCCACCCTGCCCTCGTCCCAAGTCGCGGTCGATTGCGCGCGCAACGGGCGCAGCGCCGGCAGCGCTATCTCGCGCTTCGTCGAGGGCCGGGGGGGCGAGCTGAAGCGCGCCGATTTCCATGCGGTGTCGATCGCTTCGGACGAGGCACCGGTCGACGCGGTACAGGCGACCATCGCCCGCGTCGAAGCTCCCGCCCGCCCGACTGTGCTATCAGACAGCGTGCGGGCGGGCGGCGATGTCGATTTCTTCGTGGGGCAGACCGCCGGCATCGGCTGGGTCTTCCCCGAAGAGAACCATAACCCGCGCGCGCCATCGATCCGCATCGCCATCAAGCATCTGCCCGGCCAGACGGTCGAGTTGGTGCTCAATGGCCGCGCTGTGGAATCGCTGAACGCCGATGGTGCCTCTACCGCACCCGACCGCAGTTTCCAGATTTCGAGCTGGCGCGGGATCGAATTGTTGCCACGCACCAACCAGTTTGTCGCGCGCGTCCGTGATGCGAACGGCGCGCTGGTTCAGGAACTCACCCGTGACGTGCATTACTCCAGCGGAGCCTTACGCGCCGAGATCGTCCGTGAGCAGTCGTTGCTGCTGGCCGACGGGCTGAACCGCCCGGTCATCGCCGTGCGCCTGACCGATCGTGACGGCCGCCCGATCAAGCATGGCGTCGTCGGCGATTTCTCGGTCCAGCCGCCGCACCGCGCCGCGCAATCCGCCGATGCCGAACAGGCGCGCCAGCTCTCGGGGCTCGACCAGGTGCGGACAAACTGGCGCGTCGAGGGTGACGATGGCCTTGCGTACATCGAACTCGAACCGACTACCGCCTCGGGCTCGGCACGCATCGATTTCACCTTCCGCGACGGCGATGTTGTGCGCAACCAGCAGCTCGACGTCTGGCTCAATCCCGGCGACCGGCCCTGGACCGTGGTCGGCTTTGCCGCTGGCACCGTCGGCTACAATACGCTCGACGACCGCATGGAGCCGGTCGCCGAAAACCTCGATGCCGAAAATGTCGACGGCCGCATCGCGCTCTATGCCAAGGGCCGCATCCTCGGCCAGTGGCTGATGACGCTGTCCTACGACAGCGACCGCGAGCGCGATGAGGCGCGCTTCGGCGGCGTCATCGATCCGCGCGCCTATTACACGATCTACGCCGACCGCGCCGACCGCGGCTTCGACGCGGCATCGGTGCGCAACCTCTATCTCAGGCTGGAACGCCCGCAATTCTACGCGCTATTCGGCGATTTCGAGACCGGCATCAACGAGCCCGAACTGGCGCGCTATCAGCGGTCGATGAACGGCGTGAAGGCCGAGTATCGCGGGACAAACCTCGCCGCCACCGCCTTCGTAGCGGACACGCCTTACCGCTATCGGCGTGACGAGTTTCAGGGCAATGGCCTGTCCGGCCCCTATCAACTCGGCGTGCGCGACATCCTCGCCAACTCGGAACGAGTGACGATCGAAGTGCGCGACCGGCTGCGCTCGAACATCGTCGTCGACAGCCGCGTGCTGACCCGTCACATCGATTATGACATCGACTATTTCGCCGGAACGCTGCGTTTCCGCGAACCGATCCTCAGCCGCGACTCTTCGCTCAATCCGCAATTCATCATCGCCCAATATGAGGTCGACGGCGTCGGCCAGCGTGTGACCAACGGCGGCGGGCGGGTGAGCTGGCGCAACGACGACGAATCCTTACGTGTCGGCCTGACCGGCATCCATGACGAGAGCGACAGCGCGCAATCGAACATGGGCGGCGTCGATGTCCGCTATCGCCCCGATGCCGCAACCGAAATCCGCGCCGAATATGCCGCCAGCGACAGCGACACGAATAACGCCGCCGCAACCGACAACGGCCTGTCGAGCGCCTGGCTGGTCGAGGTCGAGCATCATGGCGCCAATTTCGATCTGCTCGCCTATGCCCGCGAACGTGAGGCCGGGTTCGGCGTCGGCCAGCTGACCGGCGCTGGCGACGGCAGCCGCCGCTTCGGCTTCGACGGACGGCTCAAGGTCGGCCGCGACATCTCGCTGCTGGCGAGCGCGTGGCAGGAAGATTATCTGGAACGCGACGCCCGCCGCCGTGCAGGCCGGGTCCAGGCCGAATGGCGCACGCTCGACACCACGCTGCGCGCTGGCCTGACCTATGCCGATGACGATCTCGGCGATGGCACCAGCAACCAGTCGACTCTGGTATCGCTCGGCGCGACGCAGCGATTGTTCGACCAGAAGCTCGAACTCGACGCGCAGACTGAATTCGCGCTGGGCGGGGAAGACGCCAGCGTCGATTTCCCGGCGCGGCACCGGCTCGGCGCGCGCTTTGCGGTGTCGCAGGCGGTCAGCCTGGTCGGCGCCTATGAGATCGCCGATGGCGGCACGGTGGATGCGCGCACCGCGCGGCTCGGCTTCGACGTGCGGCCATGGGATGGCGGGCGCGTCGTGCTCAGCGGCAATAACCAGAGCCTCGGCGAATTCGGCCCGCGCAGCTTTGCGGCCTATGGCCTCACCCAGAGCTTTCAGATCAGCGAGAATCTGACCATCGACGCGACCATCGACGGGCAGCGCACGCTCGGCGGCATCAGCGCCAGCGACATCCTCGATCCCGCGCATCCGGTCGCATCGGGCGGCTTACTCGACGGCTATGGCTCGATCACCGAGGATTTCACCGCCGTCACCGCTGGCGCGACCTGGCGCAACGACGACTGGTCGATCACCGGCCGCGCCGAATATCGCGACGGCGAAATCGCCGACCGCACCGGCTTCACGCTCGGCGGTATCCGCCGCATCGGCGATGGCCGCGCCTTTGGCGGCCTGCTCACCTGGACCCGCGCCGACAGCGATGTCGCCGCATCGACCGAGACCGTCTCCGCCGAAGTCAGCTGGGCGCACCGCCCCGCCGACAGCCGCTGGAGCATCCTCGACAAGCTCGAACTGCGCTACGACGCGGTGGAGAACGCCGTCGCCGGTCAACCCGGCCCGATCGGCGGCCCTGCACTCGGCATCACCGGCGACGCCCGCTCACGCCGCATCGTTAATAGCCTGACGATCAACTATACCCCCGTCGATCGGGACGATGAAACCCGCCGCTGGCTCGAAGCGGGCGAATATGCGCTGTTCATCGGCCTCCGCCACACCTCCGACCGCTTCGGCGAGGACGATGTCAAAGGCTGGTCGGCCGTGGTCGGCGGCGATTTCCGCTTCGATCTCAACGCGCATGTCGGTGTCGCGGTGACGGGAACGGTACGCGTCGGCACCGACGCTCGCACCACCGCCTATGCCGGCGGCCCGCAGATCGTCGTCACCCCGTTCGACAATGCCAATCTCGTGCTGGGCTACAACGTCGCCGGCTTCCGCGACCGCGATTTCGAGGACAACCGCTTCACGCGCGATGGGGTGTATGCGACGTTCAGGCTGAAGTTCGATCAGACGACGTTGCAGGGGTTGGGTTTGTGAGGTCGTTGCTTTCCAATGGCGATTTTCCAATCAGAGCTGGCTAGCTAGCGTTCGACTTCGCCGCAGCTTCAATTGAAAGTCGATCGTCGTCCGGCAAGGCACTCCATTTCGTCTGGCTCGTTAACAAGAGCTGCACACCATACTCGTCGGCCACCGCAGCCGCGATCTGCTGATACCACTGAAGGGGCGTCAAGACTCTCGGAGGCCTAGGATGCGAAAGGCGGCGCATTGAGCTATCCCAATACACCTCCATCGCGGCGCGATAGACATGCTCGAAGTCACCAGAGGTTGGACGAACGAACAACCGAGACTCTGGGTCCAATCCGACCTCATCAATCGTTATCTGGTTCAACCGACCACCCTCCTGTCGAAGACAGATAGGGAGAGGTAGGCAATAATGACAAGCGAATCAAAAATCGTCATCAGGTCTTAATCTGCAAACAACAACACCGGCGTCTCGACCATCTTCTTCAGTGCCTGCACGAAGCTCGCCGCATCCCAGCCGTCGACGACGCGGTGGTCGCAGCTGATCGACAGGTTCATCAGCTTGGCGCGGCGGATGTCGTCGACCCCCTCTGCATTTTTGGCGAAGACGGGGCGTTCGACGATCTTGTTGGGGCCGATGATCGCGACCTCGGGCCGGTTGATCACCGGCGTCGTCGCGATGCCGCCGAGTGGGCCGAGCGAGGTTATGGTGAGGGTGGAGCCGGACAGCTCCTCCGACTTGGCCTTGCCCGATCGCGCCGCCTCGGCGAGCCGAGTAATTTCGCCCGCCAGTTGCCAGACATTCATGCCTTGCGCGTTGCGCAGCACCGGCACCATCAGCCCGGCATCGGTCTGCGTTGCCATGCCCAGATGCACCGCGCCATGCCGCGTCACCACCCCCGCCTCGTCATCGTAGCGCGCGTTGATCATCGGGAATTGCGGCAGCGTGCGGCAGATGGCGACGATCAGGAAGGGCAGCATGGTCAGCTTGGGCCGTGCGCCGCGGTTGGCGTTGAGATCGGCACGCATCGCTTCGAGCGCGGTGACCTCCAGCTCCTCGACATAGGTGAAATGCGGGATGGCGCGTTTCGATGCCGCCATATTCTCCGCGATCCGCCGGCGCATGCCGATGACGCGGACGGCCTCATCGGCGCGCGGCGCGGTGGCGGCGCTGTAGCCCGCGCCGCTGTTGTAGCGCAGGTATGCGTCGAGATCGGCATGGCGGATGCGTCCGTCCTCGCTCGCTTTGACGTGGGAAAGGTCGATGTGGAGCGCGCGGGCGCGGTCTCGCACGGCGGGGGATGCGAGGGTGCGGGCTTGCTGCTCCCTCTCCCCTCCGGGGAGAGGGCTGGGGAGAGGGGCAGTCGTAGCGCCCAACCGCTCCACGCTCGCTTCGCTTCGCTCTGGCCCCTCTCCCAACCCTCTCCCCTGAAGGGGAGAGGGCTTTTGGGGCTCGCTGGCGCTTGCCACGGCGATTTCTTCGGCACCCGGCGTCTCATCTTCAACCGTCGCCGCAGAAGCCTCAGCCTCACCGTCGACCGCATCCGTCTCCACCACCATCAGCGCCGACCCGATCGCTACGACATCGCCGACATCGCCGGCAATCTCCACCACCACGCCGGATACCGGTGATTCCATCTCGACCGTCGCCTTGTCGGTCATCATGTCGGCGATCGGCTGGTCTTCCTCGACGCGGCCACCGACCTTGATGTGCAGCGCGACGATCTCGGCCTCGGCGATGCCTTCGCCGATGTCGGGGAGGCGGAAGGTAAAGCGGGCCATGGGTCAGTCCTTCAGGATGGCGTCGAGGGCGGTGGCGATGCGCACGGGGCCAGGGAAATAGGCCCATTCGAGGCTGTGCGGATAAGGCGTGTCGAAGCCGGTGACGCGGCCGATGGGTGCTTCGAGATGGTAGAAGCAGCGCTCCTGCACGCTCGCCGCGAGTTCCGCGCCGAAGCCCGATGTGCGCGTCGCCTCATGGACGATCAGGCAGCGGCCGGTCTTCTTCACCGACGCCTCGATCGCCGGCATATCGAGCGGCACCAGCGTGCGCAGATCGACGATCTCGGCATCGACGCCCATTTCCTCGACCACGGTCTGCACGACATGGACCATGGTGCCGTAGCACAGGATCGTCACCGCCTCGCCTGCCCGCGCGATGCGAGCGGTGCCGAGGTCGATGCGGTAATAGCCCGCTGGCACTTCGCAGCCGGCGTGCTTGTTCCACGGCTCGACCGGGCGGTCGTAATAGCCCGAGAAGGGGCCGTTGTAGATACGCTTGGGCTCGAAGAAGATCGTCGGGTCATTGTCCTCGATCGCCGCGATCAGCAGGCCCTTGGCGTCGTACGGCGTCGAGGGGATGACGGTCTTCAGACCGGAAACATGAGTGAAAATGGCCTCGGGCGACTGGCTGTGCGTCTGCCCGCCGAAGATACCTCCACCGAACGGCGAGCGCACCGTCATCGGGCTGATGAAGTCCCCCGCCGAACGATAGCGCAGCCGCGCCGCTTCGCTGACCAGCTGATCGAGCGCAGGGTAGATGTAATCGGCGAACTGGATTTCCGGCACCGGGCGCAGGCCGTACGCGCCCATGCCGACAGCAACGCCGATTATCCCGCATTCGGTGATCGGCGTGTCGAACACGCGGGTCTTGCCATGCTTGGCCTGAAGCCCTGCGGTGGCGCGGAACACGCCGCCGAAGAAGCCGACATCCTCACCCATGACGATGACGCTGGGGTCGCGGGCGAGCATGACGTCCATCGCCTCGTTGATCGCCTCGATCATGTTGATGCGGCGGATGGTGGCGCCGGTATCGGCCTCTGTGGCGGGAGCGCCCGCTGTCGTAGTAGGGGTCACGGCGTCCATCATTCCGGTTCCCAGCCAGGCCCGAATTTGCGGGTTTGCTCGGCGAGCATCTGGTTCTGCTGTTCGTGGAGATGCGGCGGCATATGTTCGAACACATCCTCGAACATCGTCTCGAACGGCTGGTGCAGGCCATGACCCAGGATGCCGTTCTTCTCGGCCTCCTTTTGCGCGGCCTTTACCGCGTCGGCAAGTTCGGTAATCAGCGCGGCATTGCGCTCCTCATCCCACTCGCCGAGCGCGATTAGATGCGCCTTCAGACGGACCACCGGATCGCCGAGTGGCCACGCTTC
Source organism: Sphingomonas sp. (assembly GCA_043727035.1). Lineage (GTDB taxonomy): Bacteria > Pseudomonadota > Alphaproteobacteria > Sphingomonadales > Sphingomonadaceae > Sphingopyxis. The sequence goes on along the minus strand of JAYSZB010000102.1, from coordinate 31,376 downwards.
ATATTCGAGCTTTGCGCGATAAGCCGAGGGATCGTCCGAGGTGCTGTGTCCCTCGGCGCGATAGGTGAAATGCTCGATCAGTGTCGGGCCATTGTTGGTCCGGGCGCGGTCGGCAGCCCATTGCGTCGCGGCATAGACCGCGAGCGGATCGTTTCCATCGACGCGCAACCCGGCGATGCCATAGCCGACCGCGCGAGCCGCGAAAGTCGTGCGCTCACCCCCGGCAAATCCCGAAAAGCTCGAAATCGCCCACTGGTTGTTGACGACATTCATCACCACCGGCGCATTATAGACAGCGGCAAAGGTCATTGCGCTGTGGAAATCACCCTCCGCCGTGCTGCCCTCGCCGCACCACACCGCGGCGATGCGCGTATCGCCCTTGGCAGCACTTGCCATCGCCCAGCCGACCGCCTGCGGATATTGGGTGGCGAGGTTGCCGGAGATCGAGAAGAAGCCGTATTCCTTGCTCGAATACATGATCGGCAGTTGCCGGCCTTTCAGCGCGTCGCCCTTGTTCGAGTAGATCTGGTTCATCATCGAGACCATCGGATAGTCGCGCGTCAAAAGAATGCCCTGCTGGCGATAGCTGGGGAAGCACATGTCGTCGCGATAGAGCGCCATGGTAGCGGCAACCGACACCGCTTCTTCGCCGGTCGATTTCATGTAGAAGCTGGTCTTGCCCTGCCGTTGCGCACGGAACATGCGGTCGTCGAACGCGCGCAGCAGCAGCATGTAGCGCAGCATCGCCCGCAACCGATCGGGCGACAGGCGCGGATCCCACGGGCCGACCGCAGCACCGTCGTCATCGAGCACGCGGATCAGGCCATAGGCATGCTCGCGCATATCGGCGGGCTTGCTGGCCTCGGACGGACGCGGCATCGATCCGGCGGGCGGGACAGCGATGTCGGAGAAATCGGGCGTGTCGCCAGGGCGAAAGCGCGGTTCGGGGACGTGCAGGGTGAGCGGCGGAAGATTGTCCGTGCGGCGAATATGCGAGTCGGGCATCGCCCTCACCTCTTCCCAAAGTGGCGTTTGTTTATTGCGTCAGCTTGTTATGATGTTTCGCGACAATCGGCAAGGGCCCTCACACCGCCACCGGTGCGGCGATATGCGCCTGCGGGGCATAATCGCGGACTCCGAAATCGGTGATGGCGTAATCGAAGATAGTGTCGGGTTTGCGCAGGATGGCAAAGCGCGGATCGCCCGATGGTTGCCGCGATAGCTGTTCCTCGACCAGATCGGCGTGGTTCAGATAGAGATGCACATCGCCGCCGCTCCACACCATTTCGCGCGGACTGAGGTCGCACTGCTGCGCCAGCATTGCCGTCAGCATTGCTGCACCGAACAGGTTGAACGGCAGGCCGAGCGCGACATCGCAACTACGCTGGAACAGCATGCACGACAGCCCGCCGTCGCCAGAAACATGGAACTGGTACGTCATGTGGCAGGGCGGCAGCGCCATCCCGCCCAGTTCCGCGACATTCCATCCAGTGAAGATATGGCGGCGTGAGGCCGGATTGTTGCCGAGCGAGTCGATCAGCGTCGCAATCTGGTCGATTCCCTGCGGGTCACGCCGCCACAAATCACCCTCGACTCGCTCATATTTCGGCCAATTCCGCCACTGCACGCCATAGACCGGCCCGAGATCGCCCCATTTTCGAGCAAATTCTTCGTCGGCGATAATCCGCGCCTCAAAAGCATCGCGATCGATGTCCTCACCCGTCGCACGGCGGTAGCTATCGAGCGGCCAGTCCGTCCAGATATGCACACCCTGCTCGACCAGCGGGCGGATATTGCTCTCGCCCGACAGGAACCACAGCATCTCCCGCGCCGCCGCTTTCCAGTAGACGCGCTTGGTCGTCAGCAAGGGAATCCGCCCCTCGCTGAGATCGAACCGCAGTTGTTCGCCGAACAGGCTGCGGGTGCCAATGCCGGTGCGGTCGACGCGCTGGTCACCCGATTCCCAGACACGGCGCATCAGATCGAGATACTGGTCTTCATAGTGGCGTGGGTGAGGCGCGGGCATAGCGGGAGGCTAGTCGCTGACCAGCGGCGATGCAACGCGCCGATCCATGTGGGTTATGGCGCCAGAACGGATTTGTAATCTGAACAATCCGCCCCACGTTTCATCGATGCCTGCCGCCTTGTCTCTGGTTCAACCTTTTGAAGACGCCGATGAAGCGGCGCATTCGGCGTTCGAACTCCTGTTCGCACCTTATTTCGAAGGGCAAGCGATAGAATGGGTGTTGGTAGCTGCCCTCGATGCGCGCGGGTGTCTGGTGCGATTCTATGGCTGCGGCGACAGCCAAAGTAGCAATGCCCATCTTATGCCGTGCGTCAGGGCGGCGCTACGTCCAGTCAGCGTGCGCGCCATTGTCATCGCCCACAATCACCCGGATGGCCCCGCCCTACCCTCGGCAGAGGACTTGTCTGCAACCCGTCAAATCGCCGCACTATGCCGTCTCGCCAATGCGCCGCTGCTCGACCATCTGATCTATGCCCCACAAGGCACTATCAGCCTGCGCGCTATGGGGCATCTGCACTGACCCGGATTGCGACTTGCCTCCCAAACCCGCGCTGACTATAGCGCCCGCCTGACCTACGCCGGGGTCGTCTTTCGAGACGCAATGGCGCGACGGTCGGGGAGTAGCTCAGCCCGGTAGAGCACTGCCTTCGGGAGGCAGGGGCCGGAGGTTCGAATCCTCTCTCCCCGACCATTTTTGCCGATGGAGAAATCCTCCGGGCGACGATTTCCCGCGAAAAGCCAAGCGAGCGCACCGCGGATGGTGTGGACCACCTGACTGGTCTCGCCACCGGCCTTTAACGTGTCGCTGCTAATCGCCTAAAGGCGATTAAACGCAGCCAGGGAATTCTTTACTATGACCAAGCCCTTCACCGTCCTCGTCACCGGCGGCGCGGGCTATATCGGCAGCCATGCCGTGCTGGCGCTGCGCGATGCGGGGTGGGACGTCGTCGTCATCGACAATCTGGTGACCGGCTTCGACTGGGCGGTGCCCGAAGGCGTGCCGCTGGTGGTGGGCAATGTGGCCGACCGGGCGCTCGTGGGGGAGACCATCGCCGCGCAAGCGATCGGCGCGATCATGCATTTTGCCGGGTCGGTGGTGGTGCCCGAATCGGTGGTCGATCCGCTCAAATATTATCGCAACAATACAATGGCGACGCAGGCGCTGCTCGAGAGTGCGGTTGCGGGCGGGATCGGACATTTCATTTTTTCATCGACCGCCGCAACTTATGGTATTCCAGATGTCGTGCCTGTGCGTGAGGATAGTCCGCAGCGGCCGATCAATCCCTATGGCATGTCGAAGCTGATGAGCGAGGCGATGCTCGCCGATGTCGCGGCGGCGCACCCGATGAACTATTGCGCACTGCGCTATTTCAATGTCGCTGGGGCAGATCCGGCAGGGCGCAGCGGGCAATCGACGGCGGGGGCGACCCATCTGATCAAGGTGGCGGTCGAAGCGGCGACGGGCAAACGCGACAGCGTCAGCGTGTTCGGCAGCGATTTCGATACGTCCGACGGCACCGGCGTGCGCGACTATATCCATGTCAGCGATCTGGCGGCGGCGCATGTTCATGCGCTGGACAAGCTGATCGCCGATCCGGCGACCAGCCACATCATGAATTGCGGCTATTCGCGCGGTTATTCTGTCAATGAGGTGTTCGACGCTGTCGACAGGGTGACCAACCGCACACTCGTCCGCAAGCTGGAGGGACGGCGCGCAGGTGACCCCGATGCGCTGGTGGCGGACAACAGTCGCATATTAGCGACCCTGCCGTGGCGGCCGCAGCATGACGATCTCGACAGGATCGTTGCCGATGCGCTGGCGTGGGAGCGGAAGCTAAGTGAGCAGGGGCTTTAGCGGCTGACGATCGTCGCCCAGGCATCGGCTAGTTCGGCGACGGTCGCGCGATTGGCCGCAAGTTTCTGCGGATGGTCGGCCATCTCCGCCGCGCCGATTGCGGCCAGCATCCCGCGATAAAGCCGCGCGAGTGTATTCGCGAGGTCGCCCGCTGCCGGATCGAGCCCTTGCAACAGCGCGTGCAGTGCTTGCAACGCGCGCAAACGGGCATCGCGGAAGCGGACGGGAGCATTGACTGACGCCGCCGCAAGCATCGAGTCGAGCGAGGTGAGCAGACGCTCGTAGAGTATCGTCACCAGTTCGTGCGGCCCTGCCGAGGCGATACGGCTGGTGAGATCGACGCTGGCGTAGCGCGCCGCTGCACTTTCACGCATCGCTGCTGTTCCAGATGGCAATCTGCTGGGTCAGATAGGATTGGGTGGCGCGCAAACCCGCGACGCGGCTGTCCATCGCGGCGAAGGTTCTAAGCAATTGTTCCTCGTAGCGGGTATCTGTTGGGACCGGAGCCTGTTCCGGCCTCAACAGGGACCGGCCATGTTTGCAGTCATCGGTATCGTCGTTCTGTTGGCCATGGTGATCGGCGGCTTTCTGATCAGCGGCGGCAGCATGGGGGTGCTGATGCACGCTGTGCCGCTGGAGATGATGATCATCGGCGGCGCGGCGCTGGGTGCGACCATTGCCGGCAACTCGCTGCCAGAGCTTAAAGCGCTCGGCGGCGGCCTCGCGCGGGTGTTCAAAGGGCCGCGCTACGCCAAGCAGGACTTTCTGGACACTATCTTTCTGGTCTCGCGGCTGATGAAAATAATGCGAAGCGAGGGGCCGGTAGCGCTCGAACCGCATGTCGAGGACCCGAAAACCAGCAGCATCTTTGCCGATTATCCCAAACTGCTCGCTGACCCGGTTCTCATCCACCTGATCTGCGATTCGCTCAGGCTGGTCGTCGTCTCGTCGGGCAATCTCGATCCGCGCGCGGTCGAGGATGTCATGGACAATGCGCTCAAGACCCATAGCCACCATGCGTTGCGGCCGGTCGAAGCACTGCAAACGCTCGCCGATGCCCTGCCCGCACTCGGCATAGTCGCCGCCGTCCTCGGCGTTATCAAGACAATGGGGGCGATCGACGAGCCGCCGGAGATCCTGGGCGAAATGATCGGCTCGGCGCTGGTCGGCACCTTTCTCGGCGTGTTGCTCGCCTGTGGCTTCGTCGACCCCTTCGCCAACCGTGCGCGGCAGGTGATCGAGGCGGACGGGGCGATCTACGATGTCGTCAAGCAGATCATCATCGCCTCACTGCACGGCCACCCGTTGCCACTGGTGATAGAGGCGGCGCGATCGGGCATAGCGCATGAGAGCCAGCCGAGCTTCGCCGAGGCGTTCGACGGCATTCGCGGGAACTGACGCCATGGCATCGCGCAGCATCCGCAACGAACCCGCCCCGCCGCCGATCATCATCAAGAAGATCATGGCCGCCCCGCACGCCGCGCATCATGGCGGCGCGTGGAAAATCGCCTATGCCGATTTCGTCACGGCGATGATGGCGTTTTTCCTGCTGATGTGGCTGCTCGGCATGGCCGACGAGGAAAAACGCAAGGGCTTGGCCGACTATTTTACCCCGACGCTAATCGAATATCGACAGTCGAGCGCCGGGTCCGATGGCATACTCGGCGGCGATTCGATCGTCGCGGCAGAGAATTACCCGCACAAGGCGGCGCAGACCGGCAGCGGCTCGATCGTCATCCCGCGCGATGTCACCGGCGGGCTGGAGGAACAGCGCCCGACGCCCGAGGGGGGTCAGCGCATGGCGCAAATCCGCGAAGCGATCCAGAATGCACTCGACGCCGATCCGGCGCTGGCGCAACAGGTGCGCTTGACCCAGACCGATGAGGGCCTGCGCATCGACCTGCTCGACAGCGCCGATTTCGCGATGTTCGACAGCGGCACCGACCGGCTCGAACCCCGCGCCCGTACGCTGATATCTGGCGTCGGTCGCGCCGTCGCGGCGCAAAGCGGCGGCCTCGTCATCCGCGGCCACACCGACAGCCTGCCCTATACCCGCGGGCAGGCGATGAACAACTGGACGCTCTCGACGGCGCGCGCCGAAAGCACCCGTGCGACGATGCTGGCGAGCGGGGTCGATGCCGCGCGGATCGTGCGGATCGAAGGCGTCGCGGACCGGCAGCCGTTCGTGCGCGGCAACGCGCGCGATCCCCGAAACCGGCGGATTGCGATCCTGCTGGTCGGGTGAGCGGGTTCAGGCAAGCAAGCGCCGGTCGCAGGGCACCAGCGCGCGTGGCAGCCGGTCAGGCAACGGCCAATCCGCCGTTTGCGCCGCCACCCAAACCCGCGCTGCTGATATTTCAGGTGCCAGAACATCGGCCAGCGCCGCCTGTCGCGCCCGCCGCGCGGCATCGTCGAAAGCCAATTCGGGCTTCTTGGAATATGTGTGGAACAACGGCCCAGCCGTGGTCGCAGCAATCGCAGCGGCGCTCATCGGTGCACCATATAACGCGCTTGCCGCCTGTAGCACGATCGCGGGCTGGCCAAAAAGCACCTCGGCGTCGAGGCTATGGCAATTGTCGAAGCGTGCGAGCATATCGGTATAAATCCGCATCTGCGCCAGCCACAGCGCCGCTGCACGTCCGGCATCATCATCGGGCAACGCGCCGACCGCTGCGACAATCGCCGGACGCAACGCATTGGTGATCGCGCGCAGCCAGTCGCGGCTGTTGGCGTTGCGCAGCGTTGCGGCACAATAATCGGCAAGCCCGAAATACAGCAGGATCGCCGGTGCATCGGGTGCATTGGACAACAGATCGGCGATGATGAAATTGACCGGGACATTGGCCTTGACGATGGTCATCGCCGCCGGATCGTACCGCCGGGCCAGCATCGCCATGACCAGTGCCAGCCGCTCGTGCCAATCCTCCGGCCGGGCCCCGCTGGCAGCGTCGATCCCCAACTGGCGCAGCGCCAAGGGCTCGCGCAGCACCAGATGTCCATCATCATGGTTGGCGCCATCCCGGTCGAGCGCGCGGGCGAGCAGCGTCGATCCGCAATGCGCGACGTGGAATATCCAGCCCGTCGCAGGCGCAGGACCGGGGGCGGCCAGCGCGGCGATCGCGGGATGGGTGGCCACCTCGCTCGCCGGTTCGATCCGGTCATCGAGAAAGATCGAGCGGCGATAGGCGGCGCGATCCATCGTCAGCATGATCGCCGTATCGCCTTCGAAGGCGAAGAGATAATCGTCGGGAGAGGCAAGCGGCGGCACCGTCGGACTATAGCCTCTTGCGGCACACGACGCTATCGGGCTGGTGATGGTTGCTCTGGCTCCGCTCCCCTGATGGACATTGGTCTGCCCTGTCCAGGCCAACCCCATGTCGTGCTCACCGCGACCGGGGAAGACAGCCCGTTAGCCATCGATCCGGCGGCGATCATGGCGCTCTACAAGGTGCATGGCGCGCTGTTGCTGCGTGGATTCGGCACCGATCTCGATCGTTTCGCCAAGTTCACCCGTCAATTCTGCGCTGCTTCCGTGTTCAACGAAAGTCCTGACCGCCAGTTGCTCGATGGAGCCCGTAACATCCAATCGGTCAACGGCGGGACCGATCCGTTCCCGCTGCATCCCGAATTGTCGCGCGCGCCATGGAAACCCGATATCTGCTTCTTTGCCTGCCTCAAACCGCCGCGCGCGCTCGGCGCGACGACGCTGTGCGATGGCGTCGATCTGGTCCGGCAGATGCCGGCGCACATCCGTGACGGACTCCACGGCCGCCGGCTGCGCTATATCCAGCCGGTCAGCCCGGCGATCTACGATTTCTGGCTGGGCACGCCAAACCCCGATGCCGCACTGCTGGCGGCCCCGCCGCCAACCTGCCCCTATGGCTTCGACACCTACGACGGCCAGCCAATCCGCTTCTTTACCCGCCCGGCGCTGCATAGCCCGATGTTCACCACCGAAGCCGCCTTCGGCAATTTTCTGCTATTTTCCTATTTCCACAACCGGATACGCGGCTACCCCAGCTTCGATGACGGCAGCATCGTCCCCGATGCCTGGCTCGAGGCGATCAAGCATGTCGGAGACCGTCTATCCGCCGCAGTACAATGGCAACGCGGCGACCTGCTGATGCTCGACAACAGCCGCTTCATGCACGGCCGCACCGCCGTCGTCCCCGACGACACCCGGCTGATCGCCTCCTATTTCGGCTATCTCAAAGACGCCCCCGCCAACCCCGAAGAACCCGCCGATCCCCCCTGGCGCCGAGGCGAATTCCGCCCGCCGGCTTTGCGGTGAGCTAGTGCCGGTGACGCTGTGACCGGCATATAGAAGGGAATTCTGGCGGAGAGGGTGGGATTCGAACCCACGGTGAGCTCGCGCCCACGCCGCATTTCGAGTGCGGTGCTTTCGACCTCTCAGCCACCTCTCCGCAGAGGTGCCGCGACGCATGAGAGCGGCTCGCGGCGGGTCGGGAGCGGGGCCATTAGCGAATAGAACCGGGCTTGCCAAGCACCGTCTCCGGTCGCGTTCGATGTGCGCCCTTGTGCAGCGCGGCAAAGCGCCTAAATTGCAGCGACCATGCATAAGCAACCGATGAATCCCGATTCCGTGCCCAACTCGCCGCCGATTGTCTCCGCCCGCTTCGGCGTGGGCGATATCGTCCGCCACCGCATGTTCGATTTTCGCGGGGTAATCTTCGATGTCGATCCGGTCTTCGCCAATAGCGAGGAATGGTATGAAGCGATCCCGGCGGAAATCCGCCCGACGCGCGACCAGCCTTTCTATCACCTGCTCGCCGAAAATGACGATTCGACCTATGTCGCCTATGTCAGCCAGCAGAATCTGGTGGGGGATGGCGTCAGCGGACCGGTCGATCATCCAGGCATCGACGAGCTGTTCGACGATTTTGCCGACGGCCGTTACCGGCTGCGGCCCAGGCACCGGCATTAGAAACTGTCTCTATATTGTAATTATATTACAAACAAGGCCAAGTACACGCATCTTCGGGCGTGAATCTTTGTGACGTTTTAACCTTTTGCCGGGGATCGGGCCTCAGGGCTTGAGCTTCCACCCGGTCCTGAGCAGCGCATAGCACAGCAGCGCCAGCGCCACATTCACCCCCAACAGGATGGCCGCGCCGAGCAAAACCGGCGAGTCCGCCGCGCCGATGAAGCCATAGCGAAAGCCCGAGATCGCATAGAAAAACGGGTTGGCATGGCTGATCGCACCGAACAGCGGGCTGAGCTTGTCGACCGAATAGAAGGTGCCCGACAACAGCGCCAACGGCGCGACGATGAAGTTGCTGACTGCGGCGGCATGATCGAACTTCTCTGCCCAGATCGACGTCAGCACGCCGAGCAGCGCCAGCATCGACGATCCGAGCAGGCCGAACACGACGACCGCCCACAGATGCGTCACGGTCACCGACACTCCCGGCCAGAACAGCATGACGAACCACACCGCCAGTCCGACCAGCACCGCCCGTGTCACCGCCGCGCCGACCATTGCCACCAGCAACTCCAGTTCGGACAGCGGCGGCATCAGATAATCGATGATCGTCCCCTGGATCTTGCCGACCAGCAGGCTGAAGCTGGCGTTGGCAAAGCTGTTCTGGATCATCGCCATGGCGATGAGCCCCGGCGCGAGGAAATCGACGAACTGGACGCCCAGCACATCGCGGCGACCGGTACCCAGCGCGATGGTGAAAATGATCAGATAAAGCAGCGTGGTGATCGCCGGAGCCCAGATCGTCTGGGTCTGCACCTTGAAGAACCGCCGCACCTCCTTCACATAGAGGGCGCGCAGACCTCCCATGTTGATCCTGCCGATCGTGGCGAACCCCGGTTCGCTCATCACGGTCGGTGCCGCAGCCCCGATGGGTTGCGGCGCAAGCGGGCTTTGGGGCTGGTCGTTCATGCGCATTTCGACTATCGGCTTCGCCACCCCGGCGCAAGCCGCAACCCGGCGGGAGAGCGATGCTCCCCCTGCCCCTGCCATGGAAACAGCCTCACCACCATGTCCTGGACCGACGAACGCATCGAAACCCTGCGCAAGCTGTGGGACAAGGGCCTGACCGCCAGCCAGATCGCCGACGGTCTCGGCGGTGTCAGCCGCAACGCCGTCATCGGCAAGGCCCACCGTCTCGGCCTCAAATCGCGCCCCTCGCCGGTCAAATCGGCTGAGGAGCCGGTGGTCGCCAAGCCGGTTGTCCTCGTCCCGCCGCCCGAACCCGTTGCTCGTCCTGTACCAAAGCCGGTGGCGCGTCCCGTCGAGGCAGCACCGATCGCACCTCGGCTGGAGCCAAAGCCGGTCGTCGCGGAACCGGCGGTCGCCGCACCGGCGGATGACGAAGACGAGGATGACGACGCCGAGGTGATCGCAGCACCTGTCGTGGTCAAACCGGATGCACCGCGCATGGTGTCGATCGGACCGGGCGGCTTCATCCGCCAGGGACCCGGCGATCAGCAAGCCCCGATCCCGCCCGCGCCGCCGCGCCGCCGGGTTCCGCAAAAGCCGAGCCCGGATATCGCCGGCAAGACAACGCTGCTCGACCTCAACGAGCGCATTTGCCGCTGGCCGATGGGTCATCCGGGAGAGGCCGATTTCCACTTTTGCGGAGTCGCGGTGAACCCTGGCTATCCCTATTGCGTCGAGCACTGCGGTCGCGCTTTCCAGGCGCAACTGCCGCGCGGCACCCGTCGCCCACCGCCGCCGCCGCCGTTCGGCGGCACCCGCGTGCGCTGAGCTGTGGCGCTGCGGTGAAGCAATATACGGCGGATTTCGCCTTCGCCCGCGCGCTCGGCCTGCAACTGGTCGAGCGCGCCGCCGGCAAGTGCGTGATGGCGATCGACGTCAATGCGCAACAGCATTTCAGCCCGCAACACGCGGCGCATGGCGGCGTGGCTTATTCGCTGGCGGATTCGGCGATGGGTGGCGCGTTGACCAGCCTGCTCGGCGACGATTTGTGGTGCGCAACGCTTGAGATCAAATTCAACTATCATGTCCGTGTGGTCGAGGGCCGCCTGACCTGCGAGGCAAGCGTCGTCCATCGCGGCAAGCGCATCGCCAATATCGATGCGCGGCTTTACCAGCATGACCGGCTGGTCAGCAGCGCCAACGGCAATTTCGCGATTTTTCCGGCGCCGGGTGCGGGTCGAACCTAACCCGATGCGTTTCAATCTCGTCATTCCCGCTTTCGCGGGAATGACATTCAACCGATCACGCGACGGATCAGCAGCGGAAGTTCAGCGATGCGCGCAGCAAGTGCGTGCGGAAGTGGAGCCGGAGATGTGCATAGCGTTGGCTTTCGTCCATCCCGGCTCGCTTGCTTTGCCGACTCCCGCCCCTCTATAGCCGCTCTATGTCAGACGATCTTTTCGCTTCGCTGCCCAAGGGTGGGCAGGATTATGATGCTTCGGCGATCGAGGTGCTGGAGGGGCTGGAGCCAGTGCGCCGCCGCCCCGGCATGTATGTCGGTGGCACCGATGAGCGCGCGCTGCACCATCTTGCCGCCGAAGTGCTCGACAACAGCATGGACGAGGCGGTCGCAGGGCATGCGACGCGGATCGAGGTGACGCTGGAGCCGGGCAACCGGCTGACGATCAGCGACAATGGGCGAGGCATCCCGGTCGATCCGCACCCCAAGTTTCCGGGCAAATCGGCACTCGAAGTGATCCTGACAACGCTGCATTCGGGCGGCAAGTTCGAGGGCAAGGCCTATGCGACATCCGGCGGATTGCACGGCGTCGGCGTATCGGTGGTCAATGCGCTGTCGAGCGAGACGGTGGTCGAGGTCGCGCGCGCCAAGCAGCTGTTCCGCCAGACCTTCTCGCAAGGCAAGGCGCTTGGTCCGGTCGAGGCACTCGGCCCGACGCCCAACCGGCGCGGCACCACCGTCAGCTTCGTCCCCGATGCCGAGATTTTCGGCGAACATGCTCGGTTCAAGCCGCAGCGGCTGTATCGGCTGGCGCGATCGAAGGCCTATCTGTTCGCCGGTGTCGAAATCCGGTGGAAATGTGCGCCCGAGCTGATCGGCGACGATACGCCTGCCGAAGCGACGTTCCAGTTCCCCGGTGGACTCGCCGACCATCTGCGCGAGCAGATCGGGATGCGCGAATGCGCCACCGCTGAAGCCTTCACCGGCACGCAGGACTTCGCCGATGGTCCGAATGGCGAGAAAAACGGCCGGGTCGAATGGGCGGTGGCCTGGCCCCTGTGGTCCGACGGCAGCTACAGCTGGTACTGCAACACCATCCCCACCCCCGATGGCGGCACACACGAAGCGGGGCTGCGCGGCGCGCTAACCAAGGGATTGCGCGGATTTGCCGATCTGGTCGGGCAGAAGAAGGGCAAGGACATCACCGCCGACGACGTTCTCAACGGCTGCGAGACGATGCTTTCGGTGTTCGTTCGCGATCCGCAGTTTCAGAGCCAGACCAAGGACCGGCTGACATCTCCCGAGGCCGCGCGGCTGGTCGAAGCGGCGATGCGCGATCATTTCGATCATTTCCTCAGCGCCAATATGGAGCGCGGCAAGGCGCTGCTCGGGCTCGTCCTCGAGCGCATGGACGAGCGGCTGAAACGCAAGGCCGAGCGCGAGGTCAAGCGCAAGACGGCGACATCGGGCCGCAAGCTGCGTTTGCCCGGCAAGCTGACAGATTGCGCCAATGACGGGCCCGAAGGCACCGAATTGTTCATCGTCGAAGGCGACAGCGCCGGTGGCAGCGCCAAACAGGCGCGCGACCGCAAGACGCAGGCGATCCTGCCGATCCGCGGCAAGATCCTCAACGTCGCATCGGCCAGCGCCGATAAGATCCGCGCCAACAGCGAGATTGCCGATCTCGCGCTGGCGCTGGGCTGCGGCATGCGCAAGGATTGCGATTCGGACCGGCTGCGGTACGAACGGATCATTATCATGACCGACGCCGATGTCGATGGAGCGCATATCGCCACTTTGCTGATGACATTCTTCTTTCAGGAAATGCCCGACATCGTCCGCAACGGCCACGTCTATCTGGCACAGCCGCCACTGTACCGGCTGAGCGCGGGCAACAAGAGCGCCTATGCCCGCGACGAAGCACAGCGCGCCAAACTGCTGGCAGGCGAATTCAAAGGCAAAAAGGTCGAGGTATCGCGCTTCAAGGGACTGGGCGAGATGATGCCGGCCCAGCTGCGCGAAACCACCATGGCCTACGAAAGCCGCTCGCTGCTGCGCGTCACTTTGCCTCAGGAGTACGAAGAGCGCGCCAGCGTGCGCGATCTGGTCGAACGGTTGATGGGCCGTAATCCAGAGCATAGGTTCCAGTTCATTCAGGCAAATGCTGCGTCTGTGGATGAGGAAGTGATCGATGCTTAGAACGATTGCCGCGGCGCTTGCCGTGATGGCGCTGCCGACGGCAGGAATCGCGCAAGTCCCCGCATCGGCGACAACGTCTGCCGATCCAGCTCTCGATGCCGCCATCGCCCGTCTGCCTGCATTGCTCGCCGGGACAGTAACGCCACAAGACTATTTCGCGCCGTCATTTCTGCAAGCAGTGCCTGCCGAACAGTTTCGCGCCCTCACCGGGCAAATCATCGCCCAGCATGGCGCGCCAGGAGAAATCAGTGCGCGCCGCAATGGACCCGTGCCGCAGTCAGCGGAAGTGACTGTCACGTTTGAACGCGCCGATGTGACGATGCTGGTCCAGACTGCACCGGACGGTCGGGTCATCGGCCTGCGCATCGTCGACGTCGCAGCGCGAAACGACAGCATTGACCGGCTAGCCGCCGACATCGCCGCCCTGCCCGGCATGACAGGCTGGGGCCTCTATCGTATCGAACCCGATGGCGGCGCGACGATGTTGCACGGCACCAACGCTGCGCAGCCGATGGCGATCGGATCGGTATTCAAACTGACCATCCTCGGCGCGCTCGATCGAGAGGTCGCTGCCGGACGGATGCGCTGGAACGATGTCGTGACGCTCGACCAGCAGTCGGTACCATCGGGCATCAGCATCGCCTGGCCGTCAGGCGCGCCGGTCACCTTGCACACGCTGGCGACGCTGATGATCAGCCAGAGCGACAACCGCGCCACCGATGTGCTGCTGCACCATGTCGGGCGCGAGCGGGTCGAGGCTTTTGCCCGCGCACATGGCGGATTGTCCGGACCGAATGCCTTTCCGTTGCTCTCGACGCTGGAAGCGACGGTGCTCAAAAACCCCGCTCTCGGCGTAACGCGCGAGCATTGGTTGGCGGGCGATGAAGCTCAGCGGCGCGTAGTTCTGGCCGAGTTCGCGGGACAATGGACACCTGCCGATGTCGATTGGTCGGCCTTCTCGGCTGGACCTGCTGACATCGACCGGATCGAATGGTTTGCATCCGCCGACAGCATCGCCGCATTGCTCGGCTGGACGCCCCCGCAGCGCCAGCGATGAGGCACGCGCCATTCTGTCGGTCAACCCCGGCATACCGCCTGCCGCAGCGGCGCATTGGGCTGCCGTTGGCTATAAGGGCGGGTCGGAGCCGGGGGTGATGGCGATGAGCCTCCTCTTACGCGCGGCAAACGGCCAAAGCTATGTCGTCAGCATGGCCTGGAACAATCCGGCAGCGGCGGTCGAAGAGGCACGGATGGCGATGCTCACGGCGCGCGCGGCGACGCTGCTACGTCCGGCCAGTCAACCTTGACGCCGAGTGCAGCATCAGCGTGATGCACGCGGCGAGCAGTACTGCGTCCTTGAACAGAAACTGCGCAAAGCTGCCCATGAACGGGAAACCATAGCCGTCCTGCCACAAAGGCGCGCCGAGCGCGAAGCTGAGCGTGATGACGAAGGTGCAGACGCCCATGGCACCGCCGATGAACCCCGCCCGGTTCGACCATGCACCAAGCGCGATCATGACACCCGCAGCCAATTCTATCACGCCGATGACATTGCTGGTGCCTTGCAGCCCGAACAAAGGTGGCATCCAGAAGAATGCCGGGTGAACGGTCACAATGGGTTCGAGCGCCTGCGCCTCATAGGCGGCAAATTTGACGATGCCGAAAAATGCGAAAACGAACACCATCGACCAGCGTAGCGTGGCGATGCCGAATGAAACCTGAGGTAGGCGGTCGAGCAGCTTGTTCATGTGGATTTCCCCCAATGGCGTGTCTGGGGGAGTTCGGCGGCGCGCATGTCGAAGTTACAACGGTGCGGGGCCTCAGGCGAGCAAAGCCTCGACGAGGGCCTTGACCTTCTTCTGGCGCCATTGCGGGGTCGGTGCGACCAGCCAGTAAGCGCTGGCACGCGGCGCGGCTCCGACCGCACGGATTCGACCTGACGCAATGTCAGGTGCGGCAAGCAAGGTCGGCACTGTCGCTGTCCCCATGCCATTGGCCACCGCATCGATGGCAAGACCGGCATCGCCGACACGCATCACCGGGCGACCTTCTTCGTTCGACGCATTATCCTCGGCGCACCAGGTCACACGGAATTGGCCATCACCGTCTGCCGGCGCGATCTGCGTCACTTCGCCGACCGCGATAATGCTCCCCTCCAATCCATCCGCGTTTTCCACCCAACGGATTGCCAGATCCAGATTCGCCTCGGTAAAATCGAGCGGTTGGTCGGCAGAAATCAGGGTGAATCGCAAATCCGGGTCCGCCACAGCTATCCGCGCAAGTCGTGGCGCGAGCCAGCGGGCTGTAAAGTCGCGCGGCGCGGCGATGGTCAGCGATTTCGACGATTGCCCCGCCTGCATCGCCTCCACGGCTTCCTCGAACCTGAGGAAGCCCGAGCGCAATGCATCAAGCCCGGCGTCGGCTTCCACCGTCAGTTCCAGCCCCTTGGGCGTGCGGCGGAACAGCACGACGCCCAGCACATCTTCTAATGCGCGGATCTGCTGGCCGACCGCCGCAGGAGTCACCGCCAGTTCGTCCGCTGCGCGAGTGAAGCTGAGGTGACGCGCAGCGGCGTCGAACACGCGCAGGGCGTTGAGGGGCAGATGGGTGCGCTTCACTGGCTGACCGCAGGCCCCATCAGCGGGAATTGCGGCACATGGATAGGAAAGCGATGCCCGTCCGAATCGATCATGCCGAAACTGCCGACCATCCGCCCTGAGGGCGTTGCCAGCGGGCAGCCAGAGACATAGTCGAACGACGCGCCCGGAGCGATCACCGGCTGTTCGCCGACCACGCCCGCCCCCTCGACCAGATGCATTGCGCCGCGCGAGTCGGTGATTTCCCATTTGCGGTTGATCAGCTGGACATCGGCATCGCCATGATTTTCGATGCGGATATGGTAGACCCAGAACCAGCGGCTTGCTGAGGGATCGGAGGTTTCCGGCTGAAAATTGACCGACACCCGCACCGTCAGATCGCCGGTTGTTCGTGCATAGGGAAAGAGCGCGTCGAGCAACATGCGATCAAATTCGCCTAAAGCCCGGCTGCGGTCAATGCCCGGTCCATATCCTCGATGACATCCTCGGGGTCTTCAAGCCCGACGTTGAGCCGCAACATCCCCTCAGTCACCCCCATCTCGGCCCGCGTCTCCGGCCCGACGCCATGATGGGTGGTCGACGCCGGGTGGGTCATCAGCGACCGCGAATCGCCGATATTGTTCGAGATATCGACCAGTTCTAGCGCATCGAGCAGCGCGTGCGCCTGCGCGCGGTCGGCGACTTCGAACGAAAAGATCGGGCCGCACGCCTTCATCTGCGCGGCAGCGAGATTGTGCTGGGGGTGGCTGGCGAGTCCGGGATGCAACATGCGCGGCACTCGCCCTTCGAGAAACCGCCCCACCTTCAGCGCATTTTCGGACTGGCGCATGATCCGCAAATCGAGCGTCTCCAGCCCCTTCATAACCACCCAGGCGTTGAACGGGGCGCAATTTGGCCCGGTGTTGCGCTGAAATGGCAGCAATTTTTCCTCAATGAACTGTGCGTCCGCACAGACCGCGCCCGCCAGCACCCTGCCCTGGCCGTCCATCATCTTCGTGGCGGAATAGGCGACGACATCGGCGCCAAACTCCATCGGCCGCTGAAGCACGGCAGTAGCAAAGGCATTGTCGACGACGGTAGTGATGCCATGCGCCTTCGCCAGCCCACAGACATAGGCCATATCGACGATATCCATCGTCGGATTGGCCGGGGTTTCGAAGAAGAAGACCTTGGTGTTTGGCTGGATCGCCGCTTCCCACGCATCATTGTCGCGGCTGTCGATGGTGGTGGTGCTGATCCCCCAGCGTGGCAAAAGATTATCGGTCAGCCAGCGGCACGATCCGAACGCGGCGCGCGCGGCGACGACATGGTCGCCTTGGCTGAGTTGGCACAACAGCGCCGTAGTCATTGCCGCCATGCCGGTCGCCTGCGCGCGGCACGCCTCTGCCCCCTCCATTAAAGCGATCCGCTCTTCAAGCATCTCGACCGTCGGGTTTTGCAGCCGCGAATAGGTCATGCCGGTTTGCTCACCGGCAAAGCGCGCCGCGACGGTGGCGGCATCGTCGTAGGTGTAGCCCGACGTAAGGAACAGCGCCTCGCTGGTCTCGCCATGCTCGCTGCGCCACGTGCCGCCGCGAACCGCCTGCGTCGCGGGACGCCACTTGGATGTAATGGCGCGGTTCATTCCGGTATCGCGCTTCATGCTGCTTTCTCCTGACGCGCCAGTTCGATCAGGACCGCATCGCCCATCGCGCTGGTCGAAAGCGCGCCGCCAAGGTCGCTGGTGCGATACCCCGCCTCCAGCACCGCCGCCACCGCCGCCTCGATCCGGTCTGCGGCCGCTCCGTGATCGAGTGAATAGCGCAGCATCATCGCGGCGGAGAGGATAGTCGCCAGCGGATTGGCCTTGCCCTGCCCCGCAATGTCGGGCGCGCTGCCGTGGATCGGCTCGTACAACCCGACATTGCTTTCGTTCAGTGCCGCCGAGGCGAGTAAACCGATCGAACCGACACACATGCTCGCCAGATCGGACAGGATGTCGCCGAACAGATTGCCGGTGACGATGACATCGAAGGCACCGGGATTGCGCACGAGCTGCATTGCCGCGTTGTCGACATACATATGCTCGAGCGTCACGTCGGGGTATTCGGCGGACACCTCGATCACCACATCGCGCCACAGTTGCGATGTTTCCAGCACATTGGCCTTGTCGACCGAGCACAGCCGACGCTTTCGTTTTTGGGCCGCGCCGAATGCGGCATGGGCAATGCGCCGCACTTCGGCCTCGTCATACGACATGATGTCATAGCCCTGGCGCAGACCGGCGGGCGTCGTGCGCATCCCCTTCTCGCCGAAATAGACATCGCCATTGAGTTCGCGGACGATCAGCAGGTCGATCTCGCGCACGACCTCGGGCCGCAGCGCGCTGAGCGACAATAGTGCCGGAACCGCCTTGGCCGGACGCAAGTTGGCGAACAGCCCGAGTTCACGGCGCAGGCCAAGGATCGCCTGTTCGGGCCGCAGATGCCGCTCCAGATGATCGCAGCCGAAATCGCCGACCGCACCGAACAGGATGGCATCGGATGCACGAGCAATCGCCAAACTCTCTGGCGGCAGCGGATGACCCGTTGCACGCCAGGCGGCAGCGCCGACCAGCCCCCCGGTCAGCGTAAGACCCGGCAGGTCGAGCGCGTGCAGCACGCGCACGGCTTCAGCGATGACTTCGGGACCGATTCCGTCCCCGGCCAATACAGCGATTTTCATGGGGAGCGCCTAGGGGAAGCGCGCAGATCAGGCAACCGCGCGCATCAGCCGATCGACCAGCCGCTCGCGCACCGCTGCAATGCCATCGGCGCGCGGGCCGGACAGGATATGCGCGTCGATGGCATCGCGGTTGCGCCGCAGCGCCTGCCGCAAATCGCGGGTAGGCTCGAGCTCGTCGCCATAACCGAGCTGGGCGAGCAGCAGCGTCTCATACCGCACCAGCGGTGTGGACCAGCCGCTGGCCGCCGAGGACAGTTCGACAGCGGTCAACAGTCCGTCGAGCGCCGCGTAGATCAACGGATAGGGTTGCCCCTCGGGCAGCGCCACCGCCGTCAGCACCGTCACCCAATCAATCGCCGCCGCCGCCAGCGGTTCGCCGAGCAATTGCGCGCGACTGTGGGCCAGTTCGACAGTCAGTGCCGCGAGCTGGTCGTCGGTCCGCGCGCGGAAATCCGCCGCCACCAGATTGCCCGGCACCAACACCGGCCGCATCCGCCGCGACCGCCCGCCCCGCACATAGCCGGGGAGCAGGCCAGCTTCGGCGGTCAATAACCGCGCAATGGTCCCATGCTCGCCGTGCTGGCGGATGGCGCAGACTATGGCGTTGGTGGCGAGGTGCATAAGCCCAATTTACCAACCCCGCTCATGGTGAGCGAAGTCGAGACCCCATTCGAACGCGATGTTGTCTGGACTTCGCTCGCCATGAGCGGGAAGGGATCGGCGCCCCTCACCCATGATAAAAATCATACACCGCCTGCGCCGTACTCGCCGACACCCCCGGCGCGCGCTGTATGTCCTCCAGACTCGCATTGCGGATCGCCCGCGCCGTGCCGAAATGCATCAGCAGCGCTTTCTTCCGCGCAGGCCCAATCCCCGGCACATCGTCCAACGGCGAAGAGGTCATCGCTTTGGCCCGCTTCTGCCGGTGCGCACCGATGGCGAATCTATGCGCCTCATCGCGCAGCCGCTGGATGTGGAACAGTGCGGGGTGGTTCATCGGCAGGGTGAATTCGCGGCCGCCCGGCAAATAGAATGTCTCGCGTCCAGCGTTGCGATCTGGCCCCTTGGCGACGCCGGCGATGGCGACATCCTCTATACCCAGTTCTTCCATCGATTGCATCGCCGCGCTCAACTGCCCCTTGCCGCCATCGACAAGCACCAGATCGGGCCAGTCGCCCTTCTCGCGGTCAGGGTCTTCGGCCTGCGCGCGGGTGAAGCGGCGGGCGAACACCTCGCGCATCATGGCGAAATCGTCGCCTGGTTCGGTTTCGGGGCGCTTGATGTTCCATTTGCGATATTGCCCTTTGAGGAAACCCTCCGGCCCGGCGACGATCATTGCGCCGACCGCGTTGGTCCCCTGAATGTGGCTGTTGTCATACACTTCGATCCGGCGCGGCGATTCGCCCAGTTCGAACAAGTCTGCCAGTTCCTGCAGCAACTTCGTCTGCGTTGAATTCTCCGCCAGCCGCCGGTCGAGCGATTCGGCGGCGTTGCGCGTCGCCTGCGCCATCAGCCGCGCCCGGTCGCCACGCTGAGGCACCGATATCTCGACCTTGCGACCCGCCAGTTCGGAGAGCGCCTGCGCCAGCACCTCGCCGTCGTCGGGCTCACGATCGGTCAGGATCAGCTTGGGCGGTGGCACACCTTCATAGAATTGCATGAGAAAGCTGGTCAGCACCTCCGCCACCGGCACATCGGCGGTGTGTGCGGGGAAGAAGCTGCGGTGGCCCCAGTTCTGCCCGCCGCGTATGAAGAAGGCATCGACGCCAATCCGGCCCTGCTTTTCGGCAAGCGCGAAAACGTCGACCTCACCCAGTCCCTCGGCATTGATCGCCTGGCTGCCCTGAATGAAGGTCAGCGCCTTCAGCCGGTCACGAAAGATCGCCGCCAGCTCATAATCCATGCGTTCGGCGGCGGTCGCCATTGCCGCGCCAAGTTTGGCCTGCGTTTGCGTCGATCGGCCGGCAAGGAAGGACTGTGCATCGGCAACCAGCTCGGCATAATCGGCATCGGCGATGCGCCCGACGCACGGCGCGCTACACCGTTTGATCTGGTAGAGTAGGCAGGGCCGGTCGCGGTTGGCGAAGAAACTGTCGGTGCAACTCCGCAGCAAAAACAGCTTTTGCAGTGCATTTAACGTTTTGTTAACCGATCCGGCGCTTGCGAAAGGGCCAAAATACTGACCCTTGGCGCGTCGCGCGCCGCGATGTTTCTGGATGCGTGGGAAGGCGTGATCCTCGCGCAAGAGAATATAGGGGAAACTTTTGTCGTCGCGCAGCAGCACATTATAGGCGGGGCGGTACCGCTTGATTAGCTGCGCTTCCAACAACAACGCCTCCGCCTCGCTGTTGGTGGTGACGATCTCCATGCTGCGCGTCTGTGCCACCATCCGCTGCAATCGTTGCGGCAAACGGGCGATCTGGGTGTACGTGGCGACCCGATTTTTCAGCGCGCGGGCTTTGCCGCAGTAAAGCACGTCGCCGCGCGCATCGATCATCCGATAGACGCCGGGGACGGGCTTCAGGCTCTTGAGCACCTGACGGATAACCGCCACCCCCGCCTCGAAATCGGGGCGTGCAGCGGCATCGTCGCTCCCCTTGACGGTGTTGGTGGCGCGGTCTTCGTTGAATCGGTCGGGGGCGCCGGGCGTGCTGCTCATGCCGCTCATGTAGAAAGGGCCGGGAGATAATCCCAGCCCTTGTTTGTTCTCTCTGGCTGAGATGACGTCAGAGACGGCCTACGTCGGCGATGGCGCGATCTACCAGCGACCTATCTGCCACCGCATCATGCCCTTCGGCGATCAGCGTGCGGGCAGCGGCCACCGCAGCACGCGTGGCGGTCTCGCGCACCTCGGCGACCGCGCTGCGTTCGGCGGCAGCGATGCGATCCTCGGCCATCTTCTGACGGCGAGCGACCAGCGCAGCCGCGTCGGTCTCGGCCTGCGAGACCAGCTGCGCTGCTTCCTGCTCGGCGCGGGCACGCATCGCGGCAGCATCGGCATCAAGCGCCGACAGCTTGCTCTGATATTCGTCGCGCAGCGCCTCGGCTTCCTTGCGGAGCGCCGATGCCTCGTCGAGTTGGCTGCAGATTGCGGCGATGCGGGTGTCGAGCATCCCGACGATCATCGCCGGAACTTTCTTCCACACCATGATGCCGATCAGCAACGCCATCGCTAGCCCGACCCAGAACGCCGGTCCAAGCCCGAACACCTCTGGTTGGGCGTGCACTTCGGAGCCGCTCTGGGCACCCTCGGCTGCGATCAGGACAAACAAGTCAAGCATCGATCTGAGCCTTTACGGCAGAAGCTGCGACTACTGGATCGACCGTCTTGCCGGTCAGACGGGCGACTAGATCGGCAGCGGCGTCGCTGGCGACCGCTTCGATTTCGGCCAGCGCCGAACTGCGGGCACGCATGATTTCAGCCTCGGCTTCGGCCAAACGTGCTTCGTTGGCAGTGTTGACCGCCGCCAGTTTCACTTCGCTTGCCTTGGCCGCACCCGCCTTGGCCGATGCGATCACCGATTGCGCATCGGCGCGAGCGGCGTTGGTACGGGCCGCTACATCGGCTTCGGTTGCGTCGGCCGCATCCCGCGCCGCCTTGGCAGCAGCAAGGTCACCAGCGATCTTGGCATCGCGGCCATCGACCGTCGCCTCGATCTTCGGCAACATGCCCCGACCGATCACGAAGAAGATGGCACCGAACACCAGCACCAGCCAAAAAAGCTGCGAGGCGAGATACCAGCTTTCGCCGAGTTGATCGATCTGAGGCATGATTGCGGACCTGCTATTCTATAAAAGACGGAGAGATTTGCACCGGTTGCCCGGGGCCGCTCAACCCGCCTTCAAATAGAGCAGGATGGCGATGAGGAACGACAGCAGGCCAAGAAGTTCGGCGGCTGCGAAGCCGATGAACAGGCGGCCCTGCTGGCCGTCGGCAGCGGCAGGATTGCGCAATGCGCTTTCGAGGAAGCTGCCGAAAACATTGCCGACGCCGATGGCGGCCATGCCTGCGCCGATAGCGGCCAGACCGGCGCCGATGAGAGATGCTGCTGCTGCGTCCATGATATTCACTCCTGTCAGATATGTTGGATTATGGGTTGTTTGGTAAGCGAAATAGCGTCGATCAGTGGAGGTTGACCGCGTCGTTGAGATAGAGCGAGGTCAGCAGCGCGAAGACATAAGCCTGAATGCCCGCGACGAGCAGTTCGAGTGCGCTGATACCGATCATCAGCGCCATCGTCGGAATGCTGATCGCCACGCCGAGCGCCGGTCCGGCGTTCAGGCTGTCGATGATGAACGACGAGAATACCTCCATCAGCACATGACCCGCGGTCATCGCGACGAACAGTCGCAGGCCGAGGCTGAACGGTCGGACCAAGAACGAGACCAGCTCGATCACCGGAATCAGCCACAGCAGCCACCATGGCGTGCCATGCGGCACAAACAGGCTGAAAAAGTGGAAGCCATGCCGCCAGAAGCCAACGATCAGAACGATGGCGAAGGAGAGGATCGCCAGCACACCAGTGATCGTGAAATGGCTGGTAACGGTGAACGGATGAATGCCGACGATGCCGAGCGGCAGCAGGCCGAGGATATTGGCGAACAGGATGAACATGAACAGCGAGAAGACATACGGCGTATATTTGCGCCCTTCCTGCCCGATATTCTGGGTCATCATGCTGGAAATGAAGCCGGTGAAGCCTTCAACCGCGACCTGCCAGCGACCGGGAACCGACTGGCCCTTGAGCCCGCCCAACATGAACAGCCACAGTACGATACCTGTCAGCAGCATCCAAACGGCGCTGTTGGTCAACGCGACTTCATAGCCGCCAACCTCAAACAGTTGCGCGATCGGCTGCACCGCGAATTGGTGCATCGGGTCGAGCTTTGCTGCGTCCGCCACGGTCTACCCTCGTCAAATCATGCGTCGCCCGGCTCGCGCGCATTCTGCGCAGAACCGCTGGCGATACGGAATATATTCCTGAAAGCGACCACGACCCCGAGAAACAGCAGGACCACGAACCCCCAGGGCCATGTACCGAACAGACGATCGACCAGCCAGCCCATCAGGGCTCCGCCAGCGATACCGCCGATCAGATCGGCCAGCACCCGCCCGCCCATCCGGTAGTTCGGATCGGCCTCGGGCCTGTCCTTGCCGGTACGCGCTGCTTCGCTGGCCTGCGCCTGAGCCAGCCTCTGGTCGAGGTCGCCCAATCGCCGATCTTCACCGGCAGTCCCGGTATCGGGTCCGCCCAGTTCAGGCCCACCGTCCGCTGCGTTCATCTGTCGCCCTTCATCGGATTGCCGCGCTGCATCGCCGGAAACGGCATGCCGCGCCACTCATCAGGAGAATGCGGACAGAAAACGCCTCGACCGGCAAGGCGCGGCCCCTTTAGGAATGCGCTTGTGCCAAGTCAACCAAAGTTGCTGCAATGCAGCGACAGTGCGCTCAGACGAGCATCAGACGCAGCGCGCGTCGCGGACCGGCGCGGAGGCGGTACGGGTTTGCCAGCTACCGTCGGGGGCCTGATATTTCTCGCCCGCCACGGTGCGCAGGATCAAGTTGCAGCCGGTAGTGAAGGCGAATTGCTCGACAGTAGCGCCGCTGGCCGCTGCCTGCCGAGTATATTCCTGGCGGCGACGGATGTTGATATCATCGACGATCGCCTGCACCGCGGAACTGCCAGAGCCGACCACCGCGAGATAGCCGTCGGGCTTCTCACCGATGGTCCCGGCGGCGCGCGCCTGTGCATAGGCGGGGTCGCGCTGGGCAGAGGTGGGGGCAGCGGTCAGCAGCGCGCCGATCAGCGCCGCGGAAGCAAGAGTGCGGGTCAGGCGGGTCATCAGAAAATCTCCGTATTCTGTTCGATCAGCTCTTTGGCGGCGCTGTCGAGCCGGACGACGATTTCCTGGCGGATATTGATCGTCAGAACGATCTCGATCGGCTTGTCGGGCGCCGTCACATTGACGCATCCCGATGTTGCCACCAGACCGGCGACCGCAAATGCGACCAGTCCGATCTGCCGAAACCCTGCTCTATCCGACCGCACTCCGGTCATCGTCATCATGGCACGCATTATTGCTGGTCCTCGCTTTCGCTGGGCTGAACGGCCGCGTCATCGGTCGCCGCTGCCTGTCTTGCCGCCTCGGCCTCGCGCTCTGCCCTCAGCAGCGAGTCCAGATTCTGGTCGATGAAATCGGTGGGATCATACAGCCCTCGTGCCGACGTGAGCAACTGGCGGAAGGGCGCATTGATGCGGATGCGGAATGTAAAGGGCAGCCGGGCAACCGCGCGGCTGATAAAATTGGTCTCAGCCCCCTCCCCCTGCGCCAACCCGCTGAAATCGACTTCGGTCAGCATTTCGCCATCGATGTTGCCGTTGAGACGGATGACAAGGTTGTCGTATCGTAACGATTTGAGTGCGCTATATGCCAAGTTGGCCATAAACCCGAGGTCGCGGTTACTGAGTTCGCCAACATAGGCCAGCGTACCGCCGCCATCGCGCGAAACCAATGTCCCGCCCGACACCCGCCCGCCCTCGGCATCGAATATCGTCGGCAACACGCCGTCGAAAATGCCGGTGGCGCTGATATTGTCGAATTCATAACGCTGGAGGAACAGCGCGGCGTCGACATTCGACACATCAAACGTCAGGCGGCGCGGGCGGTCGGCGTTGAAATCGAGCAGCGCCGGTTGCAACAGCAACTGCCCGCCAGAGAAAGGCCAGACGCCCTGTTCGATGCGGACGCGGCGGTCGGGCAGCAGTTGGTAGCGCACCCGCCCATCGAGCACTTCGATGCCCGGATTGACCGATCCCAGCCGCACTTCTTGCCCCGGCGGGGTGGTCAGCGCGAGCAGATCGTCGAAGCGAATCGTGCCCGACAGCCGCTCGACCGGGCCGAAAGCGGCGGCGAGATCGAGGCGGTCCGTCGAGAAGCTGCCGTTGCTGGTGACGCCATCGGGGGTCCAGCGGACCACCCCCGACCCGTTGACCCGCCCTTCGACATTGGCGACGACGCCCAGCGCCAGCGTGCTGATGTCGACTGGCTGAACACCGTCACGCGCGAAGGCGATATCGGGCACGTTGAAGCGCGCCGTGCCGCTGCCCGACGCGAAGGCGTGGTCGATGGTGAGGTCAGCCACAGCGGTATCAGTGAGCGATTCGCGCAAGCGGCCATCGGCCCGGACCACACCGTTGGCGAAGCTGATGGCGATGGCTTCACCCGCCAGCGTCTTGAATCGATCCTCCTCGGCGGCATCATCGATCAGCAGCGCGGTGTCGAGGCGCAATGCACCGTCGCGCATCGTCCAGCGGCCATTGGCCTGGCTGAGCAAGAACGGGGTCGGGCCGATCTTGCCGCTGCCGTCGCGCAATTCGCCTGCAAAGCCGCCCTGCTGGCTGCGGCCGGACAGTGAACCCGCGACGAAACGCGTCTGCGAATCGCCACTGCCGATGCTGGCGTTCAGCTCTCGCAGAGCGAAGCCGAGCGTGGCGAGATTGACCCTGCCGCCTGCGCTGGCGATTCGCAGCGCGCTCTCGCCGTTGGTGCCGGTCAGGGCGAAGGCGGGCAAGGTCATGCCGCCGGACAAGCCACGCCTCGACCATGCGATCAGCGGCCCCGATCCGGTCCCGCAAAGGCGTATGCCTCCGGGGTCGAGAGCGGTGCCGCTGACCGCAATCGCCTGCCAGCGCAGCACACGGCATTCGCCGTCGATGCGGACACTGCCGTCGGACCCGATCACGCCTGCCACAGGCAAAGCCACCCGGTCGATCCGTCCGCTCGCCAACGGGCCAGACAGAGCCAATGCTGTGGAGAAGCGGGTCTGGCCATTGGCATCGGCGCGGAACGTCAACGGGTCCATGGCAAGGTTCGCGCTGCCTGCTGCATAGGGCGCGAACCGCGCCTCGCCAGTCATACTTGCGCCATTGCCAGCGCGGGCAAGGGTGACGCTGCCTTCGGGCAACCCGCCGCCGCCGATGCTCGCCGTGCCATCGACTGCGAGGCCAGTCTGCGCATTCCAGCGAATCGCCCGGTCGCCAGCCATCGCGACCCGCGCGCCATTGGCACCGATCAGCCGCACCGAATCTGCGGCGGCCGTCAGCGTGTCGAAGCTGCGTCCGGCCAGCGCAAAATTGCTGGAGACGGCGAAATCGCTACCAGCCACGCGCAGGGCATTGCCGAACTTGCGCGCCAATGGTCCCAAAGGCGTACTGTCATCGAGCGAGGTCAGTCCAGCAAGCCGTTGATCTGCCTTGCTACCCAGTTGCGCCCCAGACACCGCGATGCGACCATCGGCGCTCAGCACACCGGAAGCCAGCCGCTTGCCACGACCGTCGAGCGAAACGCGGTCTGCGGTGAGCCAAGCCTGCGTCACACGCGATGCCGCAAGTTGCCAATCGGCCTCAATCTGACCCTGCAATTCACCGTTTATGTTGACAGTTCCGGTCAATCTCTCGGTTTCAATCCCGACAATCCGGCTTCCGCCGCCGCGCACCCCAGTGCGCGAGCGTATCGTCGTGAAATCGTCATTGCTACTGGCGTCGATGCCGATTCGCAGATTGGTCAGCGTGACACCGCTGTCCGCACAGCGCAGCGCCGCGATACCCGCCGGTCCGCGCACCATCGGCGCGCCGTCGGCGATGCTGACGCTTAGCAAACCATCGGTGGATTCCGCCTGACAGCCAGCCAGCGCCAGTCGCGGCGCAACAAATCCGATCTGCCCGGCATAACCATCGGCCAGATTGCCCTGTCCAGCCGCGTCGAGCGCGACGCGACCCCATGGCGTCACGACCGACGCGGTCGCATCGTCGAGATCGACTGCGATGTCAGGCAAAGCGAATGGAGTGCCATCGGATTCGGGCAGCAGCTTGTCGATCTGCCCCAAAGTCAGTCGTTCGCCGGTCCAGCGCGCGTTTAGCCGCACGCCGCGGGCGCGGACGGCGGTGAGCGTGGGTCCGGTCCAGCCGATTCCCAGCGTCAGATCGATTTCGCGCGCGACCAGATCGGGATCGGCCGGGTCGCCGATGACGACATTGCGCAGCCGCTGCTCGCGCACACCAATCCGGTCGATGCTGTAACTAGCCTGCACCCCAGCTTCGGTCAGCATGTTATCGACATAGTCGCTGACGATCGCTTCGCGGTTGAGCCATGCCACTGTCGCAATCACCGCGACAGCGCCACCAGCCAGCAACGGGAAGAGTTTGCGCTTACGCATCAGGGGCAGGAAAGGTCGGGTGCATAGTCACTGGTGGCTTGATCCTCGACCGATGGCTATTGGCATTACGGGGATGAACGGGTGCTGTCGAGCAAAGCGACCGCCAAGCAGAAAATGGCTGCATTGGCGTGCGGCCATGCTAGCTTTGCACCGTGACCGATCCATCGACATCCCCACAACCCCAAGTCGAAGACAACGCCGGACATCGCGCGCGGTTGCGTAATCGCTTGCTCAGCGTCGGCGGCGATTCACTGGCCGATCATGAGATCGTCGAATATCTGCTAGCGCTCGCCATTCCCCGCCGCGACACCAAGCCGCTGGCCAAGATGCTGTTGCGCGAGTTCGGCGGCATTGGGCCGTTGTTCAGCGCTGATAGCGAATCGCTGCGGCGGGTATCGGGAATGGGCGATACTTCGGCGGCGGTGATCAGGATTGTGATGGTGGCTGTGCAGCGAGTTTTATATGGTGAAATTGATGGACGACCGATACTTGGCAATTGGCAAGGGCTGCTGGATTATCTGCGTGCGGACATGGCATTTCGTATCAACGAATGCGTGCATGTGCTTCATCTCGATAGTAAAAACCAGTTGATCCGTGACGAGACGATGAGCGAGGGGACCATCGACCAGTCGGTCATCCATGTGCGCGAGGTCGTCCGGCGCGCGCTCGACTTCGGATCGGCGGCGATCATCCTGGTACACAACCATCCCAGCGGCGATCCGGCGCCGAGCAAGCAGGACATCGCCATCACGCGCGAGATCGTCGAGGCGTGCAAGCGGTTGGGGATTGCCGTGCATGACCATATCATCATCGGTCGCGACGGTGAGTATAGTATGCGCAGCCACGGTCTGATCTGACGGAGGGCATAATCTGACAGACTCGCCAGCGCGCGCGGGCACTGTTAGGGGCGCGGCACCCCCCTCCCCGTTCAGGAGCCGCCCGATGGTCCCCCGCTATGCCCGCCCCGCGATGACTGCCATCTGGGAGCCCGAGGCGCGTTTCCGCACCTGGTTCGAGATCGAGGCGCATGCAACGCAGGCGCTGGCCGATCTGGGCGTGGTGCCGCAATCTGCTGCCAAGGCGCTGTGGGACTGGTGGGCGACCGATCCGGCCATCGATGTCGCGGCGATCGACGCGATCGAGGCAGTGACCAGGCATGACGTCATCGCTTTCCTCACCTGGGTGGCAAGCCAAGTCGGCGATGAGGCGCGCTTCATGCATCAGGGCATGACGTCGAGCGATGTGCTCGACACCTGCCTGTCGGTGCAGATGACCCAGGCGGCGGACCTGCTTATCGCCGGTCTCGACGCCCTGCTCGCCGCCATTGAGCGCCGCGCGAAGGAGCATAAATATACCCCGACCATTGGCCGTAGCCATGGCATCCACGCCGAACCGACCACATTCGGGCTGAAATTGGCGCAGGCCTATGCCGAGTTCGAGCGCAATCGCGCACGGCTGGTGGCGGCGCGGGCGGATGTGGCGACCTGCGCTATTTCGGGCGCGGTCGGCACCTTTGCCAACATCGATCCGCGCGTCGAGGCGCATGTCGCGACGAAACTTGGCCTCGCAATCGAGCCGGTGTCGACGCAGGTCATCCCGCGTGACCGCCACGCGATGTTCTTTGCAACACTGGGGGTTATCGCCGGTTCCATCGAACGGCTGGCAACCGAGATCCGCCATCTGCAACGCACCGAAGTGCTGGAAGCGGAGGAGTATTTTGCGCCCGGCCAGAAAGGCTCATCGGCGATGCCGCACAAGCGCAATCCGGTACTGACCGAAAATCTGACCGGCCTCGCCCGCATGGTGCGCGGCTATGTCACGCCCGCGCTGGAAAATGTCGCGCTGTGGCACGAGCGCGACATCAGCCATTCGTCTGTCGAGCGCTATATCGGGCCGGATGCCACCATCACACTCGACTTTGCGCTGGCACGGCTGACCGGGGTGATCGACAAATTGCTGGTCTACCCTGAGCGGATGCAAAAGAATCTCGACCGGATGGGCGGGCTGGTTCATTCCCAGCGCGTGCTGCTGGCACTGACGCAGGCGGGCGTGAGCCGCGAGGACAGCTACCGATTAGTCCAGCGCAATGCGATGCAAGTGTGGGAATCGGACGGCGCGCTGTCGTTGCTGGAGTTGATCAAGGGCGATGCCGAGGTGACCGCGAACCTGAGCACGGAGGGGCTGGAGGCGCTGTTCGACCTCGACTATCATTTCAAGGCGGTTGATACGATTTTCGAGCGGGTTTTTGGTGCCTGATCGGCAAGCTACCTCCTCCCGTCATTGCGAGCAAAGCGAAACAATCCAGTGTTGTGCAGGGCCGCTCTGGAATGCTTCGCTACGCTCGCAATGACGGGGTGGGGTTTCTGACTGGCACTTAGTCCGGGACACAACGGTTTGCAGGAGCGGCGCATTCGGCTAAGCTGGCGCGCAATCAAGGAGAAACGGGATGGAGACGGTTCGCACCGCGCTTTGGGTTTTGATGGCTGTGCTGCTGACCCTGTTTGCTGTCGCCAATTTCGACGAGGTGCAAGTGTGGGTTTTTCCGGGGTACCGCGCTGACACTTATGTGTCGATTGTGGTGCTAATTTCGTTTCTGCTCGGTTTCCTGCCACCGTATCTGGTCAACAAGACCAACAGCTGGCGCATGCACCGTAAGCTGAAGCAGCAGGACGAAACCATCGCCCTGCTGCGTCCGACGCCCGCCCCAGCGAGCGCCGAAGTCGCGCCCGTCACGCCCCCACCGCTATCCTCCACGGAAACGACGGCATGACGTCACGCATCTATCTGGCGATCGATACGACCGACCTCGACGCGGCCAAGGCGCTGGCGACGAAGGTCAAAACGCACATCGGCGGCTTGAAGCTCGGCCTCGAATTCTTCTGCGCCAACGGCCATCATGGCGTGCACGAGATGGCGCGGATCGGCCTGCCGCTGTTCCTCGATCTGAAATTGCACGATATTCCCAACACCGTTGCCAAGGCGGTGCAGGCGCTGCGGCCGCTCGAGCCGGCGATATTGACGGTGCATGCCGCGGGCGGGCGGGCGATGATGGAGGATGCGAAAGCGGCGGCGAGCGATCACACCAAGGTGGTTGGCGTGTCGGTGCTGACCAGCCTCGACGACGACGATCTGATCGCAATCGGCATCACCGGCGATCCGGCGGCGCAGGTGGCGCGGCTGACTGCGCTGAGCCATGAGGCAGGACTCGATGGCATCGTCTGTTCGGGACACGAGGTACGCGCGGCCAAGAAGCAGTGGCCGGGCGGGTTCTTCGTGGTGCCGGGACTGCGAACTGCGGGCGGATCGGTCGCGGATCAGAAGCGAACGATGACACCGGCTGAGGCCACTGACGCGGGGGCGTCGATAATGGTGATCGGGCGACCGATCAGCAAGGCGGAAGATCCCGATGCAGCGGCGCGGGCGATCGCGGCGACGTTGTAGGAGCCGCCACCTCAACCAGCCCGCTCATGTCGAGCGAAGTCGAGACACGGGCGCGCGGCATCTCGACTTCGCTCGATGCGAACGGAGGTGGGTAGTGGTCAGGGTTTCGTTGGCGGGTTCGGGTAGCTGATGATCAGCGCCAGCGGCTTCCGGCCGTGCTGCCGGATGCCTACCACCGCGCCGCGAT
>JAYSZB010000101.1:0-2909 GCA_043727035.1 Sphingomonas sp. | reverse complement strand
GTCGATTGGATTAATCACAGGTTCTGTTCATTTTCAGGGGAGCAAACGTGAACGTGTTTCGAGCCTGACCCGGTTCGCCAAAAGGAAATAATCATGCGCAGTCGCACAAAAATCCTGATTTCCGCGCTCGCTGCGGGTGTTTCGCTCGCCGCTGCAGTCCCCGCTGCGGCGCAAAACAGTTCGCATTCGCGTTACGAGGACCGCTACGATCGCGGTGACCGTGACGACCGCTATGAGCGTCATGATCGTGACGACCGTTACGATCGGTACGAAAATCGCCATGACGACCGCTACGACCGCAATCATCAGTATCGTGGCAATGCCAATGCGATTGCCCAACAGATCCAGCAGCTGCAGCGGCGCATCGATCGTAACGACGGGCGCGACCGGATCTCCGAGCGGGAAGCAGCCGGCCTGCGCCGCGCGATCTACAACCTGCGGCTGCAGTTCCGCGATTTCAATCGCAATGGTTTGAATCAGCGCGAGTCGCAGATCTTGCAGCAGCGGATCAATTGGGTCCGTTCGCGCCTTCAGATGGATCGCCGCGACGGTGATGGCCGCCGCTGGTAATCCGCTTCCCAAGTTGAATTGAGCAAGGCGTCCCGCTGTCCGGCGGGGCGCCTTCGCGCTTGCCAAGCGGAGGCACGGTTTCTAGCGACACGGCATGGCCAGCAGACCGCGCACACTCTACGAAAAGATCTGGGACGCACACGTCGTCGAGACGCGGGAAGATGGCACAGCCCTGCTGTTTATCGACCGCCATCTCGTCCACGAAGTAACCAGCCCACAAGCGTTCGAATCGCTGCGCGCGAATGGCCGCACGGTGCGCCGCCCCGACCTGACCCTGGCGGTGCCCGATCACAACCTGCCAACCACTGCTCGTCTTGATGCGCGCGGATTGCGTATCCCCATCGCAGATCGTGAAAGCGCCGCACAGTTGGCGGCGCTGGAGAGCAACGCCCCCGCGTTCGGCATCCGCTATATCGATGCGAGCGCGGCCGAACAGGGCATCGTCCACGTCGTCGGGCCGGAGCAGGGCTTCTCGCTGCCCGGCGCCACCATCGTCTGCGGAGACAGCCACACCGCCGCGCACGGCGGGGTCGGCGCGCTCGCCTTCGGGATCGGCACCAGCGAGGTCGAGCATGTGCTCGCCACGCAGACGCTGCTGCTGCGCAAGTCGCAGACGATGGAAGTCCGCGTCGATGGCGAGCTCGGCCCCGGGGTGACTCCGAAAGACCTGATCCTCCACATCGTCGGCGTGGTCGGCACCGCGGGGGGCAACGGCCACGTGATCGAATACCGCGGCGGGGTGTTCGAGGCGATGAGCGTCGAGGGCCGCCTGACCGTGTGCAACATGAGCATCGAGGCGGGCGCGCGCGCCGGGCTGATCGCCGCCGACGACACCACCTTCGCCTACCTCAAGGGCCGCCCCTACTCACCCAAGGGCGCCGAATGGGACGCCGCGGTCGCGTGGTGGCGCAGCCTCGCCACCGACGCGGGCGCGACCTTCGACAAGTCGGTGCGGATCGACGCCCGCGACATCGGCCCGACGGTCACCTGGGGCACGAGCCCCGAGGACACCGCGCCGATCGGTGGCGTCGTCCCCGCGCCCGAAAGCTTCGCCGATCCTTCCAAGCAGGAAGCCGCGCGCAAAAGCCTCGAGTACATGGGGCTGTCCCCGGGGCAAAGGCTGGCCGAAGTCGAGATCGAGAACGTGTTCATCGGCAGCTGCACCAACAGCCGGATCGAAGACCTGCGCGCCGCGGCCGCGGTGCTCCGCGGGCGGCACAAGGCGGCCAGCGTCAAATGGGCGATCGTTGTTCCGGGCTCGGGATTGGTCAAACGCCAGGCCGAAGCCGAGGGGCTCGACAAGGTGTTCACCGACGCCGGGCTCGAATGGCGCGAGCCGGGCTGCTCGGCGTGCCTCGGGATGAACCCCGACAAGGTGCCGCCGGGCGAACGCTGCGCCAGCACCAGCAACCGCAATTTTGTGGGACGGCAAGGGCCGGGGGCGCGGACGCATCTGGTAAGCCCCGCGATGGCGGCGGCAGCGGCAGTGACCGGGCGGCTGTGCGATGTGCGGGAGCTGATGAGCTGAGATTATCCACGCGAAGCCGCGAAGGCGCGAAGAAGGAAATGACGATGTCGCGCGACGTGGAGGAGCTTGCCGCACTCGCGATCGATTGCGGGTTACGCATTCATCGCGAGTTGGGGCCGGGTCTTCTCGAATCCGTTTATGAAAGCGTTTTGGCAGCCAGCCTGGAACGCCACGGGGCCATCATCGAGCGGCAAAAGGCCATCTCGTTCGCTTTTGACGGGATGGCTTTCGCGAATGCCTTTCGCATTGACATCATTGTCGATGATGCCTTGCTAATCGAGGTGAAATCCACTGAATCGATCGCAAAAGTTCACGGCAAACAACTGCTTACCTATTTGCGGCTGTCCAAGCGGCCACTCGGCCTCCTGTTCAACTTCGGCTCGGCAACCTTCAAGGAAGGTGTGCGGCGCGTCGTCAATAGTCACACGGACTTCGCGTCTTCGCGGCTTCGCGTGCATCGGTCGGGCGTCGAGCAAACCCGCATCGCTTAGCGAAGTGGCAAACCTTCGCAAACTGGCCTTCAAACCGATCGTCGCGCTGGACACCCGCGTCCTCATCCTCGGCAGCCTGCCCGGTGAGGCGTCGCTCGCGGCGGGGCGGTATTACGCGCATCCGCAGAACCAGTTCTGGCGGCTCATCGGCGAGGCGATCGGGCGGGACATCGCTGTGCTCGGGTACGAAGCCCGGTTGGCGGCGCTGCTGTCGAGCGGCGTGGGCCTGTGGGACACGGTCGCTTCGGCGCGGCGCGAGGGCAGCCTCGATGGGGCATTGCGCGACGTCGAGCAGGCAGCCTTGCCCGAACTCGTCGCCA
>JAYSZB010000100.1:0-62016 GCA_043727035.1 Sphingomonas sp. | reverse complement strand
CTTCCTCTCCGCACAGCGCACCGTCGAGAGCGAGCACCCCTCCACCACTGCGTGGTTCCCCTCCCCGTGCCGGGGAGGTTCTTTGTGATCCAGGCCATCGCCTTCTACCTGTTCGCCAGCATCCTAATCGCTGCCGGCGCGCTGACCATAGTGTCGCGCAATCCGGTGCACAGCGTGCTGTGGCTGATCCTCTCCTTCTTCAACGCCGCCGGGCTGATGCTGATCCTCGGCGCCGAGTTCATCGCGATGCTGCTCGTCATCGTTTACGTCGGCGCGGTGGCGGTGCTGTTCCTGTTCGTCGTGATGATGCTCGACATCGATTTCGCCGAGATGCGTTCGGGCTTCGTCCGCTATCTGCCGTTCGGCGCGCTGCTGGCGATCGTGTTGGCCGCCGAACTGATCTTCGCGCTCGGTGCCTGGCAGGCGGGTTCGGTGCAGCTGGCGCTGCGCGCGGCCCCCATCGATCCGGCGATCAGCAACACGCAGGCCATCGGCGAACTGCTCTACACCCGCTACATCTTCCTGTTCGAAGCCGCCGGTATCGTCCTGCTAGTGGCCATGATCGGCGCGATCGTCCTGACCAACCGTCCGCGCACCGGCGTGCGCCGCCAGAATGTCGAGGCACAGAACGCGCGCCGTCCGCAGGATGCAACGCGGTTGGTCGATGCGCCGTCGGGCGAGGGGGTGGTGTTGTGATGACAATCAAGAGCATCCTCCCCCAACGGGGGAGGGGGACCAGCGAAGCTGGTGGAGGGGCCGGTGCGGGCATACGCACCGGCGCGTCCAGCCGCACTGGCCCCTCCACCATCGTGCAAATGGTCCCCCTCCCCCAAGAGGGAGGCACCGCATGATCGGCATCGGCCACTATCTCACCGTCGCGGCAATCCTGTTCGTGCTCGGCGTGCTCGGCATCTTCATCAACCGCAAGAACATCATCATTATCCTGATGTCGATCGAGCTGATCCTGCTCGCCGTGAACATCAATCTCGTCGCGTTCAGCATCTATCTCGGCGATCTGTCGGGGCAGGTGTTCGCGATGTTCGTGCTGACCGTCGCGGCAGGTGAAGCGGCGATCGGCCTCGCCATCCTCGTCATCTATTTCCGTGGTCGCGGCACCATCGCCGTCGATGACGCCAACCGGATGAGGGGCTGATGCGCCGTGCCGCAAGACTATTCCCCTCCCGCTTGCGGGAGGGGCTAGGGGTGGGCCTGTCCGCAAGCGCCATTTCTGAAGTCGCTCCCACCCCCGACCCCTCCCGCTTGCGGGAGGGGAGAAAAGTCGCATGAATTCCATCACCCTCATCGTTTTCCTGCCGTTGCTGGCCGCGCTCGTCGCCGGGCTCGGCGGCCGCTGGCTGGGCAATATGCCGAGCAAGCTCCTCACCACCGGCGCGCTGTTCGCGTCCGCAGCGCTGAGCTGGCCGATTTTCCTCGGCTTCCTCTCGGGCGACATGACCGCCAGCGTCACGCCGGTGCTCGAATGGGTCCGCTCGGGCGATCTCGCTTTCGACTGGGCGCTGCGCGTCGATGCGCTGACCGCCGTGATGCTCGTCGTCGTCACCACCGTCTCGGCGCTCGTCCATCTCTACAGCTGGGGCTATATGGCCGAAGACCCCAGCCAGCCGCGCTTCTTCGCCTATCTGTCCTTGTTCACCTTTGCCATGCTGATGCTGGTGACCGCCGATAATCTGGTGCAGATGTTCTTCGGCTGGGAAGGCGTCGGCCTCGCTTCCTATCTGCTGATCGGCTTCTGGTACCACAAGCCATCCGCCAACGCCGCTGCGATCAAGGCCTTCGTCGTCAACCGCGTCGGCGATCTCGGTTTCATGCTCGGCATTTTCGGCACCTTTCTCGTCTTCGGCACCGTGTCGATCCCCGAAATCCTCGAAGCTGCACCGGGCATGGCCGGGTCGAGCATCGGTTTCCTGGGCCTGCGCCTCGACACCATGACCATCCTCTGCCTGCTGCTGTTCATCGGCGCGATGGGCAAATCGGCGCAATTGGGCCTGCACACATGGCTGCCCGACGCGATGGAGGGCCCGACGCCTGTCTCCGCGCTGATCCACGCCGCGACGATGGTCACCGCCGGGGTGTTCATGGTTTCCCGCCTGTCGCCGATGTTCGAAACCGCGCCGATTGCGCTGGGCTTCGTCATCTTCATCGGTGCCGCGACCTGCTTCTTCGCCGCGACCGTCGCGACGGTGCAGAACGACATCAAGCGCGTCATCGCCTATTCGACCTGCAGCCAACTCGGCTACATGTTCTTTGCAGCCGGCGTCGGTGCCTATGGTGCGTCGATGTTCCATCTGTTCACCCACGCCTTCTTCAAGGCGCTGCTGTTCCTCGGTGCAGGCTCGGTGATCCACGCGATGCACCATGAACAGGACATGCGCTATTATGGCGCTCTCAGGAAACATATCCCGCTGACCTATTGGGCGATGATCGCGGGCACGCTCGCCATCACCGGCGTCGGCATCATTCAAATTGCGGGACTTCCGTCCTTCGGTTTCGCCGGCTTCTATTCGAAGGACATCATCCTAGAATCCGCATGGGCGAGCGGCCCCTACGGCCAGCTCGCCTTCCTCGTCGGCGCGTTTGCTGCGCTGCTCACCAGCTTCTACAGCTGGCGGCTGATCTTCCTGACCTTCCATGGCAAGCCGCGCTGGGACCAGTCCGAGCATATCCAGCATGCCGTGCATGATGATCATGGGCATGGCGATCGTCACGACCATCCCGATGCCGAAGACGCGGGGCATGACCATGCCCCCGCCCCTGCGCACGCGCCGCATGGCGACGGCACCGCTGGCTACCATCCGCACGAAAGCCCGCTGTCGATGCTCGTGCCGCTCGGGTTGCTGTCGATCGGTGCGATTTTTGCCGGATTCCTGTTCCACGGCCCGTTCGTCGAAGCCGAGCACGGCCTCGCCTTCTGGAACGGCAGCATCGCTTTCGATGAAGAGCTGATGCACGCCGCGCATGAGGTGCCGCTGTGGGTCAAGCTGACCCCGGCCATCGTCATGCTGATCGGTCTGTTCATCGCCTGGCGCAACTATATCCGCGATCCGGGCGCGCCTGCGCGCATCGTCGCGTCGATCCCCGATCTGCACCGCTTTCTGCAGAACAAATGGTATTTCGACGAGCTGTACGACCTGATCTTCGTCCGCCCGGCGCAGGCCCTCGGCCGCTTCTTCTGGCATCGCGGCGATGAACAGACCATCGATCGCTTCGGCCCGAATGGCGCAGCCACTGCGATCGCTGGCGGCTCTATCCTCACCGCGCGGCTGCAATCGGGCTTCCTCTATTCCTATGCCTTCGTCATGCTGCTCGGCCTCGCCGCGCTGGTGACCTGGGCGATGGCGATCACCTCATGAGCCTTGCTGGCATCCCCATCCTCTCGTTGATCATCGGCCTGCTTACCGCAGCGGCGGTGGCCTGCGTGTTCCTGCGTGACAACGCCGCGCGATGGACCGCGCTCCTGGCAACCCTCACCGCTTTCGTCCTCGGCTGTGTCCTATGGGCGAGCTATGACATCGGCGGCCCGCAGTGGCAGTTTACCGAACGGCTGCCGATCGTCGGCACCTTCGCCTGGGCGCTGGGCATCGATGGCATCGCGCTGATGCTGATCATGCTGTCGGTGTTCCTGATGCCGATCTGCATCGGCGCGAGCTGGCGGACGATCGATGATCGCGTCGGCCTCTACATGGCCTGCTTCCTGTTCATGGAAGCGCTGATGATCGGCGTGTTCGCCGCGCAGGATATGATCCTGTTCTACATCTTCTTCGAAGCCGGGCTGATCCCGATGTACCTGATCATCGGCATCTGGGGCGGGGCGAACCGCATCTACGCCAGCTATAAATTCTTCCTCTACACGCTGCTCGGCTCGCTGCTGATGCTGGTGGCGATGATCTGGATGGTCGGGACCACCGGCACCGCCGATATTCCGACGCTGATGCAGACGAATTTCCCGGTACAAGCGCAAACCTGGCTGTGGCTGGCGTTCTTCGCCTCCTTTGCGGTCAAGATGCCGATGTGGCCGGTCCACACCTGGCTGCCCGATGCCCACGTTCAGGCGCCGACCGCAGGATCGGTCATCCTTGCGGGCGTGCTGCTCAAAATGGGCGGCTACGGCTTCTTGCGGTTCAGCCTGCCGATGTTTCCCGATGCTTCGGCGCAGCTGATGTGGCTGGTGTTCGGCCTGTCGATGGTCGCCGTGGTCTATACCAGCCTCGTCGCGCTGGTGCAGAGCGACATGAAGAAGCTGATCGCCTACTCCTCGGTCGCGCATATGGCCATCGTTACCGCCGGACTGTTCGCTTTCAACCAGCAGGGGATCGAAGGCGCGCTGATCGTCATGCTCAGCCACGGGCTCGTCTCGGGTGCGCTGTTCCTGTGCGTCGGCGTCATCTACGACCGGCTGCACACCCGCGAAATCGCCCGCTACGGTGGTCTGTCGAACACCATGCCCGGCTATGCGCTGCTGTTCCTGCTGTTCACCATGGCGTCGATCGGCCTTCCCGGCACCAGCGGTTTCGTCGGAGAGTTTCTCGCGCTGCTCGGTGTCTATGAGGCATCGAGCTGGGTCGCGCTGGTCTGCACCACCGGCATCATCCTCGGCGCGGGCTACATGCTCTGGCTCTACCGCCGCATCGCCTTCGGCGCGGCTGCCGGAGAGGACGCCGCGACGATGAAAGACCTCGCGCCACGCGAATGGCTGCTGCTCGCGCCGATCGCCGCCGTCGTGCTGTGGATGGGGGTCTATCCCGAACCCTTCCTTGCGCCGATGCGCAACGATGTAACGACGCTGGTCGCTCGCCTCGCCGACGCCAAGCCCGCCGGCGACGCGCAGCTGACCGCTGGCAACCCGAACGCCACACCAGACCCTGCATCCGCGCATGGCGCAGGGGAGGCCCATTGATGTCCGATTTTCTCCTCATCGCCCCCGAA
Source organism: Sphingomonas sp. (assembly GCA_043727035.1). Lineage (GTDB taxonomy): Bacteria > Pseudomonadota > Alphaproteobacteria > Sphingomonadales > Sphingomonadaceae > Sphingopyxis. Next base: position 57,072 of record JAYSZB010000100.1, on the reverse strand, counting down.
CTGGTGCTGACCGTCGGCGGGCTGGTCCTGTTGATGATCGCCGCCTTCTTCGGCGACAAGCAGGCGGGCGTGGTCAATGCCCTCGGCGCATTGATCCTCGCCGGCGCGATCATCGCCGTCGCCTCGCTTACCGGCGTCAGTGAGTCGGCGTTCAGCGGCACATTGCGCATCGACGCGTTCGGCTCCTACGCCAAATATCTGGTCTATGGCGCAGCGATCGTCGCGCTGCTGATGGCTCCGCGCTTCTTTGCCGCCCAGGGCTATCGCGCCGAATATCCGGTGCTGATCGTTTTTGCCGCGCTCGGCATGGGCATCATGGTCAGCGCGCACGACCTGATGAGCCTCTACATCGGTCTCGAACTCAACAGCCTCGCCGCCTATGTGCTCGCCAGCTTCATGCGGTCGGACACCCGTTCGAGCGAAGCCGGCCTCAAATATTTCGTCCTCGGCGCGCTCGCATCGGGGATGCTGCTCTACGGCATGTCGCTGCTCTACGGCTTTACCGGCACGTTGGCGTTCCGCGGCATTGCGCTGGCGTTCGGCGATATCGACAATCTCGGCCTGCTGTTCGGCCTTGTCTTCACCATCTCCGGCCTCGCCTTCAAGATCAGCGCGGTGCCGTTCCACATGTGGACGCCCGACGTCTATGAAGGCGCCCCCACTCCGGTCACCGCTTTCTTCGCGAGCGCGCCCAAGGTCGCCGCACTCGCATTGCTGGTCCGCGTCTGCATGGAGGCGATGCCGCAGGCCGCCGATGCGTGGAAACAGATCATTGCCTTCATGGCCATCGCCTCGATGCTGCTCGGCGCAGTCGGTGCAATCGGCCAGCGCAATATCAAGCGGCTGCTGGCCTATTCGTCGATCGCCAATGTCGGCTTCATGTTGATCGGCCTCGCTGCCGGTACGTTACAGGGCGTGTCGGCGGTGCTGTTCTACCTCGCGGTCTATGTCGTGATGACGCTCGGCAGCTTCCTCGCCGTGCTCCAGCTCAAGACCGCCGAGGGCGAGATGATCGAGGATATGGCGGCGCTGTCGGGCTTGTGGAAATCGCGTCCTTGGTTGGCCGCCGCTATAACGATCTTCATGCTCAGTCTTGCCGGCATCCCGCCGCTGTTCGGCTTTTTCCCAAAGTTGCTGGTGTTTCAGGCCGCCGTCGGAGCAGGCCAAATTCCTCTCGTTGTCATAGGCGCGATAGCGTCAGCCATCGGTGCCTTTTATTATCTGCGCGTCATAAAGGTGATGATTTTTGATCCGCCCGCAGACGTCACCTTCCCAATCAACGGCGGACTCGCCGAGCGTGGCCTGATTGCACTTGCAGCGGCCTATGTTAGCGTCATCGGATACTTCCTGCTTCTCCCGCTTACCGGCGTCACCGCAGCTGCCGCAGGATCGCTGCTCTGAGCATCGAATTCGTCGCCGAAACCGGCTCAACCAACGTTGACCTCCTCGCTCGCATAGCGGCAGGCGAGCGGATCGGCGGCCAATGGCTGATAGCGACGCGCCAAATTGCCGGGCGCGGCAGGTTGGGGCGGGACTGGACCAGCCCCACCGGCAATTTCCACGGCTCGACCGGCGTCACCCTCGAACCCGGCGATCCACCCGCCCCCAGCCTCGCCCTGGTCGCCGCCGTCGCGCTGCACGACGCGGTGGTCGATGCCAGCAATGGCAGCGTCCGCCCGACGATCAAATGGCCCAACGACCTGCTGATCGGACCAGCCAAGCTTGCTGGGATCCTGCTAGAACGCGCTGCCGACCAGATCGTCGTCGGCATCGGCGTCAACCTCGCCACCGCGCCCGAAGTCGCAGGCCGCGACACCACCGCGCTCGCAGCGTTCGGCACCTCCATCGGCACCGAAGTTTTTGCCGCCCGCCTTGCCCCCATCTTTGCCTCCGAACTGGCCCTTTGGCGCGAGAACGGCCTTCCTCCGCTCATCGCCCGCTGGACTGAGCGCGCACACCCGCGCGGCGCCCGACTGACCATCAGCGAAGGCGTCGATGCGGGCCTGACCGGTGCCTTCGACAGTCTCGACCCGACCGGGGCACTCCGCCTCCGCCTCGACGACGGGGCTTTGCGTCTCGTCACCGCTGGCGAAGTGCGCTACGCGCATTAGAAAGCCGAACCGGAGACCGACATGCTTCTCGCCATCGACGCGGGCAATACCAATATCAAGTTCGCGCTGGTCGACGATGATGGCAGCCCGCGTACCCGGTGGCGCATCGCTACCGATGCGCGCCGCACCGCCGATGAATATGCCGTCTGGCTGATCCAGCTGATCGAACTCGAAGGATTGAAACGCGAAGACGTCACCGCTGTCGCCATCTCGACCGTGGTCCCGCGTGCGCTCTACAATATCCAGTCGCTCGCCCAGAAATATTTCGGAGTGGAGGCGCTGGTCGCCGGACGCGCCCCGCTCGATTACGGCATCTCGCTCGACGTCGATGAACCGCATGCCGTCGGCTCGGATCGCGCCTGCAACGCCATCGCCGCACACGCCGCGCATGATGGCGACCTCATCGTCATCAGTTTCGGCACCGCCACCACCATCGATCACGTCGATTTTCGCGGCGCGTACAAGGGCGGCATTATCGCCCCCGGCCTCAACCTCTCGCTCGACGCGCTCGTCGCCGCCGCCGCTAAACTCCCGCGCATTGCCATCGAAGCCCCAAACAGCGACAGCGTCATCGGCCGCACCACCGAAAGCCAGATGCAGATCGGCATCTATTGGGGCTATGTCGCGATGGTCGAAGGGCTTATTGCCCGGATGCGCGCCGAAATCGGCCGCCCGGTCAAGATCGTCGCTACCGGCGGTCTAGCAATCCTGTTCAGTCATCAAAAGGGCCTGTTCGACGCCGTCGATCCCGATCTAGCGCTCAAGGGCCTTTCCCTCCTCTGGCGGCGTCAGGCCGCGTGACCCTCCCACCTCTCAGAAAGACGTCATGACAAAACCCGGCAAGGAACTTCTCTTCGTCTCCCTCGGCGGCTCGGCCGAAATCGGCATGAACCTCAACCTCTATGGCTGCGACGGTAAATGGCTGATCGTCGACATGGGGGTAACCTTCGGCAACTCCGACTATCCCGGCATCGACATCATCATGCCCGACACCGCCTTCATCGAGGAGCGGTCGAAGGATCTGGTCGGCATCTTGCTGACCCACGCGCATGAGGATCATATCGGCGCGGTCGCCTATCTCGCTGCCGATCTCGGCGTCACCGTCTATGCCAACAAATTCACCGCCGGGCTGGTCTCGCGCAAACTTGCCGAGGAAAAGCTCGAGCGCGAGGTCAAGCTGAAGATCGTCGACAATGAGGCCAGTTTCGCCCTCGGCCCGTTCGGCATCCGCCTGATCCCGCTCGCCCATTCGATTCCCGACATGTGCGCCGCGGTAATCGACACCCCCTATGGCCGTGTGTTCCACACCGGCGACTGGAAACTCGATGACGATCCCAAGCTTGGCTACCCGAATGCTCAGGCCGCTGTCCGCCCGATCGGCGACGAAGGTGTGCTGGCGATGGTTTGCGATTCGACCAATGTCTTCAACGCCGAAGCATCGGGCAGCGAAGGCAGCGTCGTCGAAGGCCTCAAGCAGGTCGTCGGCGAAGCCAAGGGCCGCGTGGTCGTCACCACCTTCGCCAGCAACGCCGGCCGACTGCACACGCTGGGGGAAGTCGCCAAGGCGACCGGCCGCCAGCTCGCTGTCGCCGGTCGCTCGCTCGACCGCATCATCGAAGTCGCGCAAAGCTGCGGCTATCTGAAAGACATGCCAAAACTCATCGATTGGGATGCGGCAATGCGCTTGCCGCGCGACAGGGTGATGATCATTGCCACCGGCGGCCAGGGCGAACCCCGCGCCGCGCTCGCCCGCATCGCCGAAGGCGGTCACCCGATCAAGCTCGAACGCGGTGACCGCGTCATCTACTCGAGCAAGCAGATCCCCGGCAATGAGATCGCCATCGGCCAGATTATGAACAAGCTGGCCGAACGCGGTATCGAGACTGTGACCGAGAAGCAGGCGCATATCCACGTCTCTGGCCACCCAGGCAGGCCAGAATTGAAGGCGATGTACGACTGGGTCCGCCCCGATCTGCTCGTCCCCGTCCATGGCGAAATGCGCCACATGCTCGAACAGGCGCGTTTCGGCCGTGAATGCGGCATCCCCAATGCGCTGGTTCAGAAAAACGGCCAACTCGTCCGCCTCGCGCCGGGCGAGCCGAAGATCATCGAAACCGTGCGCTCGGGGCGCCTGATCCTCGATGGCGACATGATCATCGCTGCCGAAGGCGGCGTGCTCAACGAACGCCGCCGCCTCAGCCAGACCGGCCATGTCGTCGTCGCCGTCCACGGCAAGCAGGCCGACGTCGTCGCACGCGGGTTGCCGATCGAGCAGGAAGACATGGCCAAGTTCGTCGCAGAAGCCTCCGCTGCCGCTGCCAAGGCGGCGGGCGAACGCGCCGCCAGCGAAGACAAACGCCGCGAAGCCATCCGCCTCGCCGTGCGCCGCGCCGCCACCGACTGGACGGGCAAAAAGCCGCTGGTCGATGTGCTGATGTTCGATCGGTAAGACGCGGTGAACTGGACCTCGGCCCTCGCAATCTACTTCATCCTGTGGTTTTTCTGCCTGTTCCTTATCCTCCCCTTCCACGCGCGCCGCGCTGCGGAGGGGGAGGGCGACGCTGTTCCGGGCGAGGATAGGGGCGCGCCCGTCCGGTTCGCCGCTCGCAAGGCAGCGCTACAGGTAACCATGCTCGCGGCGCTGGTGTTCGGACTCTATTACGCCAATTACACCCAAGGCTGGATCACACGCGACAGCTTGAGCTTCCTGCCGCAACCGCCGGATCGCTAGCCAGTAACTATCGGAACTGGCCATCCGCGCGATCCATCGACCTCCGCTTCGACCCCGAACAGCGCCGCAATCCACTCTCGCGAAACCACCTCAGCGGGCGGCCCCTCGACCAGCACGCGCCCCTCCTTCATCCCGACAATCCGGTCGGCAAAGCGTCCCGCCAGCGCCAGGTCGTGCAGCACCATCGCCACCGCCTTGCCCGCATCGGCCTCGGCACGCAGCAACCGCATCACCGCCAGACGATGGCGCGGATCGAGCGCCGCGACCGGCTCGTCGGCCAGCAGCACCGTCGCCTCCCCCACCATCGTCCGCGCCAGATGCACCCGGGCGATCTCCCCGCCCGACAGATGCGCCGTGCTGCGCTCAGCCAAGTCGCACAGGTCGCAAGCTGCCAGCACCCGCTCCACCGCCGCCGTATCTGCGACGCTCAACCGTTCGGGCAGGCCGCCATGGGCAAACCGCCCGATCGCAACCGCATCGCGCACCTTGACCGGCCACGCCAGCGGCATCGCCTGCGGCAGCCAGCCTATCGCGCGGGCACGGGCCGCTGTGGTCATCCGCATGACGTCATTCCCATCCACCGTCACGACACCCGCCGATAGCCGGACATAGCCCGCCATGCTGCGCATCAGGCTCGACTTGCCCGCGCCATTCTCGCCGATGATCGCCACCAGCTCGCCGCCGCGTACCGTCATCGACACATCGTCGACCAGTCGCTTGGCGCCAGCATCGACACATACCGATTGCACGACCAACTCAGCCATGCCGCACATTCCCCAGCCTGAGCGCGATAACCACGAACATCGGCGCGCCGATCAGTGCCGCCAGCGTCCCCAGATGCAGCTCATTCCCCCATGGAAACAAACGGATAACGACATCGGCTATCACCAGCAGGCAACTTCCGGCCAATGCCGCAGGCAGCACTGCCCGCCCCGGATCATGGCCGACGAAACCGCGCACCATATGCGGCGCCACCAGCCCGACAAAGCCGATCATCCCCGCCAGCGCCACGGCACCGCCGGTCGCAAGGCCGGTCCCGACAATCACCAGCATCCGGCTGCGCCTCAAATCGACCCCCAGTCCATGTGCCGCCTCCTCACCGAAGGCCAAGGCGGTCAACGATCCGCGCGCCACCATCAGCACCGCCATGCCGCCAGCGATGAAGGGCAGGGCGGTGACGACATCGCCCCAATCGCGATTGGCGACCGATCCGGCGGTCCAGTTGATCAGGTCCGATAGAGAGAATGGATTGGGCGCAAGATTGACGAACAACGCCATGACGGCCCCGGCTAGCGACGACAGTGCGACGCCAACCAGGATCAACGTCGCCACCCCGCGCAGCCGCAAACTCGCCCCCGCGATCAGTGCCGTTGCCCCCAATGCCCCCGCTAACGACGCCAGCGGCACCATCCACGGCCATGTCGCAGCCAGTCCGAAATAGATCGCCGCCGTCGCCGCCGTTGCCGCCGATGCGCCGACCCCCATCACCCCCGGTTCGGCCAGCGGATTGCGCAACAATCCCTGCATCGCCGCCCCGCTCGCCCCCAATGCCAGCCCCGCCAGCGCCGCTGCAAGTGTTCGTGGCAATCGCACCTCGAGGAGGATCGACGACGCCATGACGTCAAGTCCGGTCAGTCCGTCAAATAGCTGTGCCACAGACAGCGCCACCGGCCCTGTCGCCACAGCCGCGAGCATCGCCGCCGCCAGCAACACGCACAACAGTGCCACAAATCGCACCGGCCTCATGGCGTCGGCCTCGCCGCCGCGACCCGCTCGATCGCCCGCCCGATCAGCCAGTTGCCGCACGACAATTCGCTCCCCGGCACCGCGACCGTCGGCACATCCGCCACCGCGCGGCGCAGCGCCGCATGGCTCGACGACGTCCAGCGATCCTGCCGGTGCGCCACCGTCTCGAAAAAGCCCCGCACCACCAGATCGGGCGGATCGGCCAGCAGCCGCTCGACTGGCAGCCGATGCCAGCCCGGCTTGTCTTCATAAGAACGATACCCTGCCGCCCCGACCAGCTCGGCGATCAGCGACCCCGGCCCGGTGGTGACGTCCCCCGGCGTCACATACAGCGCTGTCCCGCTGGACACTGCCCGCTGGCGGGCATTGGCAAGCGCCGTCGCCAGTTCACCGCGCCGCCGCGCCGCCATTGCCCGCGCGCCGAATCGCTCCCCCGCTGCCGCCATGACGTCATCGACATCGTCCAGCGTCGCGGCATTGGGCAAGGTGAACACCGGCACCCCCGCCCGCTCCATCGCCGCCGCAAAGCGCGGCCCGCCGCCATAGCTGCGCACGACCAGCGTAGGCCGCAGCGCGAGCACCCGCTCTACTTCGGCTCGAACGCGGGGTAGCCCGCTCGCGCGCGGCAGCGAGAAGGCCGGGTCGCTGGCGACGTCGACCGACACTGCGGCGATGCGCTCGCGCGTCACCAGCCCCAGCACCATCTGATCGGCGCAATAATCGATGCTGACGATCCGCTCGGGCCGGGTGGGCGACGCGACGGGCGCGCAGGCGGTGAGGGTGAAGGCTACAGCGATAGACAATGTCATTCCCGCAAAAGCGGGAATCCAGGGGCGGCTAGAACCGAACTTTGCCGCCCCTGAAATCCCGCTTTCGCGGGAATGACGCGGAGTGCGAATACGTTCGCGATTCAAAACCGCCCCCGCACACCGGCATAGGCGCTCCGCCCATAGGTCCCATAGCCCGCCACCGTCTCATATTCCGCATCGAACAGATTATCGACCCGCCCGAACAGCTCGACACCATCCGTCAACGGCACCGCCGCGCGCAATCCGACGAGCGCATAGCCATCCAGCCGCACGCTGTTCGACGCATTATCGAAACTGTCACCGACCATCAGCAGACTCGCCCCGACCGAAACACCCCATGGCGACTGCCAGTCCGCCGTCACGCTGGCGATATTCTCAGGCCGCAGCGCCAGCCGCTTGCCGAAGTTCGCGCCCGCTGAGCGGTTGATTGCATCGGTCAGCGTATAGCTCGCCTGAATGTCGATCCGGTCGGTCGGGCGCAGCGCCAACGCCACCTCGACACCCTCGGTCTTCACCCGGTCGATATTCTCCGACTGAAAGGTCACGCCCGAAAAAGCGATCAGATCGGTGCTGCGCCGGTTGAAGTAAGTGACGCCAAGCTGCACCCGCCGGTCGAGCAGATAATGCTCTATCCCGACATCGACATTCCGCGCCGTCTCTGGCCGCAATGCCGGATTGCCGAACGGCGGTTGCCCCTCGCTCAGCGTCGGCGCGCGGAAACCCTCGCCATAGGTCGCGCGCAGCACCGTCATGCCGTCATTCGGCGTATAAGCCGCATTCCCCCCAAACGTCGTCTGTCCGCCATAATCGCTGTAGTTATCGTGCCGCACGCCGACGGTTAGCGTCAGACCGGCCAGTGGCCGCACGATTGCCTGCGCGAAGCCGCTGGTCACTTGGTTGCGCGCCACATCGGGCACCGCTCCCTCGAACGATGTGCTGGCATAGGTCCGCTCATGCTCGACGCCGCCGACCAGCGTCACCGCACCGATTACATCGAAGCTGCTATGGTATTCATATCGATCGATGACACCTTCTACGTCGAAGTTGTTGAAACTGAACACGACAGGATCGGTACCCACCCGCTCGATGTCTGTCCGCGCATAGGAAACTCTGTTGCGCCAACGTCCGCCTGCCAGATCGAAATTCGCCCCGACATAGCCGAGAAACTGGCGGTTGTCCGATACCGGCAGTCCATTGGCGCCAACCCCAAACGGTGAATCATACTCGATCCGCCCGTCATTATAATATCCGCGGAAGTCCAGCGCGACGCCCTCGGCCAGATTGACCTTCAGCCGTCCGTTCGCCGACCAGTTGCGATAGCCATCGCGCTCGGTCCCCGCCGCCAGCGCCGAAATTCCGTCGCTCGAAAAATATCCACCGCCGACGCTGCCCTCGAATATCCCGCTGGTGCCCGACAGATTGACGCTCGACCGCACCGTTTCGGCATAGCCATATTCTGCGCTGCCTTGCGCAACAAACGCCTCGGTCGGCACCAGCGACCGGATATTGACCACGCCGCCGATCGCCTGACTGCCCCAGATAATCGAATTGGGCCCGCGCAATAGCTCGACCCGCCCGACATTGCCCGTCAATAACGCGCCAAAATCGAACGCGGCATTGGGGCTCGACGGATCGTTGATCCGCACCCCGTCGATCAGCACCAAAGTTTGCGAACTGTTGCCGCCGCGAATGAAGGCGCTGGTCTGGCTGCCTGCCGGACCGCGCTGGGCGATGCGCACGCCCGGCAGGGTCTGCAACGCATCGCCGATGCTCACCACCTGCAGGGTTTCCAGCCGCTCGCGGTCGACGACGCTGATCGCCTGTCCGGTTTCCTCGCGCGGCTGCTCGAAGCCGCTGGCGGTAACGACGATGTCTTCATCGCCCTGCTGCGCAGCAGCAGGCACAATGGAAAATGCAGCGATTGCTGCACATAAGGTCAAGTTTTTCACAAATGCTATCCTTTCACAACGACCAAACAGCCGTCGTGCAGGAAGACTCCCGCTCGCATCGGTGCACCCCGCCCGAACGAATAACGGCGACACGAGGCAGGTCTCCTGGCTCGCCGGGTCAGCGCCTCCGTGCTGGCCTTCCCAACGCTCGGCCCAAACGGGCTGTCGCGTCAGTGGCACGTCATGCACGGTGACTCGCCGGTCACAGTTGCGGGGGCAGCGCCGGTTTTGCACCGGCTTCCCTTTTCGTCCCCGGTTAAGGGGAACCTTGCGTCACAAATCCGGCGCATAGAGACAGAAAATCGGGACGGCAAGTCGCTCGCCATACGAATATCATCGCTTCGGTACGGAAATGCGCTTAGCGGCGTTGACAGAATCAGCAAAGCAGCGCTTTCGTGCCGCGGCGCAGCAAACAGGGCTTATCAATGATATACGACCTCGAACTGGTGGCAGCTATCGCGCTGGTTGTCGTTGGCGTGCTGCTGATCGCGCGCGTGTGGCGTAACCGCCAGACCAACCAGAAGTCGGAAAAAATCCACTTCGCTGCCCCACCGGTGGACGAAGCCGCACCACCGAAACTCTGATCGAGTATGGCGGACAGGGTGGGATTCGAACCCACGGTGAGCTTCCACCCACGGCGGTTTTCAAGACCGCTGCCTTAAACCACTCGGCCACCTGTCCGCACCGGCGCATTGCCGTGTCCGCCGCATAGCCGCGCAGATGGCCGACTGCCAAGCGTCAACTTGCGTGGATAGGTACTTGCCACCCTGTGGCTATTGCTGGCAATGTTGAACGATGATGGCCGCAAAAACCAACGTGCCGCGTGCGCTGCGCCTGTTATCGACGCTCACTCTGGGCCTGCTGGTGTCGTCGAGCATCGCGCTGGCGCAACCCGCCGGGGACAGCCGCAGTTTCGACGCCTACTTGGCCGAGCTGTGGCCGCAGGCGCAGGCGATGGGCATCAGCCGCGTGACGTTCGACCGTGTGGTGCCGACGCTGACCCCGAACCCGCGCGTCGTCCAGCTCGATCGCAACCAGCGTGATGAGGTGCGGATCGACCCGAATGCGCCGATCTCGCCTTTCGCCCCCTATCGCATCCGCCACGTCGATGCCAACCGTATCGCCGGGGGCAGGGCAGTCTATGCGCGAGAACGCCAGCATCTGGCCGAGATCGAGCGCGCAAGCGGCGTTCCGGCAGGGGTCATCCTCGGTATCTATGGCCATGAGACCAATTATGGCCGCATCACCGGCGATTTCGACCTGCTGCGCAGCCTGGCGACGCTCGCTTATGACGGCCGCCGTCGCAGCCTGTTCGAAGGTGAATTGCTCGCGGCGATGAAGATGGTCGATCAGGGCGCGCCGCCTGAGGCATTGCGCGGCAGTTGGGCCGGGGCGTTCGGTCACCCGCAATTCCTGCCCTCGGTCTATCTCCGCCTCGCCCGCGATGGCGATGGCGATGGCGTTGCCGCCATCTGGAACAATCAGGCCGATGCGCTCGCCTCGATCGCCCATTATCTGCAAGTCGCGGGTTACCGGCGCGGCGAGCATTGGGGCTATGCGGTGTCGGTCCCCGAAAGCCTGTCGCGCGCCAGCATTGCCAGCAGCACCATCTCGCCGCGCTGCCCGCGCGTGTTTGCACGGCACAGCCGTTATCTGACAGCGGCGGAATGGCGTCAGCGTGGCGTCAGTTTTCAGGGCCGTCAGGCCGATGACGGTGCGCTGCTCAGTTTGATCGAACCCGATGGTGTCGGTAGCACCGCTTATTTACTCTCGGGCAGCTATCGCGCCATTCTCGATTATAATTGCTCGAACTTCTACGCGCTTTCGGTGGGGCTGCTGGCTGATGAAATTACCGGATAAATCCGCCGCTGCGGCGCTGATGCTGTTTGCAGTCAGCGGCTGTGTGGGCGGCAGAGCAGGGGATGCGTCGGCACCCTCGCGCCCCGTCGCGACAGCGCAAACCCCCGCCGTCAGCGACACCCCCGTCCGCATCGGCGCGCCCTATTCGGTGGGCGGGCGCAGCTACACGCCCGTCGATCAAGCCGATTATGACGAGGTCGGCTATGCCAGCTGGTATGGCAGCGAGTTGGGCGGGCGCCCAACCGCCAATGGAGAGGCGTTTGCGCCCGACGGCGTCACCGCCGCGCACCGCACGCTGCCGCTGCCCAGCTATGTCGAGGTTACCAGGCTCGACACCGGTCGCACCATCCTCGTTCGCATCAACGATCGCGGCCCCGCTGACGGCAATCGCCTGATCGATTTGTCCGCCGGAGCCGCCGAACAGCTCGGCATCACCGACATCGGCATGGTGCAGGTGCGTGTGCGCCGGACCAATCCGGTCGACAGCGAGCGGCTGGCCCTGCGCCAATCACGTCCTGTGCCTGCACGGCTCGATACCCCTGATTCGCTGCTAGAGATTCTGCGCGAGCGGGCAGGGCGCTTGCCGCGACCCTCGGCCTATCGCCCGCCAGCACCGCGCCCTGCGCCGGGAGCGCCAGCCGTTCCACCCGCCACACCCTCCGCCGATGGCCGCTTTATCGTCCAGGTCGGTGCCTACAGCAACCGGGCGCACGCAAACGAAGTCGCGCGCCGCACCGGCGCCAGCGTCGTGCAGGCCGGCTCGGTCTTCCGTGTCCGCTATGCGCCGGTCGCCACCGAGGCCGAAGCCCGCGCTGCCATCGCCCGCGCGACTGCCGCCGGCCAACCCGGAGCGGTGATCGTTCGCGCGCCATGAGCGACGCCGCAATTGGCCGCTTCATCACGTTGGAGGGCGGCGAGGGCGTCGGCAAATCGACCCAGATCAGATCGCTGGCCACCGCATTGCGCGCGCGCGGGCTGAGCGTGGTCGAGACCCGCGAGCCCGGCGGCTGTCCCGGTGCCGAGGCGATCCGCGAACTGCTGCTCCACCGTGAGGCCGACGCCTGGTCGCCACGCGCCGAGGCTTTGCTGTTCGCTGCCGCCCGATCCGACCATGTCCGCACGGTGATCCGCCCCGCGCTGGAAGCAGGGCAGTGGGTGCTGTGCGATCGCTTCATCGATTCCACGCGCGCCTATCAGGGAGGCAGCGACGGCCTGACCGACGCCGATATCATGGCGCTGCACGCTATCGGCAGCGACAGCCTGCTCCCCGATCGCACGCTGTTGTTGACGCTCTCACCCGACGACACATCCGCTCGCCGCGCCGCCCGCGCGCTCGACCGTCCCGACCGTTTCGAGGACCGCGCCACTGCCTTCCACGACAAGGTGTCCGCCGCCTTCGAGCGCATCGCCGCCAGTGAACCCGCGCGTTTTCGCCGCATCGATGCCGCCGATGCCCCCGACACCGTCACGGAGCGTCTGCTCGAAGCCCTCTCGGACCTCATCCCATGACCGTGCTCATCAGCCAGGAGGCGCAGGAACGCGACTTCATCGAAGCGCAGACCGGCGCACGCGGTGCCCACGCCTGGCTGCTCACCGGCCCCAAAGGCGTCGGCAAAGCCGGTTTCGCGCGCCGCGCCGCCTGCTGGCTGATCGCCCATGGCGAGCATCCCGCCGCGCACAGCGACTCGCTTGATGTCTCCGCCACTAACCCGGCGATGCCGCTGATCGACCATGGCGCGCACCCCGAATATCTCTGGCTCAAACGCGACATCGCTCCGTCCAAGGTCAAAAAGGCCGACGCTGATAATCCCGCCGAAGAGGATCTCGCGCGCAACATCACCGTCGATCAAGTGCGCACTTTAATCGGCCGGATGCGCAACAAGCCTGCCGTCGCCGCGCGCCGCGCCGTCGTCATCGACAGCATCGACGATCTCGAGCGCGGCGCGGCTAACGCTTTGCTCAAGACATTGGAGGAACCACCCGAGCATACGGTATTTTTCCTCGTCAGCCACAACCCCGGACGGCTGCTCCCCACCATTCGCTCGCGCTGCCGCACGCTGCGCTTCGCTCCGCTCGATGGTGCCGCAATGCAGCGCGCACTGGCCGTCGCCCGCCCCCATCTCGATGCCTCGGCCATCGCGGCACTGAGCAAGCTGGGCGAGGGCAGCCCGGGCAGGGCGCTGGCCTATGCCGCAATCGACGGTATCGACGCCATCGACAAACAGCTTCGCGCCATTGCCAGCAGCGGAGACCGCGACAACCGGCTGCGCACCGATCTCGCCCGACAGTTCGGACTTGCAGCGGCGAAACCCAAATTCGACGTTATGCTCGCCCAGGCGCTGGCGCTCACCGCCGAAGTCGCGCACAGCGGCGGCGAGGCAGGACAAGCCGCCCTCGCCGCGCGCGCGTGTATCCTCGACGTGGGCGGTTCAGCCGTCCGTAATTCCGAAGACCTTGCTACGGTGGCCTTTGCCATCGGCAGCAATCTGGCGGGGTTGGCGGCGGCCCGGCGCTAGGCGGAACGGGCTTCGACAAGCTCAGCCAGAGCGCGAAGCGGTGCGGGTCAAAAACGCGCTCACCCTGAGCCTGTCGAAGGGTGTTTACACGCCATATGCGAAGACAGTTGGACGAAGCGCCGCCCGCCGCTAAAGCCGCGCCATGTCCCAGCCCTTCTATATCACCACCGCAATCAGCTACCCCAATGGCCGCCCGCACATCGGCCACGCCTATGAAGCCATCGCCGCCGACGCCATCGCCCGTTTCCAGCGGCTGGCGGGGAAGGACGTGCGGTTTCAGACCGGCACCGACGAACATGGCCTCAAGATGGCGCAAAAGGCGCGCGAAACCGGCGTCACTCCGCGCCAGCTGGCCGACGAAATGTCCGGCTATTTCCAGTCGATGTGCGACACATTGAACATTTCCTATGATCGCTTCATTCGCACCACCGAGACCGCGCACCACGCCGCCAGCCAGGCGATCTGGACCGCGATGGCGGAGCAGGGCGACCTCTATCTCGATCGCTACGAAGGCTGGTATGCGGTCCGCGATGAGGCTTATTATGACGAGAAGGAACTGACGGGCGAGGGCGACGACCGCCTCTCGCCACAGGGCACCCCGGTCGAATGGACCGTCGAGGAAAGCTGGTTCTTCCGCTTGTCCAAATATCAACAGCCACTGCTTGATCACATCGCCGCCAACCCGGACTTCATCCAGCCCGAGAGCCGCCGCAACGAGGTGCTGCGCTTCATCGAAGGTGGGCTCAACAATCTCTCCGTCTCGCGCACCAGTTTCGATTGGGGCGTCGCCGTGCCCGGCAGCCCGAACCACGTGATGTACGTCTGGCTCGACGCGCTGACCTGCTACATTTCCGGCCTCGGCTATCCTGATACCGACGGCGATTTCGCCCGCTACTGGCCCGCCGATGTGCAATTGATCGGCAAGGACATCGTCCGCTTCCACACCGTCTACTGGCCCGCCTTCCTGATGAGCGCGGGTCTGGCGCTGCCCAAACAGGTGTTCGGCCACGGCTTCCTGCTGCATAAGGGCGAGAAGATGTCGAAGTCTCTCGGCAATGTTGTCGATCCTATTGAACTCGCCCAACATTTTGGCGTAGATCAACTCCGCTATTTCCTGCTGCGCGAAGTCAGCTTCGGGCAGGACGGCAGCTATAGCGAAGAGGCGATCGTCACGCGTTGCAATGCCGATCTCGCCAACAATTTCGGCAATCTCGCGCAGCGCAGCCTGACGATGATTGCCAAGAACTGCGAGGGGAGGGTGCCCCAACCCACATCAGGTGACATCGGCGATGATATGCTGCTTGCGGATATCGACAGCGCCCAGCGCGATGTCGCCAAACATATGGAAAGGCTTAATATTGGCGGGGCGTTGGAAGTCATATGGTCGGCAATGAGCGAGGCAAATCTCTATTTCGCCGATTGCGCCCCTTGGGCGCTACGCAAGACCGATCCTGCCCGCGCCGATACCGTGCTTTATACTACCGCCGAGGCGATCCGGCGGCTGGCGATCATGGCGAGTTGGGCGATCCCGGCTGGCTCGGCGCGGATGCTCGATTTACTCGGCCAATCGCCCGCTGCACGTGATTTCAGTGCGCTATCCACGCCTCTCGCCGCCGGCACGCAGCTTCCGCCGCCCTCGGGCGTCTTTCCCCGGCTTGAATTGGCGGACGCCGCCTGATGTTCGTCGATAGCCACTGCCACCTCAACTATAAGGGTCTGATCGAGCAGCAATCCGACGTCATCGCCCGCGCCCGTGCCGCCGGTGTCGGGGCGATGCTCAACATCTCGACCCGCGCCAGCGAATGGGACGCAGTGGTTGGCACGGCAGAGGCGCATGACGGCATCTGGGCGAGCATCGGCATCCACCCGCACGATGCTGATACGCATGAGGAGATCGATACTGCGCGCCTGCTCGGTGCCATCGATCACCCGAAAGTCGTCGCCATCGGCGAAACCGGCCTCGACTATTATTACGACAAGTCCGATCGGACACGCCAGCGCCGCAGCTTCCGCAGCCACCTCGCCGCGTGCCGCGCCAGTGGCTTGCCGGTGATTGTTCACACGCGCGATGCGGACGATGACACCGCTGAAATTCTGGCTGCCGAGATGGGGAAGGGCGCTTATGGCGGGGTCATCCACTGCTTCACCGCCAGCCAGCGCTTCGCCGACATCGCGCTCGAGCTGGGTCTCTACATCTCGATTTCCGGCATCGTCACCTTCAAGAATGCCAAAGACTTGGCTGCAACCGCTGCCACCATCCCCGAAGATCGCCTGCTGATCGAAACCGACAGCCCCTTCCTCGCCCCCGTCCCGCATCGCGGGCGGCCGTGCGAGCCGGCTTTCGTCGCCGACACTGCGCGGTTTCTGGCGGGGTTGCGTGGGGTAAGTGTCGAGCATCTGGCAGCAACGACCACGGCAAATTTCCATCGGCTGTTTGCGAAGACTGCCCTGCAATCAGTTGCGGCATGACGCCCACCCCAAATCCCGCTCACCCTGAGCTTGTCGAAGGGCTGTCCTTCTCTACGCACCGTCGCAAGAAAGTGCAGCCCTTCGACAAGCTCAGGGTAGTCGGGTTGTGGGGCGAGGGGGTCTAAGCATGAAGGCCCGCCTCCTCGGTTCCGGCACCTCATCGGGCGTCCCCCGCCTCGGCACCAACGGCCCCGACTGGGGCAGCTGCGATCCCGCCGAACCAAAAAACCGCCGAACCCGCGCCTCGCTGCTGGTCGAAAGCGCCACCACGCGTATCCTCGTCGATACCTCGCCCGATATGCGTGCACAGTTGCTCGACGCCGGTGCCCCGCGCATCGATGCGGTGCTGTGGACGCATGAGCATGCCGATCATGTCCATGGCATCGACGATCTGCGCCAGATTTTCCAGGCGCAGGGCAGGCCGGTCCCCTGCCACGCCCGGCCCGAGGCGTGGCGGCGGCTGGTCAACCGTTTCTCCTACGCGTGGCAGGGCAATGGCGGTTATCCGGCGCTGCTCGCGGGCGGACCGATCACCGGCCCGATGACCATCGGCGATATCCGCGTCGATTTCACCGATATGCCGCACGGCGGGATCACCAGCACCGGATTCAAGTTCAGCAGCGGTGGCAAGTCCATCGGCTATGCCACGGATTTTCAATCCTTCACCCCGCAAATGGCCATCCTGTTCCGCAACCTCGACCTGTTCGTTATCGATGCGCTGCGCCGCAAACCGCACCCGACGCACCCGCATCTCGCGCTGGCGCTCGACGCGCTCGATCGCGTCAAACCGAAACGCGCCGCGCTGATGCATATGGACAGCAGCATGGATTATGCCACCTTGGCCGCCGAATTGCCCGCCGGAGTCGAAGCGGGCTATGACGGGATGGAGTTACTCGCCTGATGGACTCGAACAGCGGACCGGCGATTGTCAGTGCCATTGTCATATTGGTGATGGTGGCCAGCGGGTTGGCCGCGCGGCGGTTGCCGCTGGGACAGACGGTCAAATATGCGCTGGCGTGGGTGGCGATCTTCGCAGGGATATACGGACTTGTTTTGTTCCGTCATGATTTCAGCGCGGTGTGGAGCCGCGCCAAGTCCGATCTCGGCTTCGGTCATGATGCAACGGTGCGCGGCGACGAAACAATCATTCGCCAGTCCGACGACGGCCATTATTGGGTAACAGCCGATGTCGGTGGCAAGCCGGTCGAGTTCCTCATCGATACCGGCGCGACGACCACCGCCATCACGCCAGAGACCGCGCGCGAGCTGGGGCTAGCGGTCGACCGCAGCGGCGTACCGATGATCGTTAGCACCGCCAATGGCGAGATACAGGCGTGGCCGTCGCGGATCGACAGCATCACCGTCGGCAATATCAGCATGGGACCGTTGGACGTGCAGGTGTCGGACGTGCCGGACTCGGTGAACTTGCTCGGGATGAACTGGTTAAGCGCGCTAGGACGTTGGCGGGTCGAGGGGCGTGAAATGGTGTTGGAGCCGTGAGGTTTCGCCAAGCTCTCTTTCCCGCTCATGTTAGGCGAAGTCGATACACCATCGCCTACCTGTCATTTAACATAATATATATTATCGCACTTACGGAGCTGTCATGCCCCTTACCCCCCCGCCATCGCCCTACACGCTCGAAACCCTCCGCCAGATCCTCCGCGACCTGCGCGATCCCGCCGACGGCTGCCCGTGGGATCGCCAACAGGATTTCGCCAGCATCGCGCCATATACGATAGAAGAAGCCTATGAGGTCGCCGACGCCATCGAGCGCGCCGACATGGCGAGCCTTGCGGACGAACTCGGCGATCTCCTCCTTCAAGTCATCTACCACAGCCAGATGGCCTCGGAGGTGGGCGCGTTCGATATGGACACCGTCATTCAGGGCATCTGCGCCAAGATGATCCGCCGCCACCCGCACGTTTATGGCGACGAAGCGACCCGTACCGCCGCTCAGCAGACCGGCGCATGGGAAGCGATGAAAGCCACAGAGCGGGCAGCGTCCGATGACAAAAGCGCGCTGGCCGGCATAGCCCGCACCCTGCCCGCGATATCCAACGCCGAAAAGCTGCAGAAACGCGCCGCGCGCACCGGCTTCGACTGGCCCGACGCCAGCGGCCCGCGCGCGAAGATCGCCGAGGAAACCGCCGAGTGCGATGCGGCAAGCACCCAGGACGAACGCCACCACGAGATCGGCGACCTCCTGTTTTCGGTCGTCAACTGGTCCCGCCACCTGGGTGTTGAACCCGAAGCCGCGCTGAAAGACGCCAACCGCCGGTTCGAGGCGCGGTTCAGGGCGATGGAGGTGGCGAGTGCGGTGCCACTGAGCAATCTCGATATTGATGGGCTGGAAGCACTGTGGAGCCAAGCCAAGATCGATACAGCATGATCCTTGGCGCTTTCCTACACTTTGCGCACCATGCTATTATCGACGACTGCCGCTCTTTCTCAGTCTGAAGAACCCCTGCCCGTTCGCCCGCGCAAACAGCGCGATTGATCGACGCAATCGATCAAACGCCAAAAGTGATATTTCCTTCTTGGGGGTTATCACTCTTATAACTCTTGCCCGCTGACTGATCGAAAGCGCCGTTCAGTTGCGCGCCGACTCACCGGGCCCCGACTCGTCCATCAACCGGTTCAACCGCGCGTTGGCGATCGCCGACAGGCTCATTTCGTAGACCGGCACCATCGGATCGCTTTCGTCCACCCCGATCACCCGTCCATGCGCGTGCAGCCACGCGGCCCGCGCACTGTCGGCGATGGGGACGGCGATGTGGCGGTGAATCGATTGGCCGCCGAGCAGAGCTTCAATGCGGGACAACAGCGCATCGGTGCCCTCCCCCGTCAGCGCCGAGACCGTCACCGCGTCATCACGCGCTGCAGCCGCAACCACATCCTCGCGCGCCTCGCTGCCGAGCATGTCGATCTTATTCCACACCTCAACATACGGAATGATTGTCCGCCCTGGCTCAGGCTCAGCCAGTGGGCCGACCCCCAGCCCCGCCAGCACATCGAGCACATCGCTGCGCTGCGCGTCGCTCTCGGCATGGCTGATGTCACGCACATGCAGCAGCAGGTCGGAATTCTCGACCTCCTCCAGCGTCGCGCGGAACGCCGCGACCAGTTCGGTTGGCAAATCGGACACAAAACCGACCGTGTCTGAAAGAATGACCTTGCCCGCAGCGCCCCCAGAACTGGCCAGTGTCACCGCGCGCATCGTCGGATCGAGCGTGGCGAACAGCATGTCCTCGGCCAGCACATCGCTGCCCGCCAGCCGGTTGAACAGCGTCGATTTGCCGGCATTGGTGTATCCGACCAGCGCGACCACCGGCCAAGGTGCCTTGCTGCGTCGGTCGCGATGGAGCGCGCGGGTGCGGCGGACATCGTCGAGGCTGCGGCGGATGCGCGCCATGCGGTCGCGGATCATCCGTCTGTCGGCCTCGATCTGCGTCTCGCCCGGCCCCCCAAGGAAACCGAAGCCGCCGCGCTGCCGCTCGAGGTGGGTCCAGCTGCGCACCAGCCGCCCTTGCTGATAATCGAGATGCGCCAGTTCGACCTGCATCCGCCCCTCGGCCGTCGCAGCACGCTCACCGAAGATTTCGAGGATCAGCGCGGTGCGGTCGATGACCTTGGCCTTGAACCCCTCCTCCAGATTGCGTTGCTGCACCGCCGTCAGCGCGGCATCGACGACGACCAACTCGATCGCGCGGTCCTCGACATCGTGGCCGATGGTCTCGACCAGCCCCTTGCCGATCAGCGATGCGGGATTGGGGCTGCGCACCGCGGCAAAGCGGTGGTCGACGATATCGAGCCCGATGGCCAGTGCCAGCCCTCGCGCCTCCTCCAACCGCCCTTCCCTGTCGCGGCGACGCGGCGTGGTGCGGCTCGCTGGCAATTCTGGCAGCAGGATAAGGCACCGCGCGCCGCGCGTCACCTCGTCACGATCCTGGGAAAAGCTCAACCCTCGATCGCCTCCCCGTCCTCGTCCTGCGCGACCAGATTGATCGGGCCAGACGGCTGAACGGTCGAGATGGCATGTTTATACACCAGCTGCGCCGCCCGGTCGCGTTCGAGCACGACGCAGAACAGATCATAGGCAGCGATCTCGCCCTGCAACATTACCCCGTTGACCAGAAACATCGTCACCGGCTGGCCGGACTTCTGGCAGGCAGAAAGAAATATCTCCTGCAACAATTTGGATTTGATCGATATTTCGGCGAACGCCTCTCGTACCGCCGCAATATCGAAACCGGGACCGGGCATGATTGTCGAAATGGCGTGCTTATAAACCAGCTGCGACTGGCCATCGCGGCGCAGCAGCACCGAAAAATTGTCGAACCAGGTGATGATGCCCTGCAATTTGACCCCCTTCACCAGAAACATGGTGACGGGGGCTTTCGACCGGCGAAGTTGATTGAGGAAGATATCCTGGAGATTATTCGCTTTCGCGCTCATGTTTTTTCTCCTGTTATTGGCGGCGCGGGAGCTGCGTCGCTTGGTGCCGCTGCTATTGAAGCGTAGCGGCGTCGGCAGGATAGCATGTCAGACCGGCAGCGCAATCGCCAGTACGCGCCGATCTAGGCGCCAGCCTATTCTGCGCGATCGTCGGTCAGCCCGAGCAGCTTGAGCTTGCGGTGCAATGCCGATCGCTCCATGCCGATGAAGCTGGCGGTGCGCGAGACATTGCCGGAAAAGCGGCGGATCTGGACACGCAGATATTCGCGCTCGAACGCCTCACGCGCCTCACGCAGCGATCCGGCCATCAGCAGGCCGGTCGACGGTGCATGGCGCTGGTCCTGCCCTAGAACTTCGGGCGGCAGCATGTCGAGTTCGATGCTGGCCAGCCGGTCGTGCGGCGCGAGGATCATCACCCGTTCGAGCACATTGCGTAGCTGCCGGACATTGCCCGGCCAGCCATAAGCCTGCAACGCGACCATCGCATCGGGCGTTACGCCGGGGGCGGGGATGCGGCGCTCAAGCGCCAGTCGTTCGAGGAAATGATTGGACAGCACCGCGACGTCGGCGCGGCGGTCCGACAGTGGCGGGAGGACCAAAGGCACGACATTGAGGCGATAGAAAAGGTCTTCGCGGAACCGGCCCTCAGCCATCTCCTGTTCGAGGTCGCGGGCGGTGGAGGAAACGATGCGGACATCGACGAGCACCTGACGCGCGCCGCCGACCCGGAGGAAACTTTGCTCGGTCAAGACGCGGAGAATTTTCCCCTGCGTCGTCAGTGGCATATCCGACACTTCGTCGAGGAACAGCGTGCCGCCATGGGCGCGTTCGAGCAGACCGGGAACAACGCTGCCGTCTTCGCGCTCCTGACCGAACAGCTCGGCTTCCACCGTTTCAGGCGTCATTGTTGCTGCGGAGACGACGACGAAGGGCGATTGAGCCCGCCCGCTCCAGTTGTGCAGCAACCGCGCGGCAACTTCCTTGCCAACCCCCGCCGGTCCGCTGATCAGCACCCGGCTGCCGGTGGAAGCCACGCGCTTCAGCGTGGCACGGACATTGTTGATCGCCGGCGTGATGCCATGCAACTCGTCGCTTTGCCCTAGCTGGGCCTTTAGCTCGCGATTCTCCTGCCGCAGCCGCTCGGTTTCGGTGGCGCGCGCCACCAGCAGCAACAGCCGCTCGGCCTCGAACGGCTTTTCGATAAAATCTATGGCACCGCGGCGGATGGCGGCGACTGCAGTATCGAGCGTGCCATGGCCGGAGATGACGATCACCGGAAGGCTCGGGTCGCGGCGCTTTATTTCCTCTAGCAGTTCGAGGCCATCCAGCCGCGAGCCCTCAAGCCACACGTCGAGCAGCACCAGCGATGGCCGCCGTGCGCCGATCTGGGCCAGCGCATCGTCGCTGTTGGCCGCTGAGCGCGCGCTATAGCCTTCGTCCTCCATAACCCCGGCGACAAGATCGCGGATATCGGGTTCGTCGTCGACGATAAGGATATCGAGAGCCATGGCTCAGTCCTTTCCTGCGGCGAACCGCGCGCTGTTCAAATTGTCCTGTGTGTCGAGCTTCGCGGTTAGGGTCGCAGTGTCGAGGATGATCCACACGTTGGTGCCGCCGCCTGGCGCATCGCCGAAATCGAGCGTCCCGCCGTGTTCCTCGATGATCCGCTTGACGATGGCGAGGCCGAGCCCCGTCCCACCCTCACGCGTGGTGACATAAGGCTCGACGATCGAAGCACGCTGGTTGGGCAAGCCGATACCATTGTCGCAGATGGTTATCGTCGCACGCGCTCCGTCGAACGTCAGTGTCGAAACAATCCGGCCAGCGCTCTTTCCTCCCCGCTCGATCGCCTCGATGGCGTTTTTGACGATATTGGTCAGCGCCTGTCCAATCAGCCGCCTGTCACAGACCATGAAGACGGGGTCGTCGGGCATCGCTGCATCGAAAGCGATGTCCTGATGCGCGACCTCGTGGAGAAAAATCGACTGGCGCAGTACTTCGGTGAGATTGTCGTTTCGGAAAATCGGCTTGGGCATCCGCGCAAAGCTGGAGAATTCATCGACCATCCGCCGCAGATCGCCGACCTGGCGGATGATCGTCGCGGTCAGTTGCTTGAAGACCGGCTCGCCTTCACCCTGATTTTTGCCGAAGCGGCGTTGCAGCCGCTCGGCAGCCAGCTGGATCGGGGTTAGCGGGTTCTTGATTTCATGGGCAATGCGGCGGGCAACATCGGACCAAGCGGCACGCCGCTGATCGTTGAGCTGCTGGGTGATGTCCTCGAATGTCAGCACCGACCCGGCATCGTCATCGACCAGCTTGACCGCCCAGACGCGCGTGTCGCCCCCGATGGTCAGCGTCAATATCGGTTGAACACCCTCAACGCTGTGCGATTCATCGAGCCAGCGATCCAGCTCGGGGGCGATATCGCGCAAGGTAGCGCCCGGCAGATACCCCTCCTGACAGCCGAGCATCCGAACTGCTGGCGCATTCATCAACCGAATCCGCCGATCGGTTTCGATAGCGATCACGCCCGACGCGACACTCGACAATACCGCCTCGATAAGCGCGCGGCGGTCTTCGGACAAATCGTTGGCGGCCAATAAGTCGTTGGTCTGTTCGCCGAGCCGCTCGGTCATCAGGTTGAAAGCGGACGCGAGGGTGGCAATCTCGTCCGGTGGACCGGACGGCAGTTTGACCCGCTCTTCCAAATTGCCCTCTGCCACCCGCCTTGCGGCAGCAACAAGGTCGTCGATCGGCGCGACGATCCGGTCAGCAGAGATAATCGCAACGACGATGACCAGCCCGACGAGGATCAACGCGCCGAAATAGAGCGCAAGGACGAAACGAAATTGCAGATCGCGTGAACGGGCGAACAGCTGGTTATAGTCGGCGAACACCGATCGGGCCCGCTGCACCGAATCGAGCCCGAGCACACCGATGCCGCGTGAGGCGTAAAGATAGAGGCGGCGCTCGGGCAGCAAGGCGACCACTGCCTCGACGCCATCGCGGGTCTCCCCCACAACCATTTGTTGCCCCTGTGCCAGACGACGGATCGAATCGGGTGGGATAAGGTTGGTGGCAGTGCGGTTGTCGGGATCGATCAGCGCGATCGTTCGAGCGATGCCGTCGTCGCCAATCTCGACGATCGCCGACTGGCTGAGCTGTCGCACGACAACCTGCTGAACGTAGAAATTGTCGAAATCATTGCTGCCGATGCTGCTGTCGCTCAGGCTGGCGCGCAAATCGGTGGCCATGGCAATCGTATTGGCGCCGACGTCGCGCTTCTGGCTTTCAAGATAGTTCTGCGCCACGCCGACCGCATTTTCGAACATGCCGCGGGAGCGTTCCGAGAACCAGAAGTCCATTCCCGACTGAAACAGAAACGAGGCGAGGACAACGATAATCAGCGTCGGTGCCGCAGCGGTAATCGAGAACAGTGCGACCAAGCGAGTATGCAGTCGCGCTTCGCCGCCGCCTTTGCGCCGCGCGCGACGCTTGGCGATGCGACGACCGATCAGCACTAGTAACGCCATGGCGGGGAGCAGGTTGATGACTAGCAACAGCGAGAGCAGCAGTGGGGACAATAGCCCATCGCCAGCCAGTTGCGGCATCAGCAATGTTGTGCCGGACGCCGTCCCGATCAACACCAGAAGCACAACCGGTTCGACCAGCATCGCCAGAGACGGGCGTGGCAACGGGAGTTCCGTTTCACCCTGCCCCGCTACGGCCTGCCTATCGTCGAACGCCATTGTTGCAGATTTACATCAATCCTGTGGCCCGACAAGCACAATCCGGTCAGGAGGAGGGTGAGATACGGCTAACCGCCGCGCGATGCCCGCTTCAGTCGCAGCGTATTGCGGTTGATTCCCAGGCGGCTGGCGGCTCTGAGCTGGTTGCCGGAAGTTTCCTCCAGCACCGCATCGAAAGCGGCCTGTTCGACGATGTCGATCAATTCAGCGTGGAGGTTCCCCGCCTCCCCGGCTTGAATCGCGACCGGCGAGCCAAGCCAGCGGGTCACCGCCTCCGTCAGTATTGCTTCAGGATCGGTACCGCCGCTATCTGCGGTTTGCCCGGCGGAGATGTCCAGAACCAGCTTGTCGACATCGGCACGGGCGATCTCGCGCCCCGGCGTCAGCAGCGCCAGACGCTGGATGACATTACCAAGTTCGCGGACATTGCCTGGCCACGAATAGCGTTCGAGCATGGTCAGCGCGCTGTCGGACAGCGATTTTTCACCCAGCCCGAGCGCGGTCGCCTGTCCCAGAAAATGGTCGGCGAGCAGGCCGATGTCGCTGCGACGGTCGCGCAGTGGCGGCAGTTGCAACGGGATAACGTTGAGCCGGTAGTAAAGATCTTCGCGGAAGCGGCCATCGGCGACGAGACTTCCCAGTTCCTGATTGGTCGCGGCAAGGATGCGGACGTTGGCGCGGGCCAGTCGCGCGGAGCCGACGGGCGAATATTCGCCGGTCTGCAGCACGCGCAGCAGCCGGGTCTGCGCCTCCAGCGGCATGTCGCCGATTTCGTCGAGGAACAATGTGCCGCCCTCGGCCTGTTCGAACCGCCCGCTGGTGCGCGCCACCGCGCCGGTGAAGGCACCGCGTTCATGGCCGAACAGTTCCGATTCGATCAGTTCACGCGGGATGGCGGCCATGTTGACCGCGACGAAGGGTTTGAGCTTGCGGCGGCTGCTGGCGTGGATGGCTTGCGCCACCAGTTCCTTGCCAGTGCCCGATTCACCCAGGATCAGCACCGACAGGTCGGTCGGCGCAACCTTGGCCAGTGTGCGATAGACCAGTTGCATCTCGGGCGCCCGGCCGATGATCGGCACGCCCGCATCGCTCGACTGCGGCGCAAGCTTGTCGCGCGGGCCATCGCCGCTCTCCACTGCGGCCCGGATCGAGGCGACTAGCTCGTCGAGATCGAACGGTTTGGGCAGATAATCGAACGCGCCGCGCTCCGACGCCGACACGGCCGTATCGAGCGTGTTCTGCGCCGACAGCACGATGAACGGCGGCAGCCCGCCCAGTGTGTCGCGCAAAGCGTCGAGGGTGGTCAGACCATTGCCATCGGGCAGCATGACATCGGTGATCATCGCACGATAACCGCCGATCGCCAGCGCCCGATCGCGCTCGGCGAGCGTCTCGACGATGTCGAGGCTCATTCCCTCGCCCTCCAGCGCGACGCGGATGACGGTGGCGATAGCGACGTCGTCCTCGACCAGCAGAACCGATGGCGCGGCGCTCATGGCTGTTTCGCCTCTTTCGCCAGCGCCAGATGCAGGCGGAAGCGGGTCCAGCCATTTTTGCGATCATGCTGGACGACACCGCCCATGTCGCGGATCAGCTTGTCGACCAGCGCGAGCCCCAGCCCCTGCCCGTCGCGCTTGGACGAGACGAAGGGATCGAACAGCACATCGGCGAGATGCTCGGGCACGCCCGGCCCATTGTCGGCGACGATGATCTCCACCGGCAGCGGCTGCTGCCCCTTGCCGTCGCCCGCGTCCCACGACAGGCCGTGACGATAGGCGGTGGTCAGACGTACGGTCAGATCGCGTTTATCCTCAGCCGCTTCGCACGCATTCTTGATAAGATTGAGCAATATCTGCACCAGCGAATCATGATTGGCGAGGACGCGCGGCAGCGACGGATCGAACTCCTCGATAAAGCGCACCCCGCTGGCAAATCCCTGCGCGGCAATCCCCCGCGCCTGACCGATGGCAGGATAGATGTTGATCGATGTGCGTGGCGGCGGCTCGTTGCGGGTGAAGCTCTGCATGCCATCGATCAGCCCAGCGATGCGGTCCACCTCCCCGCAGATCAGGCGCGAGAGCGCGGCGGCGCTGGTCGATCCGCCCTTCCCCAGCAATTGCGCCGCGCCACGAATACCCGACAGCGGATTCTTGATCTCATGCGCCAGCATCGCCGCCATCGCGCTGGCCGAGCGCGCGGCGGAGCCAGGGCGGCGGAACGGCATCCGCCCCGTCGCGGGCACCGGGTGGATCGCCAGCACCCGCCACGCGCCATCCTTGCCGATTGGCCCCAGCGCGATATCGGCATAAAGCGGTGCCTGTTTCGCCATGCGCAACTCGACGGCATAGGCCCACGCGCTGGTCTCCGGCTGCGCCAGCATCCGTGCAAGGCCGCCCGGCGAGCCCGATTCCATCACCTTGACCAGATCGCGCTCGACCAGCGACGCGCGGCCGGCGTTGAACAGCGTCTCTGCCGCCTGATTGGCATCGACCACCTTGCCCTCCCCCGAGACCAGCAGCGTCGGCACCGGATGCGACTGGAAGGCCGCGCCAAGGCTCGAGAGGGTGGCGGGGGGCGTTGGCACGGGAGCGTGGCTCATGCCGCGAGGCGGGTGAGCAGCGGCTCATAGAAACGCGCCAGCGCATCGAGCACGGCCTGCGCGTCGCCAATCTGGTTGGTGCTGTTGCGGAAATCCGCCGATCCATGCAGCCCGCGCGTGTACCAGCCGAGATGCTTGCGGGCGATCGGCACCGCCGTCTGCGCACCATAATGCTCGATCATCGCGCGATAATGCTCAACGATCAGCGCATATTGCTCATCGATGCCGGGGTCGGGCACAATGCGGTCATGCTGCAGCGCGGCCATCACCTGCCCCAGCAGCCACGGCCGGCCATAGGCGCCGCGCCCGATCATCACCCCATCCGCCCCGCTCTGGTCGAGTGCGGTGCGCGCGTCGGCGACCGAGCAGATGTCGCCATTGACGATCACCGGCAGCGCCACCGCCGCCTTGACCCGCGCGACGAATCCCCAGTCGGCGGAGCCCTTGTACATCTGGTTGCGGGTGCGGCCGTGGACGGTGATCATCTGCGCGCCCAGATCCTCGGCGATGTGCGCGAGTTCGGGGGCGTTGAGGCTGGCATGGTCCCAACCCATCCGCATCTTGACCGTCACCGGCACGTCGACCGCTTTCACCGTCGCCTCGATCAGCCGCGCGGCGAGCGGCAGATCGCGCATCAGCGCCGATCCGGCATCACCATTGACCACCTTCTTGACCGGGCAGCCCATGTTGATGTCGATGATCGCCGCGCCGCGATCGGCGTTCAGCTTCGCCGCTTCGGCCATCTCGAGCGGATCGCAGCCCGCCAGCTGCATCGACACCGGCTCCTCGAGCGGATGCCATGCGGCCTTTTGCAAGGACTGCCGCGTCTCCCGTATCATCGCCGCGCTGGCGATCATCTCGGTGACGTTGAGGCCAGAGCCATAGCGGCGTACGAGGCGGCGGAACGGCATATCGGTCACCCCGGTCATCGGCGCGAGGATGACGGGCGTATCGATGGTGATCGGGCCGACTTGGATGGGGTGGAGACGGGGCATGAGCGGCCCTGTGCCAGAAAATCAGGCAGATGGGTAGGGGGTAGAGCGACCGTTAGTGAGCATTCCATAGCCGTCGAAATTTCAAAAACTCTGGAAAAACGTTGATAGGATAACAGGCTGTCTAGCTATTCATGTTATTTCGGCAGTACACCCCAAGCGCGCAAGCGGTCTGCTCGCATTGGTGACCGCGCAGCAATTCTGTTGAGTGCCGCGTCCAAGTTTGCGCGCAACCCTTCGCCACCGGGTTGGGCCGCCACGATTCGAGCCCACTCCATCATCTTTGCTAAACCTTTGCCTGAGTTGGCGTCAAACATGTCCACCCATTCATCGACCGACAGCTTAGAAAAGAGGGCGACATCCGCCTCGGGATTGAACCCGCTTCTTTCCGCCATCGCCTTAAGCGTGTCTGCCGGATCGCGCTCATCCTCAATTTCGTTTTGTCCAGCGTCGAGCGCGGCAACCAATTCTGGGTCAATCGGTTCTGCAAAGAAAAATCGGTTGGAATGTGAGAAAAAATCTGATTTCGTACGATTAGCTTCAATCCAACTACTAATTATGTTTGATACTTCTCGATCGCGTTCGTAGCGGCGCATAAAGAGAACCGTTGCATTCATGCTGTCCGGGCTTATATAATTGAGATTCGCCATTGCACCATCTTGCATGGCATCCAGAACGACATTGTCATCTACTGTTATATCGTTATGATAGAGCTTCCATGCGTCTGAGAATGTGTTCTTGCGATTTTCTCGTTTATACTGCTCCTCTGATGAGATAGCAGCCTCTCTGATTTCGTCCTGGCGAAAATAGCCGACGCTGACGCCCTCGATAATCAGCGCGTCCAATTCATCGGTCGAACTATATCCGTAGTTTTCGAGCGTGGATCGCCACTCTTGCTCTTCTATAGAGATATTATCGCTGTTAACAAGACCCAACATGGAGTTGAATTCTTTGATATAGTCTAGGTCGGGAGCTTCGCTAGGTTGAAAAAAGCACCATCCAGCAAGTGAAACCGTGGAAACCATCTGATCAATTATGAAAGCGCTGCGCCCATCCAATACGATTTCCAGTTGCCGCGCCAAGCGCTCGATTTTCTTTATAACCCTTATATTTGTAATGCTAAGCGCACTGATACGCTCGCGCAGGGCATTTGCTATCAAATCTGTCTCTTCGACAGATATTGTGACGGCTTCTATAGTGGTAGGTTCAAAGACAAGAAATGTATCAACCACCTTTTCGAGTTGTTGGCTAAATTGTTGCTCTTGTTCCGGATCGACCTTAGATTTGTTCATTAACAAAACTATCTTGCACCCTCGCTGCTCACGCAACATTGACGCCAAGCCGAGCACGTCCTTAATCTTGAGATTATCGCCCGCACGCTCAAGGTCGTCGAAGCAAACGAGCTGGTCTCGCACCGTCAAGAAGGCAGCGCGGTATAGCGCTTCGCCTGCATCTTTCATGCGAAAGAAGCCGGCTGCCACCTCAAGCGCAGGTCGGCTTTGCCTAACAAACTTCTCGCCCTTTCGAAGCATGGCGTGCAGCGTTGCGGCGTCCGGTGATGTTAACGGTCCCTCAGCCACAATTGTGTTCTCGACTATAGCACTGCGGAGCTCTGCAAGCGAATTGAGCCCGAACAACGAAACATATGCATACCGTGGACTTGCAAGCTGTTTAGCTTTCTCCACTTCCCGGAGAAACTTCTGCCAAGAGTAAGTTTTACCGACTCCCCAAGGGCCTGAAATGCAAAGCACTTCCGGAGTCGGTGATCTCAAAAAGCGCTCGATTTCAGCGCGGACAATGGCTGTCGTCATGACACCATCTTGTCATCGGTCTAGGCATATGTCGACCATCGTTTGTTTGGTCGCGACTCCACAATGCTCAATTCCGGAGACGCTACATCAAACCCTGTGTGGAGATAATGGGTAGAGACTGACGCGCGCCTGTACGCCTGAGCATTAAACGCTACGTCGCTGTCTTTTGCGCCGCAGACGCGGCGCGCCCCCACCCTTGCCCTCCCCACGAGGGGGAGGGGTTGGCGTAATTCTGCCTTGGTCGTCATTGCGAGCGCGGCGGGACGCAGTCGGCCAAAGGCCAACCAATCCAGTGCGGCGCTGCCCGACTCTGGATTGCCGCGCTACGCTCGCAATGACGTTACTCGGGCGGGATGGGCAGTTGGCCGATGATGGCTTGCAACTCGGCGTTGCGCGCCCGGTGCGGTCGGGGTCGCAACCTAGCTCGGCCAGATAATGCTCGCTCACCGTTGGGCCGCGCCATCTGATCCAGATTGCGCCACTGTCGGTCACATAGGGCGCAGATGCAGGGCAGTTGGCGTTCAAATTGAGCGCGGCAACACTCTCGTCCGTGAATGGCATAGCCTCCTGCCTGAACGGCTCAAGCTGGTCGGCAATGGCGTCGAAGCGATCGGGCGGCAGGGCGAAGTGGCTTGGGGCGCTGTTCTCGGCGGATGCGTCGAGCGCGATCTGGCCGCCCTGTTCGCGGTTCAGCGTGATGAAAACGCCGCGCTTTCCTGACAGTCTGATGTCGATGCTGTCGATGGTGGCCGGCGGCTCGGTGCAGGCTGCGAGCAGCGACAGGAGCAGGATTGCGGATAGTCTGACCATGGCAGCAGGTTGGCGGGGTTGGTTGCGATAGGCAAGCTGCTGCATCCTCCGCCTCGGGGGAGGTGGCCCCACAGGGGTCGGAGGGGCAGGTGCGGCGTCACGTGACTTGACGTAACAACCGCGTGCCTCTCCACCACCCTTCGGGCGGTCCCCCTCCCCTGGAGGGGAGGACGCTTATAGCGGCTAACTCACCACCCTCACCTTCGCGCTAGTGCGAAGCGCAAGGATGTGCCAGATCGCGCTTCATGATCCAGCACCAAGCAACCGCCATCCTGCCCTGCAACGACATCGATGCGACGCAGGCCTTCTATGAGCGCCTCGGCTTTGCCATGTCGGCGGGCGACGCCGGGTTTCGCATCATGACGGACGGCCACGGCTGGCACATCGCCTTGCGCCCCGCCGAGCCCGGCTGGGTCATTCCCGACAGAAATTCCCACGGCCTGTATCTCTACTGCGAGGATGTCGACGCGGTGGCAGGCCGGGTGCGCGACATCATCATCGAGCGCGGCGCCCCTCATCGCAAGCCGTGGGGCATGTACGAATTTGCCGTGGGTGACCCCGACGGTGTCCTCGTCCGGATCGGCAGACCCGTCCGCACCGAAGACCCGCTGCACAACTGACCGGCGTGCGGGTCGGTGTTCCTCGCTCCCCTTCCCTTCTCTGTGCCTCCGCGCCTCTGCGTGAACCCTTGATCGCACGCCCTCCCGAGGCAGGAACGTCTTTCCTACAACCCACCGTTCGTGCTATGTTCGCAACATGGCAGCCTACGAAAAAACCCACATCTCGCCGAGCAAACAGCCCCGGCTAATCGCTAAAATCGACAATTGCCCAAGAGTGATTTTGCACCCTTGGGGGTCATCACTCTTATCACTCTTGCTCCGGCACTGATCGATAGAGTCGCTGTATCGCCAGTGATTCGTTCGCTGCTTCCTCCCCTTGGAGGTGGGCCCGAAGGGGTCGGAGGGGCCGGTGCGTCCCAGCGCGATTCGAGCAAGGCCGCACCGGCCCCTCCGTCTCGCTGCGCGAGCCACCTCCCCCGAGGGGGAGGATGCACCCCCGCGTTGGTGTCAACTTTGTCAACTTCCAGCCACTGTAAACTTCCGCGTCCTTCCCTCCCCCGCCCCATCCCGCTAGACGCGCGGCCATGACCACGCAGCCACCCTTCCACGCTCTGATCGTAGCCGCCGGACGCGGCGAGCGGGCCGGTTTGGACTTGCCCAAGCAGTTTGCCGATCTGGGCGGGCGGGCGGTGCTGCGGTGGAGTGCGGAGGCGTTTGTCGCGCACGCCGCTTGTGT
The DNA here is from genome assembly GCA_043727035.1 of Sphingomonas sp. GTDB lineage: Bacteria > Pseudomonadota > Alphaproteobacteria > Sphingomonadales > Sphingomonadaceae > Sphingopyxis. The sequence continues at coordinate 25,169 of JAYSZB010000100.1, read as the reverse complement.
CGGGCTGACGGTGGTGGTGGCGCCGGATGCGGAGGCTCGCGGGCTGGCAGAGGCGGCGCTGGCGGGGCTGGGCGCGGTGCTGGTCGATGGGGGTGCGGAGCGGCAGCAGTCGGTGGCGGCGGGGCTTGCCAGCCTCGATGATCGCGCCGCGCTGGTGCTGGTGCATGATGCGGCGCGGCCGGGGCTGGATGCGGCGGTGATCGACCGGTTGCTCGCGGCCTTCGCCGACACTGAGATTGACGGGGCTGTGCCGGTGTTGGGGGTGGCGGATACGCTTGTTCGGGGCGCTTTTACGGGACACGGGGACGCGCTGGGCGAGACGGTCGACCGTGGCGCGCTGGCGCGGGTGCAGACGCCGCAGGCGTTCCGGCTGGCGGCATTGCGGGAGGCTCTGGCGGCATGGGACAAGAGCCCGGCGACCGACGAGACGCAGGTGGTGCGCGCGGCGGGCGGGCGTGTGGCGCTAGTGGCGGGCAGCCGCCGCCTCGACAAGATCACCCAGCCGGGCGATCTGGAGTTTATGGCGGGGGTGTTGGGCGGACATGGAGATGCGATTGTGAGGTCATGGCGGCATGCGGTGGGGATTGGGTTCGATGTCCACAGGCTGATCCCCGGCGACGGCGTGTGGCTGGGCGGGGTGCTGGTGCCGCATGATCGCAAGCTCGAAGGGCATAGCGATGCCGACGTCGTGCTGCACGCGATCACCGATGCGCTGCTCGGGGCGATCGGCGAGGGCGATATCGGCCAGCATTTTCCGCCGAGCGATCCGCAGTGGCGCGGGGCGGCGTCGAACCAGTTTTTGGCTCATGCCCGCACTCTGGCGGAGGGAAAGTGCGGGCGGATCGACCATGTCGATTGCACGGTCATCTGCGAGGCACCCAAGGTGGGGCCGCATCGCGGGGCGATCCGCGCGAGCATAGCGGATATCTTGCGCATTCCTCTCGATCATGTGTCGGTCAAGGCAACCACCACCGAGCAGCTGGGTTTTACCGGGCGGGGCGAAGGCGTTGCGGCACAAGCCGTGGTCAGCGTCGCCCTGCCCCTCTCCCCAAGGACCTGACCGATGGCCGATAGTGTTTTGGACGATGGCGATGGCGCGCTGTTCGCGCTGGCGAGCCGGGTGATCGCCGAAAACCGCGCGGCGGGTCGCTGCATTGCGCTGGCGGAAAGCTGCACCGGCGGCATGGTGGCGACCGCGCTGACCGATGTGCCGGGCAGTTCGGACGTATTCGGCGCGGGATTCGTCACTTACTCGAACGTAGCGAAGCAAGCGTTGCTGGGCGTATCATCCGAAGTCATCGAACTGTTCGGCGCGGTGTCGATGGCCTGCACTTGGGCGATGGCGACCGGAGCGATTGCGCGTGGCGAAGCCGATATCGCGGTGGCGATCTCGGGTGTGGCGGGTCCGGGGGGCGGGTCGGATGCCAAGCCGGTGGGCACTGTCGTGTTGTCACGCGTGCTGCGCGGGCAATCGGCGGACGATGCCTATTCGACGGTCAAGCATTTCGACGCGAGCGCTGGGCGCGCCGGCATCCGCCGTCAGGCGACACTGCTGGCGCTGGAGTTGCTGCTACCGGAGAATGACGGGCTGAGGGGCTGCTCGGCGTAAAGCGCGGCGGCGCGCTCCTCGAACGCGCCGATCATCTTGCGCAAAGCCCTGTCGAAAACTTGTCCGGCGATCCGCTCGAACAGGCTGTTGCGAAAGCTGAAGTCGACGGTGAAATCGACGATGCAGCCGCCGACGGGGTTGGCATCGAAGCGCCATTCATTGCTGAGGTGCTTGAGCGGCCCGTCAAGATAATCGACACGGATTTCGCTCGGGCGGGACTTGTGGACGCGGCTGGTAAAGCGTTCGCGCAGCCCCTTGAAGCCGACGATGAGGTCGGCGACCATCTCGCTCTCGCTGTTGGAACGGACGCGAACGCCGGAAACCCAAGGTATGAACTCGCCGTAACGGGCGACATCGGCGACGAGATCAAACATCTGGTCGGCGCTGTAGGGCAGATGCCGGATTTCGTGGTGGCGGGGCACCCTTAGCCTGCCCTGCCCGCCAGCTTTGCCTCACGCGCCGCGCGCATCGCCACGAAATCATCGCCGGCGTGGTAGCTCGAGCGGGTCAGCGGGGAGGAGGCGACCTGGAGGAACCCCTTGGCTCGCGCGATCTGGGCGTGAGCGTCGAACGACTGCGGCGTGACGAAATCGATCACCTTGGCGTGGCGCGGGGTGGGCTGTAGATATTGGCCCATCGTCAGGAAATCGATGTCGGCGGAACGCATGTCGTCCATCACCTGATGCACCTCCATCCGCTGTTCGCCCAGGCCGAGCATGATGCCCGACTTGGTGAAGATCGACGGGTCGAGCCGCTTGACCGTTTCGAGCAGCCGCAGCGAGGCGTAGTAGCGCGCGCCGGGGCGGATGGTGGGGTAGAGGCGGGGGACGGTTTCGAGATTGTGGTTGTAGACGTCCGGCCGCGCAGCAACGATCGAAGCGATGGCGCTGTCGGGCTTGTTGCGGAAATCGGGGGTGAGAATTTCGATGGTGGTGGCGGGCGTGGTGCGGCGCAGCGCCTCGATCACGTGCACGAACTGGCTGGCGCCGCCGTCGGGCAGATCGTCACGATCGACCGAGGTGATGACGATATGTTGCAGGCCGAGGCTGGCGGCGGCGGTGGCGAGATTTTCGGGTTCCATCGCATCGACAGCGCGCGGCATACCGGTCTTGACGTTGCAGAAGGCGCAGGCGCGGGTGCAGGTGTCCCCGAGGATCATCACCGTCGCGTGCTTTTTCGTCCAGCATTCGCCGATGTTCGGGCAGGCGGCCTCTTCGCAGACGGTGTTGAGATTGAGGTCGCGCATCAGGCGGCGCGTCTCGGCGAAACCAGCGCTGGTCGGGGCTTTGACGCGAATCCAGTCTGGCTTGCGGGCGCGCGGTTCGCGGGGGATCATCGGGTCTGCTTCGGCCATGGCGGGCACATAGCGATTGTGGGAACCTCTTGCCAGTGCGCAACGAGGTTGGCATTGGCGCGCATCACTAGAGGAGCGCGCAATGACCGGCTTGAGCGAACTGATCCAAGGCTATCACCGCTTTCGCGGCGCTGGCTATGCGACGCAGAAGGCTCGCTGGGCTGAGTTGCGCGAGGGGCAGCAGCCACGGGTGATGATCATCGCCTGTTCCGACAGCCGGGTCGATCCAGCACAGATTTTCGATACTGGACCGGGCGAGGTGTTCGTCGTGCGCAATGTCGCCGCGCTGGTACCTCCGTTCGAATCGACCCCGGGATTGCATGGGGTGTCTGCGGCGCTCGAGTTCGCGGTGCAGGTGCTGGGCGTCGCGGATATCGTCGTCATGGGGCACGGTCGTTGCGGCGGCTGCGAGGCGGCGTTTACCGATAAGCTGCGCGATGCGCCGCCCGGTGAAGGCGGGTTCATTGCCGACTGGATCGCGATGCTGGACAGCACGCGAGACCGTATTCGGGCGAGCCATGGCGATGAGGCGAACCGCCCGGCGCTCCGCGCGATGGAGCAGGCGGCGGTCGAAGTGAGCATTGCGAACCTGCGGACGTTTCCGTGCATCCGCTCGAAGGAGCGCAATGGCACTCTGCGGCTGACGGGAGCTTATTTCGCTATCAGCGACGGAGTGTTGCATCTGCTCGACGAGGGCAACGGGGCGTTTGCGCCGGTGGGAATTCAGTGAAAGTTCGCACCTGTTGATTGGTTGGCACCGCTTGTTACGGTCGAGCACTGAGAAGATGCCGATGTGAAAGAGCCATGCAACGCTTGGAACATAATGTGAACGTATTATCGTTTCAAGGGCGGATTGGCTGGAATGCGATATCAACGGTAATTCCATGGATCGCGGAAATGCTGGACGCGTAGCCGATGAAATGTCATCTTCCCGGCATGAATGCGCCCGCCCAATTGTCCAATGTGCCGCAGCCGGTCAGGCTGAAGGTAGAGGATTTCCTGCTGCTTGATGAGAGCGGGGCGTTCGCCGATTATTCTAAGACTGAGCTGATCGATGGGGAAATCTATGCGATGAATGCGCAGCATAGCTGGCATGCGCGGACCAAGACCTTGCTCGCGACCGAACTGAACATCGCGCTGCGCGCGCTCGATAGCGATCTTGAGGCTTGGGCCGAACCATCGACGCGGATCAGCGACTATTCGTTGCCCGAGCCCGATGTGGTGCTGACCCGGCATCGCGGGCGTGGGGTGGTGCCGCTGGAAACCGTCGCGTTGCTGGTCGAGGTTGCCGATACGACGCTCGATGTCGACCTGGGCCGGAAGCTGCGGATTTATGCTGCGGCTGGGGTGCCGGAATATTGGGTGGTCGATCTGAATGGTGGGCGGGTGATTCAGATGTGGGAGCCGGTGGGGGATGGTTATTGTCGGCGGAACGAGGTGGCTCTCGGTGAGAAGGCAGCGAGCGTAACGATCGATGGGCTAATGGTGGCGACAGAGCGTTAGTAAGCTGTCGCCACAAAGACACACTCGTCCTATAGCATCATTATGCGCTCAATTCCGACTGGCTATGCCAAAGTGCCACTTTCGCAGATTGATGCGCTCCTCACGTCAGTCGAGCACGACCATCAATCGAAAATACTTATTGCCATCGAAAGTGGAAGCAGGGCTTGGGGCTTCCCTTCTCCAGGCAGCGATTACGACTGCCGGTTCGTCTACGTCCGTCGATTAAGCGATTATCTTTCACCGTGGACGCCACGCGACGTCATCGAGACACCGTTGATCGGCGACATGGACGTCAACGGCTGGGACTTGGGCAAAGCTCTCAAGCTGATGCTCAAAGGCAATGCGGTCATCATCGAGTGGCTGATGTCACCTATCGTCTATCGCGGCGACCCGCAGTTTCGTAGCGAAGTGCTTTCACTGGCTAACGCCCACACCGATCGTGAAGCCATCAACAGGCACTATCTTCATCTCGGGCTGAGACAACGGAACACCTACTTCGCCGAAGGAAAGGACGTTGCGCTCAAGAAGATATTCTATGCGCTCAGACCGGCAGCGGCTTTGAGGTGGATGCGGCTGCATCCGTCGTACAAACTGCCGCCGATGCACTTTCCGACGTTGATGAAAGAGTGCGATCCTCCCGGCGAGACTGTTTCAATTGTCGAGGACCTACTTGCCCGAAAGGCTTTGACCACAGAGCTGGGGACTGGCCAGCTCCCTGAACCGATCAGACGCTTCATCGACTCCGAATTCGAATCGGCGAATTTAACGTTCGGGCAAACGTCGATGAGCGTGTCCCCAAAGGCGCGCTCGGATGTTTCGCAATTCTTCGCAAAATGGGTTACGAGTTTTACAGAATAACCCATTTTGCGAATTCTATTCAGTGGGTTACCGCGTCAACTTCTTATATGCCACCCGCGCCGGTCGATCCGCAGCGTCGCCCAGACGCCGCCGCTTGTCCTCTTCATAACTGTCGAAATTGCCTTCGAACCATTCGACATGGCCGTCGCCTTCGAACGCCAATATGTGGGTGCAGAGGCGGTCCAGGAAGAAGCGGTCGTGGCTTATTACCACCGCACATCCAGCAAATGATTCCAGCGCTTCTTCCAAAGCCGCCAGCGTTTCGGTGTCGAGGTCGTTGGTCGGTTCGTCGAGCAGGAGGACGTTGCCGCCCTGTTTAAGCATCTTGGCCATGTGGACGCGGTTGCGTTCGCCGCCGGATAGCTGCCCGACCTTTTTCTGCTGATCGCCGCCCTTGAAGTTGAACGCGCCGACATAGGCTCGCGTTTGCATTTCCTGTTTGCCGATGGTCATGATGTCGTGACCGCCGCTAATCTCCTCCCAGACATTGTGATTGGCATCGAGGTCGTCGCGGCTCTGATCGACGAAACCAAGCTTGACGGTCGGGCCGATGTCGACCGAGCCAGAATCTGGGGTTTCCTTGCCGGTGATCAGCTTGAACAGCGTCGTCTTGCCCGCGCCGTTGGGGCCGATGACGCCGACGATGCCGCCGGGCGGGATGGAGAAAGAGAGATTTTCGAACAATAGCTTGTCGCCGTAACTTTTCGAAACATTGTCGACCTCGATCACCTTGCCGCCGAGCCGTTCGGGGATCTGAATGAGAATCTGCGCCTTGCCGAACGTGCGGCTTTCTTGCGAGGCGACGAGCTGGTCGAAGCTCTTGATCCGCGCCTTGGACTTGGCCTGCCGCGCCTTGGGCGACTGGCGGATCCATTCGAGTTCGTCCTTGATCGCTTTCTGCCGACCCTGATCCTCGCGAGATTCCTGCTGAAGTCGTTTGGCCTTCTTCTCCAGATAGGTCGAATAATTGCCCTCGTAGGGATAGTAGCGTCCGCGATCGAGTTCGAGGATCCAGTTGACGACATTATCGAGGAAATAGCGATCATGGGTGATCATCAGCACGTTGCCGGGGTAGTCGCTCAGATGCTTTTCGAGCCATGCGACGGACTCGGCGTCGAGATGGTTGGTCGGTTCGTCGAGCAGCAGGATAGCGGGCTTTTCGAGCAATAGCCGGGTCAGCGCGACGCGGCGCTTTTCGCCGCCTGAGAGGTCGGTGACCGGCCAGTCGCCCGGCGGGCAGTTCAGTGCCTCCATGGCGATTTCGAGCTGGTTATCGAGCGTCCAGCCGTCGACCGCGTCGATCTTGTCCTGAAGCTCGGCCATTTCCGTGCCTAGCGCGTCAAAATCGGCATCCTCCTCGGCCATTTCCATGCCGATCTGGTTGAACCGCTCGACCATGTCGGCGACGTGCCGGACGCCATCCATGACGTTCTCTTTGACCGTCTTGGTCGCGTCGAGCTCGGGCTCCTGCGCCAGATAGCCGACGGTGATATGTTCGCCCGCCCAGGCTTCACCGGTGAATTCGGTGTCGAGGCCGGCCATGATCTTCATCAGTGTCGATTTGCCGACGCCGTTGGGGCCGACGATGCCGATCTTGGCATCGGGGTAGAATTGCAGGTTGATGTTGCTGAGCACCGGCTTGGGCGCGCCGGGGAAGGTCTTGGTCATCCCCTTCATCACGTAGCTATATTGGGCGGCCATTGGAGTTCCTTCGGGACGGGCTGGGAGAGGCACGCGGGTGCGCCGGGGTTGGCGAGCCGTTAGCCGAGCGGCATCGGACTGGCAACGGGATGTCGAGCGATTCCCATGCGCGCGATGGCGCGAAAAGGGGTCAACAAAGGGTCACACTGGTTTACACGACGGGGTATCGAAAGTTCACGGATTACTGCGGGTTTGACGACAGCCATGTAGGAAACTTCTGCAGGGCGAAGGTGACCCTGTATTGCGAACAGCGCGGATTCCATTTGCGGCTGCAATATCATGATCGCCGACTTGTAGGAAAGCAGTTTGGCAAGGGTCGATGCGGACGCTATCGAAGCGCGATGACACAACGCCCCCTCCTGCTGCTCGGAGCAGCACTCGCCGCCCTTCCCCTTTCACCCGTAGCGGCTCAGGATGCTACCGAGCTGGCTGTTGCGCGCGAGGAAGCGCTGGGCGACACCGTGGCGCTCGATTTCGTGCGTGATCTGACCACCGAAATCGGCCCGCGTCAGGGCGGGACCGAGGCTGAGGCCCGGGCGCGCGACTGGGCTGTGGCGCGGCTGCGGGCGATGGGCTTTGCCAATGTCCGCGCCGAGGCGTTCACCATGCCGACCTGGGTGCGCGGCGAAGAACGGGCGAGCATCATCGCGCCGTTCACCCAGCCGCTGGCGATTACGGCGCTGGGCAACAGCGGGGCGACACCGGCACAAGGGATGGAGGGCGAGGTTGTCGGGTTCCGCAGCCTCGCCGAATTCGACGCTGCGCCCGATGCTGCGATACGCGGCAACATAGTCTATATCGGCCATGCGATGCGCGCGACGCAGGACGGGTCGAGCTATGGCGCGTTCGGTCCGGTGCGGTTTTCGGGACCGGATCGCGCGGCGCGGCGCGGGGCGGCGGCGATCGTCATCCGGTCGGTCGGCACCGACAGCCACCGCAACCCGCACACCGGCAACACCAATTTCGGTGAAGGCGTGACGCCGATCCCGGCAGGGGCGATTTCCAATCCCGATGCGGACAATCTGGAACGGATGCTCGATCGGGCGACGGTTCCGGTGCGGATGCGGCTGTTGCTGACGCCGCGCCAACTGGGGCCGCAGCAATCGGGCAACGTCATCGCCGAGATACGCGGACGCGATGCCGATGCAGGTGTCGTCGTAGCTGCGTGTCATCTCGACAGCTGGGATCTGGGCACCGGGGCGATCGACGATGGCGCGGGTTGCGCTATCATTGCGGCGGCGGCGAAGCGGGTCGAGGCGATGGGCCGTCCGCGCCGCACCATCCGGTTGCTGATGGCAGGGGCGGAGGAAGTCGGCATCTGGGGCGGCAAGGCCTATGGCGAGGCGCATGGCACAGAAAACCACGCCGCTGCGCTCGAATCCGATTTCGGTGCGGGGCGGATCTGGCGGGTCGATTTCCGACTGCCGGCTGCGGCATCGGCACTGAACGACCGGATTGCGGCGGGGCTTGCGCCGCTGAGCATCGCTCGCAGCCGCGATGTAGCGAGCGGCGGGGCGGACATCGGCGCGTTGGCGGCGCTGGGCGTACCACTGGTCGACTTGCAGCAGGATGGCAGCGATTATTTCGACCTGCACCATACGCCCGATGATACGTTCGACAAGATCGTCCCCGCCGATCTGGCGCAGAATGTCGCGGCGTGGACGGTAACGCTGGCGCTATTGGCCAACGCGCCGGAGGAACTGGGCGTAGGGCAATGAGGGCTGGTCTCACATTGATCGTGCTGATGCTCGCAGGCTGCGCCGGGGGCGAGGTGGCGGATGCGGATGCCGATCCGTCGAAACTGTCGGCGGAACTGGAGGCCCGGGCGACCGAGATCGAACAACGCGCGGATGAGGCGGTCGCCGAGGTCGAGCGCGAGGCGGCGGCGGAGTTGGCAGCTTTGCAGACGGAGAGCGGAGCAACGGCGGATGAAGAGTCAGCAGCCGACGGCGAATAAGGCCTCTCCTCAGGCTTCAGGGCCTGTCCTCAAGCTTCAGGGGCGATGGCGCCCCGCGATAGCAATCGGAACATGACAGGCAAGAGTCGTCATAGCTGCGATAAATGGGAATAATTCGCTTGAATTATAACTTTGACACAGATCGTTTGGCGAATATGCATTTTGCTACGGCAATTGCAGACTCGACTGGGGGGCAATGTGAGCGACATTGAGCCATTGCAATTGCAAGCTGTCGCCGACGACCCGGCGGTCATTGCGCGCATGGCGGCGCTCAAGCGTTATGACATTCTCGATACCGATCGTGACGCGGTGTTCGACGGGATCGCCGAGATTGCCGCTGCGCTGCTCGACGCGCCGATCGCGGTCGTCAATTTCATCGCCGACGATCGCCAGTGGTTCAAAGCCGAGATCGGCATCGGCCAGCGCGAATTGCCGCTCGACGTTTCGATTTGCCGGGTGGCGCTGCCCGAACGCGGCATATTCGTGGTGCCCGACCTGACGATCGACAACCGGTTCGATTGCAACCCGCTGGTCACCGTGACCGAGGGTTTGCGATTTTATGCAGGCATGGTGCTCGAAAGCGACGGGGTGCCGATCGGCACCGTCTGCGTACTCGATACCAAAGCCCGGCCGGACGGCATTAACGAGGTGCAACGACGCGGGCTCGAGGCGTTGGGGGTATAGGCGATGGCGGCGCTCGAACGGTCGGCGGCGGCGGGACGCGACCGGTTCAAGTTTTCGCTGTCCGAAGCGCTATCGGATCGCGACGATGCCCATGACATCATGTCGGTCGCGACACGATTGATCGGCACGCATCTTGGCGTCTCGCAGGTCGGGTTTGGTATCGTCGATAGTTGCGGGGAATACGCCACGGTCGGGAAGGAATGGAACGATGGCCGCATGCCAAAGTTCGTTGGCCGATGGCGTCTCGACGATTTTGGGCCCGACCGCGTGGCCATGCTTAAAGCGGGCCGTACGCTTGTGATCGACGACATCCACGTGGAAGACCCCGGCGAAGGGGTGATGGCAGCGGCATCCTATGAATTGGCGATACGGTCGGTCCTGAGCGTCCCGCTGGTTCGCAATGGCGCGCTCGTCGCTATCTTGTTCGTTCACCACCCCGATGCGCGCGTCTGGCACGGTGACGAAATCGAGCTGGTCGAGGATATTGCGGCCAGGCTGTGGAGCGCCGTTATGCGGGCGCGGGCCGACGAGCGACTGGTGCAGAGTGAAGCAAGGGCGCGCGCGCGGGCGGACGAGCTCGATGCGATTTACGACGCGGCACCGGTCGGTCTCGCCGTGCTCGACCGCGATTTGCATTATGTAAACATCAACGAGCGGCTTGCCGAAATCAACGGCATCTCTGTTGCAGACCACATCGGTCGCACTGTCCTAGAGATTGTGCCCGACGTGCACGCGCAGGTTGTCGAAACCTTCGACCGGGTGTTGGCAGGCCAAGGCGTTATCGGCGTTGAAATCACTGGCGAGACGGCAGCGCAGCCTGGCGTGGTACGGACTTGGCGATCCAACTGGCTGCCGATGCGCGACGAAGCCGGCAGCGTCGTTGGCGTGACGTTGTCAGCCGAAGAAATCACCGCAGAAAAGGCGGCGGTGGACGCGCTGAAAGTCAGCCAGGCGCGCGTCGTGCGCGAGCTTGCACGTGCCGACATCGCCCAACAGGCAGCACGGGCAGCGTTCTACGAATTCGATCCGCAGACGGGTATCGGAATGCCATCGCCCAACTTGACCGAAATTACGGGTTACGCGCACCAACCCACCATCACGGTGCAATGGTGGCAATCGATCGTGCATCCGTCCGATCTGGCAGGTTTTTCTGCGGCACTCGAATCAGCGACGTTGCAAAACCCGGAATACTCGGTCGATTACCGCATTCGCCACAAGGACGGGCATTGGCTGTGGGTAGCCGACTGCGGACGCGCCGTCGCGACGGACCAAAGTGGCCAGTACTGCAATATCGGGATGGTCCTCAGCATCGACGAGCAGCGGCAGAACGAGCAAGCTTTGGCCGAAAGCGAGGTGCGTTACCGCGCGATTTTCGAGCAAGCTGGCATCGGCGTGGCGCGCATATCGCTCGACGGCCGGTTCATCCAGGTCAACGATCGCTATTGCACCGTTCTCGGGCGCCAGCGCGAGGAACTGGTCGGCGCACATTGGCAGGACATTACCCATCCCGATGACGTTGCCGGGGATCTGGCCAAGCGCGAACAAGCACTGGCGGGCGACGCCGACAACTTCGTGTTCGAAAAACAATACGTAGGTAAGGACGGCAGTGAAATTTGGGTAAACCTGACGATTTCGTTGGTTCGCGACCCTGCCGATGTACCGATCTTTTTTGTCGCAATGGTGGAAGACATCGGAACAAGAAAAGTTGCTGAAGCGGCATTGTCAACCAGCGAAGCACAGTTTCGCACCCTTGCCGAAGCGCTTCCAGCAATGATCTTCGTCGCCGATGCCGATGGGAAGAACATTTACTCCAACCAGCAGTTTCACGCGTATTCGGGCATGGATGGCGACGCACTTCTGGGGGATGGCTGGATCGAAGCCCTTCACCCGGATGACCGTGAACGAGCAGCACAAACTTGGGCAAAGAGTTGGCGCGACGGTCATCCTTATGAAACCAGTTACCGATTTCGTTCGGCAATGGGCGAATATCGTACGTTTCTAGTGCGCGGGAGTCCTCTTCGCGACAAGCAGGGCAACATCGTGCAATGGTTTGGCCAGTGTTCGGACATCGAAGACGATGTAGCATTGCGAAATGATCTGGCCGCGGCGCGGGAGGCGCTAATCGTGGCCAACGCCGATCTCGAGACGCAAGTAGCAACGCGAACGAAAGAACTGGTCCGCACCAACCGGACGTTACAGTCCGAGATCAAGCGCCGCGAACTGGCGCAGGCAGCGCTGATCCAGGGCCAGAAGCTCGAAGCGCTCGGCCAGCTCACCGCCGGCGTGGCGCATGATTTCAACAATATTCTCGCTGCGATTGCCGGGGGCATGGGCCTGATCGAGCGGCGCATCGACGATGAAAAGATCAAAGTCATCACCGGCCATTGCAAGGATGCTGCGTTCCGCGGGGCGACGCTGGTCAAACAGATGCTGGCGTTCTCTCGCCAGGAAGTGCTTGCGCCGAGATCGGTAAACCTCGCACGGCTGGCGGATGAAATCGCGCCGCTGATCAGGCAGGCCATCCCCGGCAACATCGTGTCGATCGACTTTCCGGCGGCGTTGCCCCCGGTGCTGATCGACCCGGTTCTGCTCGAAACTGCGCTGCTCAATCTTGCGGTGAATGCACGCGATGCGATGCCGGGCGGCGGCACGCTCTCGCTCACCGCCAGCCTATCGCGCCCCGGCGATCGCCATCACCCCGCCGAGTTCAAAGCAGCCGAAGCGGTGGCGATCAAGGTGCGCGACAGCGGCGAGGGCATGCCCCCTGAAATCGTCCAGCGCGTGACCGAACCGTTCTTTACCACCAAGGCACCGGGATCGGGCACAGGACTGGGGCTGGCCATGGTCCACGGCTTCATCGGCCAGTCGCACGGGGCGATGCATATCGACAGCCGGGTTGGCGCGGGGACTACAATCACGTTGTATTTGCCGGTTAGCACGGCTGTCGGCGACGCGGAGCCCGTGGCCACCGTTGTTACCACCACGTCAGCGCCGACGGGCGTGGGTGCGGTGCTGCTGGTCGATGATGATCCTGCGGTGCGCGCGGTTGCCGCCGAGCAACTGCGCGAGCTGGGCTACACGATCACCGAAGCCGATGGTTTCGTTTCGGCGATGAGCCGGATCGATCAAGGCGAACACTATGATTGCGTGGTCAGCGATGTAGTGATGCCCGGTGGCGACGGCATCGCGCTGGCTGCTGCAATCCGTGCGATCCAGCCCGGCCTGCCGATCCTGTTCATGACCGGACGGGCCGACGGCAAGCGCGTTGCGGGCGAACAGGTGCTGCACAAGCCGTTCAAGCTGGTCGAGCTTGCGACAGCTGTTGCCGATATCATCGGCCTTTCGGCCAGAGAAAGCGCCACCGTCGCCAGGATCGCGTCGCGCAGCAGCACGAACTGCGTTGCTCAAATGCTCGACCATTGGAACGATGGCAAATTCGTCGGCAAGGTGCCCGCCTTTACGGCGTTCGACGCTGATGTCTGTTCGGAACCGCACAAGCTCGCGGTCGTCATCGCCGACCCGTCGCAGCTGCCGATGCGGTTTCAGGTCGTATCGGCCGGGAAAGACCTCGAAGACTTGCTGGGTCGGCGAATGTCCGATTCCGAATTCGACGTAAGCGGTGCCGAAGGGTTCGGGTCGATCGAAGAAAGCTATCGCCGGGCAGTGAAAACGCGACTGCCGGTGTTCGATACGATGAAGATGGATTTTGGCGACGGGGCGCCGGAACGGTTCGAAAGGCTGATCCTGCCCTATTCTAGCGAGGGCGGGATCGTCGACCGGCTTGTGGCGGTGGTTGTATTTGGCGAATATACGCAATCTGAGGGGCAGAACTATGTCGCAACCGCCAAATTATGACGACCCGAATCTAGCCCGCAAGGTCGAGCAGCTTAGCGGCGATCAAATAGACGCGTTGCCATTCGGTGCGGTCCGCATCTCTTATCCTGACGAGACCGTGACGCATTACAGCGAGGCCGAACGGCGGCTTTCAGGATCGGGCGACCGCCCGCGGCTTGGGCTAAACTTCTTTCGCGACATCGCGCCGTGCATGGACAACGACCATTATCGCGGCCGCATCGAACAAGCTATGGAGCGTGGCACGCTCAACCTCGAATTCACGCACATCGGCGACTTCGACGACCGCGAGCGCGAACTTACCGTGCGGGTCCAGTCGGCGTCCGACGGAGGCTATTGGGTGTTCATGCGACGCGATTGATCGGCGCGCCTGTGAAACCCGTCAGGTCACGGCATTCGTCACCGGGTTGCAGCAAGAATCACGGCGACCGTTTCCCCGGGCATGTCCCACGCGGGGAAATGCCCGCTCGATTCGAACCAGTGCAATTCGGCGGTGGGGAAAGCGGCCTTGGCGCGTGCCGCCTGCCGCGGCAGGCACAGCCGGTCCTTTCCGTCATAGAGTGCGTGCAGCCACAGCCCCATCGGCTTGGCCAGCGCGAGGAAGGTGGCGGTAAAGACGAGGACCTGCGTCCAGCCTGCAAAGGTCATCGTGTCGCCCCGCTCAGAACCGCTGCGGTCGTGCGAGCACGGTGAGCAGATAGACAAGGATGGCGAGCGCGACGATGCCGCCAGCGAGGAGATCGAAAGCCATGAACCATGCTCCTGTTGGAGAGCATGCTATGCTGCCGGGGCAGCTGGATTTACTGCGGGGAAAATGCGTGCGCCGCGTAAAGCCGACGTAAAGTTGATGGCATCGGTCGGGGTCGGATGCACAGCAAGGCTCAGATCGCCGGTCGGCGGGGGCAGCCGCAGGATCAGGCTACGACGGCCGGGCATCGCCATATTCGCCGGTAAATGGAACTGGTTAGCGTGTGTTATCATTTTGACACAGATCGTTTCGCCAGCGTGTGGCGGGGACATCGGTCGTCGCTCATAACGGTTTCATCGAGCTGCCGGGTATCTCCCCGGCACGCCCCGGAGGAGACAGACATGCGCGACCTCAATCTTGACGAACTCGAAATGGTCTATGGCGCTGGCGGACGTGGCCGCAGCGGTTGCGGCGATTCGCCGACCCCGCCGTCGCATTGCGGCACGCGCGGCAAGGGCAGCAAGTCCAAGGGCAGCAAGGGCAAGCGCAGCAAGTCCAAGGGCAAGAAGAGCAACAAGCGCGGTTCGCGCGGCTATTGCGGCTAAACAGTTCCGCTCCGCTTACGCGGGGCCGGCCGGAAGACCGCTATACGGGCGGCAAGCGAAGGATCGCTTGCCGCCCGTTTTCATATGGCACCGATGCCGGAAACCTTATCCTAACCGCCCCATGCCATGTTGATCGCCAGTTTCCGCATTGGCGGCATCGGGGTGCGAGCGGCGTGGCGAAAAAATCCGAGAGTAACGATCGATCATCGCATAGCGGGCACCCGTTGATCTGGTTGCTCGGTCAGCCGCATCTGGGCGATTATCTGTCCTTCGTCGAAACCCGTGTGATCGGTGGCGACACGCTGGACAAGCGGATGTTGGCCGACGAGTGGCGCGCGGCTAACGATGTCTATGCCGAGCTGGAAGGCAGCGAGGCGGGGATAGCCGATACGATCGACTGCCGCGCCGCCGGAGCGAAGCGGGCGGCGCAGGTCGCCGCGCTGGAAGCCAGCCCGTGGTTCGGCGAGTCGTTCGACAATCTGCCCTATGCCATCGAGAAGGTCGAACTGGACAAGCTGGTCGTATCGCAGTTGCACGTCGAGGCGAGTTACTCCGGCGACGTGCGCGAACGGCTGGGCGGCAAGGCAGGTGGCAAAGGCAGCGACAAGGCGCTGTTCGATTTCTGCCTGCCGTTGAACCGGACGCCGCCACCGGTGCGCATCCAGCGGCTGGCGAGCAACCGCTATCTGTTCGCCTCCCCGTCGACCGATTTTCGCAATCATGATCCGCGCCTGCTGCGCGGCGCGGACATCGCCCATCTGACATCGACCGGCCCTGCCGAGGCGATGCTGGGGATAATGATCGGTTTTGGATCGAATTTCATGAGCGGAGTGCGGAGCGGCAGCCGCGTCCTGCTGCAAAATGGCTACCATCGCGCCTTTGCCTTGCGCAGCGCCGGATTCACCCATGGCTGGTGCGCGGTAGAGACAGTGACGCGCAAGGACGAACTGAAGCTGACCGCTACCGACGAGGTGGCCGACGACCCCGAATTCTATTTCGCCGCCAAACGCCCGCCGATCCTGCGTGATTTCTTCGATCCGCGCCTGGCCAAGCCTCTGATGGTGCGGGAGATGGAAACGCAGGTCGAGATAGAGATCAAGGTCCGTTCATCGACTGCGACGCTCTATTGAAGAAAGCCGCCGCTTCTATCGAAGCGACGGCTTTGATCTGTGGTACCGCCAAGCAATAGCTCGGCAGATAATATTCAGCGGACGAGGCTGAAATCCTTATCGCCGGGGGTCTTGCCGGAATTCCCCGGGGCGGCAAGGTTGGGGGCGTCAGACCCGTTGCCAAAACCGTTGTTGCCCTTGCCGGCTTTTGCCGGGGGCATCGGCGAGCAACCGCAGCCAGCGCCGGCGCCGGAGACGAGGGTCAGTTCATTGGTTGAAAGTTCGCGCATCTTATCCTCCATCATGGGTTGATCCGATCGGCGCCTTACCATCCAGCGTTAATCGATCACCCGAAGTTGATGTAGCGATTCGGAAGCGATCACAATCGCTTAAACCTTTTGGTGCCGCCGTGGGACATTCACCACACTGGTTAACTTTGCGCCGGGGATAACCAGCCGGTGATGGCGTAGCGGCGGCGCGGAGCTGCGGGGCTGACCAGCGATACGCTGTGGTAGCGCGGCACGGCGAACAGATCCAGCGTGTTGAACTGCGGCACCATGCCGTGAACGTCGCGGCTGCTGAGATCGTGGAACAGCAGCAATCCACCCCATTCGAGCCGCCATTGCGGCGTCAAACCGAAGACGCAGGCGGTGGTGCGGCGGCGACCGGCGACATCGTCATCATGCCCGGTGAGGAAATCGCCGGTGCCATAAGCGGTTGCCTGACCATCGTTGAACGCGGGCGAGCAAGTGCCGGTGATCGCTTCGAGCAGCGTTTGCGTCTCGGATGACTCCATGAATTCGGCAAAGATAGTCAACGGATCGCGCTGCGGGTTGCGTTCGTCCTCATCGGGAACGCGCATCGCCGCATAGCTATATTGGAATCCGTCGGTGGCGCGGTCGTGCATCGTTCGTTCGATCGAGCCGCGCCTTGCGGCGGGCATGTCGATCCAGTCGGCATAGTCGATTTCGATCGCGCCGCCGTCGCTGCTGATCAGCTGAATCCAGTCGGTGCATTGCTGGAACCAGGCGAACATCTCCTTTGCGCCCGAGCCCAATATGCGTTCGACGCGGACATGGCCGTGGGCACGATAGGCGCGGGCGAGCGCGGGGACATCGAGGTCGGGATTCATCCCAAGCTCCAGATCGGCGATGGTCGGGACGGAGCCAAGGCCAAGCGGTTGCACGGTCATTGTCGCACTCCTGTCGGGCGGATACGGTGTCGGCAGACGGCATTCATGCCGCGCCACGCAGGCGATGGCTGGCGACGTCGTCGGGATGGACCATACGCTCGATCTTGCCGTTGCTGACTTTCAGCACGATGTCGGCCCGGCGGATCAGCGCCGGGCGATGGGCGATGACGATCCGGGTGATCGACAGCGCGGCGATAGCGTCGGCAACCTCGCCTTCGGTCTTCGCATCGAGATTGGCGGTGCCTTCGTCGAGGAACAGGACATCGGGATCGCGGTACATGGCGCGGGCGAGCAGCATTCGCTGACGCTGGCCCGACGACAGCGCCGCACCCATGTCACTGATCAGGCTGTGATATGCCATCGGCATCGCCATGATGTCATCATGGATGCGGGCGAAACGAGCGGCCTGCTCGATCTTGTCCTGATCGGGCTGGGGATCGAAAAAGCAGATATTGTCGGCCAACGTCCCTGACAGCAGATAGTCGTCCTGCATGACCGCACCGATGCGCGCGCGCCAGCCCGCCATTGTCTGTGGACCAAGCGCGATGCCGTCGATCTCAATACTGCCCTGCTTCAGATCGATCAGCCCCAGCAGGATACGCATCAATGTGGTCTTGCCCGATCCCGACGGCCCGACGATGGCGACGAAACTGCCCGATTTGATGTCGATCGCCGCCTTGTCGAGGATCGGCGTCTCGCTGGCGTCATAGGCAAAACTCAATCCGGTGGCGCGGATCGCTGGTCCTGCCAGCAACCGGCGCGGTGGCGCGACCTTTATGTCTTCTTTCGACTGGCCGACGATGTCCGACAGCCGTTCGAGATGCACACCGAGCAAGCGCCATTTCTGCAGCTGGTCGATCAGCGCGATGGCGCTGGAACTGAAGCTGCTGCGGTAGGCAAGGAAGGCGAGCAGCAACCCTACCGTGATCGTTTGACCGACCACCAGCAGCGCACCGAAATAGACCGTCAGCAGGAACGACAAGCTGAGCAGAATATCTTCGGCAAGACCGATACCGATACCGATAATACGCGATTTGTAGGTCGCAGAGACGACGTCGGCATAGCGGTTTCGCCAGCCATTCTCCCGCATCGCTTCATGCCCGTGGAGCTTGATCGCGCGGATTGCGCGCATGCTCTCCATCAGATAGGATTCCTCGCTGGCGCGGGCGACGATCTCTTCTTCGGTGCGCTGGCGCAACGCCGGATACATCAGTTGCGACACCGCCAGATAGGCGAGCGTGATGCCGACGACGATGGCGGTCATTTGCAGGCTGATGATCGCCATCACGACCAGCGTCGTCAGCATCAGCAGTGAATCGATTACCGCATTGACCAGCCCCTTGGTCAACAGCGACTGGATCGGCTGGATCGAACCGATGCGCGACAGTAGATCGCCGACATGCCGACGCTCGTAATAGCCAAGCGGGAGGCGCAGCAGATGGCGAATGACATTGCCGCCAAGCTGGAACGACAGCGATTCGCCCAGACACAGGATCACCCAGTTGCGCAGCGCCCGGGTGAGCCCCTGTAGCATGTAGAGGACGCCAAAGCCGACCAGCAGCAGCGTCAGCAGGCTGGCGTCGCCCTGGCCGATGCCTTCGTCGATGACCAGCTGGATGAAGAAGGGGACGACCAGTGCGGTCACCTGTATCACCAGCGACAGCAGGAAGATTTGCAAAACCGGTCCGCGGAAATTGACGAGACGGCTCCACAGATCGGTCAGCCGGGTGCGCACGCGCACGACGATCGGCTTGAAATCGGCGGTCGGGGTCAGTTCGAGGGCGACGCCGGTGAAATGACGGGCGAGCTTTGCCAGCGGCAAGGCCCGCCGACCGGTGGCGGGATCGAGCACCACCGCGATACCGCGCTGGACCGATTCGAGCACGACGAAATGGTTGAGATCCCAATGCAGAATGGCCGGTTTTTGCAGCTTGACCAGTTCGGCAATTTCCAGCCGCACCGCGCGCGGGGCCAGTTCCAGATCGGAGGCGACAGCCATGATCTGCTTGAGCGTCATGCCCTTGATCGACGTCGGATAGCGTTGACGCAGGCCGACCAGATCGACCCGATGACCATGATGCTGGGCGACCATTGCCAGCGAAGCGAGGCCGCATTCTGCCGCTTCGGATTGCAGGACCGGGCGAAGCCGGTTGGTCCATGGCCATTCGATGCCGCTCATGAGGCGAGTGCATCCCTGATCGGGGCGATCAGCACTTGCCACAGGCTGCGCCGTTCGAGCACGAGATTGGCGGAAACGGTCATGCCGGGGCGTAACGCATCGATATTGGTCGGCGCGCGCGGGGCGAAGCGGTCGATGCGTACGCGGATGCGGAACACCGGCTCCTGAAAACCGAGATCGACGCCGATGTTGCCGGGCTCGGTCGGTACCCGCGACACCTCTGTCACCACACCCGAACCGACACCATATTTCTGGTAGGGGAAGGAATCGAATTGCAAGCGCACCGATTGGCCCGGTTGCGACAGGCCAATGGCGCGCGACGGGGCGTAGAGCCACACTTCGAGACGGCTATTGCCGGGCACGACGGTGACCAGCGACGTATCGGGACGGGCGCGTTGACCGGCCTCGGCGCTGACATCGCCGACCATGCCGTCGATCGGTGCGGTAAGCGTGATCCGGTCGGACCGCGACAGCAGCGCGCGCTGTTCGGCAAGCGCGGCGCGCTGGGCGATCAGTATAGAGCGGCTTTGGCGTGACTCGAGGCCACGCCGCTGGATATCGCCCTCCGCATTGCGCAAACTGTCCCGCTGGGCGATCAGCCGCTCGCCGATTGCTTCGAGCTCGGAGCGGCGGGCGAGCACGATCGAGCGGCTATCTTCCACCTGTCGCTGCGTGCCGGCCCCCTGCCCTGCCAGACTGGTGGCGCGGCGCAAGGCAGCCTCCGCCAGAGAAATCTGGCCGGTGGCGATGGTCCGCTGACGTTCGAGCGACGCTATCGTATCGGTCAGGCTGCGTCGTTGCTGTTCGAGCGTTCCGGTATCGGTCGTGCCGATGACCGACGACAGATCGATCTGGCGGGTGAGTTCGGCATCCTGTGCTGCGAGCTGGGCGAGCTGGGCCGACACGCCGCCCAGCCCCTGTGTCGGGGCGAGTGTGACCAGGGCCTCGCCGGCCGCGACGCGCTGGCCGGTGCGGACATGGATGGTCCTGATCTCTGCCGCGTCGGAGGGATAGACCCGCGCAATGCCGCCGGCATAGGACACGATACCGCGGACCTGCGCGCTGCTGGCATAGTTACCGAAGGCCAGGATCAGCAGGATCAGCGCAACAACCGCAACCACCAGCCACGTATAGAATCGTGACGAGGGCGGCACGGCGGCCACCACCGTACCGGCCAGCCGTTCGCGGCTTGCCTCGATCACTTCCTGACGAAAAAGCGGTTCTGCCATGAGTCCTGCTGCTGATGTCCAAAGCGCAGCCCTAGCGAGAAGGATTGAAAGGCCGGTTAATCGGCTGGTGACCAGCCGCTAAACATCGGTGCGAGGCGCATTTGGCGGCTCAGGCAAATTTAACCATGCCGCCTTATAGTCCGCCGAATGTCTCGCACCCTGCTCCTGCTGTCGTTGACCGGCGTGCCTCTGGCCTTGACCGGATGTGCGCCGCAGGTTGCCATCGCGGTGCCGCCCAATATCTCGTCCGAAGTCTGGACGGTTGCGGTTGAGCCGCCTGCGTCGCCTGACGGTGTCCCGGCTGCCACTCCGCTTTCGCTCGGGGCGCTACTGGGATCGGCGGAACTCGACCGACTGATCGGCCAGGCGCGTTCGCATAACAGCCAGATCGGCGTGGCGACCGCACGGATTCGACAGGCGCGGGGATTGCTGCGCACAGCGCGCGGATCGATGTTGCCAATCGTTGGCGGGTCGGCGGGTGTCAGCCAATCGCGCAACAGCAACACCGGCAATCCTTTCGATTTCAGCGAATCCTTTGTCGGCATCGATGTCGATTTCGATGTCGATCTGTTCGGCGGTGCGCGAGCCGGTCGCCGCGCCGCCTTGCAACGCGCCCGCGCCGCCGAATATAATCGCGATGCTGTGGCGCTGGTGGTCGAGGGCGATGTGGCGAGGGCCTATGTCCGGCGCTCGGCACTGGCTGAACGCATCGCCCTCCTCAACCGCAACACCCAGCTTGCACTCGATCTCGAACGGATCATCGGCGCACGGGTCGGCGCCGGAGACGCGACGCGGGTCGATTTAGGTCTACAGACCATCCAGGTGCGGCAGTTGCAAACCGAACGGCTGCGCCTGACCGAGGCTCTGGACCGGACCCGCACCGCGCTGGCGGTGCTGGTGGGGGACGAAGCGCCGCTGTTCCGTAGCGATCCTGCGCCGCTCGACAGCTTTGCCCAGCCTTCGCTAGCCGTCATGCAGCCGGCATTGCTGCTGGCGCGCCGCCCAGATGTGCGCGCCGCCGAGCATGTCATGCTCGCCGCCAATGGCGATATCGCCGAAGCGCGCGCCGCGTTCATGCCACGCATCAGCCTGAGTGCACGTGGTTTGGTACAGGCGCTCAGCCTCACCGGACCGTTGAGTTCAGGCTCTTCGATCGGACTCGATCTGCTTGGGCCGATCTTCGACCGTGGCCGACTGCACGGCAATCTCGAATTCGTGTCCGGTCGGCAAATGGAAAGTGTTGCGCTCTATCGTGAAACGATTTTGATCGCGCTCGCCGACACCGAAAACGCCATGTCGGCCAGCCTGCGCGCCGGTGAACGTTCGGTCCTGTTGGCGCAAGTGGTCGATGAAGCACGCCGCACGGCCCGCCTCGCCCGGCTGCAATATCTCGGTGGGGAGGTCGACCTGCAATATGTCCTCGACGCCGAACAATTGCTCAGCGCATCCGAAGATGCCGCAGCAGTGGCGCGGCAGGAGCAGCTCGAAGCGGGTATCGATCTGTTTCTGGCGATGGGTGGGGCACCGTTGTCCAGCGAGCCTGTGGCGCTGCTTGCACGGAGCAGGTAGCGGGTGCCGATATCCTGTGCGGGCTGAACCACCGATACGCAACGACGGAAATGCAAGATTTCGGAGAAGTGGTCGGGGAGACAGGATTCGAACCTGCGACATCCTGCTCCCAAAGCAGGCGCGCTACCGGACTGCGCCACTCCCCGACGCTCGGCGGCCTTAGGCGGGGTTCGCTGCCGTGGCAATCACTTCATTGCACAAATGCGGCGGCGCGGGCGAGCAGGCGTTGCGATTGCAGCAAATGCGGCCGATCGATCATCTTGCCGTCGATGCCGATGGTGCCGACATCGCCTGCGACAGCAAATGCATCGACGATGCGCCGGGCAAAATCGATATCTGCCTGTGGCGGCAGGAATGCAGCGTTGATGATCGGCACTTGCGCCGGATGGATGGCGAGACGACCAGTGAAGCCCTCTGCCCGTGCATGCTCGCTCGACACGCGCAGACCGTCGTCGTCGCGGAAATCGGCGTGGAGGGTATCGATCGCCTGCACCCCAGCGGCATGGGCGGCGAACAACGCCAGCGTGCGGGCGTGGAGGAAGGCATCGTGAAAGCAGCCATCGCTGTGGCGGTTGCCGGTCGCACCGATGGCGGCCGCGAGATCCTCTGCGCCCCAGCTGATCGCGGAGAGACGTGCTGGCGTGACATCGGCGAAACCGCCGAGCTTGAAGATGGCACGCGGAGTTTCGGTGGCGATGGCGTGGATGGCGATGGTGGCACTGCCGCCAGCAGCATCGATCAGCGCGGAAAGCCGCTCGACATCCTCCGGCCCCTCCGCCTTGGGCAGCACCAGACCGGCGGGGTGAGCAGCGACGATGGCGCCGACATCGTCTTCGCACAGGCCAGAGCCGAGCGGATTGACCCGAACCCACAACGCCGGGCCGCCCTGCCCTGCACCGCGCAGATGATCGGCAGTCAGCGCCCGCGCCATCGGTTTGGCGGCGGGCGCGACCGAATCCTCGAGATCGATGATCACCGCATCGGCCCCGCAACCGGCGATCTTGCCGAGCTTTTTGGGGCTGTCTCCGGGGATGAACAGCCAGCTTCGCGGTTCGATCATCTGCTGTCCTCGGAGCGGAAATGGGAGACCGTGGTGGGCCCGGCAGGAATCGAACCCGCAACCTAGCCGTTATGAGCGGCCAGCTCTAACCGTTGAGCTACAGGCCCCGCCCGGTCACGCCGCTGCCCTAGCGGAGGCGGCGGCGGATTGGCAAGCCGGAGACGCATCCTGCCGCTGACCGGTGACGGCGAGGATGCCGTCAAGATCGATAGCAGCAATGCCGCGCCGCGCCAGATGATCGAACACCATGTCGAACCAGCGATAGAAGGTGGCGAGATCGGCGGCGCTGCGGACGTAGGGTGTGTGGCCGATGGCGAGCGATGGCGAATGGAAGGACATGGTCAGCAGCGGCAAGCCGATGGCGATCGCTACGTCGATCGCCTCACAAGCTTTGTCAGCCGGAATCCCCTCGGGCGTGAGCGGAACGCGCTCCATCCATCCGGAGCGAGCGAGGAAAGATTTGAGCGTGGGGAGCTGGTCCATGCGCAAATAGGCGGTCGAGCCGATGCGGCGCATGCGGCCAGTGAAAACCGTGGTAAGCGGCAGCTCGACGATGGCGCGATCAGGGCCACAGCGCCATGGCACCAGCTCTTTGCGGCGAAAATCCGGGCCACCGTCGCTGCGGTAATCGAACAGGCTGCGCACCGAGCTGTCGAGCAGAAAGCCTTCCTCGGCGAGGATGTCGAGTGTGGCTGGGCCAATGCCATAGCGACCGGCACGATAGGCGACGGGACGCAAACCCATCCGCGCGACGATGCTGTCGCGGACATGGCGCAGTTTGGCCTGTTCCAGCTCTCGCGGAAGATTTCCGACATAGCTGTTGTGGCGGTTGACCGTCTCGACATGCGGTGGCGTGACCCACGGATGGAGGTGGACGCCGATATTGGCGCTGCCATCGGCTGCGAGCCGACCGAGCAGTTCGGCAGCGGCGTCATTATCGATGACCGGCTGATCGACATAATAAAGCGGCTTGACCCCGGCGGCGGCAAAATAGCGTTGCCCCTCGGCCAGCGCGCTAGTCGCCTGCGTGGCGGTGCTGGCGCGATCCAGCGCTGCCGCCCATTCGAACTCCTCTTCGGTATCGACGGTCACCGAAAAGCGGGTGTGGAAACTGGCGGGGAAAGCGGGGTTGTGGTGATTCATCCAAACGAGCCCGGAGTGAAAGCCTGACT
This sequence comes from Sphingomonas sp., assembly GCA_043727035.1. Taxonomy (GTDB): domain Bacteria; phylum Pseudomonadota; class Alphaproteobacteria; order Sphingomonadales; family Sphingomonadaceae; genus Sphingopyxis. The sequence goes on along the minus strand of JAYSZB010000100.1, from coordinate 848 downwards.
GCGGCTGGCCTCACCCTTAGGGTCAGCTCGCCGCTTCTGCCAGCATGGTTACGCGCGGGAGGTTTAGACTTGCTGAATTATCGGCGATTTTCAGCATCCCGCCATGCCTCGTGGCAAGACGCTCGGCCAGTAAGCGCGCTGCCAGACGCGCCGCATCGCTGCCCGCGCTTACCAGCGGCGCAGCGAGCGAGAGGATGATCTGCCAGCAGTCGCTGGCTCGGTCCGGCAGGATATCGACATCGACCGGGGCACTTTCCTCCGGATCGAGCGCGCGGCGGATACGGTCGAGCAGGGTGGCGAGGTCCACGGCATCGACGGCAACGACCGCGTCGATGCCGGTGTCGCCAATGGTAATGCCATCATGACTTTCGGCAAAGGCGGCAAGCGCGTCGGCGAGTGGTGTCTCACCCTGATGGGGGCGATAGCTGTCAGCATCGAGTTCGGCAGCGAGCGCCAGATCCTCTATCCCAGTATTAAGCCGCGCCGCATCGCGCAGGATGGCGCGGTTGAGTGTTTGATAGAGCGTTGGCACCGGCCCGAAATATTGCCCGTCGATCAGCTGCGAAAAGCCCGAAATGGCGTTGAGCGGCGACCGCAGTTCGTGCAGCATCTGGCGGATGGTATCGGGATAGTGCGCCTCGACGATGGCCGCTGGCGCGGCGACTGCATCGTCGGCCAGCGTCAGAGTGCCGCGATAGCCGGTGAACCGCCCGCTGGCATGATCGAATGCAGGGTCGGCGTCGATCATCCACAGCCCGCTCCACGGATTACCGGGCGCGAGCGCCATGCGGCCCTGACGGATCGGCGCGCGCTTGTCGAACGCACGGGACACGCCCGCATCGACCCCG
>JAYSZB010000099.1:0-21299 GCA_043727035.1 Sphingomonas sp. | reverse complement strand
AACGTCTGAGCAGGGACGCACCGGCCGTAAACCCTGTTGGTTGAAGGACCCCGTGACACCCATCCCGCAGCGTGCACCGCACGGCTGCGCTTTCGGCGTATCCGCATTCATAGGCGGTGCGCACGGCATCACCCCCTACCACCTGCACCCCGGTGTTTGACGCGCCCCCGCGAGCAGCTATGAGGTGGCGACGCCGGACTGCGGCGGTAAGCGGGGAAGATTGTTCAGCCTTATGGTGCAGAAATTGCTGATCGGCGTGGCCGGTATTGCCATCATCCTTGGTCTTGCCGTTCTGCTGTCGTCCAACCGCAAATGGATCCGGTTGCGCGTCGTCGGTGCCGCGTTCGCGTTGCAGATCGTCATCGCGGTGTTCGTGCTGGCGACGCCGTTCGGCCGCGCTGTTCTAGGTTTCCTGTCAACCGGCGTGTCGAATCTGCTGGGCTATTCCAAGGCCGGCACCGATTTCATTTTCGGGCCGCTCGCCTCGCCGGAAATCGGCGCGAACAGCTTTGCCATCGCCGCGCTGCCGGTGATCATCTTTTTCGCGTCGCTGATATCGGTGCTCTATTATCTCGGCATCATGCAGCTGATCATCAAATATGTCGGCGGCGGCATCAAATGGATCACCGGCATCACCCGCATCGAAAGCCTCGGCGCAGCGGCCAATATTTTTGTCGGACAGAGCGAAAGCCCGTTGGTCATTCGCCCCTATCTGGCGGGGCTGACCCCGGCGCAGCTGTTCACCGTGATGACCGTGGGTATGGCCGGCGTCGCGGGCACCATCCTCGGTGCCTATGCATCGATGCTCGGTGCAGCGCTGCTGCCCTATCTGCTCGCCGCCAGCTTCATGTCCGCGCCCGGCGGCATCCTCATGGCCAAGCTGATGATGCCCGACGACCCCAAGGATATCGGCATTGAACCGGTCGAGATGGCGGTCGCCAGCCATGACGAGGAAGCGCCCGCCAATATCATCATGGCCGCCGCGCAAGGCGCGCAAACCGGCGTCAAACTCGCCGTCGCGGTCGGCGCGATGGTGCTGGCGTTCGTTGCTTTGGTGGCGCTGGCCAATGGCATTCTTGGCGGCATCGGCGGCTGGTTCGGCTATCCAGAACTGAGTTTCCAGATGCTTCTCGGCTATGCCTTCCAGCCGGTGATGTTCATGCTCAACGTGCCATGGGCAGAGGCGAATATCGCGGGCGGACTGTTCGGCACCAAGATGGTGCTCAACGAATTCGTCGCCTTCATCGAACTGGGCCGGGTGCAGGGCGGACTGTCGCCGATCACGGTCGCGGTATCGACCTTTGCTTTGTGCGGCTTCGCCAATTTCAGCTCGATCGCCATCCAGATGGCGGTGACCGGCAACCTCGCCCCCAACCAGCGCCCGATGATCGCGCGACTGGGGATCAAGGCGCTGGTCGCGGGCTCCCTCGCCAACCTGATGTCGGCGGCGCTGGCAGGGCTGATCACCAGTCTGACGATTTAGGGTCAAAACCCATTAAATGCGCGTTCAAACCCCTTTGGGGCGGTGAAATGGCTTCGATCTCTCGCCCACGCAGTCTAGCATGTCGAACCACTACCTGCGGGGACCACCTGAACCCGAGATCATCGCCATTTCATCGCCTCGAACATCCATTAGACGGGTCCTGACGATATGCGCATCGACCAGCCGCTGCGAACGGTGTAGCCGTTGCTTATGGCCGTGCTGCTGCCCCTCTCGCTCTCTGCCCTAGCCATGACGCTGATCGTCGGCGTCCGTTATCTTGCCACATCCGGCCTGTTTGCCGCGATCACAGCGCGGGTGCACCCCGGGCTTTACTCCGGCCTCGAACCGCAAATCGGCCGCGAGATCCGCTGGAGCCTCGCTTCTGCCGCGATCTACGGCGTCCCCGCCGGCGTCGTCGCATGGGGCTGGCAACAGCGTGGTTGGACACGAATTTATACCGACTGGGCGGACTATCCCCTGTGGTATGCGCCGCTCTCCGTCCTGCTTTACCTCATCGCGCACGACACATGGTTTTACTGGACGCATCGCTGGATGCACCGGCCCGCGCCGTTCCGTATCGCCCATGCCGTCCACCACGCCAGCCGCCCGCCGACCGTATGGGCGGCGATGGCGTTTCATCCGTGGGAGGCGCTGACCGGGGCGCTGGTTATCCCGGCGCTGGTTTTCGTTATTCCCATCCACACCGCGATGCTGGGCACCGTGCTTGCCATCATGACGATAATGGGGATAACCAATCATATGGGGTGGGAGATGTTTCCGCGCTGGCTCGTTCAGGGTCCGGCAGGGAAATATCTGATAACAGCTAGTCATCATCAGCGGCATCATGGGGAGTATCGCTGCAACTATGGCTTGTATTTTCGATTCTGGGACCAAATTTGCGGTACCGATCGCGGGCTTGGCGGCTTTGCTGTGCCTGACCGGGCCGGCGCTGGGGCAGGCTGAACCGCCTGCGGGCAGCATCGATCTGAGCATAGAGGGTGTGCGATCGCAGCGCGGCATGATCCGCATCTGCCTGTCGGCCAATCCCGGTCATTTTCCCGATTGCAGCCGCGACACATCGGCGCGCACCGCCAATATTCCGGCGACCGCGACCAGTGCTCACTTCGATCATCTGACGCCCGGCACCTATGCCGTGTCGCTGATCCATGACGAGAATGGCAATGGCCGCATGGACACGACGCTGATGATGCCGCGCGAGGGCTTCGGCTTCTCGCGCAACCCGCGCATCGGCATTGGCCCGCCGCGCTTTCAGTCGGCCAGCTTCGCGGTGGAGGCAAATGCGGTGCATCAGACGGTGCGGCTGCGCTACATGCTGTGAGCCGCTGCACAGCGGCGATTGTCCTCTGCGTCTAGGGCGTTAGGCTGACCGACAGGTTCGGTTGGGGGAACAGGCCATGCGTTACGGTTTGACAGTGCTGCTGGCAGGCATTGCGCTGATCGCGTCTCCGGCACAGGGCCAGGCTGATGGCATGACGCCGTCCGTACGAACATCCGCCCCGCTGCCGGTCGATCCCGATGTCCGCTGGCTGGCGCTGATCGAGCGCGCCGACCGTTTTTATCACGACGACCAAAGCTTAGAGATGGGCCGCGCGGTTGCCGATGCGCTGGCGTTGGCGGAGGCGCGCTTGCCGGCAGATGACTTGCGCATCGCCCGCAGCCTGACGATGCAGGGCATCTGGCATCTGACAGAATCGCGCCATGCTGACGCCGAACCGGTGCTGCGTCGGTCGCTTGCGATCATTGATGCTAGCCGCGCGCGCGACAGTATGGATGGCGCGGCTGCGCTCACCTATTTGGGTGAAGCGCGGATGATGCAGGGCGACCAGACCGGCGCGGAAACGCTGCTCGTCGAAGCGCTGGCGATCGCGCGTCGGCACGGCGGCGTGGGCGATGCTGCCACTGCACGCGCCTCGATGGTCTATGGCTTTCTGCTGATCTGGATGGCGCGCCCCGCCGATGCCGAAACGCTGCTGCTGCCTGCACTCGACGCCGCAACTGCTCAGCTTGGCCCGCGCCACCGGCAGGTTCTGCAACTGGCGAGCGCGGTTGGTGGACTCTATCTCCAGCAAGGGCGCGGGCCGGACGCCGAGCGCATTTATCGCGCGGCGCTGGTCGAGGCCGAAGCCGGTCTTGGTCCCGATCATGGCACCACCAACAGCCTTGCCTCCAACCTTGCGCGTGTGCTGATCGAGGCCGGGCGGTCGCGAGAGGCCGAACCGTTACTGCGCCGCGCCATCGGCGGTGGCATCGCCCGCAAGGGTGCCGATCATGGCGAAGTGCTGAGTGACCAGCTCAACCTTGCCAATCTGGTGGCGCAGCGTGGCGATTATCTGCAAGCCGAGCGGCTGGCGCGTGCGACGCTGGAGACCATCGAACGGCGCTACAGCGGCGATCATCCGCAACTGGTCGGCGCGCTCGAGACGCTGGCATCGATCGCCTATGGCACGCGGCGGTGCGAAGAGGCGCTGGCGCTGCAACAGCGCGCAGTGGGAACGCGCCGCCGGGTCGAAGGAACCGATAATTTAACGACGCTGGGCAGCGAGGTGCAGCTCGCCGATTTTCATGTCGGTGTCGGGCAACTGGCCGAAGCAGAGCCGATCTACCGCCGCTATGCCGACACCATGCGCCGCCTGCTTGGGCCGGACAATCCGGCTGCAGTCATTGCCGACATCAAGCTGGCCGATTTCATATTTTCGTCGGGCAATTATGCGGCGATGCTGCCGGTCGCGGAAGGCCTGCTGCCCCGCGCCGAGGCGGCGCACGGTCGTACCCATCCGTGGACGGTTCATAGCCTGTTTCTGCTGGGCAATGCGCATTGGGGGCTGGGGCAGCGGGAGCAGGCGCATGGCTTTCTCTCCGACGCGCTTGCCCGGTCGATAACCGGCAGCGGGCGTACCCATCCGACCACTGTCTACGTCGCGTCGAGCCTCGCCACTTTGCGTATCGAGATGCCCGAGCATCATGCCCAGGCAGTCGAACCGGCGGCGCTGGTGTCCGAAGCGTTGCGCGCCCGCCGTCGCAGCGATGCCGCCGCCACCGATGCCTTGGGGCAGCGCGTCGCCGCGCAAGGCCGCGCCACTGCTGCGCCATCGCTGACGCTGATCGCCGATGCGCTGTGGGTGTCGCGCGGGACAGCAAGTAGCGACAGCAGCCATATCTTGCAGGCGTTCGAAGCGCTGCAGAACGCCACCGCCGGCGGCACCGACCAGGCCGTACTGCGCACCGCCGCGCGGCAGGTCGCCGCCGCGCGCGGGCCCGATCTCGCCGCGCTGGTCGCTCGGCGCGAGGCCGCAGAGGAGGCGTGGAGCCGCGGTGCTGCCGCGCTTGCCGTTGCGCTCGCCGACACCGGCGCGGCGGGCGATGCGCTCCGCCAGCAGCGCCGCACCGAACAGCAGGCCGCCGACCGCGATCTCGCTGCCGTCGACGCCGATCTGCGCGCGCGCTTTCCCGATTATTTTGCGCTGATCCGGCCCGAGGCGCTCAACCAGGCAGCTGCGCAAGCAATGCTTGCCGCCGATGAGGCAATCGTCATGATCGTGCCAACCGCTTATGGCACGCATGTGATGGCGCTGAGCGCCGACGACGGCACCTGGGTCCGCGCCACCATCACCAGCGGACAGATCGACTGGAGCGTCCGCCGCCTGCTCTACGATCTCGGCGCATCTGTCGATGTCACGATGGCCGAGGCCGCCCAATGGCAGGAGGAGGGCGGGCGAGGCTATCCCTTCTCGCGCCGCAGCGCATGGATTCTCTGGGACCATCTGATCCGACCGGTGGCGCGTATATTGGAAGGCAAACGCCATGTCTTCGTCGTCACCAGCGGATCGCTGACCAGCCTGCCGCTGGGCGTGCTGGTGACCGAGGAACCGACCGGCGCGGATGGCGATCCTGCCGCGCTGCGCGCGACACACTGGCTGGCCGACGATCATGCGCTGATCCGCATGCCGACGCTGCAATCGCTGTATCTGCAACGGCGGGTGCTGGCGCAGGGTGGCGCAGCACAGCCGCGCGGCTTCATCGGTTTCGGCGATCCGCTGCTCGACGGCGCGGCGCAAGTGCGGGGCGGCGGGCGCGGCGCGACGCGTGGCAGCGGCACGACGGTGGCCGACGCTTTTGCAGGCTCGGTCGAACCGGCAGTGGGCGGAGCCAAGCTGGCCAATATCGACGAACTGAAGCGCATGGCGCGTCTGCCCGGCACCGCCACCGAACTGGCCAATATGCGCAGCGCGCTCGGTGCCCCGGCCAGTTCGGTGCGGCTGGGCGCGGCGGCGACCGAAAGCGCGATCCGCTCAGCCGATCTCAGTCAGGCGCGCATCCTCGCGCTCGCCACGCACGGGCTGATGGCAGGCGAGATCGACGGTGCCACCGAACCCGGTCTGGTCTTCACCCCGCCCAGCGAAGCCAGCGCATCCGACGACGGTCTGCTCACCGCTTCCGAGATCGCGGGACTGCGCCTCAATGCCGAATGGGTCATCCTGTCGGCCTGCAATACGGCGGCGGGCGATGGCAGCGCCGGTGCGCCGGGGTTGTCGGGCCTCGCCCAAGCCTTTTTCTTCGCCGGCGCGCGCACGCTGCTCGCCTCGCACTGGCCAGTGCGCGACGATGTCGCAGCCCGCATCACCGTCCGCACCATCGAAATCCAGCGCGACACGCCCGGCCTGAGCCGCGCCGAGGCGTTTCAGCGGGCGATGCGCGAAATCCGCAACGACGCCAGCCATGACACCACCATCGACACCTGGGCTCACCCCAATGCCTGGGCAGCGTTCACCCTGATCGGCGACGGGGCGCAATAATCGTTACGGCGAAAGGGCACCCGGCATGCTCAGGGCTGCGGCTCCTCGTCTTTGCCGAGCGGCGCCATCGCCCCCACCTGCTTGTAAAGCCCCCGCACCAGCGCGACATTGACGATGGCGAGCAGGCCGAACAAGCCGCACGCGATGCTCGCGCCGATGGCCACGCTGCGCCAATCCACCGGTCCCACCCGCGCCACCAGCATAGCCGCAACCGACAGCGCCAGCAGTGCCCAGCCGGTGCGGCGCGCGCGCTCGATCAGCGGCGGCTCGGGCCGTGGCGAAGGTAGGGCAGGGCTGTCCGATTGATCCATACCGCTGCCCTAGCGCGCCCCTCCGGCAAATTCGAGCCTTGCCGCCGCGCTGCTGGAACCCTTACGCATGCGTGACGTTAGAGCGCAAACTCCCTCTCACGCCCTTCGAAGGACATAGTCTCTTGCGCACCAGCACCGCCATTGCCCTCACGCTGTTTCTCGTCGCCGCGCCATTTCCAGCACTGGCCCAGAGCGCTGGCGCGGCCGCCGACAGCGCAGCATCGGAACCGACAATCTTCGACGGCGACTTTGCGGTGATCGGTGTCGGCGGCGGCTATCTGCCGTCTTACGAAGGGTCGGACAATTATGTCATCACCCTCGCCCCGCTGGTCCAGGGCAGCCTCGGCGGCTTCAATTTCGAAACGCGCGGCACGGCGCTCTCGGTCGATGTCATTCCCAACCCGAATGACAGCAATGTCAATCTGCTACTCGGCCCGGTGGCGCGGGTCAATTTCGATCGCACCCGGCGGATCAAGGACCCCGTCGTGCGCGCGCTCGGTGAAAAGGATGTCGCCATCGAAGTCGGTGGCTTTGTCGGCCTCGGCCTCAGCGGCGTGCTCAATCCCTATGATACGCTGACCGCGCGCGTCGATGTCATCACCGACGTCAGCGATGAACATGATGGCACGCTGATTACCCCGTCGCTCGGATACTCCACCCCGCTCAGCACGGCGCTGTTCGCCTTCGTCTCGTTCGAGGCAACCTATGCGTCGGACGAATATATGGACAGCTTCTTCAGCGTCACGCCCGCCGGAACGCTCGCCAGCGGTCTGCCGACTTTCGCAGCGGAAGGCGGCTGGAAGAACGCTTCGGCGTCGCTCGGTCTCAATTATGACCTGTCGGGCGATCTGCGCGACGGCGGCCTCGGCCTGTTCGTCGGCGGCAGCTATTCGCGGTTGCTAGAGGACGCCGCCGATAGCCCCATCGTCAGCATCCGCGGCGATCGCGACCAGTGGTTCGCGGCGGCGGGGGTGACCTTCGCCTTTTGAAGGCATCTGCGCATTTGATTGCGGTCAATTCTCTCGCTTGCGCTTGCGGTAAGGTGCGCTTGTGGCATCATGCATGCCAACAGAAGTTCACAGCGGGAGAAAGAGAGATGGCCGAGCCGGCAGTATCGGAGCGCTTCGCTCCGGCGAGCGAGACCACCCATATCGACGTCATCATCGTCGGCGCGGGCATTTCCGGGATCGGATCGGCCTATCATTTGCAGGAGCAATGCCCCGGCAAAACCTATCTCGTAGTAGAGACCAAGGACACATTCGGCGGGACCTGGGATACGCATAAATATCCCGGTGTGCGATCGGATTCGGACCTCTACACCTTTGGCTACCGCTTCAAGCCATGGGTCGGCACGCCCATCGCCACGGCAGACGAGATCCTCAAATATATGGGCGAGGTGATCAAGGAAAATGGCATCGGCGGGCATATCCGCTACGGCCACACCATCACGGCCTGCCATTGGTCGAGCGCCGACAAACTCTGGACGGTCGAAGCGCAACGCAAGTCCGATGGCGCTACGGTCCATTTCACCTGCAATTTCCTGTGGATGTGCCAGGGCTATTACAGCCACACCGATCCCTATCTGCCCGACTGGGCAGGCATGGCCGATTATCGCGGCCAGCTGGTCCACGCGATGCAATGGGACCCGGCAACCGATTATGCCGGCAAACGCATCCTCGTCATCGGATCGGGCGCGACCGCCGCTACCGTCATCCCGGCAATGGCGGAAACCGCAGCGCATGTCACAATGCTACAACGCTCGCCGACCTATTTCTTTTGCAGCGAGAACAAGAACGAGCTCGCCGACAAATTGCGCGCCGGCGGTATCGACGAGCCGACCATCCACCGTGTGGTGCGCGCGCAGATCATGTACGACCAGGACCAGCTGACCCGCCGCTGCCAGGAGGAGCCGGAGCTTGTGACAGAGGAATTGCGCGAGCTGGTGCGCGCCTTCAGCGGCCAGCCCGATTTCGAGTTCGAACCGCATTTCGCCCCGCGCTATCGCGTGTGGCAGCAACGGCTTGCCTTCTGCCCCAATGGCGACATCTTCCAGCACGCCGTCGCCGGGCGCGTCAGCGTCGTCACTGACGAGATTGATCGCTTCACCGAAACCGGCATATTGACGAAAGGCGGCGAGCATCTGGAGGCGGACATCGTCATCGCCGCCACCGGTTTCAAATTGTCGGTGCTGGGCGGCATCCCGTTTAGCGTCGACGGGCGCAGCATCGACTGGGCCGATACCGTCACCTATCGCGGCATGATGTTCACCGGCGTACCCAATATGGCTTGGGTGTTCGGCTATTTTCGCGCCAGCTGGACCTTGCGGGTCGATATGATGGGCGATTTCATCTGCGGGCTGCTCAACCACATGGACGCGAAGGGCGCGCGCAAAGTGGAGGTTGCGCTGCGCCCCGAGGATGAGGGGATGGCGATCCTCGACTGGATCGAGCGCGACAATTTCAATCCCGGCTATCTGGTCCGAGATCTCGACAAGATGCCGCGCCGCGGTGCCAAGGAGGATTGGCGCCACAATCAGGATTATTGGGCGGAACGCGATGCCTTCCCGCAGATCGATCTGGACGGCGCAGAATTTGTTTATGACGGGCAGCGGAAGAGTGCGGGCGCGGAGGATCGCGTTACGGAGGCGGCGGAATAATCAGCTCGGGTCGTCGGCTTGTGCCCAGAGGGCGACGCCAAAATCGGCGAGATCGATCGCTGCGACATCGGCATGGACATCGCGGCGGTCGAACCATTTGAGCGCGAGATTGAGATCCTGCGCGAGATAGGATTTGAGGAAGGGCCGGGCCGCACGCGGATCACGCCCGGCGACGAGCTCGTTGAGGACCAGCGCGGTCACCAATGCGCGTTCGCTGAGATAGCCCTGATGCCGGGTCTGCCACATATGCTGCTGCGCATTATAATCGCGCGCGCTGTTGGCGAGAAACACGCCGAAGCCCATGAACACAGCGGTCAGATCGGTCAGCAACTCGTGCATATCTTCCCCCCCGGGGAAGCTGTGGCGCGCAGTGCTCAGCAGATAATGGCCCAGCTCATGCGCGAAGGTGGCGACCAGCGCCCCCGGATCGGACACCAGCCCGACATCGTAGCGGATTTCCGCCACCCATCCGCCGTTGTCGGCGGGCAGCAACTGATAGGTGCCCGCCGCGCCGGTGCCGACCGGCTGGACAAACGTCTGCGCGTTGACCTGATAGCTGCCCTTGGGTGATTGCCGCGCGACCAGCCGGGTTGGCCACTGCTCCATCCCGGCAATCGCCTTGACCTCGGCGAACAGCTCCTCGCCGCGCGCCTCCCCGGTCAGCTTCGAATCGGCGAAATAATCGCCTTCGGGATTGACCAACATCGTCTCGCGATGCGCCTCGACTCCGCCGAATTCAGCCAGCAACCACTGGAACGCGGCCAATTGCCATTCCAGCTCATCCTTGCCCAGCGGACGCGTTGGTCCGAACAAGCCCATGCGGATCAGTCCTGCTCGATGCGCACCGGCATCGCCGTGAACCCATGCAGGAACGGGCTGGCGAGGCGCGTCGGCGCGCCGTCGGGGCGGATGCGATAGCGGCGGGCGACGATTTCCTCGATCAGCGTCGCCAGCTGGATTTCGGCCAGCCGCGCGCCGACGCAGCGGTGGATGCCGTGGCCGAAGGCGAGGTGGCGGCGGGCGTTCTCACGCCCGACGTCGAAGCGCTCGGCATCGGGGAAGACGCTCTCGTCGCGGTTGGCGGAGATATACCACAGCACGATCTTCTCGCCTTCGCGGATGCGCTGTTTGCCCAGCTCGGTATCGGCGAGCGCGGTGCGGCGCATGTGCGTCACCGGCGATTGCCAGCGGATGATTTCCTGCGCGGCGTTCGGGATCAGCGACGGGTCGGCGCGCAGCCGGTCGAGCTGGTCGGGATAGCGATCGAGCGCCTCGACCAGCCCGCTCATCGAATTGCGCGTCGTGTCGTTGCCGCCGACGATCAGCAGCGCGATGTTGGCGATGCGCTCGATCGGCTCCATATTGCCCATCGCTTCGCTGTGGACCATACGGCTAAGCAGATCGTCGGTCGGCGGCAGCGCGCGCCGCGCCTCCAGTTCGCGGTCGAACCGCGCCAGCATGTCGCCCATCTGCACCATGAATTCGGCGCGATAGTCATCGTTGAGATTGTCGGCGGAAACACCGCTGGCAAAATCCGACCAGCGTTTCAGGTCGCGCCATTCGTCGAACGGCATGTCGAACAACAGGCACAGCATTCCCAGCGTCTGCGGGATAGAGACGCGCTCGACCCAGTCGAAGCGTTCGTCCAGCGGTAGGCCGTCGATCAACGCCTTGGTGCGCTCGCGCACCAGCACGTCCAGCTTGCCCATCTGGCTGGGGTTGAATGCGGGCGCGATTACCCGGCGCTGGGCGGTATGGATCGGCTGGTCCTGCGCGATGAAATTGGGGAAGGCCATCTCATTGACCGAATCGGCGATGGTGATGTTGCCCTTGTCCCAGCGCGAGCTGAAGACATCGTGGCGCAGTTCCGCCTCCTGGACGAGCGCATGGGTGACCACCGACCAATAGCCGCTGAACGGGCTGTCGGCACACCAGCTGACCGGCATTTCCGCGCGCAGTCTGGCGAACGGCTCGCGCCAGCGGTCCTCGACATAGAGCGCGTTGGCGCTGACATCGACCGGATTGATCGCACGCTCTTCGATGACGGTGGCCATGGCTGTCTCCTGTTCGCACCGCTGTCGAGCGCTGTTGCCGATGCTATTCCCCTATCATCGCCGATTCCAGCCCCAGATGCTCGACGAACGGATCGAAATCGCGATCGGAGTAAAGCAGGGCGTGACCATCGACGATGCAGCGCGTGGCGATCAGCGTGTCGATGGTCTTGCGGACGGTGATGCCGCGCGCACGCAGGGTGCGGTAGTTGCGCGCGGCCTGCACGGCGATGGCTTCGTTGGAAATGGGAACTATGGGCAAAACATCGAGAAATCGTTGCACCCGATTGAACTCATGGTCTGCGTTGCAGCCCTGAAGAACCTCGACGAGCACCAGATCTGCCATGGCGAGTTTCACAGACTGGATAAGTCCGACCAGCCTGTCCACCTGCGGCGTGGGTTTATCACGAAAGAAATCGATCCAGACGCTCGAATCGACGAGGATCATCAGTCCCGGCGCATTTCGTCGAGATCGCCGACCCAATTGATCTTGCCGCGCAGCTTGAGAATATCTTTCTGCGCCTCGATCTGTGTCATTCGACGCAAGGCCTCCTCGACCGTGGCGCGTTTGGTCTTGAGTCCGGTGGCCTTCATCGCCCGCTCCATCAATGTGTCGTCGATTTCAATATTGGTCCGCATGATGTGCATCCTCCTGGAAAGTTATACACATTGATACGCCCGCTCGCAAGCGCGCGCATTTAAGCCTCCTTTGCCACCCGCCCCGCCACCGGCAGCACATTCCCCGCCGCCGCAGCCCGCTTCGCACCGCGCGCCAATTCCTTCTTCAACGCGCGGACATAATGGTCGAAATCGAGCTGGATGGTGTGCCGCCGCGCCGCATAATAGCCGCCGGTGTAATAATCCTCGTCGGCCGCGATGATGCGGTGCATCTCGGCTTCGGGCGGCGGTGCATAGCTGCCCGCCAGAAACGCCCCGACCAGCTTGCTCTGCTGCTCGGCGAAATTGACCAGAGTCGGCAGCGGCTGGGCGAGGCCCATGTAGAACAGGTCGGGCACGCCGGGCTTCATGATCCGTTTGAACAGCGGCGGCGGGCGGTTGTCGCTGTCGGCCTGCAAATCGGGATCGTCGAAGAAGGGGAATTTAATGTCATAACCCGTCGCCCAGACGATCGCATCGACCGCCTCGCGCGACCCGTCGGTAAACACTACACCGTCGCCATCGAGCCGCTCGATCCCGACTTTCATCATGATGTCGCCCGATCCCGCGCGCAGCAGAAATTCGCCTGACACCGTACCATGGCTCTCGAACGGCCCGATGGTCGGCTCGGGCAGGCCATAGTCGCTCATCTTGCCAACCAGCCCCTTGATCATCCGCCCGCCCAGCCACTGTCGCATCGCCTTGGGCATCCACGCTGGCGCCGGATTCTTGTCGATCGGCTGGCCTTTGAGATATTTCGGGAAAATCCAAACGCCATGCCGCGCCGAGACGAACAGCTTGCTGGCGATCGGCCGCTGTGACAGTTCGGAGGCGATGTCCATCGCGCTGTTGCCCATGCCGACCACCAGCACCCGCTTGCCGACGCAATCGATCGGCGCAAAGGGAGAGCGATAGGCATGGCTGTGGATCTGCGGCCCGTCGAAACTTCCCGGATACTCGGGAATCCGCGCCGCCCAATGATGGCCATTGGCCACCACCAGCGCATCGTAGCGTAGCGTCTCGCCGGTCGACAGCGTCACCGCCCAGCCGCCACCTTCCAGACGCTCGGCCTTCTCGACCCGCGTGTTGAAGCGGATGCGCCGCCTCAGGTCGAAATGATCGACATAGTCATGAAAATACTGGAGCAACTGCGCATGGTGCGGATAGTCGGGCCAGTCGTCCGGAACGGCAAAATCCTCGAACGCCAGCCGCCACTTCGACGTGTCGATATGCAGGCTGGTGTAGCACGCCGACATGGCGTTCGGATTATCGAAATACCAGTTCCCGCCGATATCGTCCGACGCCTCATAGACGGTAAACGGGATGCCGTGATCGGCCAGCCGTTTGGCGGTGGTGAAGCCGGAGCAACCCGCGCCGATGATGCATACATGCGGCAATGCCACGATCGCTTTCTCCCCTTATCGGTCGTCAGGAGTATCCGCATGCAAATGATGTCTGTCCAGCGCTGGTTGACGTTTACGTGAGCGGTAGGACGAAAATGTACATGTGTTTCGCCGGTGCGGCAGCATCGCCGTTGCGATTGCCTGCATTGCGCGGCATAGGACGTGCCTCTCGGGACACTGACCATGGAGTGATTCCCGTTAGCCCCTTCCTCTTCGTCCAGTTGCTCGCGCCGCCGCTCGCCATTGTCTGGCTCGCCTTTGGCAGGCCGGTCACCTCTGTCGACCTGCTGCTGCGCACCTTGGCTGCGGTCGCGTTACTGCTTGCCGCCGCAATTGTCGGGACATGGTTGTTGTTGCCGCGCCTGATAGTCGTTCCGCTGGGGCTGTTGCTGCTGGCGGCGCTATTCGTCGCGCTGCGACCGTTGGCGCGCCAGTCGCAGCCAGCACAAGTCGGTGCCGTTGGCTGGCTGGCGCGGGCACTGTGCCTCGCCGCCACGCTGGCGGCAGGGTGGGTGGCAGGGCAGGGCATGAGCGGGCGGACGCCGCCCGGCCCGCCTGTCGATCTGGCGCTGCCCTTTCTCGAAGGCCGCTATCTGGTGACGGCGGGTGGCTCAAACAGGCTGCTCAACCCGCATGCCGACGCAATGGTGTCGAATTCACAGCTCAGCGCGGTCGATCTGGTTCGTATCGATAGGTGGGGATTCCGCACCCATGCTGCCGTACCGTTCAGTCAACCTGCCGAACCGTCCGCCTATCGCATGGCTGGCACCACTGTCGTCGCGCCGTGCAGCGGTACGATGCAGGCGGTGGTCGACGACCAGGCTGATTTGCCGGTGACAGGGTTTGCGGAGACCGGAGTGCTGGGCAATCATGTCGTGCTACGCTGTGCCGGGCTCGCCGTGGTACTCGGTGGCCTCAAACAAGGGAGCATTCTGCCGACCGTCGGAACGCGCGTAGCGCGAGACGAGCCAATCGGCAGCGTCGGCACCAGCAGCGGCGAAGAGCCGCATCTGCACATGCATGTCCAGCGCGCCGCCGCCTCTGGCGCAGCGCCGCTGTCGGGCGCGCCGCTATCCTTCCGGCTGAGTGGCAGCTACCCGGTGCGCAACATGCAATATGTGGTGCGTTGAATGCCGTCGCGATTGCCCTCCTCATCCTGCTGGACTGAGGGTTGGCACTCGCCTATCGTCTCGCATATCCCCGGGGTAGCGCCGTCACTGCGTTTGAGAGGGTGGCAGGAGCCATCGACCCGCTGAACCTGATCCGGCTGACACCGGCGTAGGGAGTGGGCGGCTCTTCACCCGAAGTCCGTTTTCTCCCTGACATGGAGAAAACTGATGGCAGACATCCCCGCCCGCACCGAAGCCCGAGACATTCCGCACGATGGCGACCAGCGCGGACATGCGCTGGCCGTCACCACCGGCCCAATCAGGGGCAGTCGCAAGGTGCACGTCGGACCGCTCGGCGTCGCAATGCGGGAGATCGATCTGGCGGGGGGCGAAACACCGGTGCGCGTCTATGACACCAGCGGGCCATACACCGACCCCTCGGTCACCATCGATATCAAGGCAGGTCTCGCCGAACTGCGCGCGCCGTGGATTCGCGGGCGCGGCGACGTCGAGGAAGCGGCGCAGCGCGAGGTGCGGCCAGAGGATAACGGCCAGCTCGGCCCCGACCGCTCGGGTGGCGTCCCCGCTTTCCCCAACACCCGCAAGACCATCCTGCGCGCGCGTGCAGGCGCGAACGTCAGCCAGATGCACTATGCCCGGCAAGGTGTCATCACCCCCGAAATGGAGTATGTCGCCGAGCGCGAGAATCTCGGCCGTGCCCGCCTCGCGCATTACACCCGCGACGGCGAGAGCTTCGGCGCGAGCATCCCCGATTATGTCACCCCCGAATTCGTCCGCGACGAGGTCGCGCGCGGCCGGGCGATCATCCCCAGCAACATCAATCACCCCGAATCCGAACCGATGGCGATCGGCCGCAATTTCCTCGTCAAGATCAACGCCAATATCGGCAATTCGGCGGTCGCCTCCGACGTTGCTTCCGAAGTCGACAAGCTGGTCTGGTCGATCCGCTGGGGCGCCGACACCGTCATGGACCTCAGCACCGGTCGCAACATCCACGACACCCGCGAATGGATCATGCGCAACTCGCCGGTGCCGATCGGCACCGTCCCCATCTATCAGGCGCTCGAAAAAGTCGGCGGCGTCGCCGAAGACCTGACCTGGGAAATCTTCCGCGATACGCTTATCGAACAGGCCGAACAGGGGGTCGATTATTTCACCATCCACGCCGGCGTCCGCCTGCCTTACGTGCCGCTCGCCGCCAAGCGCGTCACCGGCATCGTCAGCCGCGGCGGCAGCATCATGGCCAAATGGTGCCTCTACCACCACAAGGAATCGTTCCTCTACGAGCATTTCGACGACATCACCGAAATCATGAAGGCCTATGACATCGCCTATTCATTGGGTGACGGCCTGCGCCCCGGCAGCATCGCCGACGCCAATGACGAAGCGCAGTTCGCCGAACTCTACACGCTCGGCGAACTCACCCACCGCGCCTGGGCGAGCGATGTGCAGGTGATGATCGAGGGTCCCGGCCATGTGCCGATGCACAAGATCCGCGAGAATATGACCAAGCAACTCGAAGTGTGCGGCGAAGCGCCCTTCTATACGCTCGGGCCGCTGACCACCGACATCGCGCCTGGATACGACCATATCACCAGCGGCATCGGCGCGGCGATGATCGGCTGGTACGGCACGGCGATGCTCTGCTACGTCACCCCCAAGGAGCATCTCGGCCTGCCCGACCGCGACGATGTCAAGGTCGGCGTCGTCACCTACAAACTCGCCGCCCACGCCGCCGATCTGGCGAAAGGCCACCCGGCAGCACAGGTCCGCGACGACGCGCTTAGCAAAGCCCGCTTCGAATTCCGCTGGCGCGACCAGTTCAACCTGTCGCTCGATCCTGACACAGCCGAACAATATCACGACCAGACGTTGCCAGCGGAAGGCGCCAAGACCGCGCATTTCTGCAGCATGTGCGGGCCGAAGTTCTGCTCGATGAAGATCAGCCAGGAGGTCCGCGAATTCGCCCGCCTGCAAAACCAGGAGACCACCGGCTTCATCGCCGCATCTCCCCTCCCGCTTGCGGGAGGGGCCGGGGGTGGGCCTGTCGAGCTTGCCGAAGCAGAAGCAGGCATGGCCCACATGTCCGAAGTCTTCAAGGAAACCGGCCGCGAACTCTATATGGGCGCAGGCGACAGGGAGCATGATTGACAAGCCATATCAAAAACGATATACGTCTGCCATGTGGACGGTCGGCTTCCATAGCGATGAGGCCATCGCAGAAGTGCAGGCACTTCCACGCGATATGCGGTCAAAGTTCGAACGTATCGTCAATATGATCGAAGCGAACGGGCTCGAGCGAATGCGCGAACCCTATGTGAAGCATATTGAGGGCAAGATTTGGGAAATGCGGATGATCGGGCGCGATGGCGTCGCCCGATCGTTCTACTTGACGGTGGCGGGCAAACGGGTTGTCGTATTGCGGACCTTCATCAAAAAGACGCAAAAAACGCCTGGGGGTGAAATTGAAATTGCGCTCCGGCGCGCAAAGGATGTGGCATGAAACGTAAGTTCATCCCCGCTCGAGAGCTGTTCGATGAATGGCACAAAGACCCGCAATATATGAAGGCCTATGATGCACTGGAGGATGAGTTCGCGCTCGCCTCGCAACTGATCGATGTGCGGGCAAAAGCCAATCTCAGCCAGGCCGAACTGGCGGAGCGCATGGGCACCAGCCAAAGCGCTATCGCCCGCATGGAAAGCGGCCGTTCCATGCCCTCGACCCGAACGCTCGAAAAACTGGCGGCGGCAACGGGGACGAAACTGCGGATCCGCTTTGAGACGGTGAAGCTCGCATGACGGGCTCGGCCAATATCGAAACAAAGACTGTCAGGCTCTGGCTCGATGCGGACCTGATCCATTGGTTCAAGACGCAGGCGGGCGGCAAGCGCGGCTATCAGACCGCGATCAACGCCGCGCTACGCAAGGTGGTCGAGGAGGAAATGCGCGAACGATCGACCGCCGGAGGAAACCAGCCATGACCGATTTCAAA
Organism: Sphingomonas sp.; assembly: GCA_043727035.1. GTDB lineage: Bacteria > Pseudomonadota > Alphaproteobacteria > Sphingomonadales > Sphingomonadaceae > Sphingopyxis. The sequence continues at coordinate 3,802 of JAYSZB010000099.1, read as the reverse complement.
TCCGCAATGCGCCGCATCATCACCGGCGACGATGCCGATGGGAATTCAGTGATCATCCTCGACGGCGGCCCGTCGGCGCTCGCGGGCGACCCAAACGTTGGCGGCCTGTTCGAGATATGGGAGGATGTGGCCACCGGCACGCTCGACCCGATGGACCATGCCGACCTTGGCAACAGCACCGCGATCCTCGGCCCGCGTCCCGGGAATGCCCAGGTCCGCTGGTTCGTCATGCAGCCGACCCCGCCCGGCGTCCCGCGCGAGACGTTGAACGCCGCCACCCGCGCCGCTTTCGCCACCATCGGCGGAGAGGCACATATCATCGACCAGACCCGCCACCAGGGGATGCACGAAACCCACAGCCTCGACATCATTTGCCTGCTCTCGGGCGATGTTACGCTGATCCTCGAAGGCAGCGAAACGCGGATAAAGCCGGGCCAGGTCGTCATCCAGCGCGGCACCAACCACGCCTGGGAAGCGCACGGCGGCCCCGCGCTCCTCCTCGCCGTCCTGATCGACCGCCCGCTCGTGCGGCACGCATGACAAGCGCAACTTGCCATCCACCGCGGGAGCGCTAGCCTGACCCGCATATCGTCAGGGGGATAACGAACATGACGCGCCCGCAATCCATCATCGCTTTCGAACGTTTCTATCTTGGCGCCATGGCACTGGGCCTTGTCAATGCGGTGCTCAGCTGGAACCAGACGCAGGACATGATGGCAAGCCCTGAAGTTGCCGCAGCCGGTTTGGGCAACGGCTTCCTCTTGACGACCATGGCTTTCAGCTTCGCGATCCCGTTGCTGTTGTGGTATTTTATCGCGTGGCGTGCCAGCAATGTCGCCAAATGGATACTGGTCGTAATGTTCGCCCTCGGCCTTGTCGTAATGCTCCTGTCGCTCGCCAATCCGATGATGCCAGACGGCCTGGCGCTGGTGTTCACCTTCGTCGTCACCGCGCTGCAGGGTTACGCCATATACATGCTGTTCCGGCCCGATGCGGTCGCCTGGCTGGCGGGGAGCGCGCCTGTCGATCCGGATGTGTTCAATTAGTGTAGACCGACGGGCGGCCGCGCGCCGTGGTCCGCAACGCGGCAGGGATTTCGCGCAGAGGCGCAGAGGACGCAGAGACTGTCGTCCGCGATGCGCCTCCGTGCCCCATGTGCAGCATCGCACCGTCTGCCGAAGGACAGCACAACCCAAGCCACCGCCCCCCGGGGCCCCAGCACCTCCGCGTGAACCCAAGACCGACCCAGCCTTGGCACCGACGTCGCGAGCAAGAAAGCCCTTTCGAGACATAAAAATACGCTTGAAAGTAACAATATTACGTTGAACTGCCTGCCAACGTATCATCGGGCCTGAACTTTTGTGACGTTTTAACCTTTACCCGCTTTCCCTTCCTGCCTCGACAACCTGGCCCTAGACCTCCGCCATCTCGAACTCGTCCTTGCCGGTGCCGCATTGCGGGCAAATCCAGTCGTCGGGAATGTCTGTCCAACGGGTGCCGGGGGCGAGGCCTTCGGACGGATCACCGGCCTCCTCGTCGTACACATAGCCGCAGTTGAGGCACTGCCAGATCGAGTAAGGTTGATCGGTCATCCTATTCTCCAATCCCCCTCCCGCTTGCGGGAGGGGTTAGGGTGGGCCCCTCCGGCTGGCACGGCGCTGCAATCGACAACCCCACCCCCGACCCCTCCCGCAGGCGGGAGGGGAGTTATTTCACCTCGAAGCGGACATGCACATGCTTTGGCCCGCAGACGAAATTGGATCGCGTGAGCTCGGGCGGGGCGGTCAGTTCGAGCGAGGACAGGCGCGGCAGCAATTCCTCCCACAACAGCCGCATCTCCATTTTCGCGAGATGCTGGCCGACGCAGACATGCGGGCCATAGCCGAAGGCGACATGGCGGTTGGGCTTGCGGTCGATATCGAAGGTGAACGGCGCGTCGAACGCCGCCTCGTCGCGGTTGGCCGATTGATAGGGCAGCATCAGCCAGTCGCCCTGCTTGACCTGCTGCCCCGCGACCTCGACATCGGCCATTGCGGTGCGCATGAAATGCTTGACTGGCGTTGCCCAGCGGATGCTCTCGTCGACGAATTGGCCCATCAGCGATGCATCGGCCTGCAAACGTGCCAATAGTTCGGGTCGCTCGGCGATCGACGCCATCGCCGACGCTGTTGTGTTTGATGTCGTGTCATGCCCGGCGGTGGCGGCGATGATGTAGAAACCCATGATCTGGCGGTGATTGAGATACGCGCCGTCGATAGTCGCATTGGCGATCAGCGAATTGACCTTGGCGTCGTCGGGGCTGCTGCGGAACCGCTTGGTCACTTCGGCGAAATAGGCTTCGAGATCGGCGTTGGTCTGCACCAACTGTTGCAGCGCCTCGGCGGGGGTCACTTCGGCCTTGTTGCGGTTGAGTTCGGGGTCGCCGGCTGAGAACAGCTCCTGCGTCAGCTTCATGAGGTACGGTTCGTCCTCCTGCGGCACGCCCAGCACGGTCATGATGACGCGTAGCGGATACCAGAAGGCAACCTCCTCGGCAAAGTCGCACTCCGGCGCGCGGTCGATCATGTCCTGCGCCCAGACTTTAGCGATGTCGCGCACTTGGGCTTCCATCTTGCGGACTGCCTGCGGAGTCATCGCCGGAAACACCACGCCGCGCAGCGCCTTGTGCTCGGCCCCGTCGACCGAAACGAGGCTGCGGATCAGATTGGCCTCGCCGCCGGTGAGGAAGCGGACGACGCCCTCGCTTTCTTTGGGGGAGACGACCGTCGGGCGCGGCTCGTTGAAAAAGACGTTCCCCTGCCGCTCGATCTCCATGACATCGGCATGGCGCGATGCGACCCAGAAGGGAGCGTATTCCGTTTCCGCCGTCATCGCGAACGGCGCGTCGCGGCGAATTTCAGTGAACGCCTCGTCGATCGGCGTCGCCTGCTGGAACGCGACCGGATCGACGATGGTGCGCGACAGCGTTTCGGACAATGTCGGTGCACTCATGCTTAACCCCTTTTCCGCTCGACATAGGGATGAAGTCGCGCGCAAAATCCTACTAGTCAATGCAAGACTGCTTCTCAATCGCCGCGCATCGGCTACACGGATCTGTCTCATATCGCTTTTTTCAAAGGAGCCGTTCATGCGTACGCTGATTTTCGTCGATGAAGCCAATTTCCAGAAGGGCGCACGCGCCGCCGGATTCCGCCCCGATATCGTCGCCCTGCGCAACTGGCTGCGCGATGGCGGGCACCGGCAAATCGTCGAGATGGTGGTCTATCTCGGCCTGCCGCCCGAACGCCGCCCCGACGATATGCCGGAGAATTGGGCACGCGCCTATGACAGCAAGCACCGGCTGCGCATGGCGCTCGAGAATAACGGCATCATGGTCGTCGCTTGGCGCGGCAAGCAGTTGTTCGGTTACGATCCGCCACGCTTCGCCGCCAATATCGACATGCTGATGGCGATGGACGCGCTCGAATTCTCGATCGACGCGCGGCCCGATGTCGTCGTGCTGGTTACCGGCGACGGCGATTTCAGTTACCTCGCCAACAAGCTGCGCCGTCGCGGTATCCGTGTCGAGGCGGCGGCATTGGCGGGGACGCTGTCTGCTGAACTGAAGCGCGCGGTGCATCAGGTGATCGACCTCAAGGCCTTCTTCAAGGAACTGGAGCCCGATGTCGTCGAGGGTAGCGCCGCCAACGCCCCCGCCGATGACGAGGACGAGGATTGGGACGACGAGGACGAAGACTGGGACGACGACGAGGATTGAATCATAAGAACCTCCCCGGCACGGGGAGGTGGCGAGCGCAGCGAG
>JAYSZB010000098.1:0-7535 GCA_043727035.1 Sphingomonas sp. | reverse complement strand
CTCGAGCCCGTAATGATCCTCGTCGAGCACCGCCTGCGCCTCGGCGATGTCGCGCCTGACGCGGCTCTTCTTGCCCCACGGCAAGCCTAGCAGCACGTCGAGATAATTGCGCGCGACGGTCGCTTCGGCCGACATCGGCGCCATCGCCTTCAATTTCTTCAGCTCGGCGTTTGCGCGGACGCGCGCTTCTTTCGACAACCGCGTCTTGCGAATTTTCTGCGCCAGCTCGGCCAATTCGTCGCCGCCGTCCTCGCCCTCGTTGCCGAGTTCGCGCTGGATCGCCTTCAGCTGCTCGTTGAGATAATATTCGCGCTGGGTCTTCTCCATCTGCCGCTTGACCCGACCACGGATTTTCTTCTCGACTTGCAGTGCGCCAAGCTCGCCCTCCATGAAGGCCAGCACCATTTCCAGCCGCTTGGTCAAATCCGCCTCGATCAGGATCGCCTGCTTATCAGAAACCTTGACATTGAGGTTGGCGGCGATGGTGTCCGCCACTTGCCCGGCGCGGTCGAGCTGTTCGACCTGCGTCACAGTCTCGGATGGCAAGCGCTTGTTGAGTTTGGCGTATTCGCCGAACTGGTCGATGGTCGTGCGCATCAGCGCCTGCAATTCCGTGCTGTCAGGCGCGTCCTCGTCCAGCTCCACCACTGCCGCCTCGACCCAACTGTCGTGCGCGGTCAGCGTGTCGAGCCGTGCGCGCTGACGCCCCTCGACCAGCACCCGCACGGTGCCATCGGGCAGCTTGAGCAGTTGCAACACGCTGGCAATGACGCCGAGATCGTAGAGATCGTCGGCATCGGGGTCGTCCTCGGCCGGATCGAGCTGCGCGACGAGGAAAATATCCTTGTCGCCGGCCATCGCGCGTTCGAGTGCGGCGACGGATTTGTCGCGGCCCACGAAAAGCGGCACGACCATCTGCGGAAAGACGACGATGTCGCGCAAGGGGAGGAGGGGGTAGGAAATGGTCATCAATACTCCGGGGTCATGGCGACCCGCCTGAAAATGCGCTCACCTGTGAGCTTGTCGAAAGGTGTTGGAGACCGGGCTTCGACAGGCTCAGCCTGAGCGCGATTGCTGATGAAGATATGGCGGTCCGTGCCGCGCGCTTCAATCCCTCAGCCGAACGGCAGCTTGAAGCCCGGCGGCAGCGGCAGACCCTGCGACAGTTTCGACATCTCGGCATTGCTCGCCTGATCCGCCTTGGTTCGCGCATCGTTGAATGCCGCCGTCACCAGATCCTCGACCATCTGCTTTTCGGACGGGCTGAGCAGGCTCTCGTCGATTTCGACGCGGCGGATGCGGCCCTTGGCGGTGGCGTGGACCCTGACCAGCCCGCCGCCCGACACGCCCTCGACTTCGATCGTATCGAGTTTGGCCTGAGCATCGCTCATTTGCTGCTGTATTGTTTCTGCGGCCTGCTGTGCTGCGGCCAGCATTTCTTCCATCGATTTCATGTCGGTCTCCTCATTGTCCATGCGCCGCTCGCGGCATCCGCACCAGTTCCGCATCTGGGAACACCGCGAACGCCGCCTTGACCAGCGGATGCTGGCGCAACAGTTCGTCCTGCGCAGCATCGACTGCCGCTGCCTGTTCGCTCAATGTGGGCGCTCCGCCGCTGTCGGCAAGTTCCACCACCAGCACCGTTCGTGTCGCCCGCTGCCAGGCTGCGGCAATTTGCGCCGCCTCCGCCACACCAATGCCGGCGCAGCGTTGCAGCACCAGATGGTCGTTTGCGACAAGTACCAGCCGGCCTTCGCGGCGCAAAAGCGAGCCGAGCATTAGCTCACCGCCGCCGGAAAGGGTTGATGCGATAGATTCGATAGTCATCGAACCGTCGGGTTCGGCGGCGTTTGGCACGGGCGCGATATCGACGCCCTCCGTCCGTTGGACGGACGGCGCAGGTTGCGATGCGGCGGACGCCGACAGCGCGGGAACAATCTCCGCCCCGCCGCGCTCGGTCAGCAACCGCGCCAACTCATCGGGATCGGGCATCGTTCCAGCATGGAGGATGCGTAGCATCGCCATTTCCAAGGCCTCCAACGGAGATGCGGCGCGCGCAACTTCGTCATGCGCCTTGAGCAGCAGTTGCCAAAGCCGCTGGATGCGCGCCATGCCCATAGCCGCAGTCCATCCGGCAATCGCCTCCCGGTCATCGGGCAGCAGAGCGGGATCGTCGGCGCGGCTCGCCTTGTTGAGCGCGACGCCGTGCGACAGGTGCATGAGGCCACGAACGATCGACAGTGGCTCGACGCCCAGCGCATATTGGCTGCGGACGTGATCGATGACTGATCCAGGTTCGCCACCGAGCAGTGCGCTGAACAGCGCGCGGGTTGCGCCGCCATCGGACAGGCCGAGCATGTCCTGCACCTGATCGGCCGTCACCCGCGCTGCGCCATCCATATCGGCATGGGCGATGGCCTGATCGAGGATGGAGAGGCCATCGCGCACCGATCCTTCGGCAGCACTGGCGATCATCCGCAGCGCTCGTTCTTCGGCTTCGACGCTTTCAAAACCGCAGATGCGGGCAAAATGATCGAACAACAGCTCGGGCGTGATCCGTCGCAAGTCGAACCGCTGGCATCGCGACAACACCGTCACCGGCACCTTGTTGACTTCGGTTGTGGCAAACAGGAATTTGACGTGCGGCGGCGGTTCCTCGAGCGTCTTCAGCAAAGCGTTGAACGCATTTTTCGACAGCATGTGAACTTCGTCGATGATGTAGATTTTGTAGCGCGCCGACACCGCCGAATAGCGTACCGCCTCGATGATCTCGCGAACATCGTCGACGCCGGTGTGGCTGGCGGCATCCATCTCGATCACATCAATGTGCCGCCCTTCGGCAATGGCAATGCAGGGATCGCACTGCCCACACGGATCGATCGTCGCCCCGCCCTGCCCGTCGGCACCGATGCAGTTCAGCCCCTTGGCGATCAGCCGCGCGGTCGAGGTTTTGCCGACCCCGCGGACGCCGGTCATCAAGAATGCGTGCGCCAGCCGATCGCGGCGGATGGCGTTGGCCAGCGTCTGCACCATCGCATCCTGACCGATCAGCTCGGAAAAGGTCTGCGGTCGATATTTGCGCGCAAGCACGCGGTATGCCGCACCGGTCGCGGCGGGTGCTGGAACTACCGGCAAGTTCATCCCCGGCATCAGCGGTTCGTCATGAAGGGATTCGGATTCGTCGCTCACCGAAGCGTCATAGGAGCGCGACCGGCGCTTGTCGAAGGGTGAGGGGTGGGAGCCGGAACGACCCGCAGCGAATTCGTTGCGGCTGCTTCCTTCCGGACCTGACCGGGTTGGCGAAGACTGCGTCCGCCCGACTCCCGGGCGGGCATATGGCGGGAAGAGCAGCATTTTGCAACCGGCTGGCTAAAGCCCCTGCATATCCCTGCTTTCCGCCGGTATCCGCACAGTGATCCCGTCGGGCATGTCCCCCAACTTGATCTGGCAAGCGAGGCGACTGGTGCGGCACGCGCCGGTTGCCAGATCGAGCATATCCTCCTCGGCCTCGCTGGCGCGCGGCAAGCGGGCGAAATCCCCGGCATCGACGATGACGTGGCAGGTGGAGCAGGCCATCTGCCCCTCACAGGTTCCCTCCAACGGCATTCCGGACGCCTGCCCGACATCGAGCAAGCTCTGTTCCAGTGCACCCTCGGCCACGGTACGCCCCTTGCCGTCGGTATGGATGAAAGTGGCGCGGATCATGGCTCTATCCCCTGCAAAGCTGCCGCTGCCTTGATCGCCCCCAGCCCGGCGCACAAGTCCGCCTCGCTGGTGTAGCGCCCCCAGCCGAGGCGGATCGAACTGCGCGCCTGTGTCTCGCTGAGCCCCATGGCCCGCAAGACATGACTGCTCCGCCCCGATCCGCTGCCGCAAGCGCTGCCGAGGCTGAAGGCGATGGCGCGGGCGTCGGACAACAGCCGCGTCGCATTGATGCCCTTGCGGCGGATGTTGAGATTGCCTTTGTAGCGGTGCGTGGTCGATCCGTTGATCGTCCATCCCTCCATTTCTTCGAGCGCGATGTCCCATAACCCTGCGACATGTGCGGCGTCGGCGTCCATCCGTGCCGCCGCCAGCTTCGCCGCTGCGCCGAACCCCGCGACGAGTGCGGGCGAGACGGTACCGGACCGCATCCCCATTTCCTGTCCGCCGCCGAGCAGCAGCGGCGGCAGATCGATGCCGTCGCGCAGCCACAAGGCACCGATGCCCTTGGGTCCGTGAATCTTGTGCGCAGAGATGGCGATAATGTCCGCGCCTGTCGGCATCGCCATCCGCCCATAGCCCTGAACCGCGTCGCACAGCAGCAGGCCGCCGCGAGCGTGCACCGCCTCGGCATAGGTCTCGACCGGCTGAATCGTGCCGACCTCATTATTAACAAGTATCAGCGCAACAACGCCCTGCTCGGGCAGTTCGTTCTCCACCGGCGTGGCAACCAGCCCGTCGCCATCGACCGGGATCGTCTGCGCATGCAGGGCGTCGAGGCATTGCAAAGCGGCCGCATGTTCGATGCTCGATCCGGCCACTCCACCGGGTTTGATGCGCGCTCCGCAGAACAGCGCCCAGTTCAGCGCCTCGGTCGCGCCACTGGTAAAAAACACCCGTCCGCCCGGCGGCAAGAGATCTGCGACGGCGTCGCGGGCCATCTCCACCGTTACCGATGCGGCGCGTCCGCTGCGATACTGGCTCGACGGATTGGCGTAACCGCCCTCGCTCTCTGGCCCGCCCAGCCAAGGCAGCATTGCATCTTTCGCCTCAGGGGCAAGGGGAGTGGTGGCTTGGTAGTCGAGGTAGATCACGGACCGGGAACTTCCTCATCATCAGGCATATCGCATGTTAGCGAGTTATTGCGAATGATTCGCAAAAGTTGCACTCTTCACCTCAAGCCTATATAGGCCCGGCCCTTCACTCGCCAGCCCGTGCGAGTCTCTCGTCAATCGAAAGTGCGCCACCATGCCCGACGTGATTTTTCCCGGACCCGAGGGCCGTCTCGAAGGCCGCTTCTCACCCCCGCCGCGCGCCCGCGCGCCGGTCGCGCTGATCCTCCATCCGCATCCGCAGGGCGGGGGCACAATGAACGACCGGATCACCCAGGCGCTCTATAAGACATTCGTGCGACGCGGTTTCGCCACGCTGCGCTTCAACTTCCGCGGCGTCGGCCGCAGCCAGGGCGTGTTCGACAATGGCATCGGCGAATTGAGCGATGCGGCGTCAGCACTCGACTGGGTCCAGAGCATCCATCCCGAGGCGCAGACCACCTGGATCGCAGGCTTCAGCTTCGGCGCGTGGATCGGCATGCAATTGCTGATGCGCCGCCCGGAAATCCGCGGCTTCATCTCGGTCGCGCCGCCGGCCAATATGTACGACTTCACCTTCCTCGCGCCGTGCCCGTCGTCGGGAATCATTGTCAACGGCATGGGCGACGAGATCGTCACCCCGCCGTCGGTGGTCAAGCTGGTCGAGAAACTGCGGACGCAAAAGGGCATCACCGTCCATCATGACGAAATCCCCAAGGCGAACCATTTCTTTGAGCATGAGCTGGAGCAGCTGATGAAGTCGGTGGATAATTATCTCGATATGCGGCTGTCACCGAATTCGCCGATTCGGTGAGCTCGAGCCACTCGCTCCAAGGGAGGTGGGATTAGCGCACCGCCTCGGCGGGCGTCCGCCCATCGTCGAGCGGCACGACCAGCAGCGCGACGTTGGCGAACATCACCAGTGCGGCGATCAGCATCAGCAGCGCCTTTTTGCGCTCGCCGCGCTTTGCCAGCAGCAATGCTCCGGCGATAAGGCCGAGGCCGCCGAGCATCAGGATCGAGAGGATGAGGTTCATGGTGCGGGCATAGCTGCTTCTTAGCGGGGAGGCGCATGGTAATTAGGGGCAGTCTCTAATTACGCTCGCGATGTTTCTATCCCGCGAGCTGCACGGCCAGCGCGATTCCCAGCGGCACAATCGCATTGCCGAGCGTCTTGAGAGCGATGACCATCATCGCGCAATTGTCGCACTGGCCGGTAAACAAAAGGTAACGCCCGGCAGCGGCAATCCTCTCTGGCAATCCCTGGCCCCCTCGCCTAATGCGCGGCCAAGGAGACGCCCTGCCGCCATGCGTATCGCCATCGCTTCCGATCATGCCGCGTTCGCGCTGAAATCTGCGCTGATTGATTGGCTGCGTGAGGACGGGCACAAGGTTGCCGATCTTGGTCCGCACGATGAGAGCAGCGTCGATTATCCCGACTTCGGCTACAAGCTGGCACAGGCCGTCGCGGCCGGCGAAGCAACGCACGGTATTGCGCTGTGTGGCACGGGTATCGGCATATCCATCGCGGTCAACCGCAACCCCGCCTGCCGCTGCGCGCTGGTCTCCGAGCCACTGTCCGCAAGCCTTGCCCGCGAGCATAATGACGCGAACGTCATTGCCATCGGCGCGCGGCTGACCGGAACTGAAATGGCCAAGGCGTGTGTCACGGCGTTTCTTTCCACCGAATTTGCGGGCGACCGCCATGTCCGCCGCGTCGCCAAGCTGGGCGAACCATTTTGCGCAGGAGCATCCGCATGACCATCGACACCCTCGAAAAGCGCCCCGCCATCCGCTCGGCCGGTTTCTTCTGCGATGGCGTCGCCACCGTCGATGCCGCCGTCGCCGATGCGATGAAGGCCGAGCTGGACCGTGAGCAATATCAGATCGAGTTGATCGCCTCTGAAAACATCGTCTCGAAGGCGGTGCTCGAAGCGCAGGGATCTGTCTTCACCAATAAATATGCCGAAGGCTATCCGGGCCGCCGTTATTATCAGGGCTGCGCGCCGTCCGATGTCGTCGAGACGCTGGCGATCGAGCGGGCCAAGGCGTTGTTCGATTGCGGTTTTGCCAATGTCCAGCCACATTCGGGGGCGCAGGCCAATGGCGCGGTGATGCTGGCGCTGACCAAGCCGGGCGCGACGATCCTCGGCATGAGCCTCGATGCTGGTGGACACCTGACCCATGGTGCGGCTCCGTCGATGTCGGGCAAGTGGTTCAATGCCATCCAATATGGTGTGCGCCGCGAAGACCATCTGATCGATTATGATCAGGTCGAGGCGCTGGCCAAACAACATCGCCCGCAGTTGATCATCGCCGGGGGTTCGGCTTATCCGCGGATCATCGATTTCGCCCGCTTCCGCGCGATTGCCGACGATGTCGGGGCGCTGTTCATGGTCGATATGGCGCATTTTGCCGGACTGGTCGCGGCGGGCGTTCATCCCTCGCCATTCCCGCACGCGCATATCGCCACGACGACAACGCACAAGACGCTGCGCGGGCCGCGTGGCGGGATGATCCTGACCAACGACGCGGCGCTGGCCAAGCGGATCAATTCGGCGGTGTTCCCCGGGCTGCAAGGTGGCCCGCTGATGCATGTCATCGCTGCCAAGGCGGTTGCCTTCGGTGAGGCGCTGAGGCCTGACTTCAAGGTCTATGCCAGGAACATTGTCGCCAATGCCAAGGCGCTGGCCGAGAGCCTGAAAGAGACCGGCCTCGACATCGTCTCGGGCGGCACTGACA
>JAYSZB010000097.1:0-7563 GCA_043727035.1 Sphingomonas sp. | reverse complement strand
CGAGCCCGCGCCGCCTCATCCTCGATGATCCTGAGCGCGCTTAGCCCCGACGACGATGCGGTCCGCATCAACCCGGTGCCTTCACAATGCAGACACGGTTTGGTCGAGGCTTCGAGTACGCCGGTGCGCAGCCGCTGGCGGCTCATCTCCATCAGGCCAAAGCCCGAGATGCGACCGACCTGGATGCGCGCGCGGTCGTTCTTTAGCGCGTCCTTCATCGCCCGCTCGACCTTGCGGACGTTGCCGCCCATTTCCATGTCGATGAAATCGATGACGACAAGGCCAGCCATGTCGCGCAGGCGCAACTGGCGGGCAATCTCGTAGGCGGCTTCGAGGTTGGTGTTGAGCGCGGTCTGCTCGATACTATGCTCGCGCGTCGACCGGCCCGAGTTGATGTCGATCGACACCAGGGCTTCGGTGGGGTTGATGACGAGGTAGCCGCCCGATTTCAGCCCGACCAGCGGCTGGTACATCGCGCCGAGCTGATCCTCGACGCCATAGCGCTGGAACAGCGACACGGGATCCGAATATTGCTTCACCCGCCGCGCGTGGCTGGGCATCAGCAGCTTCATGAAGTCCTTGGCGGCGCGATAGCCCTCGTCGCCCTCGACCGAGACATCCTCGATCTCGCTGTTGTAGATGTCGCGGATCGCGCGCTTGATCAGGTCGCTGTCCGAATGGATCAGCGCCGGCGCGGCGCTGCCCAGCGTCTTGTCGCGAATCTCGTCCCACAGGCGCGCCAGATAGTCGAAATCGCGCTTGATCTCGGTCTTGGTGCGCTCCAGCCCCGCCGTGCGGACGATGCAGCCCATGCTGGTTGGCAATTGCAGATCGTCGATGACGCTCTTCAGCCGCTTGCGGTCGGCGCCGTTCGAAATCTTGCGGCTGATGCCGCCGCCATGGCTCGAATTGGGCATCAGCACGCAATAGCGTCCGGCCAGGCTGAGATAGGTGGTCAGCGCCGCACCCTTGGTGCCGCGCTCTTCCTTGACCACCTGCACCAGCAGCACCTGACGGCGGCGGATGACGTCCTGGATCTTGTAGCGGCGATGCAACGAACGGCGGAAGTCTACCGCCTCGTCACGGTCCGAGCGCTCGCGCCCGCCGCTGCGTCCGCCGCTGCGGCCATCACGACCGCGCCCGCGCTTGCCGTTGCGGTCGCGGCGTCCGCGCCCGTCTTCGCCAGCGCCGCCCGACGCGCCGCCCTCGGCTCCGTTCGACTCGTCGCCTCCGGCCTCGCCCTGCTCGTCGTCGTGGCTCTCATCCTCGTCGCGCTCTTCGTTACTGCGCTCGTCGTCGTCATGATCCGCGTCATCGTCGAGACCATCGTCATCGTCACCGATCGAGGCAGGCGGGGCCATGTCCTCGATTTCGCCGTCGAGGCTTTCGATATCCTCTTCGGCGCGCATCGCGGCTTCGGCGGCGGCGTGTTCGGCCTCCTCCTTGAGCAGCGCCTCACGATCCTCCTTGGGGATCTGGTAATAATCGGGATGGATTTCGCTGAACGCCAGAAAGCCATGGCGATTGCCGCCATATTCGATGAAGGCCGCTTGCAGCGACGGTTCTACCCTGGTGACCTTGGCGAGATAGATATTGCCCTTGAGCTGTTTGTGCTCGGCGGACTCGAAATCAAATTCCTCGATGCGGTTTCCCTTGATGACCGCGACCCGGGTTTCCTCCCGGTGCCGCGCGTCGATCAACATGCGCGTTGTCATCTATTCTACTCCGGACGCGGCGGCGGGCGCGATTAGCGCTGGCGGCCGCGATAATGTCAGGGGACCGGCGGGCGCGTGCTGTGCACGGCGCACCATTGGCGTTACTGGCCACGGCCCCGGTTGCTGTGGAATTGTCAATATCCGGGCGAAACGCGAAAACACCCGACGCGCCGACCCGATAAGGGCGGTCGCGATGGGTAAGCGTCGTCGTCATGGGACATTCAACCTGGTCTGGACCGGTCCAGACATCGTCATCGATGCGTTGCGGACCGGTCTCTTCGTCTCGTCGACCGGCATGGGGTGTGCCCGAGATGGCAACGGAACCCCCGTCCGATCCGCGTCGTGCTAGCACCCCCCATCGGACAGGGCAAGCATGACGCCCGAAGGCCTTGTGGTAATCGAACAGGGCTGACGGTCGGTTAACCGGCTTCCTTGAGCGGGAGTTGGGACAGTCGCGCTAAATCCACATTGTACCCGGACATCGTGACCGGGGACGACGAGGGGTTTGGCAATGACCATCTGGACCTCAGGGGGTCAGCCGCGCCATAAGGCGCGGGTGATCGAACTGATGATCGCCTTTTTCGTGGCCCTGATCTGGGCACCCGCTCATGCAGGCTCGCTCGAAGCAGCGGCGCTCGACGATGGGCGATTGACCTTGCGCTTTGCCGGGCCGGTGGGCGAGGCCGAGGTGATCGCGCTCGACGGGCCGCAGCGGGTGGCGATCGATATCGCCGGGGCGGAACCGGGCAGCGTCTCGGTCGCCAGCAATCCGCTGATCAGCCGCATTCGCCAGGGACGTGTCGCCGGTGGCGCGCTGAGGATCGTCCTCGATCTGCATCGACCCGCCGCAATCCGCGCCATCGATCGTGCCGAGGACGGTCAGGGGCTGACCATCGCCATCGAAGAAGCCAGCAACAGCGAATTCGCCGAAGCGGTGCGCGCCGGACGTCGCAGTTTTGCTGCGCTCACCGCCGGCGCGCCGACCATGGACCTGGCCCGGCGCGAAGCGCGCCGCTATCAGGTGTCGGTGCCGATCGGCCCAGCCCGCAGCGGGGTTGCATTGCCGCGCATCTATGGCCCGCAGGACAGTTCGCTGCCGCTGGTTGTGCTCGACGCCGGCCATGGCGGGCATGATCCCGGCGCGATTTCGCCCGATGGTCGTCATCATGAGGAACAGGTGACACTGGCGATGGCGCGCGCGATCCGTGACGAGCTGGTCGCTACCGGCCGGGTCCGCGTCGCCCTGACCCGCGACTCCGACCAGTATCTGGTGCTGGAGGAACGCTATGGCATCGCCCGCCGTCTGCGCGCCGACCTGTTTATCTCGATCCACGCCGATGCCGCCGAGAATCATAGCGCCACCGGCGCATCGATCTATACATTGTCCGAAGTCGCGTCCGACCGCGAGGCGCAGCGGCTGGCCGCGCGGGAAAACCGCTCGAACATCCTCAACGGCGTCGATCTCGGTCGCCAGACGAACGCGGTCAGCTCGATCCTGATCGACCTGACCCAGCGCGAGACGATGAACCTCTCGGTCGATTTTGCCCGCACGCTCCAGCGCAACGCCGCCAGCGACATTCCCTTCCGCACCGGCTCGCTGCGCCATGCCGGATTTGTCGTCCTCAAGGCACCCGACATGCCATCGGTGCTGCTTGAAACCGGTTTCATCAGCAACGCCGCCGATGCAGAGCGCATCGCCAGTAGCGCGGGTCAGCGGGCCATCGCGCGCGGTTTGCGGCAGGGCGTGCTGGCCCATTTCGCGCGCCAGACCGCGCGCCGCGATCTCGCCGCAGCCGGAGGCGACAGCACGAGCGCGCGCCGCTGAGGTCAGATAGGCCCACCCCCAACCCCTCCCGCAAGCGGGAGGGGAGTTACAGCGCCATCCCCTCCCGTTTGCGGGAGGGGCAGCGAGACTTGGCGAACGCAGTGAGCTTAGTCGCAGCGGGGCGGGCAGCGGCACCGATTGCTTCCCCCGATTCACCCCCTCTCGCCAGCCGCCGACTTTGTGCTAGAGCGGCGGCACCATGGCCGATCCCGCTGCCCCTGCTGCCACCTCGCTACGCCTGCGCCTGACCCGCGAAGCCGGGGGCTATGTCGCTTTGGCGCGCGGCTGGTGGCATCGCCAATGGCCTAAACGCTGGGTCCGGCGGCTGACCTGGTTGGTCGGCGCGGGGCTGCTGGCGCTGTTCGCGCTATGGCTGTTCATCGCGCGCGGCCTGCCCGACGCCGACAGTCTGCTGGAATATCAGCCGCCTTTGCCCAGCATCGTCCGCGATGTTTCGGGGATGCCGACGCACAGTTTCGCCCGTGAACGGCGCGTTCAGCTCGATTATGACGAATTTCCGCCGCTGATGATCCGCGCGTTTCTTGCAGCGGAGGATCGGACATTTTTCGACCATGGCGGGGTCGATTATCCGGGGTTTTTCGGTGCCATCATCGATTATGCCTCGAAAATGGGCACTGGCGAACGGGCACGGGGCGGATCGACGATCACCCAGCAGCTGGCAAAAATCATTTTGCTAGGCGATGAATATTCCATCACCCGCAAGCTCAAGGAAATGCTGCTGGCGACTCGCATCGAAGGTGTGCTGACCAAGGAGCAGATCCTCGAACTTTATCTCAACCAGATCCCCATGGGCCGCCAGTCGTTTGGCGTGCAGGCGGCAGCGCAAGCCTATTTCGACAAGGACGCATCGGACCTGGCGCTGCATCAGATCGCATTTCTCGCGACCCTGCCAAAAGCACCGGAACGGTATGGCCGACGCGGGCAGGAGCAGGCTGCGCGCAACCGCCGCGATTATGTGCTGCGCGAGATGCTGCGCGCCGACTGGATCAGCGAACCGCAGCGCGCCGCCGCGAGCGCCATGCCACTCGGCCTTGCGCCCAGCCGGGGCAGCCAGTTCGCCGACGTCGGCGGCTATTATATGGAGGAAGTGCGCCGCGAACTGATCGACCGTTTCGGCGACAATGCCGAGGATGGGCCGAACAGCGTCTATGGCGGAGGTCTGTGGGTCCGCACCGCCTACGATGGCGATCTGCAGGATGTCGCCGAGGCATCGATGCGCCGCGCGATGATCCGCTATCACGGCAATCGCGGCTGGAGCGGTCCGATCAATACGATACCGGTCGATGACGAGTGGGCGAGCCGGTTGCGCTCGACTTTTTTGACCATCGATTACGACGACTGGCGCATTGCAGTGGTGCTGTCCAAAGCAGGCGGGACTGCCGAGATCGGCTTTCCCAGCGGTGACACCGGCGTGCTGCCGTCGGGCTATGCCGGCATGGCGGCGATCGGCGGTGGCACCGCGTTCAATGCGATGAAGGCGGGCGACATCGTCCTCGTCAAACGCGTCGGCGGAACCACCTATTCGCTCAAGACCATTCCCGGCATCTCCGGGGGGTTCGTCGCGCAAAGCCCGTCTTCAGGCCGCGTCTTTGCCATGCAGGGCGGGTTCGATTCCAACCTCGTCACCTTCAACCGCGCGGTGCAGGCACAGCGCCAGCCGGGATCGACGATCAAGCCGTTCGTCTATTCGACGGCGCTCGACAATGGCATGACCCCCGCGTCGATCATCGTCGACGGCAGCTTCTGCGTCGATGATCAGACGTCCGCCGGTGGCCGCAAATGTTTCCGCAATTCGGGCGGAGGCGCGGCGGGTCCGCGCACTTTGCGCTGGGGGCTCGAACAATCGCGCAACCTGATGACCGTTCGTGCCGCGTCGCAGGCGGGGATGCCCAATGTCGTGCGGACCTTCCGCCAGATGGGCATCGGCGAATATCGCCCCTATCTCGCCTTCGCGCTCGGTGCTGGCGAAACCACGGTATCGAAACTGACCAACGCCTACGCGATGCTGGTCAACCAGGGCCGTGAATTGCGCCCGCACCTGATCGATTATGTCCAGGACCGCAACGGCCAGGTGATATTCCCTGTACGCTGGCGCGCCTGTCGGGGCTGCAACGCCGCCGAATGGAACGGTCGGCCGATGCCGCGTTTCGCCCAGACGGGCCGCCAGTTGATGGACCCGATCACCGCTTATCAGACCGTACATATGCTCGAAGGCGTCATCCAGCGCGGCACCGCGACGATGCTGCGCGACCTTAACCGGCCATTGTTTGGCAAGACCGGCACCACCACCGGCCCGACCGACGTGTGGTTCATTGGCGGTACGCCGACATGGGTGGCGGGCATCTATCTGGGCTATGATCGCCCGCGCAATCTGGGCGGGGCGGCCTTCGGCGGCACGCTGGCGGCACCGGTGTTCAAGGAATTCGCCCGCGTCGCGGTGCGCGGCCAGCCGCCGCTGCCGTTCATCGCCCCCGAAGGCGTCCGCATGGTCCGCATCGACCGCACCAGCGGTCGCCGCGTCTATGGCGGCTGGCCAGACAGCGCCAACGAAGGCGCGATCATCTGGGAAGCGTTCAAGGCCGAAACCGAACCGCGCCGCTCGATGCGCAGCGACGAGGTGCCGCAGCCGCGTGCGGTGACGCGTCCGCGCGCCGCCGCGCGAGGCGGCGGCGCTGCGAGTCAGCGTTCGGATCCGGGCGACTTTGCCGATCGACAGGGCAGCGGCGGGATTTACTAGCACCGCTACGCCGCCTATTTGCCCGCAACATTCCAATCCACACACCGGAGTTTCCGCTCATGCGCGCCGAAGCGCAAAGCCATGTCGATCGTATCAAGGCAGCCACAGCGCTGCTCCGCCGCTTCCTCGACTGGGATGCGGCGCTGGTGCGGCTTGCCGAACTCAATGCCAAGGTCGAAGACCCCAGCCTGTGGAACGATTCAAAGGCGGCGCAGGAGGTGATGCGCGAGCGCCGCCGCCTCGATGAGGCGGTCAGCGCCACGCGCGCTATCGAAAGCGAAATGGCCGATACCGTCGAACTCGCCGACATGGCCGAGGCAGAGGGCGATACCGCACTGGTTGACGACGCCGTCGATGCCCTCGCCAAACTCGCCGCGCGTGCCGACGAAGACAAGACCAGGGCGCTGCTGGCGGGCGAAGCCGACGCCAACGACACCTATCTCGAAATCCACGCCGGCGCGGGCGGCACCGAAAGCCAGGACTGGGCCGAAATGCTGCTGCGGATGTATCAGCGCTGGGCCGAACGGCGCGGATTGAAAGTGGAACTGGTCGAACATCAGTCGGGCGAAACGGCCGGTATCAAATCGGCGACACTGCTGATCAAGGGTGAGAACGCATACGGCTATGCCAAGACCGAGACGGGCGTCCACCGGCTGGTCCGCATCAGCCCCTATGACAGCTCGGCGCGGCGGCACACCAGCTTTTCCAGCGTCGGCGTCTATCCGGTGGTCGACGACAATATCGTCGTCGATGTCAACGAAAGCGACCTCAAGATCGATACCTACCGCGCGTCGGGCGCGGGCGGACAGCATATCAACACCACCGATTCGGCGGTGCGCATCACCCATCTTCCCACCGGCATCGTCGTCGCCTGTCAGAACCAGCGCAGCCAGCACAAGAACAAGGCCGAGGCGATGTCGATGCTGAAAGCGCGCATCTACGAGGCCGAGCTGCGCCGCCGCGAGGAAGCCGCGACCGCCGAACATCAGGCCAAGACCGACATCGGCTGGGGCCACCAGATCCGCAGCTACGTCCTCCAGCCCTATCAGCTGGTCAAGGATCTGCGCACCGGCACCACTTCGACCGCGCCCGCCGACGTGCTAGACGGTGCGCTCGATCCGTTCATGGCGGCGGCGCTCTCGCAGCGCGTGACCGGCGAGAAGGTCGAAGTGGAGGATGTCGACTAGGATGCCGAGGGGTGCGCCCATGCTGATCTGTTTCGCCGCACTGCTGCTCGCGGGCTGCGACGGGCGCCCTGCGGCTGT
>JAYSZB010000096.1:0-7573 GCA_043727035.1 Sphingomonas sp. | reverse complement strand
CACTGGCCTAGGCCAGCGCCGCTTTCAGATCTTCACCGAGGTCGGTTTTTTCCCACGGGAAGAAGTCGCCTTCGGCCTTGCGACCGAAGTGGCCGTAGGCGGCGCTGGCCTAGGCCAGTGTTCGCACCTTGGGTTCGCGGTCCCAGTGGCGTTTCGGGGCGACCTTGGCGAAGTCGGCGAGGCTGACCACGCCCGCGTCGGGCACGACCCCCGCCTTGTCGAGCAGCGCCTTGGCGCCCGCGTCATGGCCAATCGTCTTCACATGCCCGAACGCATCCATCACGAACTGAACAGCGGCGCCTTCCTTGCAAAGCTTGGCCGCCGCCTCCGGGGCGAGGACGAGCGCCACCGCGTCGAACAGCACCGAGGGCGAGCCCGCGAGTTGGCCATCGGCCTTGAGCATTCCGCCCTTGACCTTCAGCCCGCCCACTTTCGGCGCAATCAACATCACCGAACCGCCGGCCGCTTCGACTTCACCCTTTAGCTTGTCGATCGCGGCCTTGTCCGAGCCTTCGTCGAACAGGATCGCGACCGTGCGCCCGGTCATCGGCGGGTCGCCCTGCTTGACGATCGACAAAGCGTCGGACGGCTTCATGTCGACCGGTGCCTTGGCCGCCTTGTTCGCCGCTGGCAGATCCATCGCAAGGCCCGCAGCAACGCGCTTGGCCAGGTCCTCGTCGACGTTGCGCAAATTGCCGAGCATCCGCAGCCGCACCGGCTCGAGTGCGACCTTGGACAGTTCGAAGGTAAACGCCGACGCGATATGCGCCTGCTCGATTTCGGTCTGCGAGCGGAAGAATAGCCGCGCCTGGCTATAATGGTCGGCGAACGTGTCCGATCGGATGCGAAGCTTCTCATTGCCGTCGTTGCGCTCATCGTTGATCGCCACGGTGCGGAACCCCTGCTCGCTCTCGCGCGGCCCGCCTTCCTCGCCAGCGTCGCCCAGGCTGTTCGGCTCGTAATTGGCGCGGCCCTTCGGGACCATCGTCTGCATCATTCCGTCGCGCTGGAAGTTGGCGAACGGGCACTTGGGAGCGTTGACCGGGATCTGGTGGAAATTGGTCGTGCCCAACCGCGACTTTTGCGTGTCGAGGTAAGAGAACAGGCGTCCCTGGAGCAAAGGATCGTTGGAGAAATCGATCCCCGGCGGAACGTTGCTGGGGAGGAAGGCGACCTGCTCGGTCTCAGCGAAGAAATTGTCGACGTTGCGGTTGAGCGTCATCCGCCCGATGATCCGCACCGGCACATCCTCTTCGGGGATGAGCTTGGTCGCGTCGAGCACATCGTAGTGCTGCTTGGCGGCAAACGCCTCGTCGAACACCTGGATGCCGAGGTCCCACCCCGGGAAGTCGCCCGCGTCGATCGCCTCATAGAGGTCGCGGCGATGGAAATCGGGATCGGCACCGGCGATTTTGACCGCCTCGTCCCAGCAGGTCGATTGCAGGCCGAGTACCGGCTTCCAATGAAATTTGACGAAGCGACCCTCGCCCGCCGCATTGACCAGCCGGAAGGTGTGGACACCGAACCCTTCGATCATCCGCAGGCTGCGCGGGATCGTCCGGTCGGACATCGCCCACATGATCATGTGCATCGATTCGGGCATCAGCCCGATGAAATCCCAGAATGTGTCGTGCGCGGACGCCGCCTGTGGATAGCCGCGATCGGCCTCCATTTTCACCGCATGGACCAGATCGGGAAATTTGATCGCGTCCTGAATGAAAAACACCGGGATATTGTTGCCGACCAGATCCCAGTTGCCGCTGTCGGTATAGAGCTTGACGGCGAAACCACGCACATCGCGTGGGGTATCGACCGACCCCGCGCCGCCCGCGACGGTGGAAAAGCGGACGAATACCGGGCATTCTTTTCCCGCCTCTTGGAACAGGCTGGCTTTGGTCAGGCCGGGAATAGCCTTGGTGACGCGAAAAGTGCCGTGTGCGCCCGAACCCCGCGCGTGTACGATCCGCTCGGGGATCCGCTCATGATCGAAATGGAAGATTTTCTCGCGGAGGACGAAATCCTCGAGCAACGTCGGGCCGCGCTCGCCGGAACGCAGACTATTCTGGTTGTCGCCGATCGCCATGCCGTGGTTCGTCGTCAGTGTGTCGCCCGCCTGCTGATGCGTTTCTCCGGCATTGCCGTGCGTCGCGTCCGATGGGCCTTGGCCCATGCCGGGCCGGATGGCACTGAGGCTGTTGTCGAGCGCAGGGTTCTGCGACTTTGCTGCCGACTTGTCATCGGCGCGATCGCCCTTGGGCGCGTCTGCTGTAGCGGGGTTCTGCTTGGCCATCGTCATTCTCCAATCGAAGATATGTCTGGCCGAAATCTGCCAAAGACAGAGCGGCCAGCAGTGGGGATTGGATCGAACAACGCATCAGCGGCAGCGCCGAGCCATGGCAGTTGCTGTGTCACGCGAAAAAATTTGAAAAGCGACAATGCGCGCGGCTCAGGATGGAGACGTCATCGAGGTCGACCGCGAAACCATGCTGACCCTGACGGGCCGGATTCCTGAGATGTCGGATATCGTCATCGGCGTCTTTGCCGCCCGACGCACTGCGATGTCGTCATACCCCGCGTGGGCTGGAGCTACCCTCCCCCGTGTCCTGCTTTTTCCAGGCCACGCGATCATGTCGCCTTCTACGCCGGTGCTTGCCGGACCGTCCAATGATACACCAGGCAGTCGCGGCTGGTGAGCGACTGCGAAGAATTGCCAACGAAGTGGGGTATTCCGAGCCGGAAGATAGTCAATCTTGCCAATGGCTAAGTTTGCATTCCAAATAGATCGGCCACAAATTTTGCCCCTAGGTGGAGGCCAACGGGGTCTACCGTATGACCAGTTCCTGGAGACACGTGCGCGGTTACATTGATCCCCAGTTTGCGCAGCGTGCTCTCCGCGATATGCAATGCTGCCACTGGCACGACCGGATCAGCTGAGCCGTGGATTAGCAGCACGGGCGGTTTGCCAATCCGTGCATGCGCGAGTTCGGCTGCGCCAGTGAGCATGCCTGAGTAGCCGAGTATCCCGGCCACCTGTTGTCGACGGCGCAACCCCACGTGAAGCGCCATCATCGTCCCTTGACTAAACCCGACAATCGCGAGGTTTGCGTCACTGAGATTATATTGGTTCAGCTTGCGGTCGATGAAGGTATCGATCGCTGGAGCTGCCGATGCGGCACCGGCCGCCAAGGCTTGGGGCGTGAACGCCCGAAGAGGCCACCATTGAAATCCAGACGCCAGATTGCCGACCCGTTGCGGTGCATTGGGCGCTAGAAAAAGCGCGTCTGGCACTGCCTGCTGCCAGTGGGGTGCAAGCGAAATGAGGTCGGCTCCGTTCGATCCGTAGCCATGCAAAAGCAGGACAATCTGCTTCGGGGCACCACCAGAGATCGGCTGAAGGCTAGAGCCGTTTACGATTTTCGACATGGGGTTACTCGACAAATGCGTGCTGTTTTGGGGGCAATCGAACGGTATTGTCGATATATAGCAAGGCTTACCGCGCTCCATCACCGATGAGCGTGAAGGCTGCCCATGCGTTGGGATGCGCCCAGGTGTCGATGCTGCTGTCGTGACTGACATCATTGCGAATTTCGCGCATCGCGCGCTGGAACGCTTCGGCGCGTGAGGCGCCAGGATTGTCGCGCTGGATCTCGACAGTGCGCACGGTCAGCTGCGCAGCGACATCATCGCGTACCGGCCAGTGAGAAGCGAGCAAGGTGCGAGCTCCGGCGAAGAAGAAAGCTTGTGCGAGCCCCGAAAGTCCAGGCGATCCAGCGCTGCCGTCACCTGCAGCTGTGTTGCAGGCCGAGAGGATTACCCAGTCGGCGTCGAGCTGAAGCCCAGCGATTTCAGATGCAGTCAGAAGACCGTCGTCGTCTGCGCTGGCTTCGCGCGGCGGGGTGAAGACAAGGCCGGGCTCAGACATCCCGTCAAGCTCCCCCGCGAGCAGGCCATGGGTGGCGAACGAAATGATCGCTACCGACGACAGGTCGGCGCTCCGCACAGTGCGCTCGGTCGCTGCCGCCCCGAGGTGGAGCGATGCTGGGTCAGCACCCAATGCGGCACGCATACTGGCCAGTTCGAGCGCGGTCCCTGGGAGCCGTGCCAGTGCCTTGAGTGCGGTTACATCCGCGAGCGCGCTGGTTGGTAGCGCCGCGCCATAACTGCTGGTCGACCTATCGGGCGCTCGTCCGCGTTGCACACCACGCCCCCCGGCGCGTTGCTGCGCGCGCCCCTCGAGCACAGGGTCGCCGAAACCAGCGAAACTGGTACGCGTCGCCCGCTGCGCACCGGTGCGATGTCGGCGCAGTGCATGCAGCGCCTGCGCCGAGGGCAATTGAACGACGGCGTGGCGGTCGGCGAGCCATTCCGTTGACCGCAGTGCTTGTGGATCGCCATCTGCACCCTGCGGCGGCGCGACAACCAGCGCTGCGAATGGTAGCCGCTCGAGCCCGCCACTGGCGGCAACGAACAGGTGCCGTTTGCCGACAAGGTCAGCCTCGAACGGGGCAACCAGTTCGCCGTAGAGTTCGAATGCTGTGCTGCGCGCGTATGGAAAGCCGCGTCCGCCCTGTTCTTGCCACTGCGCCACTTGCGCCGCAGACACGTCTACATCGGCACCGAGATCGAACAGGAGACGGCGGACGCGATCAGTGACGGCAGTACGATCGAGCGGGCTGCGGTGCCAGCGCACGGCGTCGCGTGTCACCAGCATCGCATGCGTGGAATGGGCTGATGGCGCGACCAGCAGCAGAGCTTCGTCTACGGTGAGCAGCGCCTGCGTCGCTGCGATGGTTACCGGATCGACGGCGGCGTCGAAGACATAGTCTGGAGCCAGCTCAGCAATCTGCTCTTCCACCTGTTGCAGATCGGTAAGGGGATCATCGAGCCCGTCGAGACGGATTGGACGACTGTGGCGGTCCGATGCAACCGGACTTTCGATGATGGCAGCCGCAGGATCGATCGCGCGCTGTGCTAGCGCGTCGCGGCGACGGAAAAGCGCGACTGTGGCCGAGTTGCTGCGTTCCGCCTCGCCGCGCGCCAGCCGCTCGATCAAGGGACGGTCGCTGCCGCCGCTGATGATGCGCTGCATGGCGGTGAACAGCGACTGGGCATCATTGACCGATGCGTCATCGGGACGGGTGTCGAGATATAGGCCGAAATCACCGCGCATCGCGGCCAACGCCGCGCTGATGCGACGCGCCTCAGGGGCGCTGCTCGACGCCATTCCGATGCGATAGACGTTGTCGGCCAACGCATCCGCGGCCAGTGCAGCGCTGGCCCGGTCCGTGTGGAGCGCCAGTCGTGCGCTGACTAGCCAGCGCGCGCGGCGCTGCTGATCGGCGTGCGTGTTATCCGAGAAATAGGAGCTGCCCATGTCAAACGCGCGGCTGGTCAGTTGCTCAGCATCAGCCGTTGCACCACGCATGCTGGCGGCGCGGCCAAGCTGATCAATGGCGGCAATGGCGAAAACCGTCTCTGGGGCCCAGGCCATCGAACGTTCGAGCGTCAAGTTTGCCAGCCTCTCGGCATTTGAGTCATCGCCCTGCGCGATGGCTATATCGGCGGCTATGCTCGCAGCGAGGAGCGATTGCGCGGCGGTATCCTGCTGAGGGATAGTCCCGGTTCGCCATCGAGAGAGCGCCGCCGCTGCACCATCCCACCGGTCGACCCGTGCGAGATCGCGAGCATTTGCGAGATCGTGGTCGATACGGCAAAGACCGGCGCCGATGCGATCGGCAGCGGACCAGCCGGGCAGGGTCGCGCGCAGTGCCAGCGCCTCATCGACACGTCCGCGTTCGGCGAGCAGGGTAGCGCGCAACGCTTCGGCACGATGCTGTGCAGCGGGAACCATCCGCCCGCCAGCGATACGGCGAGCAATGACCAACATCCAGGCGGCATGATCGAAGTGACCCTTGACCACCGCGATCTCACCGACCGTCAGTTGCGCATCGATTAGCGCGGCATCGCCTGCTGCCAAATACTGCTGTGCTGCCATCGCCGTCGTTTCGGTGGACAGATCGGCAGCGTAGCTGGCATCGCTGGCGAGCGCCTGACGACACACACCCGCCGACCAGACGCCAAGATAGCGTCGCGCATCGCCCGCATTGCGTTGCCGATCGCCGAGCTGGTGGCGGCTGCGCATAAACAGGTCGCGCCAGCGCGATAGGCCGTCGCCGGGGCGGTCGCCGCTGAACGCCTGCTCGATAGCCGCCAGCTCTGTTGCGGTATCGAAAGTTTCAGCCAATTGTTCATCGGTAAGCTGGGTCTCGTCGAGCGGCGCACGCCATGATTCGGCGCGCACCGTCGCAGTGCACATTAGCGGCGCAACAGCGGTTAGCACTGTTAGAACGATGCTTAGCGGAATCCGCATTCATGCTAGCCTTGCCTTTGCCGCAGCGACATACGCATCGGCACGCTCATCGCTGTCGGTCCTTGGCGCTACGGATAGCACGATCATCCGTCAGTGCCAGTCATCACGCGCGGAACGGCATTGTCGGCCAGCCATCCGAACCACCCATCTCGTCGCAATTGCCACAGCTGGCGGCAATGGATTGCCACTTTCGGACGGCCAGGAAAGGCCGCGCGCGTGTGAGCGGAGCTCTCGAAGGACCAAAGTTCATTCGCGGTACTGGTGTCAGGGCGGGTATGGAATTGGGCGCGCACGTTCTGCCAATTCGCATTCGCTTACCCATCGTCATCGCAGCCATTCGATGCGTTGAGTTCGCAGGCGTGATTGACAGATTAAACGGATGATCTTTTGACCGCACGAGCACTCTCTGCAGAAGTGCACGAAATTCTGTTTGTTATATGCTTATGGAACGCAAAACGCCCCGCGAAGCAGGTGCCATGCGGGTCCAATTTGTCCAATTAAATCAATGGTTCGGTGGTTGCGGGGGTAGGATTTGAACCTACGACCTTCAGGTTATGAGCCTGACGAGCTACCGGGCTGCTCCACCCCGCGCCATCGAATGGACCGCTCTACGCGATCCTCTACCGCACATTGGCGGCAAAAACGCCAAAGGGGCGAGACCGGTTAGGATCACGCCCCTTGGCAAAGTGAATGGTATCAGCAATCGAAACGCGCGCGCCGGCTGCAATGCCTGGCGACGACCTACTCTTCCAACGCTTAAGCGGTAGTACCATCGGCGCAGTCAGGTTTCACGGCCGAGTTCGAGATGGGATCGGGTGGGTCACTGACGCTATGGTCACCAAGCAATGGAGCCGGCGCGACTGGGCGTGCGGACACGCCCTGCGTTTCGTTTGTTGTGCAATCGATGCTGTATTTAAGCTGAGATCATTGCCGCACCAGCGACATAACCCGCTGTCCTCAAAAAGAGGGGCAGGGCTGCCGTTGATGGCGGGACTCTCAATGCGCGAAAGAGCAATTAGGATCGGTTAGCTCCATGCATTACTGCACTTCCACATCCGACCTATCAACGTGATGGTCTATCACGGCTCGATGAAGACTTATCTTGAGGGAGGCTTCCCGCTTAGATGCTTTCAGCGGTTATCCCGTCCATACATAGCTACCCTGCTGCGCTCTTGGCAGAACGACAGGTCCACCAGAGGTATG
>JAYSZB010000095.1:0-63433 GCA_043727035.1 Sphingomonas sp. | reverse complement strand
CCCTTGCTCAGATTATTGAGCCAGCCCCTTCCGCGCAATGAAAGCGGGGTGGCGCGGCGGAAATGCGAATGTGGCGATTCCTGTTAGGGGCAAACCCTAACTGGAGGTCATTGATCGAGGAACGACCGCATTTTCCGCGACCGGCTCGGATGCTTGAGCTTGCGCAGCGCCTTCGCTTCGATCTGGCGGATGCGTTCGCGGGTGACGCTGAACTGCTGGCCGACTTCCTCGAGCGTATGGTCGGTGTTCATGCCGATGCCGAAGCGCATGCGCAGCACGCGTTCCTCACGCGGGGTGAGCGAGGCCAGCACCCGGGTCACGGTTTCCTTGAGGTTCGCCTGCACCGCCGCGTCGACCGGGATGATCGCGTTCTTGTCCTCGATGAAATCGCCCAGATGCGAATCCTCCTCGTCGCCGATCGGCGTTTCGAGGGAGATCGGCTCCTTGGCGATCTTCATCACCTTGCGGACCTTTTCGAGCGGCATCGACAGGCGCTCGGCCATTTCCTCGGGCGTCGGTTCGCGGCCATGCTCGTGGAGGAACTGGCGGCTGCAGCGGACCAGCTTGTTGATCGTTTCGATCATGTGCACCGGAATACGGATGGTGCGCGCCTGATCGGCGATCGAGCGGGTGATCGCTTGGCGGATCCACCAGGTTGCATAGGTGCTGAACTTGTAACCGCGGCGGTACTCGAATTTGTCGACCGCCTTCATCAGGCCGATATTGCCTTCCTGGATCAGGTCGAGAAATTGCAGGCCGCGGTTGGTGTATTTCTTGGCAATCGAGATGACGAGGCGCAGATTGGCCTCGACCATCTCCTTCTTGGCGATGCGCGCTTCGCGCTCGCCCTTTTGCACCATGTTGACGACGCGGCGGAACTCACCCAGCGCCATGCCGGTCGACTGCGAGATTTCGGCGATTTCGGTGCGGACGCGATCGACCGCACCGCCTTCGCGCTCGACGAAGGCAGCCCATTTCTTGTCGATCTTGCCGACGCTCTCCAGCCAGCTCTCGTCGAGCTCATGGCCGATGTAGCGGTCGAGGAAGTCCTTGCGCGGCACCTTGTGGCGCTCGGCAAGACGCAGCATCTGGCCACCCAGCGCGGTCAGGCGCCGGTTGTAGCTGTAGAGCTGATCGACCAGATACTCGATCTTGGCGTTGTGGAAATGGACGCTCTCGACCTCGGCGGTCAGTTCGTCACCAAGCTTCTGATATTTGCGCTCCTGCGAGGCAGGATAATCATTGCCGATGCCCAGCGCGGCGAGACGCGCCTTCTGCAGCTTGGAAAAATCGCGATACAGCGCGGTAATGCTGGCGAATTTCTCGATCGCTTCGGGCTTGAGCAGATCCTCCATCGCGGCGAGGCTAAGGGTGTTGTCCTCTTCCTCTTCCTCGAAGGCAGGACGTGCGCGGCGCTCGGTCATGCCGTCTTCTTCGTCTTCGCCGTCGGCGGGTGCTTCCTCTGGCTCGGCTTCCTCCTTGAACGAGGGCCCAGCCGACTTTTCGGAGATCTCGACATCGTCGCTGCCTTCGGCATTCTCGTCGAGATTCTCGGGCACCGGATCTTTGGCGAGCATCGCTTCGAGATCGAGGATTTCGCGCAACTGCATCTCGCCGGCGTTGAGCGCATTGGCCCATTCGATGATCGCGTTGAAGGTGATCGGGCTTTCGCACAGGCCCATGATCATCGTATCGCGGCCGGCCTCGATCCGCTTGGCAATGGCGATTTCGCCCTCGCGACTGAGCAGTTCGACCGCGCCCATCTCGCGCAGATACATCCGCACCGGATCGTCGGTGCGGTCGATGACCTCTTTCTTCTTCTCAGGTGCGGCGGCAAGCGCGGGGTTCGCGCCGACCGGCTCGATTTCGTCCTCGGCCTCTTCGGCGTCGGGCTCGTCGTCGCTGTCCTCGTCCTTCTCGACGATGTTGACGCCCATTTCGGAGATCGCCGACATGATGTCCTCGATCTGCTCGGACGACATCTGATCCTGCGGCAGCGCCTCGTTCAGCTCGTCATAGGTGAGGTACCCGCGCTTTTTGGCGCGGGCGATCAGCTTTTTGACCTTCGCATCATTGAGGTCGATCAACGGCTCGTCGCCGGTGGTTTCGATGTCTTCTTCTTCGCTCATGCCAGTTCCCGATGCCCCATGGGGCGCAGATAAGGTTTGCGTGCCGGTTTCACAACCGGGTGTCAGATCGTGTCGCCGTGTTACATACGGCTCGATTCGCCGAGGCCGGACAGCCGTTCGGCGAGGTCGGCTTTGGCGCGCAGCAGGCGCTGCTGATTGTCGAAACTCGCCGCGTCGAGCCGATGCCGCATCGATTCCGTCGCCGCCGCCAGTTCGCGCTCCACCTCGGGCCAAGCGACGACGGCGGAAATAGCCTCATCGAGATCGCGCATTGCCCGCTGCTCGGCGGCGCGTAATCGCTGACCGTCCTCGTCGTCGGGAAAATCATGACCTCTGGTGAAGGAAAACTGGATGGCGTCGGCGCGGAGTAGCTCTTGTGCCTTATTATACACTGGCATGTCCGCCAATATGGCCATCAGGCGCTGACTATCAAGCTTTTCTTGGCCAGCGAAGGCGATATCTGTGAGTGCTGCGAGCAACTGCGCGGTGTCACGGTTTGCGATGGGCAGCGCAGCGAGCGCTTCGGCATGGGCGGATAGCTTCGCCGGATAACGCAGTAAGCCGACGATGATGGCACCTGCAAGCTGCGCGTCGATCGCTGGGCCGATGTCGCGCAGGCTGGCGGTCGGTGCACGTTCGGGCGGAGCGAAGCGGCTGTTCGGGTCGCGTGGCCCGCGCTGACCGGGGGTGAAATTGCGTGGCGCGCGCGCGCGCGGCGCGAAGAAAGCGTCGTCGATCCGGTCCTTGAACGCTTGCCGATAGTGTGCGGCGACGTCGCGGTCGGTGATGCTGTCGGCCCAGTCGAACAGCTGCTTGCGGACATTGGCGCGCGCTTCTGGAGTTTCATCGGCGCGCCCCTCGAAGGCGGTGCGCCACAGCAGATCGACCAGCGGGGCAGGGGACGCGGCGATCGCATTGAACGCTGCCGCGCCGCCGCTGCGGACGATATCGTCGGGGTCTTGTCCTGCTGGCAGTGTCAAAAACGACAGGCTGTGGCCGGGGCGGAGCAGGGGGAGCGCGCGGGTGGCGGCGCGCTGCGCAGCGCGCTGGCCCGCTGCATCGCCATCGAAGGCGAGGATAGGGACGGGCACCTGCCGCCAGGCAAGCTCGATCTGTGCCTCGGTCAGCGCGGTGCCGAGCGGGGCGACCGCTTCCTCGATCCCCGCCTGTGCCAGCGCGATGACGTCCATATAGCCTTCGACGATGATCAGCCGGTCGGCCTTGCGCGCAACGGGCGCGGCACGATCGAGATTGTAAAGGATGCGGCCCTTGTCGAAGAGCGGCGTGTCGGGCGAGTTGAGATATTTGGGCTCGCCTGTCCCGAGAATACGGCCGCCGAAAGCGATCGTCCGCCCACGTGCGTCGCGGATGGGGATCATCAGGCGGCCACGAAAGCGGTCGTAGGGCTCGCGTTTTTGTCTGGCCTTTCCCGACGGTAAACCGTCGCGTTGCTGTCTGGCCTTTCCCGACGGTAAACCGTCGCGGCCGTCGTCGGGCGCATCGATGGGAGGCTGGATGAGCATTCCGGATTCGACCGCAAGGTCATCGCCGAATTTGCCCAGCACCTCACGCAACCGCCCGCGCTCATCGGGGGCGTAGCCTAATGCGAAGGTGGCGATAGTGGCCGCGCTCAGCCCGCGTTTTTGCAGATAGGCGCGAGCGTCAGCCCCTTCGCCATCGGCCAGACGCTCACGAAACCAGTTAGCCGACGCTTCGGTAACATCGCGCAACGACACCGCCGCTTCGGCGCGCGCAGCGGCGCGGGGATCGGCGGCGGGAACCTCCAGCCCGGCCGTTGCCGCCAATTCCTTGACCGCATCCATGAACGGCAGTCCGCGCTGCTCGGTCATCCAGCGGATAGCATCGCCATGCGCACCGCAGCCGAAGCAATGGTAGAAACCTTTGTCGTCGTTGATCGTGAAGCTGGGGGTCTTCTCGTTATGGAAGGGGCAGCAGGCTTTGTATTCGCGGCCGGCGCGGGTGACCTTGATCGACTTGCCGATCAGGGTGCTGAGCACCGTGCGGGCGCGTAGTTCGTCTAGCCATTGGGGGGTTAGGGTCATGCGCGGATTTACCCCGCCAGCGCCGCCTTCACCAGCCCGCTCGCCTTGCCCATGTCGAGCTGCGTCGCGTGCCGCGCTTTCAGTTCGGCGATGACACGGCCCATGTCCTTCATGCCCGACGCGCCGAGTTCCGCCTTGATCGCCTCGATCGCCGCGCTGGTCTCAGCCTCGCTCAACTGCTGCGGCAGAAAGCTCTCGATTACCGCGATCTCGGCGGCTTCGACGGCGGCCATGTCGGGGCGGCCGCCGGTCTCGTACATGGTGATCGATTCGCGGCGCTGCTTGACCATTTTCTGCATTACCTCAACCAGCATTGCGTCATCGTCGGGCTGGGCGGACGCGGTGCGCAATTCGATGTCGCGGTCTTTCACCTTGGCGAGGATCATGCGGATCGTACCGAGCCGGTCCTTCTCACCGGCCTTCATCGCGGTGATCTGGGCAACTTTCAGGTCGTCGCGAATCATGGCGCTGGTCTTTCGTCGATTTGGAAAGCGTGTAACCTAGCCGACATAAAGTTTTTTCGCCAGATTGTGCGTCAACCGGATCGGGCATAGCTGTCTGGCCGTTTAGCCGCATGATTCGCGCGCACCCCATTTCGAACGGAGCCCACCCGATATGGCGAAAGCCTCGCCCAACGCTGCGCCGAACGGAGCGACCGGCGTCATCGTCCTCGCCGACGGCACGATCCTGTGGGGGCGCGGCTTCGGGGCGGCGGGCGCAGGCGTCGGCGAGGTGTGTTTCAACACCGCGATGACCGGTTATCAGGAGGTGATGACCGACCCGTCCTACGCCGGGCAGATCGTCACCTTCACCTTCCCGCATATCGGCAATGTCGGGGCCAATGCCGAGGATGTCGAGGCGGACAAGCCGCACGCGGTGGGCTGTAT
The DNA here is from genome assembly GCA_043727035.1 of Sphingomonas sp. Classification (GTDB taxonomy): domain Bacteria; phylum Pseudomonadota; class Alphaproteobacteria; order Sphingomonadales; family Sphingomonadaceae; genus Sphingopyxis. The sequence goes on along the minus strand of JAYSZB010000095.1, from coordinate 58,354 downwards.
CGTCCGGCAGGATGTCACCGCGCCGTCGAGCTTCCGCTCCACCGAACGGTTCGACGACTGGATGGCGGCGAACGGCCTGATCGGCGTGTCGGGCGTGGATACCCGCGCACTGACGCGGCGTATCCGTGAGGGCGGCGCGCCGAATGCGGTGATCGCCCACGCGCCCGATGGCGTGTTCGACGTCGATGCGCTGCTGGGGCAGGCACGCGGCTGGCCGGGGCTGGAGGGGATGGATCTGGCCAAGGTCGTCTCGCGAATGGAGCGGACCGTATGGGATGGCGGGGTCTGGACTTTGGGGGTTGGGTATGCCGAAAAGCCCTCGCCCCTTCAGGGGAGAGGGTTGGGAGAGGGGACAGAGCGAAGCGCAGCGAGCGTGGGCGCCGAGCCCGCCAGACTGCCCCTCTCCCCGGCCCTCTCCCCTGAAGGGGAGAGGGAGAAGCGCCCCCATGTCATCGCCATCGATTACGGCTCGAAGCATAATATCTTCCGCAACCTGGTGAAGGCCGGAGCCCGCGTCACTATCGTCGCCGCAGACACCAGCGCCGAAGACATCCTCAGCCTTGCCCCCGACGGCATCTTCCTCTCCAATGGCCCCGGCGATCCCGCTGCGACCGGCGTCTACGCGGTACCGGTGCTGCGCGCGCTGATGGACGCAGGGCTACCGGTCTTCGGCATCTGCCTCGGCCACCAATTGCTCGCGCTCGCGGTCGGCGGGCGGACGGTGAAGATGCATCAGGGGCATCGCGGCGCCAATCATCCGGTCAAGCGGTTGAGCGACGGCGTGGTCGAGATCACCAGCATGAACCACGGCTTCGCGGTCGATGCAGCGAGTTTGCCGGACGGCGCGGTAGTGACGCATGTCTCGCTGTTCGACGGATCGAACTGCGGCTTCGAGATGGCGGACAAGCGGGCGTTTTCGGTGCAATATCACCCCGAAGCAAGCCCCGGGCCGCAGGACAGTTTCTATCTGTTCGAGCGGTTTGTGGGGGGGCTGCAGTGAAGACGGCCCGTCAGGACGTACAAGCACATTTAGACGACCTACTCGTTCAGTTTGAGAAACATGGCGAAAATTTGTCGACTGACCACGAGTTTATCGCGAATTTTGTAGGCGAAATCGCTTCTTTGGAGCTCGCTCATCCAAAGCTAATTGAGAAGGGCTTTTTTGGTGATGCGCCCGACGATTTTGCATGGATTTACATGCATGTCTTGCGTCCACTCACGAGAGAAAGTGTAATGCGCCTAGCGACCGAGTCAGAAACAATCGCGACCGAGTCAGGCTGTCTTTTCGAACTTCTAGACGTGACGCTGCAAACAGGGCCTTTGGCTGAAACATGCACAATTCTTGGCGTTTGCGACGGAGAGGTTTTCACTAATGCCCAAGCGCGCTGACACCCACTCCATCCTCGTCATCGGCGCGGGGCCTATCGTTATCGGGCAGGCGTGCGAGTTCGATTATTCGGGGATTCCGACCGTCAGTCGGCCCATGGATCTATCAGCCGCACACCGGTCCATTCAGAATCGGACGTGTTGCGAGTTGAAACCGGGCAGTCGCGTGACAATGCTTGCGCCGCGAGGATCGTATCGATCATGTTGTTGTCTTTGGGCTTCGCAGGCAGTAGCCGACCCAATGCATAGGCAGATGGCGGGTCGAACAGCAGCAAACGGTCAGCAATCGCTGTTTCAAGCTTGGCCAACCATTCCTCAAGTATCGCGCGCCGATGTTCCGCCACAGGATTCTCGATCCCCGCACGAATTTCTGCGATCACCAGCGTTGAAAGCCAAAGCTGCTCTCAGTGATCCTCAACCCATCGATATATCTTTCGGCTGCCGTTCGGCTTTGACGTCTCGCTCCAGACGTTGGTATCAACTAATATCACAGTCGCGGCGGCTCATAGGCTTCAGCGGTTCTGGGTGGAATGAGGGGCCCAATGCCGCCGACCAGATCCGCCCTCTTGGCTATATCGATCAGTTCCCGCACCCAGTTGCTGCCGTCGTCGGATCGCGACGCAACTTTGGCAGCATAGGTCTTCTCGATCAGTGTGGCGACTTCCTCGGCAACACTGCGGCCGTGCGCAGCGGCGTCGGCTCGCAGCGCGTCGTAGATTTCTGCCCGCTCGATATCGATGCTAACCCGTTCCATCATTCGTCTCGCTGCTTTGCGCTGACCAGCCTCACTACCACATCGCGCCAGATATCCTCAACCGTCAAACCGCACTCAGTCGCGGCACGTTCGGTGATTGCAATGAGGTCGTCGGGAATATCGTCGATGACAAGGTCGTCTTTTTCATCGAAACGGAATTTCATGGCGTTCGATCCGGTATCGTTCACATCAGTATTTCATAGCAAAGGTTCGATCTCTCGTCATGCCCAAACGCACTGACATCCACTCCATCCTCGTCATCGGCGCTGGCCCCATCGTCATCGGCCAGGCGTGCGAGTTCGATTATTCGGGTACGCAGGCGATCAAGGCGCTGCGTGAGGAGGGGTATCGGATCGTGCTGGTCAACTCCAACCCGGCGACGATCATGACCGATCCCGAGCTGGTCGGGCCGGAGGGGGCGACTTATGTCGAGCCGATCACGCCCGCCATCGTCGCCAAGATCATTGCCCGCGAACGTGGGCTGCATCCGCATGAGAAGATGGCGATTTTGCCGACGATGGGCGGGCAGACCGCGCTGAACACCGCGCTGGCGCTCGATGCCGATGGCACGCTCGCCAAATGGGACGTCGAGATGATCGGGGCCAATGCCGAGGCGATCGACAAGGCCGAGGACCGGATCAAGTTTCGCGATGCGATGTCGAAGATCGGGCTGGAAAGCGCGCGCTCCGGCATCGCGCACAGCATCGACGAGGCGTTCGCGGTGCTGACGCGCACCGGTCTGCCGTCGATCATCCGGCCGAGCTTCACCATGGGCGGCACCGGCGGCGGTATCGCCTATAACCGCGAGGAATTCGAGGCCATCGTTCGTGGCGGCCTCAGTGCATCGCCGACCACCGAGGTGCTGATCGAGGAGAGCCTGCTCGGGTGGAAGGAATATGAGATGGAGGTGGTCCGCGACCGCGCGGACAATGCCATCATCATCTGTTCGATCGAGAATATCGATCCGATGGGCATCCACACCGGCGACAGCATCACCGTCGCGCCGGCGCTGACGCTGACCGACAAGGACTATCAGATTATGCGCAACGCGAGCATTGCTTGCCTGCGCGAAATCGGTGTCGAAACAGGTGGATCGAACGTACAGTTTGCGGTCAACCCGAAGGATGGCCGTCTGATCGTCATCGAGATGAACCCGCGCGTCTCGCGCTCGTCGGCGCTGGCATCGAAGGCGACGGGCTTCCCGATCGCCAGGGTCGCGGCCAAGCTGGCGGTGGGCTATACGCTCGACGAGATCATGAACGACATCACCGGCGGCGCGACCCCGGCGGCGTTCGAACCGACGCTCGATTATGTCGTCACCAAAATCCCGCGCTTCGCCTTCGAGAAATTCAAGGGCGCCGAACCGCTTTTGACGACATCGATGAAGTCGGTTGGCGAAGTGATGGCCATTGGGCGATCTATTCACGAGAGTTTGCAGAAGGCGCTGCGCGGGCTCGAGACCGGGCTGTCGGGTTTCAACTTCGTCGAGCATCTCGAAGGCGCGTCGCGCGAGGCGATTGTCGCCGAACTGGCGCGGCCGACGCCCGACCGGCTGCTGGTCGCGGCGCAGGCATTGCGTGAGGGGCTAAGCGTCGCTGAAATCCACGACATCACCGCCTACGATCCCTGGTTTCTCGAGCGGATCGAGGAGATTGTCGTTGCCGAGAACGAGGTGCTGGCCAACGGGCTTCCTCGTGACGCTGCCGGGATGCGGCGACTGAAGGCGATGGGCTTCTCCGACAAGCGGCTCGGCTATCTCGCGCTGCGCTCGGTCAATGTCCGCCCCGGCATGGCGCGAGCGAACGCCAAGGCGTCAGGCCTGTTGCACGATGCGATGACAGCGATGGCGGGCGCGGTCAACGAAGACGACGTTCGCGCGCTGCGTCACAAGCTGGGTGTGCGGCCGGTGTTCAAGCGGATCGACAGCTGTGCAGCTGAATTCGAAGCAGTGACGCCGTATATGTATTCGACCTATGAAGCCCCGGCGTTCGGCGAGGCAGATAACGAGGCCGAACCGAGCGACGCGCGCAAGATCGTCATCCTCGGCGGCGGACCGAACCGCATCGGGCAGGGCATCGAGTTCGACTATTGCTGCTGCCATGCCTGCTTTGCGCTGAATGAGGCTGGATACGAGACGATCATGATCAACTGCAATCCGGAGACGGTGAGCACCGACTATGACACCAGCGACCGGCTCTATTTCGAGCCGCTGACGGCGGAGGATGTGCTGGAGATCCTGCATGTCGAGCAGTCGAAGGGCACGCTGGTCGGGGTGATCGTCCAGTTCGGCGGACAGACACCGCTCAAGCTGGCGCAGGCGCTGGCCGATGCGGGCATCCCGATCCTCGGCACTTCACCCGATGCCATCGATCTGGCCGAAGACCGCGAGCGGTTCGCCGCGCTGATCAACAAGCTCGGGCTGAAACAGCCCCATAACGGAATCGCCCGCAGCCGCGAGGAGGCCATCGCCGTCGCTGCGCGCATCGGTTATCCGGTGCTGACCAGGCCCAGCTATGTGCTCGGCGGTCGGGCAATGGAGATCGTCGACTCGGTCGAGCAACTCGAAAGCTATATCGAGACGGCGGTACGGGTTTCCGGCGATTCCCCGGTGCTGATCGACCAGTATCTGCGCGACGCCATAGAGGTCGATGTCGATGCGATCTGCGATGGCGTGGATGTCGTCGTCGCTGGCGTACTCCAGCATATCGAGGAAGCGGGCGTGCATTCGGGCGACAGCGCCTGTTCGATCCCGCCCTACAGCCTCTCCCCCGCCATCATCGCCGAGATCGAGCGGCAGACCGATGTGCTGGCGCGGGCGCTGTCGGTGCGGGGCCTGATGAACGTGCAATATGCGGTCAAGGGCGACACCGTCTATCTGATCGAGGTCAACCCGCGCGCCAGCCGGACGGTGCCGTTCGTAGCCAAGGCTATCGGCGCACCCATCGCCAAGATAGCCGCGCGGGTGATGGCTGGCGAGATGCTGGCGGACCTGCCGCAGATCGACCGGCACATCAGCCATGTCGCGGTAAAGGAAGCCGTGTTCCCCTTCGCCCGATTCCCCGGTGTCGATCCGGTGCTATCGCCCGAGATGCGTTCGACCGGCGAAGTCATGGGCATCGACGCCGATTTCGCCACTGCTTTTGCCAAGGCGCAACTCGGCGCGGGCGATGCGCTGCCCGAGAAGGGCACAGCGTTCATCTCGGTCAAGGACAGCGACAAGGACCGCATTCTCGATGCCGCTCAGCGGCTGGTGACGCGAGGGTGGAGCATTGTCGCCACCGGCGGCACCGCACGCTTCCTCACCGAGCGCGGTGTGCCCGTTGAGCGGGTCAACAAGGTCGCCGAAGGCCGCCCGCATATCGTCGACCGGATCAAGGATGGCGGCATCGACCTGATCTTCAACACCACCGAAGGCTGGCAGTCGATGCGCGACAGCGCGTCGATCCGTAGCGCGGCGCTGGTCGGCAATGTTCCGGCTTATACCACGGCGGCGGCGGCGGACGCGGCGGCGCTGGCGATTGCGACGACATCGGTGGCAAGGCTTGATGTCAGGCCGCTGCAATCCTATTATCCCGTGCTGCGCACCTGAGCCCCCGAACAGGTTGAACGGTCCCGGGATGGGATGGTCGGCGAAGATGTTCCTCTCGCCGGTGCAGCGATTTTGACGAAGGAAGACCATAGAAATGGCGAGTGTTGAGAAATTCCCGATGTTGGCCGAAGGCTATGAGCAGATGATGGCCCAATTGGGGGCGTTCAAGGCCGAGCGTCCGATCATCGTCGACGCGATCGAAGTGGCGCGCGCGCATGGTGATCTTTCGGAGAATGCGGAATATCATTCGGCCAAGGAGCGGCAGGGCCAGATCGAGGCGAATATCGCCGATCTCGAGGACCGGTTGTCGCGCGCGCAGATCATCGATCCGACGACGTTGTCGGGTGACAAGATCGTTTTCGGCGCGACCGTGACGCTGATTGACGAGGATGAGAAGCCGGTCAAATATCAGATCGTCGGCCAGGCCGAGGCGGACGCGCGCGTCGGACGCATCAGCTATAATTCGCCGCTGGGCCGCGCGCTGATCGGTCGCAAGGTCGATGAAGAGGTCGAAGTGACGGTGCCGTCGGGCGACCGCTGGTATGCGGTTTCGAAGATCGAGTTCATCTGATCCCCGTGACCCCCGGCAGCGGACGCGTTACCAACGGCATCGCTATCGTCACGGCGCTGTGCTGGGTGCTAGCGCTGCTGTTCGCCCGCGCTGTCGATGTCACTGGATCCGCTGGGTTCATCCCGGGCCGCGTGAGTGGGGAATTCACTGTGCCTGGCGCACTGCCGGTCTTGCTGACACCGCTGAGCGCCACGCTGGTGCATGCCGATCTGTTGCACCTCGGCTTCAACATGCTGATGCTGGTATGGTGCGGGCGGCAGGTCGAAACCGCGCTCGGCGGAAAGCTGGTCATCTTGCTCTATGTCGTCGGGGCCTATGCCGCCGCGCTGGCCGAATGGGCGCTGTCGCCGACCAGCCCGGTGACCGTGGTAGGCGCGAGCGGGGCGATTTCGGCGCTGCTCGCGGTTTATGCGCTGGTGTTCAGCGAACAGGCGGTCAAGCCGATCGCCGGACTGCCGCTGCATGTCGTGCGGGCGCTGTGGCTGGGGATCGCCTGGGTCGGCATTCAGGCGCTGATCGGTTTCGGGCTGAACAGCGGCAGCGGCAATGGCATCGCCATCGGCGCGCATATTGGCGGATTTGTAGCCGGACTGCTGCTGGCTAGGCCGCTGCTGCGCTGGCGCTATCGCCAACGCTAACGAGGGACAGTCCCTGATTAGAGGGTGGTCGTGGCACTATCCACGTCGGGATTGAGCAGACGGTGGAGATGCACGACGACATATTTCATCTCTGCATCGTCGACCGTGCGCTGCGCTGCTGCACGCCAGGCCTTTTCCGCGGACTTATAGTCGGGAAACACACCGACGAAATCGATCGCCGACAGATCGGTATAGTCGAGCGTGCGCGGATCGCTGACGCGACCGCCGAAGACGAGGTGGAGCTTGCTCATGCGGGCGACCTTTATGGGTTCGATCTGGGGAGAGGGCGCGCCATTAGCAACGCCCGCCCGCCAGCGCAATTGCCCGCCCGAGCCTTATTGCCGCAGCGTCAGCTGTAGATTTCGTCGTCTTCGACCGGATCGGGCTCGGTCGTGCCACCGCCACTGGCCAGCCGGTTGGCGAGGAAGCCGAGCACGATACCGGCGGCAATCGCGGCGGCGACCGCCGTGATCGGCCGTTCGGCGACGAGGCCGCGCGCGGAAAAGGCGGCCTTGTCAGCGGCAGCCTTGCTGCGAGTGGCGACGCGGGTGCCCGCCTCGATCCCCGTTTTGGCGAGATCGCGGCTGGATTCGGCGATGGCGTCAGCGCGGTTGCGCGCGGCGCCATAGGTCGAACCGATCCGGTCGCGAGCCGTGGCGACAGCTTCGCGTGCGCTCGACGACAGTGCATCGACACCCGCCTGCGCGGCGTCGCGACCGTCCGATATGCGGGACTTCCAGTCGTGGTCAGCCATAGTGCTTCTCTCTTTCAGTCTGCCTACACGCCGGGGGGAGGCGGGGGTTGTGGTTGTACGTCCTTGTCGTCCGCAAAATCGTCGTCGACGAAATCTTCGTCGGTATCGCTATCGGCTAAACGGGCCTGGCTTAACCCGACCTTTCCGGCGAACCAGTCCCAGCCGCGGCGCGCTGTGTCCGGACCGTCCTCGATCAATGGTGCGCGAAACAGCCATGCCAGTATCGCCGCGACACCAACGCCAGCCAGAACAGGGTGCGCTTTGACCTGATCGACACCCAGTTTGGCGGTGTCCGAAACGCGCTGCTCGATAGCCTGGGTCGCATCGAACGTCAGCCGTGACGGCGACAACCTGACGCGGGTCGCGCCCATCCGTTGCTGCAACCGCTGGCGCTGGATGTCGGCGGCCAGCTTGGCTGCATCGAGGCGGAGATCGTGGCGCTTCATTCGACGACGATCCGTGCGGCATTTTGCAATGTCGCTGCATAGCCGCGTGCGCGCAGCCCGGCGAAGACCCCTACGCCCATGAGCAGTCCGCCAACGATCAGCGCAGCAACCAACGGGCCGGTTACCGCAGCGAGAGCGATCATCAAACCGACCGACAGAGCCAGCAACCCGACGAATGCGAACAGCAGCGCAATAGTTCCCCATATCGCCATGCGCTGCAACGAGACACCGGCGATCCTGCCAATTGTCTTTGCCAGAACAATCTCGCTATCGAGCGTTGCCTTGGCCTCGTCGATCAGCAGGCGAAGCGCCGCGACCGGCGACGCCCGGTCGATCGCGCCGGTGTCGATCGAGCCGGGCGTCGCATCGGCGGCGTCGGTTGCCACTATGGCGGGGTCAGATATCACGCGCGCCCTTTCAGGGAACTATCGGCTGCGGGCAGTTCTGACTCAGCTCTTCGAACGCAATAGGCGTGCAAGCATAAAGCCGACCACCGCCGCACTGCCGATCGCTACCGCAGGGCTCTTGCGGACGAATTCGCGAGCCTCGTTCATCAGTTCCTCGAAATCCTTCTCGTCGATCGAACCGGCGAGACCCGAAACGGTCTGTGCCGCCGAGCGGGCGAAATCGCCATATTGCTTGCCGAGTTTCTCATCGACTTGCGTCGAACTGTCACCGATCAGCGCGGCAAGGCTTTCCAGACCTTCGGCCGCCTTGGTTTTGCCCTTGGTTGCAAGATCCTTGGCCTTGCCGCCGGCTTGCGTGGTCAGACGACCGAACTCGTCGCTCAACTCGCCGGCCTTGCGTTGGGCTTCGGCACGGATGGTATCGCCGGTAGCGTGCAGCTGCTCAGAAATTGGCGAGCGAGCAGGCGTAGCGGCGCTCTGCTGATCGACGACGCCGGCTGCGGCCAGCGCAGATCCGTTTGCGGGCGTCGCAGCCATCGTCGGCTTGGGCGCTGTGTTGGTATCGGCGGTGAACGTGTTGCTGGTGTCGGCCATGGCGAATTCCTCCATAAAATGGTCCGGTATCTGAACCTTGCCCGCCTCGCCGCGCTTGGCGGGAAAGCAAGGGGCTTGCCGTTCGTAACAAATAGCAGTGCTTGGGGTTCCTTCAATGGCCCAGTTACAATTGCCTTTATCGATGCGGCTTTCTAAAGCCCGCCGCGACGCAGCGTCATCCTTCAGCGGAGACTATCGACCATGACCGCCATCATCGACATCCACGGCCGCCAGATCCTCGATAGCCGGGGCAACCCGACGGTCGAAGTCGATGTGTTGCTGGAGGATGGCAGTTTCGGCCGGGCGATGGTGCCGTCTGGCGCGTCGACCGGTGCGCATGAGGCGGTCGAGCTGCGCGATGGCGACACGTCGCGCTGGCTGGGCAAGGGCGTCTCTAAAGCGGTCGATGCGGTCAACAGCGATCTCGCCGAAGCGGTGGTCGGGCTCGATGCCGAAGACCAGCGCGATGTCGATTCTGCGATGATCGAGGCGGACGGCACCGCCAACAAGGGGCGGCTGGGCGCCAATGCGATCCTCGGCGTCAGCCTCGCCGTGGCGCGCGCGGCGGCCGACGCGCGCGGATTGCCGCTGTATAAGTATGTTGGCGGGGTGGCGGCGCATGTGCTGCCGGTGCCGATGATGAACATCATCAACGGCGGCGAACATGCCGACAATCCGATCGATTTTCAGGAATTCATGATCATGCCGGTCGGCGCCGACAGCCTGTTCGAGGCGGTGCGCTGGGGATCGGAGATTTTCCACACGTTGAAGAAGGCGCTGCATCAGCAGGGGCTGGCAACGGCGGTGGGTGACGAGGGTGGCTTTGCCCCGAACATCGCCTCGACGCGCGCCGCGCTCGATTTCATCGCGGCGTCGGTCGAACAGGCAGGGTTCAAGCTGGGCAGCGACATCGTATTGGCGCTCGATTGCGCCGCGACCGAATTTTTCCGCGACGGTAAATATGAGATCAGCGGCGAAGGGCTGAGCCTGTCGCCTGAAGCGATGGCCGACTACCTCACCCAACTGGTTGCCGACTATCCGATCCTGTCGATCGAAGATGGCATGGCCGAGGATGATTTCATCGGCTGGAAGGCTCTGACCGAAAAGGCAGGGGCGAAATGCCAGCTGGTCGGCGACGATCTGTTCGTTACCAATCCGGTTCGCCTGTCGCAGGGCATTGCCGATGGCCTCGCCAATTCGCTGCTGGTCAAGGTCAACCAGATCGGCACGCTTTCGGAAACGCTCGACGCGGTGTCGATGGCGCAGCGCGCGGGATACACGGCGGTGATGTCGCACCGTTCGGGAGAGACCGAGGATTCGACCATCGCCGATCTCGCGGTCGCCACCAACTGCGGGCAGATCAAGACCGGCAGTCTGGCGCGATCCGACCGGTTGGCGAAATATAACCAGCTCATCCGCATCGAAGAAGAACTGGGCAACATCGGCCGCTATGCGGGCAAGGGCATTTTCGCCCGATATTCCGTCTGAGCCACCGACTTGCGATTGTCATTTTTTGACGATCGTTACGCCCGATTGGCTTGACCCCGCGAGTCGCGTGTGATTCAAGCGAATGATGGTGCGTGGTGTGTCGATTAGGCGAAACTGGCGACAGTGGTGGCAGGTGCCCGCCGCTGCGCTGGTGTTTGCCGTGATCGTCGCCTGGCTGCTGTTCGGATCGACCGGACTGTTCGCGTGGAACGACTATAGCCGCGCGCTCGACCAGCGCCGGGTGCAATTGGTGCGCTTGCAGGCCGAACAGCAGGTGCTGGAAAATCACCTGCGGCTGCTCGATCCGCGCCATGTTGATCCCGATCTGGTCGAAGAACGTATCCGCCGCGATCTCAACCTGCTCCATCCCGACGATATCGTCGTGCCGCTGCCCAAGCGCCAGTAACGGCCGTGGCTGCCGTTGCGCTTATTGCAACGGCGAACGGTTTTGCGTCGTTGCCAAGCCCTGTCTGCCAGTCCTATAGCTATCCGTAATAATCGACGGAGAAGGAAGCTCGAATTGGCAGCCAAAGCGCCCCGCAAAGCCCCGTCCAAATCATCTGCGCCCAATCGGTCTGCACTGGTCGCGCCACCGCCGCCGGCGCCGAACCGCGAACGTCCCGAACAGCATGGCCGCTATGCTGCCACTCTGGAGGAAATGCAGGCTTTCTATCGCGAGATGCTGTTGATCCGCCGTTTCGAAGAAAAGGCTGGGCAGCTTTACGGCCTCGGGCTGATCGGCGGTTTCTGTCACCTTTATATCGGTCAGGAGGCCGTGGCAGTAGGGCTGCAAAGCGCGCTCGATGGTGACAAGGACAGCGTCATCACCGGTTACCGCGACCATGGCCATATGCTGGCCTATGGCATCGATCCCAAGGCGATCATGGCCGAGCTGACCGGTCGCGCGGCGGGTATCTCGCGCGGCAAGGGCGGGTCGATGCATATGTTCAGCGTCGAGCATAAATTCTACGGCGGCCACGGTATCGTCGGCGCGCAGGTGGCGCTGGGCAATGGCCTGGCCTTTGCGCATAAATATCGCGGCGATGGCGGCGTGTGCATGGCCTATTATGGCGATGGCGCGTCGAACCAGGGTCAGGTGTACGAAAGCTACAACATGGCCGAGCTGTGGAAGCTCCCCATGATCTTCGTCATCGAGAATAACGGCTATGCCATGGGAACGTCGGTCAACCGTTCTTCGGCCGAGGACCAGATGTTCCGCCGCGGCGAGAGTTTCCGCGTGCCTGGCATCCAGGTCAACGGCATGGACGTGCTCGAAGTGCGCAGCGCCGCCGAAGCCGCGCTCAAATGGGTGCGCGCCGGTAAGGGGCCGGTGCTGATGGAGCTGAAGACCTATCGTTATCGCGGGCACAGCATGTCCGATCCGGCCAAATATCGCAGCCGCGAGGAAGTGCAGGCGGTGCGCGAGAAAAGCGATCCGATCGAGGGGTTGAAGGTCGAACTGCTCGCCGCCGGTGTCACCGAGGACAGCTTGAAGACGATCGATCAGGAAATTCGCAAGATCGTCGCCGACGCCGCCGATTTCGCCGAGAGCGCGCCAGAGCCCGATCCCGCCGATCTTTATACCGACGTGCTGGTGGAGCAATATTGATGGCCGTCGAATTGAAAATGCCCGCGCTGTCCCCGACCATGGAGGAAGGGACGCTGGCCAAATGGCTGGTCAAGGAGGGCGATGAGGTGAAGTCCGGCGACATCGTTGCCGAGATCGAGACCGACAAGGCGACCATGGAGTTCGAGGCGGTCGACGAGGGTATCGTCTCCAAGCTGCTGGTGGCCGAGGGCACCGAGAATGTGAAGGTCGGTACGGTGATTGCGCTGATTGGCGAGGATTCCGGTGACGAAGAAAAGCCCTCTCCCCCCTTGGGGAGAGGGTTGGGAGAGGGGATAGAGCGAAGCGCAGCAAGCGTGGACTCCGAACCAGCCGGACTGCCCCTCTCCCCGGCCCTCTCCCTTGAAGGGGAGAGGGGGAAGAAAGCGTCAGCCACCGATCCCGCGATCCCCGCCGGTACCGCCATGGTCAAAACCACCGTCCGCGAAGCGTTGCGTGACGCCATGGCGGAGGAAATGCGCCGCGACGACCGCGTGTTCGTCATGGGTGAGGAAGTCGCCGAATATCAGGGTGCCTACAAGGTCACGCAGGGCCTGCTCGAGGAGTTCGGCCCGCGCCGCGTCATCGACACGCCGATCACCGAATATGGTTTCGCCGGGCTCGGTGCCGGCGCGGCGATGGGCGGTTTGCGTCCGGTCATCGAATTCATGACCTTCAACTTTGCGTTGCAGGCCATCGACCATATTCTCAATTCAGCCGCCAAGACCAATTATATGTCGGGTGGACAGATGCGCTGCCCGATTGTGTTTCGCGGGCCGAATGGCGCGGCGAGCCGCGTCGGCGCGCAGCACAGCCAGAATTTCGTGCCGTGGTTCGCCAACGTCCCCGGGCTGATCGTCATCGCCCCGTTCGACGCCGCCGATTGCAAGGGATTGCTCAAGGCGGCGATCCGCACCGAGGATCCGGTTGTCTTCCTCGAAAACGAACTGGTCTATGGGCGCAACTTCGACGTCCCCGCGATCGACGATTATGTCCTGCCGATCGGCAAGGCGCGGGTCTGCCGTGAAGGCGCGGACCTGACCATCGTCAGCTACTCGATCGGTGTCGGCATCGCGCTGGAAGCCGCCGCGACGCTGGCGGACGAGGGCATCGATGTCGAGGTGATCGATCTGCGCACGCTGCGCCCGCTCGATACTGCAACCGTGCTGGCCAGCCTGAAGAAGACCAACCGGGTGATGGTGGTCGAGGAAGGCTGGCCGGTCTGCTCGATCGCGTCGGAGATTGCCGCCGTGGTGATGGAACAGGGCTTCGACGACCTCGATGCGCCGGTGCTGCGCGTCACCAACGAAGACGTACCGATGCCCTATGCCGCCAATCTCGAAAAGTTGGCGCTGGTCAACGCCGACAAGGTGGTGGCAACGGCGCGCAAGCTGCTGGGCCGTTAGGCCCGATCAGCCACCGCCGGGATTGCTATCGTCATCCCCACCGCTGTCGCCATGGCCGTTGTTACCGTCGTCCGGCGGTGGTGCCGCGCCATTACACCCACGCACGGTGCTCGCGGGATTGGGATTGAAGATATTGGATGTGTCGCGCGCATCGCGGACGGTGAAGGCAGCGGAATATTCGATGCGCTTGGTGCCGACGAAACTGCCGAACATGAACGGCTGATAATCGTAGAATATCTCGACGAACATCACCGGATTGCCGGTCGATCCCTTCACTTCCGACCCCAGCGGACCCATGCCGGCAAAGCCGGTGCCGGTCGCTCCGGTGCCTTCGGCGCCGTAGCGCGAACCCCATTGTTTGTCGCCGTAGCAGCGCTGCCAGTGAATCCATTGGCCACCGCTCGCATTGACCTCCAGGCTCGAAAGGATGATGCGGCCGTTGGTGACTATGTTCAGGTTGCCGCCTTGCAAATTCGCGCCGGTGAACACGTCGTTGACATCGACTTCGCGCACCTGTGGCAGCGCCAGATTGCTGCCACTGGCGATACGCGATGCGTTGTCTGCCACGGACAGCGCTACGCCCGAGATGCGGGTGTGCGTGATCATCAAATTGGCGATTTCCAGCCCGCCGAGTCCCGCAGTCAGCAGCACCGGCAGAGTGAATGCCGTTTCTATGAAGGCGATGGCGCGGGTGTCGGCGCGCAACCGGGCAACAAAGGCCGTGATGCGTGCACGCAAGCGGCTATGGCGGTTCATGAGCATATCACAAGCTCGCTGTTCTGGTTGGAGAAGGGCTGGTTGCGCAGCACCGTGCTGATCGTAATCGTCTTGCGCTGCGGCTCGCCGAGCATCTTCCACAGCGGGAACAGCCGGTCGAACGTCAAATTGGCGCGGTAGACGACGACGTCGCTGGCTCCGCCCTGGCCGCTGCCGCCCGAATCCGCGTCCCACACGCCATTGCCGTTCGAATCGGTGAAGCATTCACCCGAATTGCGCACCCCGTTGCTGTTCGAATCGGTGAACTTCTCCGGCTGGCCGACCGAACTGAAATCCTGATAATTCTGGCGGCTGAAACTGAGCGTGCCATAGCGCGCCACCCGCCCGACCTGATCGCGAACGATCTGGTCGATACCGGTCTGGCTGGCGTTGTTGGTCTCCAGCGTGTTCATTCGCGCCGCCTGTTCGACAGCTCCGGCCAGCACCGCCTTGGCGTACATTTGCATGCCGATGTCGAATATACCCATGATCAGCATGAGGAAGACGGGCATGACCAAGGCGAACTCCATCATGTACGCCCCCCGTTCATCGCGGGCCAGCGAGCGGCGGCGGAGTTTGGACATCCAGGTCATTCCGAAAGCCTCAGTCGAGTGATTTGTTGTGCGATCGCCTGAAATTGCGTGCGCAGCTGGGCGTTGTTCGACGCCTGATAGGCTTTGTCGCCACTGGCGCAGGCCTGCATGTTAGCGCTCAGCGACGTGCCGAAACTGACCACCCAGACAGTGATGTTGCGCGCTTTTGCCGCGTCGCAAGCGGCAAGGAAGCGGCGGTTGTGCCGCAACGTCAGCTCGGCGGTGTTGGTCGATCCCACCCGGCCATGGAGATATTCCTGACCCTGGAAGCCATAGATGCCGGGGTTCGGTGCCATCTGGCCGTCGGTCATGAAAATGATGTGGCGGCTGATCGGCATCCCGTTGGGTGCGGTCGCATTTTCCGATCCGAACAAACCGGTGGGAGAGATGAACCGCGTGCCCCAGGTCATGCCGACATCATGATAGGTGCCGCCGATGGCGATCAGCGCATTGATATAGTTCGCCAGCACCGAACGATTGGCGCTGGTGATTGCGGTCAGCTTCATCGCCTGCGACGGGCACGCATCCCAGCCATTCGCCGAATGCGCAGTATAGGCCGGATAGTCGGTCGCTGTCGTCAGGTCGGTCGGGGTGGCAGATTGCGTATTGCCCGGCGATGACGCACGCGGGTGGGTGATATTGGGCAACGCGACGCGCCAACGGGTAGCATCCGACGTGGGCGCCATGTCGATGTCGAGATCGAAAGTCCCGGCAGGGATCGCGGCGGAATCGTCGAACGCGACCGTATTGCGTTCCATGATGCAGCCGTTCCAGCCGGCGGTGACATCGGCTCCCTGCACGCCGCTGGGCACGGTCAGGCCTGCGCCGTTGAGGATGCCTGTCGTGTTATAATTGATCATCCGGTAGGTGTAATCGCGGAACACTGGATAGGGCGGATTATTGGTCGCGGTGCTCACAGTACGCTTGTTCAGCGACTTGGTGCTTGATGATCGCTGCAAATGGCATGCGCTGTTGTTCCAGTTGTAGCGATAGCGGGTGACGCTCCAGGTTTCGATGATCGTCGTTGTCGTCGTGCTGCTGCCGTTGGCACCGCCGACGGTGTTGGTGGTCGTGGTCGGCCCAGCGGTGCGAGTCATGTCACGATAGAGAGGGTTCGGTACCGCGCTTGCGCAATCGCTGCTCGTGCGTCCGCCGAGCGTCGTTCCGGTGTTGGCGTATCCTGTCCATGTACCCGCCGGCTCGGCACCGTTGGTGCCGTTCGCGTCGGTCCCATAGGTGGACGTGGGGGCGGTGCTGGTTTCGGCGGGATCGACGGTGTTGAAATTGGCGATGCGTGACGGGATGTTGAGATTGCTCGCCATCCAGTTGCTGTTTGCGCCATTCAATATCCGCCCGACATTGACGTTGCTCGAATAGGGCATGACGCCATAGCGGATGATCGCGTCACCCTGCTGTGCGTCGGATACCGTGTCGAAAAAGGACATCACCTCGGTCTTGAGCGCCGCCAGTTTGGTGGTGCTGTCGCCGCTGTTGGTTTCGCCCATCGAACCCGTGGTATCGAGCACGAACATGATGTCGGCGTTGGAAATTTCCAGCTTGGCGGCGCAATTGACCGACAAAGCGAATTCTTCCTTGCCGAACATGCCCATGATGATCGTCGACACTGTCGCGGTGGCGGTGCCGGTCACTTCGCTGGCGCCGCGCGTGGTGGTGTTAAAGGTGACGCCGGTGCTATCGTAAATTCCGGTGGGGTAGTTGAATTCGAACATGTTGGTGGCGGCGGTGCGGGCGGCGGGCGAATAGACGCCGTCGGCCATGATCTTGCGCCCGGCCAGCACGCCGGCGTCGCACGCCTGCTGCAATCGCGACTTGGCCATATAGGCCTGACCCAGATCGACGCCCGAACCGATCGTTGCAAAGATCGGCAGGATCAGACCTGCGGTCAGATACATGACATTGCCGCGCTGGTCGCGCCGCAATCTTGTCAGGAAGTTGCCCTGGTGAACCATGGTCCGTCGATGCCCCATATGGCCCGCCGATGTGCGACGGACCTGTTTCATTACGCACCGCATAGGGCGACAGGGTTTGCGGGCAGTTCCCGGCTTTGGTAACGCCGATGTTAAGTATGATTTGGCACGCTGACGTCAGTGCCCCCCTCCGGAACCGCCCGATATCCATGCTCCGCCTCACCGATCCCCTGGTTCTGCCGCTCGTTTTGCCGCCGTCGCGCGATGCGGTGACGGCGTTGTGGATGCTCGATGCGCGGCTGGGGGAACTTGCGCGCGCCGGGCGCGAACCGGCGCTGCGTCAGATACGCTTGGCGTGGTGGTCCGAGCGACTGGCGAAACTGCACACAGCATCGGTTCCCGCAGAGCCACTGCTACAGCGCGTAGCGAGCGACCTGCTGCCGGTGATCGATGGTGCAGCGCTGTCGGGGCTGGCGGATGTCTGGGTGGCGGAGGCGCTGGGGGAGGCGGACGGTGCCGGGCGCGGAGCGGCACTGTTCGCGCTGACAGTGCGGCTGCTGGGGCAGGGCGACGGACAGGCCGATGCCGGTCGCGGCTGGGCGATGGTCGAGCGTGGCGTTTCGGGTGGAGCGGCAGAATGGCCAGAAGCCGCTGCGCTGCTCGACAACGCGCCGCTCGACCGGTTGCCGCGCCCGCTGGCTGCCATAACCGCCGTGGCGCGGCGGATTGCCCGGCAGGGTGGCCATCGCTCGGCCGGGCGCGAGCAGTGGTTGCTGTTCCGGGTTGGCCTGATCGGTCGATAGGCTTGGCAAGTCGTGCAGTCGTGCTAGACATAGACTTCTCGGGTAAAGGAGGTTCGCGATGAACAGATTCCTGCTCGGGGGAGTCGCCGGATTGCTGCTGCTGACCGGCGGATTTTTTCTGTGGCAGGGCGTCAGCGCCACGCCCGATCCCGCCGCCGACGCGGTGCCGCCGCCTGCCGAAATTCCCGTCGCCACTGCCGATGCGGTGGGCACACCGCCGCCCGAGCCACCGTCCGCCAAGGCTGCAACGCGTGAGGAGCGGCGCTTTCAGCGTTACGACCGCAATCGCGACGGCAGCGTCACCCGCATCGAGATGATGTCGACGCGGACCAATGGCTTCAAGCGGCTCGACACCGACGGCAATAATCTGCTGTCGTTCGAGGAGTGGGCTGTGGCGACCGGGGAGCGGTTCGGATCGGCGGATGCGGATCATTCGGGCGGTTTGAATGCAGCGGAGTTTGGAACGACGGCTCCGAGGCGGGAGGCGAGGGCGCGGTGTCGGTGCTAGCATCCTTCCCCAAGGGGGAGGACGCTTAGCCGATCGCCTCCATCCATCCCGCCAGCGCCTCGCCCGCGCGCGCGGTCATCGCCAACTTGCGATCCGCCTTGCGCACCGTATCGGCCATGGGCGGAAACAGCCCGAAATTGACGTTCATCGGCTGATAGCTCGCCGCATCTGCGCCGCCGGTGATATGTCCGAGCAGCGCGCCGAGCGCCGTCTCGGGCGGCGGCGCGGGCAGGGTCTGTCCCGCCAGCTCGGCAGCGGCAAAGCGTGCCGCGATCAGCCCGATGGCAGCACTCTCGACATAGCCCTCACAGCCGGTGATCTGCCCGGCAAAGCGGATGTGCGGTGCAGACTTCAGCCGTAACTCGCCGTCGAGCAACTCCGGCGCGCGGATGAAGCTGTTGCGGTGCAGCCCGCCCAGTCGCGCGAACTCGGCATTCTCCAGCCCGGGAATGGTGCGGAACAATCGCACCTGCTCGGCATGTTTCAGCTTGGTCTGGAAACCGACCATATTCCACAACGTGCCCAGAGCATTGTCCTGCCGCAGCTGGACGACGGCATACGGCCAGCGCCCGGTGCGCGGATTGTCGAGCCCGACGCCCTTCATCGGCCCGAAGCGCAAGGTCTCGACGCCACGTTCGGCCATGACTTCGATCGGCATGCAGCCGTCGAAATAGGGCGTGTCCTTCTCCCACTCCCTGAACTCGGTCTTTTCGCCCGCGTTCAGCCCTGCGACGAAAGCGTAATATTGCTCCTTGTCCATCGGGCAGTTGATGTAATCCTTGCCGTCGCCGATTGGTCCCACCTTGTCCCAGCGGCTCGCCATCCAGCAGATGTCCATATCGATGCTGTCGCGATAGACGATCGGCGCAATGGCATCGAAAAAGGCGAGGGCATCCTTGCCCGATACCGCGCCGATACTCTCGGCGAGCGACATCGCCGTCAGTGGCCCGGTGGCGACGATGGTCAGGCCCTCGCTAGGCAGCGCGTCGATCCGCTCGCGGACGATGGTGACATTGGGGTGGGCCGCCAGCGCGGCGGTCACCCCGGCGGAGAAATGATCGCGGTCGACCGCCAGCGCCGATCCCGCCGGCACCTTGGTCTTGTCCGCTTCCCGCATGATGATCGAGCCAAGCGCGCGCATTTCGCGGTGCATCAGCCCGACGGCGTTCTTGTCGCCATCGTCGGAACGGAAACTGTTCGAACAGACCATCTCGGCAAGCCCATCGGTCTGGTGCGCCGGAGTCATCTCGCCCGAACCGCGCATTTCGGAGAGACGGACGCGAAAACCGGCTTCGGCGAGCTGCCATGCGGCTTCGCTGCCGGCGAGCCCGCCGCCGATGATGTGGATGTGATGATTTTGGGACATGCGCCGCTCTTGGCCATTGCGGCGCAATGGGGCAAGCACCTGCGAAACGGGAGGCATTATGACACGAGCAATCTGGTGGGCAGCGATCATTGCCGGGGTCAGCTATATGCTGCCGGTGCTGGGCGATTGGCAGGGGCCATGGGTCACGGCATGGAAAGGCACGTCGATCGGTCTGCTGGCGCTATGGGCGGCGCTCCAGGCCCGATCGAACGACGGCTGGCTGATCGCGGCGGTGCTGGCGGTCGGCGCGACCGGGGATGTGCTGCTCAACATCTACGGATTGACGGTCGGCGCCATCGCTTTCGTCGTCGCGCATCTGCTCGCCATCGCACTCTATATCCGCAACCGCCGTCCAGTGCCGACGGTATCGCAGCGCGCGCTGGCGTGGCTGCTGCCGCCTGCCGTGGTGCTCATCACCTGGGCCATTACCGCGCCGCACCCCGATTGGCCGATTGCCGCCGCTTACGTCGCCGTTGCCGCTGTCATGGCGTCAACCGCATGGCTCAGCCGCTTCCCGCGCTATCGTACCGGCATCGGCGCGCTGCTGTTCGTGGTCAGCGATCTGGCGATCTTTGCCGGACAGGCGGAATTGCTGCCGGTCGAGCTGCGGCGTCTGTCGGTCTGGCCGTTCTATTTTGGCGGGCAGGCGCTGATTGCGTGGGGGGTGGTGCGGACGTTGCGTGTGGACGCCAGCTCTCCAACCACGTCGCCCCGGACTTGATCCGGGGACGCTCGCGGCTTGGCGCTTGGTCGATAGCGGCCCCGGATCAGGTCCGGGGCGACGGCGGGGTTGGGAGGGCGTTGCTCCGCCATTGCGCCGCAAGCAGCGCTGCCTCTGCATCGCGATCGACCGTTTGAGCACCCAACCGCACGCGCGCCGCAGCCAGCACCCCATCGCTATCCCGCACATCCGATCGCGCCTCGCTCAGCCATTCGCCGTCGCTGCGACAGACGATCCCGCTGCCCTCGATCGTGCCTGATAGCGCATAGCTGCGGCACCAGCGCGCATCGGCGGCGCGGAAGGTTGCGGTTACGTGCACCGTCAGCCGCCCCGGCAACGGCTTCGGCTGGCCGCTCGGCGTCCCGTCCATCACCATCTGGAATTCGCTCGACTGGATGAAATTGCCCTTGGGTCCGCGCGGGGTGAGGCCGATGACGATGGCGATGATCACGAATGCGGTGATGATCGCCGGGGCGATCCAGCGGCGGGGGGAGGGGGCGAGTGCCATCGGCGGGACTATGACGTGAATGGATGGAGAAAGCCAGATATGGGCCATCGACGTCGATCATTGTTATTCCCGCGTTCGCGGGAATGACATAGCGCTAGTTGCCCATCATCGCCGCCTCGACCTCGTGCAGCTTGTCCTTGCCGAACCACAGTTCACCATCGACCATGAAGCTGGGGATGCCGAACGCGCCCTTGGCAAAAGCATCGTCGGTATTGGCCACCAGCCGCGCCTTGATCTCGGGCTCCTGCGCTCGCGCCATCAGCACATCGGCGGGCAGCCCGGTTTCGGCGATGGTGGCGGCGAGCACCTCCAGATCATCGAGTTTGCGCGGCTCCTCCCACATATAATGAAACATCGCTTCGGTGTAGTCCGCCAACAGACCCAACGCCTCCGCCGCCACCGCGCCGCGCATCAGCGCCAGCGTGTTGACCGGGAAATGCGGGTTCATGGTGAATTGCGTCAGCCCATGCCGCGCAATGAAGCGCTCCATCTCGCGCCGCTCATAGGCCAGCTTGTTGGGGATACCGGCAAAGGCGATCATCGGCGCCTGATTGCCGGTCAGCTTGAACAGCCCGCCGAGCAGCGTCGGCACATAGTTGAAGCGCGCACCGGTCCGCGCCTCGATTGCCGGGATGACGCGGTGGACGAGATAGGCGTTGGGGCTGGCGAAATCGAACCAGAAGGTCGCGTCGGTCATCGGTTTTCCTTTCTTACTCCTCTCCCCTTCAGGGGAGGGGTTGGGGGAGGGGACTATCAATTACAGGACGGTGCCAGTTCGATTGCCCCCACCCCAACCCTTCCCGCAGGCGGGAGGGGCTTTTAGCTCACCAATTCTCGCCATACGGGCGCAGATCCAGCTCGTGCGTCCACGCATCGCGCGGCTGATTGTGCAGCATCCAGTAAGTTTCGGCGATCGACGAAGGGTTCATCAGCCGGTCGGGCGGCAGATCGTCGGGCGCACCCATCCGCTCGCGCACCCACGCGGTATCGACGCCCGAATCGATCACCAGATGCGCGACATGGATACCTTGTGGCCCCAGTTCGCGCGCCATCGCCTGCGCCGTCGCGCGCAGTCCTGCCTTGGCCGAGGCAAAGGCCGCATAGCCCTTGCCGCCGCGGATGCTGGCGGTCGCGCCGGTGAAAAAGATCGAGCCTTTCGCGCGTGGCAGCATCAGCCGCGCAGCCTCCCGCCCTGAGAGAAATCCGGCATAGCAGGCCATTTCCCAGACCTTGCGGAACACCCGCTCGCTCGTGTCGAGCAGCGGGAATTGCACATTCGCTCCGACATTGAAGATGCAGGCTGCGAGCGGCGCATCCGCCTCCACGGTGGCGAGAAATCCGGCAATCGCCTCCTCGCTGCGCGCGTCAAGCGTGTGACCGGTGAACCGGCCGGCTTTTTCTGGCCTTTCCCCAGCGCGGGCGTTGGCGGCTGCTGCGGCGATCTCCTCCGCCAGCGGCGCAAGCTTTTCACCATTGCGCCGCCCGCCATGCACCGCATATCCCTCCGACGCGAACCGCTTTGCGATCGCCGCGCCGATGAAGTCGCCGGCGCCGATGATGGCGACGCTGGCATTACGCTGGTCCATGTGGCTCTCCAGTCAATCTATTTTCAAGACTAGTGCATCTTGAAAAGGAACTGAGTCAATGGCAAAAGCGCGAGGATGAAATGGAACGATCTGGCTGCGGAAAACTGCTCGCTCGCCCGTGCCCTCGCGGTGGTCGGCGACCGCTGGACCCTGCTGGTGCTGCGTGAGGCATTCCTTCGGACGCGTCGGTTCGAGGATTTCCAGTCGCGCCTTGGCATCGCCCGTCGCGTGCTGACCGAGCGGCTGGCCGGGCTGGTCGCCGATGGCGTGCTCGAGAAGATTGCCTACCAGCAGCGACCGCTGCGCCACGAATACTGCCTGACCGACAAGGGGCTGGCGCTCTATCCGGTGCTGCTCAGCCTCGTTCACTGGGGCGATGCGTATCTGGGCGACGGCGCTGGTCCGCCGGTCATCCACCGCCACAAGGCCTGCGGTCATGATTTCCGCTCGGTCCTCACCTGCTCCGAATGCGGCGAGACGCTCGGCGCGCGCGATGTCGAGGCGCGAGCAGCCTGAGCTTCAGGCCGTCATCGCGCTCCACCGGTCAGATGTTGATGCTGGTCGGGATCAGGCTGGGCTGGAAATAGGGATAAGGCCACATCCGCTCGCTGTTGCGCTCGACGATGCGCGCCTCGACCTCGGTCAGCGCCTGCTGGAAACGCGGCAGCGCGCAGCCTGCGCCGACGATCAGCGGGTCCTGGAACCATGGCTTGTAGGGATAATCATTGCTGCGATACTGCCCCAAAGGGCGATAATGCAGCGACCCCAGCAACGTCAGCACATTGAGCTGCTCCAGCGCCAGGCTGAGCGGTGGCATCAGATCGAGCCACTGCGTCTTGGCATGACCCGCCTGCTGCGCCGGTCGCTCGGACCAAGCTGCGCCCGTCACCGCAGGCGCGAATGCCATGACATCCTTCTGCGGAAAATTGACTGCGGCATGTTGTGCGCTGGCGGTAAACAGGATCATCGTGCAGGCATTGACCAGCGCGGCGCGGGTGGCGATGGGGCCGAAACCCTTCAGCTTGCCGTCGCCCTCCAGACAGGCGGTCCAGGCGGCGAGTTCGGTGTCGGCGACCATCGCCGCATCGTCGGCATAGTAGATATACACATATTGCCGCGCCCATTCGTGGATCGCGGTCCACACCAGCAGCGCATCGTCACGATAGGGATAGTCTGGCAGCGCCGCCGCATCGGCGACATTGCGCGCGACCAGATCTGCGGGGAGGAAATGGGCGGTGAAATCGAAACCGAGCCGCGCACCGCAGGCGGCGAGCTGGCTCGATGCAATCGTCCCGCCGAAGATATGATCGATCGGGCCACCGGCGGTGATCAGCGATGTCGCCGCCGCCTCGTTGATGAACAACGTACCCTCGCAATGCGGCACGATCAACGCCCACAGCGGATGCTGTGTCGCCAGATGGCGGTGCGTCGCCACGGTCACCGCCTCGATCACCAGATGCGTGTGCGCCAGATGCGCGAACAGTTCATGGTAATTGCCATCGGCGACCTGGACGATGGTCTTCGCCATTTCCCAGCCCCAGGCTTGGTCGGCCGAGTCGGATGGCGTGAAGATCGGGTTGCTTGCCGCATCCTGTCCGCACTGGATCGCCACCGGCACCAGCGATGATCCCCCCGGCGGCACCGCAAACAGTGCCATCGGCTGCCAGACATATTTGGGCAAGCCATCCCATTCGCCATCGACCAGTACCGACAGCGGCGCATAATCGCACAGAAAGACGCGGTGTTCGGCGAGCGCCGTCTCCAGCGTGTCGCCACTGACCACGGCGGCATATTGCGCGGGAGTCAGCGGAAAATTGGCGGGCAGGGCGGACACGCCCTCGATCAGCACGCTGTTCGGCCCTGCCACGCGCAGCCGAGCAAAGGTCGCGTCGTCGACGAAGGTCCAGCCGATGCCGGGCAGCGGCAACGTGACGAACAGCGCACGATAGTCGTCGAGGGTCGCGCCCATATTGGCGCTCGATCCGATGGCGCTGCGCTCCGCATCGCTCATCTTGACGATGTTCTTGAGTTCATGCGCATGATCGCGCGCGCGAGCATAATCGGCGGCGGCGACCGCCGTATCGGCAGCGGCAACGATGTCGCCCAGCAGGCCGGATCTGGCAGCGGCGATGTGCGGCGCGTGGCGGGCGGCGATCGCGGCAAGGCCGCCCTCGATGGTGTCGCACCGCGCGTGCTGTGCAACAATCGCGGCGGGCGGCGTCGCCAGTTCGCCCTTCAGGCTGCTGCTCAGCTTCACCGACAGCTGGTTGCGCGCGAGGCCGAGCAATATTCCGCCGAGTTTGAGGAACCATTCGAGCGTCGGTTGGTCGGCGGCGGGGACGGTCGTCACCACCGGCACATCGGGCAAACTCGGAACGCTGTCAGTCCACATATAGAGCGCCTGTGTCGCGCCGAGCTGCGCCGCGCGCGCTGCCTGCTGTTGCGGCGTGTCATTCTGCGGCAGGCTTGGGTGAACGGGCGCTACGGTCATGGCTCGGCTCCTCGAAAGGCAAGATATGCTGCGGATAGGGCGACAGGGTTAATGTCATAATAACTGCGCTATTGGCGATGAAGCGCCTGAATAACTTGGCATTTACTTATTCGGCTTAGACCAGCGCGATGACCGGTATCTCCGCCAAGCTCCGCCTCGCTCTGTATCCTCCGGTTCCGGAGGAGATCCGCGACGAATTCGTCCGGCTGACCGCCTCGCGCATGCAACTGCAATCCCGGCTTCTGTTTTTGACACTGCTGCTGACCACACCAACGGCCGCATATGCCGCCAGCGAAGGCGCAATATTGTGGGTGCGGATCGGCCTGCCGGTGGTCATGGCGATCGCCTGCCTCGCCGGATATCTGTCGCTGCGCCGCGAACTGCACATTGCGACCAGCACGCGCCGGGCGACACGACTGATCGGCGAATCGACCTGGGTGTCGAGCATTCTCGCCTGCGTCTGTTCGGGGTGGGCGGTGATGAGCTGGCTGGAGGCACCGCATGGCGAGGGCATATATTATGCGATGATCCTGACGCTGGGATCGCTCGCCACCGGCTATTGCCTCGCCAGCGTGCGCATCGCCGCCCTGTCCAACCTCGCCATCGGTATCGTGCCGATCACCTTGTTGTTGCTGACATCGGGCAATCGCATGGACTTGGCGGCGGGCACCAGCCTGCTCGTCGCCACCGCCTTTCTGATGCGGATGATTGTCGAACAGCATCGTCAGCTAGTCGATCTCCTCATGCTACAACGGCAGATGCGGATATTGTCGGAGACCGATCCGCTGACCGGTCTGCTCAACCGGCGCGGGCTGGACGAGCGGCTCGGCGCGCTGATCGGCCATCGCAAGCCGCAGAGTTTCTGCGTCGCGCTGCTCGATCTCGACGGGTTCAAGCTGGTCAATGATCGTTTCGGTCATGGCGTCGGCGATTTGCTGCTCGTCGAAGTCGCCGGGCGGTTGCGTGATGCAGCGGGCGACAATGGCGTCATCGCGCGGCTGGGCGGGGATGAATTCGCCATCCTGCTGCCCCCCGGATCGCCGCTGACAGCGGAGACGGTCGGCGGGCATATGCTGAGTGCGCTGGTCCGCCCGACGCAAATCGCCGGGCACAGCATCGCCATCGGCGCGAGCGTCGGCGTGGCGCGCTGGCCTGACGATGGCGAGAGCGTCGAGGCGCTGTTCGAAGCCGCCGACGGCGCGCTTTATGCCGCCAAGGCGCTGGCCCACTCGGGCGTTGCGGTCGAGGAGCGGGTGGTGTTCGATTTGCGGCCGCAGGCGAAGGCGGCCTGATTACGATGGAGCAATTGACTCGGCTGCCCCGCTGCTCGATCCTCTCCGCAGATGGAGAGAGCCATGGCCGAACCAACATCCGACGCGGCATTGATGGAGACCAGCTTGCTCGCCGTCGCCGATGACATCGAGGCTAGCGCACCCGACATCCGCTTCCCCCTGTTCGATCGCTTCTTCGCCGCCTTCCCTGATCGCCGCGCCACCTTCTACACCATCGAAGCCGCCTCGCGCCGGATGACCGACGAGACGGTGCAGATGCTATTCGGCCTCGCGGGTGGTGAGCGCTGGGTGGAGGGGCTGGTCAACGAACTGACCTACACCCACCGCCAATATGGCACATTGCCTGCGGGTGAATATGACGTCTGGATCGATCTGACGGTCGATGTGCTGCGCGATACAGCGGGCCCGGCGTGGGATGATGCCACCGACGCGGCATGGCGGCGCGCTGCGGAGCGGCTGAAGGCGATGGTTGCGGAAGCGCGGACCGGTTGGGTTGTGGCGATGGCACCGAGTTGATGGGGAGAGAAAATATGGACATGAAATTGGCCGCGCTGGCGCTACTCGCGGTTGCCGCCGCTCCGGCAAATGCGCAGGATGGCAGGCAATCGATCATGCCCACCGACCCGCAGGCGCTCGCTTTCCAGACCGAAGTCGGCTTTGCCGACGCGGTGGTGGTCGGCGACATGGTCTATCTGTCGGGCGTGGTCGCCGCGCCGCAACCGGGTGAGATCGGTCTACAACCCGCCTATGAACGCGCCTTCGCGCGCATCGGCGCGGTGCTCGAACGCGCCGGATCGAGCTGGGCCGATGTCGTCGATATGACCACCTATCATACCGACCTGGCGGCACAGCTGAACGATATCGTGCCAGTGAAGAACCGCTATGTTCGCGCGCCCTTTCCGGCGTGGACGGCGATCGGCATCACCGCGCTTTACGAGCCGACGGCGGTCACCGAGATCAAGATCGTCGCGCGGGTTACGCCTCGCTGATCGACGGGCCTGCCCAAGCCTTGATTGTCGTGCGGTGCAGCAGCCGGTCATGGCCCTCGTAGCCGCCAGTCGCGCGGTGCAGGACCGAACGGTTGTCCCATAGTAGCAGCATGTCCGGCTCCCACCGGTGCCGATAGACGAAGCGCGCGTCGCCCTGCCATGTCTGCAATTCCATCAGCAGCGGCAGCGCCTCGGCATCCGCCATCCCTTCGATCCCGACGATATAGCCCAGCGTCGAGTAAAATCCGCGCCGCCCGGTCTCGGGATGCGCCGCGACCAGCGGATGCGTTTGCGTCGCCAGCGCCGCTTCGCTCGGGCGGATATCCATGCTGCGCCCCTTGGCCCGATCGCCCGCGCCGTAACTGCCGTCGGGCGCATAGGGCAGGCGGGCGGAGTGGACGGCGACCAGATCGGCGAGTTCGGCTTTGCGGTCGTCGGGCAGCGCCTCCCACGCCAGATGCTGATCGGCGAACAGCGTGTCGCCGCCGCGCGGCGGAATGGTCACCGCCCTCAGACAGGTGCCAGCGGGCGGGTACGCCTGAAAACTCCAGTCGGCATGCCAGTTCTCGGCGAAGATCGGCGTGGTCTCATCGGCGTTACGGCGGACGGCGGCGATATGCTCGCGTCCGGCAATCGGCGCAAAGAAGGGATCGTCGCCGAACCCGCCCATCGCCAGCGTGAACGCCTCGAGATCGTCGTCGCTCATCGGCTGGGCAGGGAAGGACAGGACATGATGGTCGAGCCATGCGGCGCGGATGGCGGCGATGGTATCGGACGAGAGCGGCCGGGTCAGGTCAATGCCGGTGACCGTCGCACCGCACGCCTGCCCGCTGGGGGTGATGGTCAGCGTCATGGCGACAGGGTGCGCGCGCCTTGCGCGGTGGTCAAGCGTCGCGGCTGGCGATCACCGCGCGCATCGGCAGCGGCGCATAAAGGTGCGGAAACAGTGCGTCGTTGCGGGCGGTCTCCCATTTCAGCGCGTCGCCGAACTGCGTCAGATCGACCTCGGCGATCGTCAGGCTGTCCTGCCCGGCAAAATGCTTGGACAGCGTTCCAGCCAACTGATCGATGGTCGACAGATGGATATAGCCATCGGCCAGATCGATCGGTGCGCCATGAAACAGGCCGTCACGCTGGAACTGCGCCCATTGTTCGGCGGTGAGGATTTTAAAGGCGGTGGTGGGGTGGATCATCGATTGTCTCTCTCCGCATCCGCCCCTTCAGGGGAGGTGGCCCCACGGCCACCTCCCCCAAGGGGGAGGACGCCATCATTCCGCGATAGCGCTTTCCTCGCTTCCTTCACCTTCTCCCTCATCATCGCCGATCTTGGCGGCGCTGACGACATGTTCGTCAGTGGCGACATTGAATAACCGCACCCCCGCCGAATTGCGACCGATGACGCGCAGCGTCTCCAGGCTCATGCGGATCAGCTTGGCCTGATCGGTGACGAGCATCAGCTGTTCGCCATTGTGCGCAGGGAAGCTGGCGACGACCGGGCCGTTGCGCGCCAGATTGTCGATGTTGGTGATGCCCTGTCCGCCGCGATTGGTGCGGCGATATTCATAGGCCGAGGATCGCTTGCCATAGCCGTTGGCGCAGACGGTGAGGATGAACTCCTCCGCCGCTTCCATGGCGTCCATTACCGCCTGGTCGAGCGTTGCTTCGCGAATCCCGTCTTTCCACGGGGCGGCGCGCAGATAGGCCTCGCGCTGGTCGGCATCGAAGGGCGTGCCGTGCAGCACCGACAGCGAAATCACCTCGTCACCGCTGGCAAGTTTTGCCCCGCGCACGCCGGTCGAATCGCGGCTCTGGAATTCGCGCACGTCGGTCGCGGCAAAGCGGATCGCCTTGCCCTGGCGGGTGGCGAGCAGCACATCGTCGCTTTCAGTCAGCAGCGAAACGCCGATCAGCCGGTCGTCGGCATCGTCACCCTCGAACTTCATGGCGATTTTGCCCGCAGTGCGAATGTTGGCGAATGCATCCATCGAATTGCGCCGGACATAGCCCTTGGCGGTGGCGAACATCACATGCAGCGCGCTCCACTCGCCCTCATCCTCGGGCAGCGGCAACACCGTCGAGATCGTCTCACCCTCGGCCAGCGGCAACAGGTTGACCATCGGCCGCCCGCGCGTCGCGGGGCCGCCCTCGGGCAGGCGCCAGACCTTCATTCGATAGACTTTGCCAAAGGTCGAGAAGAACAGCACCGGCGTGTGGGTGCTGGTGACGAACATCTCTGTCACCGCATCCTCTTCTTTGGTGGTCATCCCCGACCGGCCCTTGCCGCCCTTGTTCTGCGCGCGGAACGTGTCGAGCGGGGTGCGTTTTATATAGCCCTGGACGGTGACAGTAACGACCATCTCCTCGCGCTCAATCAGGTCCTCATCGTCGATACCGTCGGCGGCGGCGGTGATGGTGCTGCGGCGCGGCGTCGGATAGGCGTCGCGCACCGCGATCAGCTCTTCGCGCATCACCTCGTACAGCTTGACGCGGTCGCCGAGGATGGCGAGCAGCTCTTCGATCTTCGTCGCCAGTTCGGCGAGTTCCTTGCCGATCTCGTCGCGACCGAGCGCGGTCAGCCGGTGCAGGCGCAGTTCGAGGATGGCGCGGACCTGCGTATCGGACAGACGATAGCTATCGCCTTCGATTTCGGTCTCGATAGCTTCGACCAGGCGGATATACTGCGCGATCTCTGCCACCGGCCATTCGCGCGCCAGCAACGCGGCGCGCGCTTCGGCGGGGCTGGAGCTGCCACGGATGATACGCACGACCTCGTCGAGATTGGTCACCGCGACGACCAGACCGAGCAAGATGTGCGCCCGGTCGCGCGCCTTGGCCAGTTCGAACTTGGTGCGGCGGGTGATGACCTGCTCGCGGAAGCCGATGAAGCTGGCGATGATATCGCGCAGGCCGAGGATTTCGGGGCGACCGCCGCGGATGGCGAGCATGTTTGCAGGGAAGCTCGACTGGGCAGGGGTGTAGCGCCACAGCTGGTTAAGCACGACGTCGGACGAGGCATCGCGCTTCAAGTCGATGACGATCCGCACGCCTTCGCGGTTCGATTCATCGCGGATATCGCTGATCCCCTCGATCCGCTTGTCCTTGGCGGCTTCGGCGATTTTCTCGACCAGATTGGTCTTGCCGGTCTGGAACGGAATGGCGGTGAGGATGATCGATTCACGATCGCCGCGCCCGATCTCGATCTTGTGGCGGCTGCGCATCATGATCGATCCGCGCCCGGTGTGATAGGCGGCGCGCGCGCCGCCCTGGCCCAGGATCAGCGGGCCGGTGGGAAAATCGGGCGCGGGGACGATCTCGATCAGCTCGTCGGTGGTGATGTCGGGATTGTCCATCATCGCCAGACAGGCGTTGATCACCTCGCCCAGATTATGCGGCGGGATGTTGGTCGCCATGCCGACGGCGATGCCGCCCGCGCCATTGACCAATATGTTGGGAAAGCGCGCCGGCAGCACGCTGGGTTCGGATTCCGATCCGTCATAGTTGGGCTGAAAATCGACGGTGTCCTTGTCGAGATCCTCGAGCAGGGCGTTGGTCACCTTGGCCAGACGTGCCTCGGTATAGCGCATCGCCGCCGGGCTGTCGGGGTCCATCGATCCGAAATTGCCCTGACCGTCGATCAGCGGCACGCTCATCGACCAGTCCTGCGTCATCCGCGCCAGCGCATCGTAGATCGAACTGTCGCCGTGCGGGTGATATTTACCCATGACTTCGCCGACGAGGCGCGCCGATTTGCGATAGGGCTTGTTGTGGACGAAGCCCGATTCATAGGCGGCATAAAGGATGCGGCGATGCACCGGCTTCAGCCCGTCACGCACGTCGGGCAGCGCGCGGCTGACGATCACCGACATCGCATAGTCGAGATAGCTCGACTTCATTTCATCGACGATGTTGATGGACGAAATATCGGATGGGGGCGTCGCTGCCGGATCCTGGGGCGACGGGGTATCGGTGGTCAATTCTGTGCTTTCGTTGGCGTAGGCGGCTTGGTTGTGGACCCTAGCGGCCCTGTCATAAAAATGCCAGCAAAAGGGGGCGTGTCAGGGGGCGATTTCCGCGCCCTGCCAATCGAAAATACGCCCGCTCCGGGCTGGCGTCAGGCCGTCGAGCACCGCAAGCAGTGCGGTCGCCGATTCCGCTGGCGTGAGCAACTCCTTGCTTGTCGTCGAACGCGAGAAGGGCGCGCTGAGCGGGGTGGCGACGGTGCCGGGGTGCAGCGCGACTAACAGCCCTTGCCTGTGGCTGCGCGCCCATTCGATCGACGCGGTGCGAATGATCTGGTGCAGCGCCGCCTTGCTGCTGCGATAGCCATACCAGCCACCCAGACGGTTGTCGGCTATGCTGCCGACCCGCGCCCCGAGCGCCGCCACGCGCACCGCACGGTCGCGTGGCAGCTTGGGCAGCAGCTGTGACAGGATCAGCGCCGGACCGGTCACATTCACCGCAAACTGACGGGCGAGCCAATCGGCATCGAGATCGCGCAACGACTTTTCCGGGCCGCTGGCGCTGTCATGCAGCAGTCCGGTCGCGATGATGGCGGTGGTGATAGGTGGTCCGTCCAGCGCGGTGGCGATGGCGGCGGCGATGCTTGGCGGATCGGTCAGGTCGCACGCCACCGGGCCATTGCGGGCGAGGCGATGCACCACGCCATAGCCCTGCGCCGCCAGAATGTCCGCCAGCGCCGCACCGATGCCACCGCTCGCGCCGACGATCAGCGCGGCTTGGGTCGAACGGTCGGGGCTTTCGGTCATCACCGCCATGTCGGGTGCGACGGTGGCGAAGGCAAGGCGGCCATGCTAGTCCCGCCGTCATGACGTTGATTGCGCTTGCTGCGGCCCAGACGCTGGCCGACGATGTCGATGCCTGGGGTATGCCGCGCTTGCGCGCCCTGCTGCCGATGGCGGGTATGACGGTGATCGAACATCAGGCCGAGGCGGCGCGCCGCGTTGGCGCTTCGGCCATGCTGCTGCTGGTCGATGGTGTGCCCGCCGCGCTGGCCGAAGCCTGCGACCGTATTCGCGCGCGCGGACTCGCGGTCGATCTGGTCCGCGATGGCCAGGACATCGCCAAGGCGTCTTTGCAGGCCGAACGGATGTTACTGGTCGGCGATGCGATCATCGCCAGCGCCGCTGCGTGGCAGGCGGTGTCGTCGTCGCGCGCACCGATCCTGCTGGTCACCAATGACAGCAGCACGACGCAAGCGCTCGAACGGATCGATGCCCAGACGCGATGGGCAGGTCTTGCGCTGCTCGACGGCGCGCGGCTGGCCAGCCTCGATCGCTGCCCGCCCGACTGGGATCCGCAACTGTTCCTGTTCCGCAGCGCGGTGCAGGACGGTACCGAGCAGCTCGACTGGGCCGGCAGCCAGTTCGTCAGCGGCGACATGGCGGTGGCAAGCAGCGGAACGGTCATCGACGCGCTCGAATCGCGGGTGATGGCGCAGAGCGATGCGCGCGAGGCAGGGCTCGGTCGGCGCTGGCTGATGGCCCCGCTGGTGCGGATGGTTGCCGGGCCGTTGTTGGCCAGGCAGGCCAGCGGCAAGGCCGCACGGCTGGTCAGCCTTGCGCTGTCGCTGGCGGCCGGCGGACTGGTGCTGGCGGGGCATTTGCTTCCCGGCCTTGCGCTGGGGGTCGGCGCGATGTCGGCGCATGTCACTGGCGATTTCGTCACGCGGTTTCGACCTGAGGGCCGCCTTTGGCGTGGGTTGGCAACCGCTGGGCTTGTTGCACAGCTTCTGGTGCTTTTGTTGGCGGAGCGCGGCTCGACCTGGGGCACTGCGGCGGAGTGGCTGGGGCAGGGCAGTTACGGGCTGACGATCGCGGCGATCATGACCGAACTGACGCGGCGGCGCGCACCGACTGCTCCGCCGCAGGTCGATCTAGCCGCAATCTGGCCGCTCTATCTGGGCCTGACCGCATTGACGAGCTGGAGCGAAGGACCGATGCTGATTGCCATGCTCGCCATCGGCGTGTTTGGTGTCGGTGAATTGCGCGAGGCGGAGCCGGGCGCCGCCAAAGCGGTTTAGCTGCCATTAACATCGTTCGGCTACCACGCTGCCAATGACCATTGTCGTGCCTCGCTATCCGGATAAGCAAGCGCGCTGCCCACAGCATCCCCGAAAGTCCGGGCGATGATCGCGGCGGTGCGCGCGCGTATGGCGGGCGATGGCGTGCTGCTGTCGGCCGATGCCGAACTGCTACGCTTGCAGGAGGCGGCAGGCGGTCGGCTGGGCGGGCCGCTGGTGCTGCCGGCACTGGCGCGTCTCGCCACGCTCGCCCACCGGCTGGCGACGCCGATCGAACGCCCGGTGGTGATCGGTGACGATCATAAAGAATATCGCGCGCACGGCCGTTTCCTGCCGGAAAACGGCACGGTGCGGATCGAGCTGGTCGATTGGGATATCGGTGAGGCACCGCTGATCGGCGCCGACGCGGCGCTGCCGGTGATGCCCGCGCTGCCCAAACGCATCATCCCCCCCGGCGTCATCCGCTGGGCCAGCGACGTGCGATTGCGGCTGGTGCTGGTCGATGCCGATGCGGCCTGGGGGCTTGATGGCGCCAATTGGATCGGCAGGCCGCTGTCGCATCTCTTCCATCTGACGCCCGATTATGACGGGCAGTTCGCCATCCTCGCGGCGCTGGCCGAGCATCAGGCGTTCGCCGCGCAAGGCGCACGGCTCGCGCTCGGCCCGGCAGAGGGCACCATTCTCAGCCTGACCGCCGAGGCGATGGTCGACGATGACGCGTTCACCGGCTTTATCGGTCGTGCCGAACCGGTCGGTTTCGGCAATTTGCCCGCCGATGTCGCCATCTCCACCGCGCAACTCGATGCGGCGCAGGGGCCAGGCATTCTCGGTTCGCCCGACATGCGCAGCTTTGCGCTCAGGATCGACGGGGCGATGCGGCGGCCATTGGGGCGGATCATCGCCAATGCCGAAACCATCTCGGGCCAATTGCAGGGTCCGATCCGCGCCGATTATGCGCGCTACGCGTCGGACATCGCCATGGCCGGGCGGCATCTGCTCGATCTGGTCGATGACCTCGCCGATCTGCAAGCGGTAGACCGCGCCAATTTCACTGTAGCCGAGGAAGCCGTCGATCTCGCCGATGTTGCCCGCCGCGCCGCCGGTCTGCTGGCGATGAAGGCGCAGGAGCGCGGCATCCGCATCGACGCACCGCACGACGACGAGCGCGCGCCCGGCACCGGCGAATTCCGCCGCGTATTGCAAATCCTGCTCAACCTGATCGGTAACGCCGTCCGCTATGGCCCCGATGACGGGATGGTCTGGGTGCGGGTCGATGACGAGGATGCGGACTGGGTCAGCGTCACCGTCGCCGATCAAGGGCCGGGGATTTCGGCGGAGGATCAGGCACGGCTGTTCGGCAAGTTCGAACGGCTGGGACGCACCGACGCCGGCGGCAGCGGCCTCGGCCTCTACATCTCGCGCAAACTGGCGCTGGCGATGGGCGGTGACATCCTGATCGACAGCGCCCCGGGGCAGGGCGCTCGATTTACGCTGCGGCTGCCACGGCGGGGGTGAGCACTACCCCTCTCCCGTTTACGGGAGAGGGACAGCTTCCGAAGGAAGCAGGGTGAGGGTGTGTCGGAGAGCGATTCTCTAAAGACACACCCTCACCCTCGCCGCCTTCGGCGTCTTTCCCTCTCCCGCGAAGCGGGAGAGGGGTAGTAAAGTCAGCGCTGCCCCACCGGCACATAGTCCCGCTGCACCGGCCCGGTATAGAGCTGGCGCGGACGACCGA
Organism: Sphingomonas sp.; assembly: GCA_043727035.1. Lineage (GTDB taxonomy): Bacteria > Pseudomonadota > Alphaproteobacteria > Sphingomonadales > Sphingomonadaceae > Sphingopyxis. The sequence continues at coordinate 23,399 of JAYSZB010000095.1, read as the reverse complement.
TCTTTTGTGCGGGATCGGAAATCATTTCGTTCCACTGCGCCACCCAGCCGACGGTGCGCGCCAGCGCGAACAGCACGGTGAACATCGTCGTCGGGAAGCCGATCGCCGAGAGGATCACGCCCGAATAGAAATCGACGTTGGGGAACAGCTTCTTCTCGATGAAATAAGGGTCGTTGAGCGCCATTTCCTCGAGCTGCAACGCCGTCTCGAACAACGGATCGCTGGTGTTGAGCGAGGCGAAGACTTCGCGCACCGTGGATTGCATCACCGTCGCGCGCGGATCATAGTTTTTATACACGCGGTGGCCGAAGCCCATCAGGCGGAAAGGATCGTCCTTGTCCTTGGCGCGGGCGATATAGTGCGGGATGCGGTCGGGCGTGCCGATCTCGCGCAGCATGTTCAGTGCTGCCTCGTTCGCCCCGCCATGCGCCGGGCCCCACAGACAGGCGATGCCGGCAGCGATGCAGGCGAACGGATTGGCCCCCGACGATCCAGCCAGACGCACGGTCGAGGTGGAGGCATTCTGCTCATGATCGGCGTGGAGGATGAAAATGCGGTCGAGCGCCTTCTCGACCACCGGATTGACCTCATATTTCTCCGCCGGAACGGCAAAGGTCATGCGCAGGAAATTGCCGGTGTAGGACAGGCTGTTGTCGGGATAGACGAACGGCTGACCGACCGAATATTTATACGCCATCGCCGCAATCGTCGGCATCTTGGCGATCAGCCGGTGGCTGGCGATCTTGCGCTGGACCGGATCGTTGATGTCGGTCGAATCATGATAGAAGGCGCTGAGCGCGCCGACCACGCCGCACATGATCGCCATCGGATGCGCGTCGCGGCGGAAGCCGCGATAGAATGTGGACAGCTGTTCGTGCAGCATGGTGTGGCGGGTGATGGTGGTGCTGAACTGCTTGAGTTCGCTCGCCGAGGGCAGCTCGTCGTTGAGCAGCAGATAGCAGACTTCCATGAACGACGATTGCTCGGCCAACTGGCCGATCGGATATCCGCGGTGGAGCAGCACGCCTTCGTCGCCATCGATATAGGTCAGCGCGCTTTCGCAAGATGCGGTCGAGGTGAAGCCCGGATCATAGGTGAACTGCCCGGTCTGGGCGTACATTTTGCGAATATCGAGCACCGAAGGACCGACGCTGCCCTCCAGGACGGGCAGATCGACGCTCTTGTCACCGGTGGAGAGGCTGGCGTTGGTCATCATGTTTCCCCTGTATGTGTCCGCGCGCACCCATTATTGCTTATGCCCTTAGCGCGCTGCCTATTCGTTGCAAGGATTCGGCGCGTCCCAGCAGGAATAGCACGTCGAATATGCCGGGGGAAATAGCCCGGCCGGTCAAAGCGGCTCGCAATGGCTGGGCGACTTTGCCCAGGCCGAGGTCGCGCGCTTCGGCTTCGGCGCGAACCGCGGCTTCGAGCGCGTCCATCGTCCAATCCGGCAGCGCGTCGAGCGTGTCGGCCATGCTGGCGAGCAGGCCGTCTGGTGCAGCGTCGATCAGCGCCTGCGCCTTGTCCTCGAACGCCAGCGGCACCGTGTCGAGCAAAAACAGCGCGCCCTCGGCCAACTCGATCAGATTTTTCGCGCGTGGCTTCAGCGCGGGCATCGCCGCCAGCAGCAGCATTTGATCTTCAGGCTCCAGCGGGCGATCGATCATCCCGGCCAGATGGTCGGCAGCCAGCTTCGCCAGCCGCGCGTCGTCGGCCTCGCGCATATAATGGCCGTTGAGGTTCTCCAGCTTCTTGAAGTCGATGCGCGAAGCCGATCGCCCGACATTGTCGATATCGAACAGCGCAATCGCCCGTTCGCGGTCGATAATCTCCTCGTCGCCATGGCCCCAGCCCAGCCGCAGCAGATAGTTGTTCACCGCCTCGGCCAGCAGCCCCATTTCGTTGCGATAGGCATCGACCCCCAGCGCGCCGTGCCGCTTGGATAATTTGGCACCGTCTGGCCCATGGATCAGGGGGACATGCGCATAGACCGGCTCGGGCCATCCCCCCTCTGTCTGGTTTAGGGCGCGTAGCAGCACGAGCTGGCGAAACGCATTGTTCAAATGGTCGTCGCCGCGAATGACATGGGTGACGCCCATGTCATGATCGTCGACCACCACCGACAGCATGTAGGTCGGTGTCCCGTCAGAGCGCAGCAGGACGAAATCGTCGATTTCTTCGGCGTTGACCGTAACTTCGCCCTGCACCCGATCAGTGATGGTCAGCGTGCCGGTGCGCGGGGCCTTGAGCCGGACGACGGCCGGGCGGTCGTTGGGCAGCGAGCCGGACGGCGCATCGCGCCACGGGCTGACGATGCGGAACGGGCGCTTTTCGGCCTGAGCGGTAGTGCGCATTTCCGCCAGTTCGTCCTGCGAAAGATAGCAGCGATAGGCGTGGCCCGCCGCGACCAGCTGGTGTGCCACCTCCGCGTGACGCTCTGCTCGCGCAAATTGATGGACCTCCTCGCCATCCCAATCGAGGCCCAGCCAGCGCATCCCGTCGAGGATTGCGGCAATCGCCGCATCGGTTGACCGCGCGCGGTCGGTATCCTCGATGCGCAGCAGGAATGTGCCGCCGGTGCGCTTCGCATAAAGCCAGTTGAACAACGCGGTGCGCGCGCCGCCGATATGCAGGAAGCCGGTAGGCGATGGCGCAAAGCGGGTGACGACGGGCGCGTCGCCGGCGCTGGCGGGGCGGGTATAAGGTGTTGCGCTCACGCGCTGTTTCTCCGAAGCTGCTGCATCCGGGAAAGGCGGCCCGGCTGGTTAAGGACGGCAGAACGCTGTCCATCGAAGGGTCGCCTAGCATGGCCGCAGCATCGCTTCAAACGTCCGATCGCCCGTGGTGATGGCGCGCGCCTCCGCCTCCGCCGCCATCGACGCGCTGGAACTTTGGCTGTGGCAAGAGCGCGAGAGCCTGTTCCTGTGGTTGCCGGTAGTGCTGGGCACGGGCGTTGCCGCATGGTTCGGCTTGCCGGGAGTGGCGGCATGGGCGGGGTTCATGCTGATGGCCGTCGGGCTTGCGCTCGCGGGATGGCTGGTCGCTGCGGAGGGCAGCCTCGTTCGCCGCGTGCTGATCGTCGTCGGACTGGGTCTCGCCGTCGGCTGCGCACTGGCATGGATCAAAAGCGAGCGGGTCGCCGCCCCGGTGCTCGAACGCCCGGTGGTGGTGCGGTTCGCGGGTCTGGTCGAATCGACCGAGACGCAGGTGGCGCGCGGCAATGTGCGGCTGATCGTCCGGCCTGACGCGGCGGCGATGTTGCCGCCGCGTGTGCGGGTGACACTCAAGATCGATGCGGCTGGTGCATTGGAGATCGGCGCGGGAGAGCGGTTGCGATTGCGCGCGCGGCTTGTCCCACCGCCCACCGCCGCGCTGCCCGGCGGTTATGATTTCGCCCGCCGCGCATGGTTCGACCGGCTCGGCGCGGTCGGCAGCGCCATCGGCGCGGTCGAGCGGATCGACGCGCGTGCTGCCGCTCAACCGACACTGCGGCAGCGGCTATCCGCGCATATCCAGCGCCAGGTCGATGGTGGCCCCGGCGCAATTGCCGCCGCTCTGGCGACCGGCGATCGCGGCGGCATCCCCGCCGAGGATGACGAGGCGATGCGCCGCGCCGGTCTCGCGCATCTGCTGTCGATCAGCGGGTTGCATATCACGGCGGCGGTCGGTGGGGCGATGTGGGTGGCGCTGCGGCTGCTCGCGCTGTCGCCCTGGCTGGCGCTGCGCGCGCCGCTGGTGCTGATATCGGCAGGGTTCGGCGCACTTGTCGGGCTGGGCTATACGCTGCTGACCGGCAGCGAGGTGCCAACCATCCGCTCGCTGGTCGCCGCCCTGCTCGTGCTGCTCGCCATCGCACTGGGGCGGCAAGCGATCACGCTGCGGCTGGTGGCGACCGGCGCGCTGTTCGTGCTGCTGATCTGGCCGGAGGCGCTGGTCGGGCCGAGTTTCCAGCTCAGTTTCGCCGCCGTCACCGCCATCGTCGCGCTGCACACCCATCCGCGCGTGATGGCGCTTTTGTCGCGCCGCGACGAAAGCTGGATTGTCCGGCTGCTGCGCGGGTTTCTCGGTCTGCTGCTCACCGGGCTGGTGGTCGAACTGGCGTTGATGCCGATTGCCCTGTTCCATTTCCACAAGGCCGGGCTCTACGGATCGCTCGCCAATATGGTGGCGATTCCGCTGACGACCTTCGTGGTGATGCCTGTCGAAGCGCTGGCGCTGCTGCTCGATTCCATCGGCATCGGCGCCCCTCTATGGTGGGTGGTCGATCAGGCTTTGCGCTTCATGCTGTGGATCGCCCATCTCGTCGCCGATGCTCCGGGGGCTGTCGCGGCGCTGCCATCGATGCCGGTCGCGGCAATGCTGCTCGCGGTCGGCGGCGGGCTGTGGTTCTGCCTGTGGCGTACGCGCATTCGCTGGGGCGGGATCGGCGGGCTGGCGGTCGGCCTTGCATGGGCCTTCTCGATTGCGCCGCCCGATCTGCTGGTGACCGGCGATGGTCGCCATGTCGCGGTGCGGCTCGATGACGGCAGCTACGCGCTGCTGCGCGATCGGGCAGGCGATTATATGCGCGATCAACTGGCGGAGGCGGCGGGGATCGATGGCGGGCTGGGCGCGCTGGCCGAAGCGGCGGGCACGCGTTGTTCGCCCGATTTTTGTGTCTGGCGGATCGATCGGGGTGGCCGGTCCTGGACGATCATGGCCTCGCGCAGCGGCTATCGTACCGACTGGGAGCCGCTGGTCGCCGCCTGCGCGCGCAGCGATATCGTCATCGCCGATCGCTGGTTGCCGCGGGGCTGCACGCCGCGCTGGCTCAAGGCCGACCGCAAATTTCTCGAAACCACCGGCGGCCTCGCCATCGCCCTCGATCCGCCTGGTCTCGACATGGTCGCCTCGGGTGCGCGCGGTAAACCATGGACCGATGCGCCGACCATCGTCCCGCCACGGCAGGAGAGGGCGCTGGTCACCCCTGTGTCCGTCCGCGCGCAATAGCCGCCGCTCCGCCCGCCCAATCGCTCGACTTCGCCCGCTACGAACGGCAAAGGGAGCCATGTCGATCAGCCCGCAAACCGTCGATGCCCTGACCAAAGCCGCCACCCTCGCGCTCGAAGCGCTGCCTTTGCTCGACGTCGCCGGAATAGCGGTCTTCGCCTTGTCCGGCGCGCTCGCCGCTGCCCGCGCCAGGCAGACCCTCGTCACTTTCGCCTTTTTCGCGCTGATGACCGGTGTCGGCGGCGGCACGATCCGCGATCTGCTGATCGGCGCGCCGGTGTTCTGGGTCCATGCCGACTGGGTGCCGCTGACCTGCCTCGCCTGCGCGCTGCTGGTGTGGCTGACGCCCGAACGGCTGTGGTCGGGAGCCGATGGCCGCTATGGCGCGCTCGACTGGTTCGACGCCATCGGCCTTGCCGCCTACGCCGTCTTCGGCACGGCCAAGGCGCTGTCCTACGGCATCGGCCCGATCCCGGCGGCGATGATGGGGGTGGTGACGGCCTGCGTCGGCGGCATATTGCGCGATGTGCTGGCAGGCCAGCCGTCGATCATCCTGCGACCCGAAATTTACGTCACCGCCGCCACGCTGAGCGCAGGGCTGTTCGCCGGACTGCTGGTGCTCGGCGTCTGGTGGCCGCTCGCCGCCCTCGCCGCCGCGCTCGCCGGGTTCGGGCTAAGGGCAGCAGCGATCGTGAGCGGGCTGGCGCTACCGGGTTACCGGCGCTGAGGCCTCACAGCGTGAAATCCGCTGTCGTCAGCGCGTGCACGCCATCGATGCGGATCAGGAAATCGGCCACGCCATCGCCATCGACATCACCAGACAGCAGCGTTTGTCCGGAACTGACCACTGCGCGCAACTGCCCTGCGACATTGGTGAATGCACCGCTGCCGATGAAGGTGAAAGCATCGTCACTGCCACCGGTGATCGCGTCGATTTGACGCACGTCGATCCTATCCCCCTGGCTCTGGCTGAAGTCGCGGATGCGGTCTGCGGTGGCGATGGTTGCGCCGCTGTCCCCTTCGGCAAAGAGGAACCGGTCGCCCCCGGCACCGCCGAACAATTGATCGATCCCGGCGCTGCCGTTCAACCGGTCATTTCCCGCCTCGCCATACAGGGTGTCGGTGCCGGTGCCGCCGGTCAAAACGTCATTGTCGGCACCGCCATAGATCAGGTCGCTGCCATCGCCGCCGTCGAGCAGGTCATCGCCCGCTTCGCCGAACAGCTTGTCGTCGGCGAGTTGCCCGTTGAGCACATCGTTGCCAGCACGTCCGTAAAGGATGTCGTTGCCGTTACCCGCCGATACCGTGTCGACGCCAATGCTGCCGCCATAAGTATTGGCCGATCCGTTGAGGAAAGCCGTCAGATCGCCGCCACTGAGGTTCGAGACATTCTCTATGTCGCGGGCAATGACATAGGTCAGGCCTGCGGTGACGACCTGCACCGTGTCGATGCCATCGCCGCCGTTGGCGGCATCGCTTGCGTTATCGACGACGAGCACATCGTTGCCGCCATTGCCGTTGATCGTGTCGATGCCGGTGCCGCCGATCAGCCGGTCGTCGCCGTCGCCGCCATTGAGGGTGTCGCTGCCCGCCTCGCCCGCCAGAACATCGTTGCCCGCTTCGCCGTGAAGCACATCGTCGAGCGATCCGCCGACGATCGTGTTGGCTTCACCATTACCCGTGCCTTCGAAATTGACGGTGCCGGTGAATTCCAGATTCTCGACATTGGCAGGCAGGACATAGCCGTTCATCGCGGTTTCGACGCTGTCGATGCCTTCGCCTGACGACTCAATGACCTGATCGCCCAAGCTGTCGACGACGTAGATGTCATTACCGGCCCCGCCGCTTAGCTTGTCATCGCCTAAGCCACCGATCAGCACGTCGTTGTCGGCTAGTGCATTGATAACGTCATCGCCCGCAGTGCCGTTGATGGTGTCGACGCCTGCTGTGCCAATGATCGTGCCGATATTGCGGTGGCTGCTGCCGTAGATGACATAGGCCTCACCAGCGTCGGTACCGCCGTTATCACCCCTCCACGCCCCGACGAGCAGATCGTCGATACCGTCATTGTTGACGTCACCGGCAGCGGAAACGCTTGTGCCAGCCTGGTCGCCCGCCGTATCCCCGTAAATTATGAACCCGTCGCTAAACGAAAAATTTGCTGCGTCTATATTGCTGCGGGTGGCACCGGCCTTGCCGTAGATGACATAGACCTCGCCGCCGGGGTTGCCGCCTGCACCGCCGTAACGAGTGCCGACGATCAGGTCATCGATGCCATCGCCATCAATATCGCCCGCACTCGATACGATGGCGATCCCACTGCCGTTGCGACCGAAAAACGTGAAGCCATCGCTAGCTGCAATATTGCCTAAGTCAATATTGGCACGCGTTGCCCCCGATTTGCCGAAAATTATGTAGGCATCACTGTCTACAGAGCCAATCACAAGATCATCTATGGTGTCACCATTGATGTCGCCTGCATTGCTGACGCTCCAACCGGCTTGGGAGTAAACCGTCGCCCCCTGAATTCTGAATCCATCACCCGACGCCAGCGTAGCGAGATCGATGTTCGCGCGGGTGGCACCCACCTTACCGAAAATCACATAAGCCTCACCGGCATCGGTCGCGATGTCGTCATTCCGCGGTCCACCGAAAATCAGATCGTCGATGCCATCACCGTTCACATCACCCGCATTGCTGATGCTCCAGCCTGCAAATTCGTTTTGGCCGTCGTTTACGATGACAAAGCCATCGCTGGCGGGGAGTGTGGCGAGAGTGATATCTGCGCGTGTCGCGCCTGCCTTGCCAAAGATGACAAATGGCGTTCCCGTAAAGCTGAAATTCGCCCCTGCACCGCGGCCACCCAGCGCAAAATCGTCGATGCCGTCGGCATTGATATCGCCGATGCCGGTAACACTCGCGCCGATCCGGTGGAAGCTATACTCTTGTATAACCCGAAATCCGTCTGCTGGCGCCAGATTGAAAAGATCGATGTCGGCCCGGGTTGCGCCCGCTTTCCCAAAAATGACGGCTGGATTTCCATCATAGGCACCGACGATCAGATCGTCGAACCCGTCGCCGTTGATATCCCCGGCATTGCTTACGCTATACCCTGTAAATCCGCCGCCGTGAATGACGAAGCCATCGGACGCCGCCAGATTACTGAGATCGATATTTGCACGGGTAACTCCGGCCTTGCCGAAGATGACATACGCTTCACCGGCATACGGACCAAGATTGTCGGCGCGCCACGCCCCGACAATAAAATCGTCGATTCCGTCACCGTTGATATCGCCAGCGTTGGAGACACTGACGCCGGCTTGATCGCCATCTGCATCACCCTGAACGATGAACCCGTCGCTGGCCGTAAGGTTGCTGAGATCGAGAATCTGAGTGACCGGCATGGAAAATCCCCTGTGGTGGCTATCCATTGCCATGGATCGCAAATCGAATGTCCGGCTCAGCCTTGTTTTTTTCCAGCTTAACCAATGTTATCCGCATTGCTACCCCCTTAGTTCCGGGGGTGCAGACTATTGCTCTGGCGCCGCGCCAATGACCGTGCGGCGCTCAGGCTGTGGTACAGCATGGCGGCCGGGGGATGGCGACAGATGTGCGGATTACACGACCGGCGCTGCAGCTCTAAAGAGCAAAGGCGTCCGCCGTCAGCATCTGACTCCATCCAGCCGAATGAAGAAATCCCCGACGCCGTCGCCGTTGACATCGCCCGACACCACCGTTCGCCCGTTCGCGACCTCATAGCGCAGCTGCCCTGCAGCCGAGAAGGCGGCGGTACCGATGAAGGTGAAGGCTTGATTGTCAGCGACCAGCGTGTTGGCATCCATCCCGAACAGGTTGATGACGTCGCCCTGCGCCTGGTTGAAGTCGAGGATGCGGTCGGATGCCGCGAGTATGTTGCTCGTCTCACCCAGCGAGTTGATGTCGAAGCGGTCGGCGCCCGCACCGCCGTGCATCAGATCGCTGCCGCCGCCGCCGATGATGCGGTCGTTGCCCGCTTCGCCATAGATCGTGTCATTATCCGCGCCGCCGTTGATGTCGTCGATATCGGCCCCGCCATAGATGAAATCGCTGCCATTGCCGCCGACCAGCGCGTCATTGCCATCGCCGCCGAACAGTCGGTCGTTGCCGTCCTGCCCGGACAATGTGTCGGCCTGGCCGCGGCCATAGAGCGTGTCGTTACCCGCGCCGGCAAAGATCACGTCCTGATCGGCCCCGCCGCCATAGATATTGTCGAGCGCGTTGAGCGTCGCATTGACGAACACATTGGCGCTGGAGAAATTCTCGACATCGGCTTGCGCAGTGTACGCCGCGAAGATCGATGTGACGAATTGCACTGTGTCGATACCGTCGCCGCCACTGGCGATGTCGCCGCTGACATTGACCACGAGTATATCATTGCCCGCGCCGCCGTTCATCGTGTCGACGCCGCTGCCGCCGTTCAGCCGGTCATTGCCGTTGCCGCCTTCGAGCAGATCGTTACCCGCCTCGCCACCCAGCGTGTCGTCCCCGCCCAGGCCGTTCAGCGTATCGCCCATCCCGCCGCCGATAATGACGTTAGCGACGCTGTTTCCGGTGCCGATTAAGGTGGCGCTGCCGAAATACTCCAGATTCTCGATATCAATAGGCAGTGTAAAGCTGGCGGTGTCAGTTTCCACCCGGTCGGTACCGCTGGTGTCACTGATGATGGGCGTCACTCCGCTGCGAACAACGAAGATATCGTCACCACTTCCGCCGGTCAAAGCCAAGTCTCCGACTCTTGCGCCGCTATCGAGCAAATCGTTACCCGCACCGCCATGCAGCGCGTTGGTTTCTATGGCACCAGTAAGTGAGTCTCCAAAGTCCGAGCCCGTGACCGCTTCGAAATTTATTGCGTTTCCGGAAAGTGTCATGCCTGCAATGGCACCCGTCCCGAGGTCGAAAGTCACACCTGAGGTTGAGCTGGAGAAAAATATCTGATCGTTCGATCCAATGCCACCGTTCGCGAATATCTGACCGGTGGAAACACGAAGAATATCTTGCGAACTACCTAAATTCACAACATGGCTTCCATTACCGAGTGTGACGATATCATTTAATGGACTACCGGTATATGTGATATTCTCGATGTTGGACCATGTAATGGAATCACCTGACCCAATTGAAGTCATGGATCCTGAACCGTCGGTGCCGTGCGTCAATATAGCTTCATCGAACAGGAAAGCATTGATAATCAGCCGATCCGATCCGGCTCCACCATCTATCGTGTCTACTCCGCCACTCGAGGTGATGACATCGTCGCCGTCATTGCCATTGAGCGTGTCGTTGCCCGATCCGCCATCCGAAATTGTGTCGGCGTCAGCGCCGCCATTCAGGGTGTCGTCACCAGGGGTTCCAGGGAAATCAGCCATATCTGGTCCTGTCACGCACAGGCGCGCCGATCGTGCGTCGGCGAAATGGGGGGCGACCGGTGCGAGGCGTTATCAGGCCCTGCGCCACCCATATCGCTTGCGTCATGACGTCAGGCAAGCATGAAATGCCGAAAGGAGCGCGGGTTAGAGCAGGAAATCCCCCGCGGTCAGCACATGCACACCGTCCACCCGGATGATGAAATCCGCCACACCATTGCCGTCGATGTCACCCTGCACATAGGTCGCGCCGCTGATCTGCTGGAACCTCAACTCACCGGCGACATTGCCGAAGGCGGCGCTGCCGATGAAGCTGAACGCGTCATCGCCCCCACCCGACAACGCATCGATGGTGGAGAGATCGATCCGGTCGAATTGCGCCTGCGCGAAGTCGCGGATTCGGTCGGCAGTAGCATTGGTCGCGCCAGTATCGCCAATCGCCGTATAGATGAAGCGGTCGCCGCCGGTGCCGCCGAACAACTGGTCGATCCCGCTGCCGCCGGTGATCAGGTCGTCCCCGTCCTGTCCGTAGACGGTGTCATTGCCCGCGCCGCCCAGCACCGTGTCGCCATCGACACCGGAATAGAGGAAATCATTGCCGTCGCCGCCGTCGAGCGTGTCGATCCCGGCCTCGCCATAGAGATAGTCGTTGCCGCCTTCACCGAAAAACTGGTCGTCGCCGCCACGGCCATTGGCGGTATCGCCGCCGCCGCCGAGCATGACGATGTCCACGCCAACGCTGCCGCCATAGCTATTGCCCGCCGCATTCATCGTCAGCGTCAGATCGCCGCCCGAATGGTTGGAGACGATCTCGACATCGCTTGCCAGCACATAAGTCAGGCCGGCGACAGTGAACTGAACGGTATCGATGCCGCTGCCGCCATTGGCGACATCGCCCGCGTTATCGACCACTATCCGGTCGTTACCCGCGTCACCGTTCATCAGATCGGCACCCGCTCCACCGAACAGCCGGTCACTGCCATTGCCGCCGTTGAGCATATCGTCGCCGGCCTCACCCGCCAGCGTATCGTCACCGTCCATGCCGCTCAGCGTATCGCCTGCAACTCCGCCGACCATGTAGGCGGCGCCCGCATTGCCGATGGCGGTGAAGGCGTCGGTGCCGGTATATTCGAGGAACTCGACATTGTCGGGCAGGGTATAGCTCGCCATCGATGTTTCGACTCGGTCGTCGCGCCCCTCATTGGCGAGCTCGATCACGACATCGTTCAGACTGTCGACGATATAGACATCGTTCCCGCCACGCCCGCGCAAGATGTCGTCGCCCGCTCCGCCATCGAGCACATTCGTGCCATTCGTGCCGGTGATGTCGTTCGCCAGTTCATTGCCGGTGCCGTCAATGTTGCCGCTGCCCTGCAACTCGAGATTTTCGACACGATCGCCTAACGTGTAGCTCGATCCGATACGCACCGTATCGGTGCCGCCCTCGGGCCGGGTTTCATTGACGATGTCGCCAAGGCTGTCGAGCACATAGATGTCATTGCCGTCGCCGCCGCGCAGCAGATCGTTGCCGCCCGCGCCGTCGAGGATGTTGTCGCCGTCATTGCCCTGAATGAAATTGCCGTCGCCATTGCCGGTGCCGTTGATTGCCGCCGCGCCGGTCAGGATCAGATTCTCGACATTCGCCGTCAGGGTGAAGCTGACCGAAGCGCTGACTTGATCGATGCCTTCGTTGGCGTTTTCGATGACAGCGTCGTCGGAAGAGTCGACAAAATATTGATCATTGTCGCTCCCGCCGGTCATCTGGTCGTCGCCCAAGCCCCCGTCGAGCAGGTCATTGCCGTCGCCGCCAACCAATATGTCGTTGCCGCCGTCGCCATATAGGCCGTTGTCGCCGCTGGTGCCGGTTATGCTGTTGCCCAACATGTTGCCGGTGCCGTTCAGCGCCGCGCCGAGCAATGTCAGATCCTCGACATTGTCGGTCAGCACATAATTTATTGTCGCGAACACCAAGTCGCTGCCTTCATCGCCCACTTCGACCACCGCGTCGCCTGTCTGTGCGACATGATAGCGGTCATTGCCGGTTCCGCCCGTCAGCGTGTCCTCGCCAACGCCGCCATCCAGCACATCATCGCCGCCTTCGCCAAACAGTGTATCGTCGCCGCGCATGCCGTGTAACGCATTGTCGGCATCATTTCCGGTAATGAAGTCATTGCCGTCGCCGGTGACGACATTCTCGAACACCGCCCCGTCGCCGATTTGCAGATAGGCTGCGCCGTTCAGCGTCCATTGCGCCAGATCAGTGAGATCGGCGACGACGTTGCCGGTCACCGCTGCCAGATTAATCCAGTCGATCCCGCCATCGCCATCGACCAGCGTCGCGCGCGTCGCGTCGAGCGCCAGCGCGACCGCGAATTCGTCGGTGAAATGATAGACATCGTCGGCGTCCGCTGTCGTGCCATAGAATGTCGCGCTGATCGAATTGAGCGTGCCTGCGTCGCCGGCCTCGTCGTCGCGAATTTCCAGGCGCCACACGCCGCCGCTATCGACGCCGCGCAAATGGTCGAGGCCATATGTCCAACTGACCGTGCCGGAGCGCGAAACGGCGATCGCTCCGTCGCTGAGCACATAGTTCGAGCCGTCGGGGGCAAACAGCGTGATCGCCAGATCGCCGTAAAATGTGTGTGTCGTGTTGATCGTCAGCGCCAGATGCTCGATCTCCAGCCCGCTGGCGACGGTAAAGGTTGTCGATATCGTCGCCAGATCGGCAATGGCGATCACCGTGCTGTCGGTGACCGTAATCGACTGTTCATTGGCCGATGTCTGCGCTGGCGTGAACAGCGACCACACCTCTGCCATGCGCACGGCGTTGTAAACATCGACGATACCATAGCCATAGTTGGTGTGGACATGCAGCCCGCCGCCGTTCCAATTTTCTGCGCCGTTGAACGCCCAACGGCCATTCTCGTTGGCGACCTGCGCCGAACCGTCGAGCGCGCCGCCGAGATGCGTCGATGAATAGGACAGGATGTTCTGCACATCGCGCCAGCCTAGGCTTTCATTGGCGTCAAGCATCAGCGTGACGACGCCTGAGACAATCGGCGCTGCGGCAGAGGTGCCGCCAAAGTCATCGGTGAAATCCGAATTCGCTGCCGTATCGGCGCGAAGATTATAGCCGAGCGTGCCGGTTCGATCGGTGGTGGTGATCCCCAGCGATCCTGTGCCGAATTCGCTGCCCGGCGCGGTAACGAGGATGCTAGAGCCGTGATTCGAATAAGACGCCACCCGGTCGAAATTGCTCGATGCCGCAACGGTGATGGTGAAGCGCGAACCGTTCAGCCCGTCGGCGCTGGCGTTGCGGCTGTCATTGCCTGCCGATTTGACCACGATAGTGCCCAGCCCGCCGCGGCCATTATCGACGGCGCTGTCCCATCCAGCCAGCGTGTTGGCGGTGAAACTGTTGGCGACATTTACGTTCTGTGAGGGTGCAAAACTGGCCAGCGATCCCCAGCTGTTGTTGACGATATCGAAATTGGCCGATTGGACAACTGCCGCGAAAAACCCCGTCGGCGTCGCAGCGTTGATGTTCAGCGCGCTGGTCGTGTCAAAGATATTGACGCCCGTCAGATCGGCCTCATAGGCGATGCCGACCGTGCCGCTGTCGTTGGCTTCCGCCCCGATCAGCCCCGCCACCGACGTGCCATGCTCGTCCGCATCTGCATGGACATTGCCGTCGAAGGTGACGCCGCCGAATACGACATGCAGCGCAGCGTTATAATTATCGTCGAGGTCGGTGTGCGCCCGCTCTATCCCGTCGTCATAGACGCCGACCCGTACGCCGCCACCGCGATAATCGTCCCAGATGCGGGTGATATTGCCGATGGCGGTCAGGTGCCACTGGTTGACGAACTGGGGATCTGTGGGGACGGTCGGCATGGGTCGCGCTCCTGAGTTCAGCCGATGGGGGCTGGAAAAACGGTGCGAACCGATGCGCGTCGCCACCGTCCCATGCGGTGCCGATCACGCTGCGCTATGGAAAATTGGTCCCCGAGCTGCGGATTGGCATGTCGCAACAATTCGAAACCATTGCAACCGGATTTACCTTTCATCGCGTTGGTTTTGAAAGTCGGCCTTTTCAGTGCAGTGCACGCTGGCGCGACAGTCAGCCCTGCCTCACAGCACAAAATTTCCCGCCGTCAGCACATGCAACCCATCCCATCACAATGAAGATTGAAGCCTTGTTGGGCAGCCAGATTGCCGAGATCGATCGCTTGCGCAGGCACGGCCCTCTCCCCGGAGCAAAGCGCCTGCTGCCGTTGCGGGGGTCCGCACCAGACGATGCGACCCGACCGGTTCTGGTTAAGCGAGCCTAAGCCACAGCGTTGCGGTTATAAGCAGCCTCCGCCCGCTCACCGCTCCAGCCAGCGCGCGATAATCCCCCGCTCCCCGACCGTCGCTCCCTTCGACGCGAGCCAGTCGCGGCCCTTGCCTCAGAAAAAGAAATCGCTCGCGGTCAGCGTATGCAGGCCGTCCACCCGGATGATGAAATCGGCCACGCCATCGCCGTTGGTATCGCCCTGGATATAGGTGTTGCCGCCGGTCTGCTGATAGCGCAATTGCCCCGCGACATTGGTGAACGCGTTGCTGCCGAGGAAGCTGAACTGATCGGGGTCTCCGCCGACGATGGCGTCGATCTGCGATACATCGAACCGGTCGAACTGCGCCTGGCTGAAGTCCATAATGCGGTCGGCCGTGGCGTTGCTGTTGCCGGTGTCGCTTGCGCTGGTGAAGATGAAGCGATCGTTGCCGGTGCCGCCGGTCATCACATCCAGCCCGGCTCCACCGGTGATGAGATCATTGCCAGCCTCGCCATAAAATGTGTCGTTGCCAGCGCCGCCGTTGATCGTGTCATTGTCGGCACCGCCATAGATCATGTCGATGCCATCGCCGCCCACGAGCGTATCGGTTCCCGCCTCGCCAAACAGATAGTCGTTGCCCCCCTGACCACGCAGCACATCATTGCCGCCGCGGCCGTAGACAGTGTCCTGTCCGTCGCCGGCATCGACCACGTCGATACCCGTGCTACTGCCGCCATAGGTGTTGGCCAGCGCATTCAGCGTCACCGTCAACGCGCCGCCGCTGACGTTGGAGACGATCTCGATATCGGCGGCGATGGTGTAGGTCAGCCCCGGCGCACTGATCTCGAGCGTATCGACACCGGCCCCGCCGTTGGCGACATCCCCCGCATTGTCGACGGTGATACGGTCGTTGCCGTCGCCGCCGTTCATCGTATCGGTGCCGGTGCCGCCGTTCAGCCGATCGCTGCCATTGCCGCCGTTGAGCGTGTCGTTGCCCGCCTCGCCGCCCAGCACATCGTCGCCGTCCAGCCCGGACAGCGTATCGCCACCCGCGCCGCCGACGATGATGTTGTTCAGCTCATTGCCGGTTCCGTTGAACGCCGCGCCGCCGGTATATTCCAGATTCTCGACATTGGCGGGCAGGGTGTAACTGCCCAGATTGCTCTCGACCGCATCGGTGCCCTCGCCCGACGCCTCGGTCACCGTGTCGCCCGCACTGTCGACAACGACGATGTCATTGCCCGCGCCGCCGTTGAACCGGTCCTCGCCGCCGCCGCCGAGCAGCACGTCATTGCCGCCCAGACCATTGATCGTGTCAGCGTCGGCCGTGCCGGTGACGGTCTCGCTCGCTGCGGTCCCGTTGACCGGGGGAGGCGCGCCGAAATTGCGGTTGCCATAGATGATATAGGCCTCACCCGCATTCGCGCCGCCATCGTCTCCGCCGCCTGCGCCGACGATCAGATCGTCGATGCCGTCATTATTGACGTCGCCCGCCGCCGACACACTGCCCCCGGCAAAGTCGCGCTCGGCATCGCCCTGAATGATCAGCCCGTCGGTCGCCGCGAGGTTGGCGAGATCGATGCGTCCGCGCGTTGCCCCGCTCTTGCCGAAGATGACATAGGCCTCTCCGGCATAGATGCCGCCATCATAGCCGCGCGGCCCGCCGACGATCAGATCGCCGATGCCGTCGCCATTGATGTCGCCCGCCGCAGAGACGCTCGCGCCGACATTGTCGTAATCGCCATTCGCCTGAATGACGAAGCCGTCGCTGGCGGCAAGAGTGGTCATGTCGAGCGAGGTGCGTGCCGTGCCCGCGCGACCATAGATGACATAGACCTGGCCCGCCTGTACGCCCCCGTCCGTGCCCAAAATCGCGCCCACCAACAGGTCGCCGATGCCGTCGCCATTGATGTCGCCCGCGCCAGACACCGCATGACCGGCAGTCTCATTGGGGTCGTCGCCCTGGATGATAAACCCGTCGGTCGATGTCAGATTGGTCAGGTCGAGCGTGCCGCGCGTCCCCGTCCGGCCGTAGATGACATAGGCCTCACCGGCATTGTTGCCGCCATTATCGCCATTTTTTGCACCGATTATCATATCGTCGATGCCGTCGCCATTGACGTCGCCGGTGCCCGATACGCTGAACCCGGCATAGTCGCCCGCCGCATCGCCCTGGATGATGAAGCCTTCGGTCGATGTCAGGTTGGTCAGGTCGATCCGCCCGCGCGTGGTGGTCTGCCCATAGATGACATAGGCCGCACCGGCATAGCTGCCGCCGGTGTCGACGCCCCACGCGCCGATGATGATATCGTCGATACCATCGCCGTTGATGTCGCCCGCCGCCGATACGCTATAGCCCGAATAATCGTCGATCGTATCGCCCTGGATGGCGAAACCGTCGGCGTTGGTCAGATTGGTGAGATCGAGCGTCCCGCGCGTCGATCCGCTCTGACCGTAAATCACATAGGTTTCACCGGCATCGGTGCCGCCGTCGTCGCCGCGATGGGTGCCGACGATGATATCGTCGATGCCATCGTTATTGACATCGCCCGCCCCCGAAACGCTGATGCCCAGCAAATCATTGGCGATGTCGCCAAAAATACGAAAGCCCTCGCTCGCCGCCAGATTGGTCAGGTCCAGCGTCCCGCGCGGACCCGTCCGGCCATAGATGACATAGGCCGCGCCCGAATTGGCCGCGCCGAGATCGTTGCTGCGCGCGCCGACGATATAATCGTCGATGCCATCGCCATTGACGTCGCCCGCATTGGACACGGACGCGCCCGCCAAGTCGCCCGCCGCATCGCCGACGACGACATAGCCGTCTGCGGCGGCAAGACCGGTCAGATCGATAACTTGTGCTGGCATCGGCTTGTCTCCCCAGACAATCGGTTCATTGTCGAACGATTATGCGCGCCCTGAGCCCCGACTTATCGCCGATGGTATCGCAACAGTTTACCGTCGTTGCGAAACATTTCTACCATTATCCGCAGCGCGCGAAATCGATCGACCCAGGTCACCTGTAAGCGCCTGAGCACATGCGTTACCAAAGAAAATAATGTTTCCGCACAGGCCTTTGCTGTTCACTCGAAGTCCTGGCACTGGTGGCGACAAGCCACCACTACAGCACAAAATCCCCCGCGTTCAGCACATGCAACCCATCCACCCGGATGATGAAATCCGCCACGCCGTCGCCATCGGTGTCGCCCTGCACAAAGGTGTTGCCGCCCGACACCGCATACCTCAGCTGACCCTCGACATTGGAAAACGCGCCGGTGCCGATGAAGGCGAACACAGCATTGCTGTCTCCCCTGATCGCATCGATCTGGCCCAGATCGATCACGTCGCCCTGACCCTGCGCAAAGTCGGTGATGCGGTCTGCGGTGGCGATGGTCGCGCCGGTGTCGCCATCGGAGAACTGGAATATATCGCCGCCCGCTCCGCCGTGTAGCACGTCGATGCCGGTGCCACCGAACAGCGTATCAGCGCCGGCTTCGCCGTATAGCGTGTCATTGCCCGCATCGCCGATCAACAGGTCAGTGTTTGCCCCGCCATAGAGGAAGTCCGCCCCGTCTCCGCCGGTCAGTATGTCGTCGCCAGCCTCGCCGAACAGATAATCATTGCCGCCATCGCCGCGCAGCCGGTCATCGCCGCCCCGCCCATAAACGCTGTCCTGCCCATCCCCGGCATTGACCAATTCCCCGGCATTGCTGCCGCCATAGGTATTGGCCAGCGCGTTGAGCGTGACGTTGACGTCGCCGCCGCTCAGATTGGAGACAATCTCTATGTCCGCGCCGACTGTATAGAGCAGCCCGACAGTGGTGATTTGCAGCGTGTCGATGCCAGCGCCGCCGGTGGCGACATCGCCAGCATTATCGACCACAATCCGGTCATTGCCATCGCCGCCGTCCATCATATCTGCCCCGGTGCCGCCGATCAGCACATCGCTGCCATCGCCGCCGACCAGCATGTCGTTGCCGCCTTCGCCCGCCAACAGATCGTTGCCCAGCCCGCCGCTCAGCGTATCGGCCATGCCGCCACCGACTATGGTGTTGCCCAGATCGTTGCCGGTGCCGGTGAACATGCCCGCGCCGGTATATTCCAGCGTCTCGACATTGGCGGGCAGGGTGTAGGACGACAGATCGGTCTCGACCCCGTCGATCCCCTCGCCAACCGCCTCGCTCACGGTATCGCCCGCGCTGTCGACGACATAGATGTCATTGCCTGTGCCGCCATCCAGCGCATCACTACCGCCGCCGCCGATCAGCACATCGTTACCGCCGAGGCCGATGATGATGTCATTGCCTGCCGTCCCGGTCAGTGTTTCACCGATGTTGGTGCCGGTGATCCCGCCGATGGTGGCGCTGCCATAGATGACATAGGCTGTACCGGCGTCGTAACCGCCGTTATCATTCGCAGGAGCCCCGACGATCAAATCGTCGAAACCATCGCCGTTGATGTCTCCGGCAGTGGAAACGCTGAATCCAGCCCTATCTCCTGCTGCATCTCCCTGAATCGTGAAGCCGTCGCTAGCGGCAAGGGCACTCAGATTGATATCAATCCGCGTTGTTCCAACTTTGCCGAATATGACGTGGGCTTCCCCAGCAATCAATCCGCCTCCGTTGTTGGCAAAGAATGCGCCGACGATCAGATCGTCCACACCATCACCGTTCACATCTCCAGCTGCCGATACACTGTGTCCGGCATAATTGCCTGCTGTATCGTGAATAACGAAACCGTCACTGGCGGCTAGAACAGTGAGGTCGATAGTGGCCCGCGTTGCCCCCGTTTTGCCAAAGATAACATAGGCCTCTCCGACATTCCCGCCGCCATGATTGCCATGAGAAGCTCCGACGATAATGTCGTCGATGCCATCGCCGTTGACGTCTCCAGCATTGGACACGCTGTATCCGGCTAGATCCCCCGCTGCATCACCCATGATAACGAAGCCGTCGCTGCCGGCAAGGGAATCGAGATCGATATTGGCGCGCGTCGCACCCATTTTACCGAAGATGACATAAGCTTGTCCGGCGTTGACGCTACCATTGTCATCAAACGGCACCCCCACGATTAGATCATCGAAGCCATCGCCATTGACATCGCCAGCAGCAGAGACGCTGCGTCCGGCATAGTCGAACGGGACGCCGCCCTGGATAATAAAGCCATCGCTCGACGAGAGAGCGGTTAAATCAATATTGACTCGGGTCGCGCCGTTCTGACCGAAAATAACATAGACATTTCCAATACCATAACCGCCATTATCGCTATAGGGAGCGCCAACGATCACGTCATCGATACCGTCACCATTGACGTCGCCCGCAGCGGAGACGCTAAATCCGGCCTGATCGTAAGCCGCATCGCCTTGGATGACGAAGCCGTCACTGGTGGAGAGGGAGGTGAGATCGATAGTGGCCCGTGTCGCCCCTGCCTTTCCAAATATGACATAGGCCTCTCCGGCATTGCCGCCGCCGTCTTCGCCATGAGGGGTTCCGACAATAATATCGTCGATGCCATCGCCATTGACATCACCGGCGTTAGACACGCTAAATCCCGAGTAGTCCCCTCGTTCACCTTGGATGATAAATCCGTCACTGGCGGCGAACGTTGTCAGATCAATGTTGGTCAGCGTAGCCCCTGCCTTGCCGAAGATGACATAGGCTTCGCCAGCATCGGTGCCGCCGTTGTCGCCTAAATGTGCCCCAACGATAACATCGTCGATACCGTCCCCGTTGACATCGCCAGCGTTTGACACACTCCGACCAGCGTTGTCTCTCGCACCATCTCCCTGAATGATGAACCCCTCAGCGGCGGCAAGATTGGTGAGGTCGATAACGCGGGCGGCTGCGGGCACAAACTGCACTCCTGAAACGCGGACCAGCCGCCGTTTCCGCCGTAGTGCCCTGAAAAACAGCAATCATTTCGCTGTCGGTCAGTCGGGATTATATCATTACGATCAGGTTGCAAGCGAATAAACCATCCGCCTTAAGCGCAATGACTTTGCCGTCATGAAGCATAGCAATCCAGCGAAAGCGGGGAGCGCCAGTGTTCGAGGGACAATCCCGGCGGCGAGACCGGGGACCGCTTTATCCCGCCACTGGATTCCCGCTTTCGCGGGAATGACATGGTAGCCCGGATCAGCCGGGCAAAATCGCCCGCCTCACCACCCCAGCCACCGCGCAATCACCCCCCGCTCCTCAGCCGTCGCGCCCTTCGGCGCCAGCCAGTCGCGACATTCCAGACAGCTTGCCTGCACCCCGTTCGCCCCCATCAGGCGGCGGACGTCGCCCAGCGCCTGCGCCAGCCGCGCTTCGCGCAGCCAGGCGGCCTGCGCGAACCAGCCCGATGGCGGCGCGGCTTCCTCATCCTCGCCAGGCGCGTTCATGTTGGCGAAAAACTGGCTGAACGCGTCGGGCTGCGCCTCGAACACATGGCCATAGACCTTGGTCGGGTCGAGCCGCGCCAGTTTCGCCGCCTCCTGGATGGCAACGTCGAGCCCGCCGAACTGGTCGACCAGCCCCAGCTGCCGCGCGGTGCCGCCCGCCCACACGCGGCCCTCGGCAATCTCGTTTACCCGCGCAATCGGCATCCGCCGCGATGCCGCGACCAGACCGGTGAAGCGGCCATAGATGTCCTCGACACTCGCCTGCGCCAGCGCATCGAACTCGGCATTGACCCCGCCGAACAGATCGGGCTGGCCCGACAAAGGCGTGGTGGCGATGCCGTCCGCGCCGACGCCGATATTGGCGAGTGCGGTCTCGAAGCTCGGCAACACCGCGAACACGCCGATCGAGCCGGTGATCGTGTCGGGCTCGGCGACGATCTTGTCCGCAGGCGTCGCAATCCAATAGCCCCCCGACGCCGCGACATTGGCCATCGACACGACAATCGGCAACTGCCGCTGGCTCTTGGCCTGGAGCAGCGCAGAGCGGATACGCTCCGACGCCAGCACCGATCCGCCGGGCGAGTCCACCCGCAGCACGATCGCCTTGACGCTGTCATCGGCGATCGCATCGAAGATATGCCGGGCAATCGTCTCGCCGCCCGCGCTGCCATTGTCGGTCAGTCCGTCGACGATCTCGCCGACCACCGGAATCACCGCGATCCGGTCACCATTCTGCTCGGGCGGATTGGCCGCGACCCAATCGTCTAGCTTGATCCGGTCATATTTCCACGGCCGCGCATCGTCGGACGCGCCAGCGATGCTGGCGACGCGCGTCTCGAACGCCATGCGGCTGCCGACCCGGTCGATCAGCCCCGCCGCCTTCGCCGCCGCCGCCAGATCATTGCCATTGGCGCGCATCGCCGCTGCCGGATCGGCGATATAGGCCGCGAGAGTGGCGCGCGGGCGAGCGCGCTGAACCTGCTGCTGCCACTGCTCCCACAACACGCTGGCGTAGGCGAGATTGGCTTCCTCGGCCTCGGGCGACTGGTCGGAGCGGGTGTATGGCTCGATCGCACTCTTGAACGTGCCGACCTTATAGACGTTGGCGGTTACTCCCAGCCGGTCCATCAGCCCCTTGTAATAGAGCCGCGATCCGCCCGGCCCGGCGATCAGCACGCCGCCGCCCTGTTCGGTCCACACTTCGGACGCGTGCGCTGCAAGCTGATAGGCGTCGTCGCCGTAGGCGGTGGCATAAGCCAGCACCGGCTTGTCCGCCGCGCGCACCTTGTCGATCGCCTCGGCGACATCACCCAGCGCCACCTGCCCGCCGCCCATGAAACGGTCGAGATCGAGCACCACCACTTCCACCCGGTCATCGGTCGCCGCCACTTCCAGCGCGCGGACCAAGTCGGCGCGGCGGAATTCGCGGGTCGGCAGCCCGCCGGTCAGCGCCGCGAACGGATCGGTCGGCGCAGGCTGTTCGCTGATCGTCCCGTCGAGCTTCAGCACCAGCGCGCCCGTGCCGAACACCCCCGCCGCATTGGGCCGCCCCGAGAGCAGCGCGGCCAGCAGCATGAAAAACAGCAACAGGAACGCCAGCGCCAGCATATCCTTGATGCCCACCAGCACCCGCCATACCCCGCCGACCACCTGGCCGGTAGTGTAGCGTTTGATCGGGCGGGCCGGAGCGGCCCCGGTGGCGAAGGGAGCGGGCGAGGGGAGGGCGGTATCGGTCATATAGTGCAGCTATTCCATTACAGTCAGGCTGTAAATGTGGCGTTCAGCCGCCGCGCCCGCAACCGCCCCGTCCCGATTCCCCCCCGCACCGCCAAAAATATGTTGCCGCCCGCGCGTCACTCCCCTTGACCTCGCGCCCGAAAGCGCCAAATGCGCCCCTGTTGGCACTCGCGTCGAGTGAGTGCCAAACTCCATCACCTAGGAAGGGAAACTCCATGAACTTTCGTCCCCTGCACGATCGTGTGCTGGTCCGCCGCGTCGACGCCGAAGCCAAGACCGCTGGCGGCATCATCATCCCCGACACCGCCCAGGAAAAGCCGCAGGAAGGCGAAGTCGTCGCTGCGGGCACCGGTGCCAAGAACGAAGACGGCAAGATCACCCCGCTCGACGTCAAGGCCGGCGACAAGATCCTGTTCGGCAAATGGTCGGGCACCGAGGTCAAGGTCGACGGTGAAGACCTCATCATCATGAAGGAAAGCGACATCCTCGGCGTCATCGCCTGAGCTCTCGCTTCCCCCTCACTCATCTCAAATAAGGATTGCTCAACATGGCAGCCAAAGACGTAAAATTCAGCCG
>JAYSZB010000094.1:0-7700 GCA_043727035.1 Sphingomonas sp. | reverse complement strand
GGGCGGCATCATGACGAAGCTCATCGAACGCAACACGGCGATCCCGACCAAGCGCAGTGAGACCTTCACGACCGCGGACGACAACCAGCCCTCCGTGGCCATCCAGGTCTTCCAGGGCGAGCGCGAGTTCACCCGCGACAACAAGAACCTCGGAACCTTCGAGCTCCAGGGCATCGCCCCCGCGCCTCGCGGCGTTCCGCAGGTCGAGGTCACCTTCGACATCGACGCCAACGGCATCGTTAACGTCAGCGCCAAGGACAAGGGCACCGGCAAGGAACAGCAGATCCGCATCCAGGCATCGGGCGGTCTGTCCGACGCCGACATCGACCAGATGGTCAAGGATGCCGAGAAGTTTGCCGAAGAAGACAAGACGCGCCGCGAGGGTGCCGAGGCCAAGAACAACGCCGAAAGCCTGGTCCACACCACCGAACGCCAGATCATCGAACATGGCGACAAGGTCGATGCGGCGCTCAAGGCCGAGATCGAAGCTGCCATCGCCGAGACCAAGACCGCCATCGAAGGCGGTGACGCCGACGCGATGAAGGAAAAGGCATCGGCGCTGGGTCAGGTCGCGATGAAGCTCGGGCAGGCGATCTACGAGAAGGAGCAGGCCTCGTCTGCGGCGGATGCGCCGTCCGACGATGCAGCACCGGCGCAGGACGACGATGTCGTCGACGCCGAATTCTCCGAAGTCGAAGACGACAAGAAGTAATCCTTCTTCCTCTCCCCCTTGGGGAGAGGGCCGGGGAGAGGGGCCGTGAGAGAGCGTCATTCTGCGACTGCCCTTCTTGCGGGCTCCGTCCCTTGAGGGGAGAGGGCTTTTTTCATGCAAGCTGACATCGATTTCTACGAACTGCTCGAATGCGAGCGCACCGCCGACGACGCGGTGCTCAAGAGCGCCTATCGCAAACTCGCCATCCGCTTTCACCCGGACAAGAACCCCGGCTGCAAGGACTCGGAGGCGAAGTTCAAGGCGATCAACGAAGCCTATGACTGCCTGAAAGACCCGCAAAAGCGCGCCGCCTACGACCGCTTCGGCCATGCCGCATTCAAAAATGGCGGCATGGGTGGCGGCGGACAAGGTGCCGGCGGCGATTTCGGCGATATCGGCGATATTTTCGAGAGCTTCTTCGGCGGAGCCTTTGGCGGCGGCGCACAGCAGGGCCGCCGCGCCGCGCAGCGCGGGGCCGATCTGCGCTACGACATGGAAATCAGCCTCGATGAGGCCTTTCACGGCAAGAATGCCGAAATCGACGTCGAGGTCGCGGTCTCGTGCACCAGCTGCTCAGGGACCGGCGCAAAACCCGGCACTGCCAGAGCCCGCTGCCGCACCTGTTCGGGCCATGGCAAGGTCCGCGCGCAGCAGGGCTTTTTCATGGTCGAGCGCACCTGCCCGACTTGCCACAGCGCGGGCGAGATCATCACCGATCCCTGCACCGCCTGCAATGGCGAGGGCCGCGTCGATCGCAAGAAAACGCTGACCGTCGCCATCCCCGCCGGCGTCGACGAGGGCACGCGCATCCGCTTGTCGGGCGAAGGCGAGGCCGGCCCGCGCGGCACCCCGCCGGGCGATCTCTACATTTTCCTCCACATCAGGAAACACAGCGTCTTCCAGCGCGACGGCTCGACGCTGTTCGCGCAAGTGCCGATCAGCTTCACCACCGCCGCGCTGGGCGGCGTGCTCAACGTCCCAGGGCTCGACCGCGAGGCCCATGAATTCCGCATCCCGCCGGGCATTCAGTCGGGCAAGCAGTTGCGCAAGCGCGGCGCAGGCATGCCCGTGCTCAACAGCCGCGGCAACGGCGATCTCGTCATCCAGGTCGAAGTCGAAACCCCGACCAAGCTGACCGCTAAGCAAAAAGAACTGCTCGAAGCCTTCCGCGAAACCGAAACCGGAGAAGAGTGTCCGCAAAGCGAAGGCTTCTTCGGCAAGATCAAGGACATGTTCGGAACCTAGCGCAATCGGGCCTAATAAGGGACTGTCCCTAATTACCAAGCGCCAGGAGCAGAAGTAATAGGGTTTCGCGCAGGGGCGCAGAGGCCGCAGAGAAGAGAATTCTCACGCGAAGCCGCGAAGATCGAGCGCAATTCCGCAAAGCGGCCCATCTCCGCAACCTCCCGCCAAACGCACCGTAGCCAACTGAAATTGACCCAACCGCCAAACGCTCACCCTTCGCGTCTTCGCGGCTTCGCGTGACCCCTCTTGCTTCCCTCTCTGCGCCCTCCGCGCCTCTGCGCGACCCCTGCCAACTTCCCCCGCGACAAACCATTCCGCCCGCGATAGCATCCCCTCCGAACCATCCGGAGTCCCGCCATGCCCCGCCACACCCTCCTCGCCGCCACCGCAATAGCAATCGCCCTCACCCCCGCCACCCCCGCCCTCGCCCAGCAGCCTGATTACAGCGCCGTCCAGATCCGCACCGAAACCGCTGCCCCCGGCGTGTCGGTGCTGTTCGGCGCAGGCGGCAATATCGCGGTCAGCCACGGCCCCGACGGGACGATCATCGTCGACGACCAGTTCGCCCCGCTGACCGAGCGTATCCAGGCCGCCATCGCCGCGTTGGGCGCGCCGCCTGTCAGATATCTGATCAACACCCACTGGCATTTCGATCATAGCGGCGGCAACGAGAATTTCGGCAATGCCGCCGCCGTCATCATGGCGCAGGATCATGTGCGCGACCGCATGGCGGCCGGCGGCACCGTGCTGGGCAATGTCATACCCCCGGCCCCCGCCATCGCGCTCCCCGTGATCACCTGGCATGACGGCATCCAGCTGCACATGAACGGCGGCATCCGCACCATGCACATGCCGCACGCGCACACCGACGGAGACAGCGTCGTCTGGTTCCGCACGGCTAACGTGTTCCACATGGGCGACCTGTTCCTCCATCGCTTCAGCTTTCCGTTCATCGATCTGGAAAGCGGCGGCAACGTTCGCGGCGTCCTCGCCGCCGCCAACCGCGTGATCGATCTCGCCAACGACCAAAGCGTCATCATCCCCGGCCACGGCCCGCTCGCCACCCGAACCGACCTGATCGCCTGGCGCGACATGCTCGCCGAAGTGATCGGCGCGGTCGAGCGCGAGAAGGCGGCGGGCAAAACGCTGGAGCAAGTGCTGGCGATGCGCCCGGCGGCAAGGTGGGACGTGAACCCGCAAGCGTTCATCAAGGGCGATGCGTTTGTGACGGCGGTTTGGGAGAGTTTGGCGGTTGAGGGGCATAGGGCGCATGAGCGTGGGGAGGGTGCGGAGGGGCATTTGCACCGATGACATTTCCTGCCAATGTCGGGAGACGAATCTATTGGCACTTGTCGATTTTTTGGTTGTGCTTGCCCTATGCAATGTGGGCTTTGGGTGCGTGGCACCAAACAGCCAACATGATTTTTTTGTTCATCGAACTGCTGTATCACTTGCCCTTCGCTTACTGGGCAGGCCCGTCATTGTTTCCACTCAACTCCGATACCGGATTTTATCCAGTCCTGTTGGGTAGGCTGTTGGCAACGAGCCTCTACGGCACCGTACTCCTGTGTATCTATTTAGTGATCTGGGGGCGCTCACGCACTTTATAAGGATTGGAATTTCATACTGCAGCTCGGATGCTTTATGTTTGAATCAATTGTGATCAGGCAGCTTTCTTTGCATTCTCAATCTCACCCACCCCTGTCAACGTAAAAGCCCCAGTTCCCGGCAGCTCGACCCTTAACTCCAACTTACCACCCGCCGCCTCGACAAACCGACGCAAAGTCGAAAGATACAAGTCCGTCTGCCGCTCCATCTTCACCACCGATGGCTGCTTGATGCCCAGGCTTTGTGCGATCTGTTCCTGACTATGCTCGGTCAGCTTGCGCAACGCCTTCAGCCCGTCGATCTCGCGCTGCATCTCTGCGGCGCGGGCTTCGATCTTGCGGCGACGCTCGATCGGAAGTGCTGCCATCAGTTCCTCGTGCGTGCGTCCCATCGTCATATCTCCTTCTTGGCACCGAGTGTTGCCAGATGTTCGTCCATTCGCCGATCGGCGGTGGCTACGAGGCGCTTGTAAAACCGCCGTTGCGCGACACCCGCTTTGTCACCGGCGACCAACAGGATCGCTAGGCGCTCGGGGTCGAAGGCATAAGCGACGCGCCACACGCCATTATCCGCCTTGAACCGCAGTTCCTTCAAATTCGCATGACGCGAGCCCGAAAGCGTGTCCGCATGAGGACGACCGAGCTGCGGTCCATTCATTCGAAGCAAAGTCATCATCGTCAGCAGCCCGTCCCGGACGGGTTCGGCAGAGCATCGAACTCGGCGTCAAACGCATCATGAAGGCTGACTGTCCATGACATCGAAAGTGTATAGCTTGAAGGCTATTAGTTGTCCATAACATGAAAAATTCGATTAGCGCACCGTTCTCACCCCACCTCCGCCCGTACCTCCGCGACCAGCCCCGGCACCGCCATCAACCGCCCCTCCTCCTCATCGAGGATCGCCCTGAACGCATCGCGTTGCAGCGCCCGCAGCACATCCCCCGGCAGCTCGCAGCCCGGCGGGGCGGAGCTGGCAACGATAGCAATCAGCCGCTCGGCGGCGTGCAGCCGCCCCCACAGATAGTCATTCTCGCGGAAAGCCCGGCTGAAGAAGGCGCCGAAACTGTTGAACTGGATGCCTTTGAGCGTTGCCTCCGCCCCGCCGCTGCGGATGGCGCTGGCGTCGTCGGGGGAGATGCGGTCGATCTTGATCGCGTCGAATTCGCCGTCGCTATCGGCCTGGAGCAGCGGCAAGGTCGCCGCGTCGTAGAAGGCGAAGCCAAGATAGGCGAGAACGAGGGCTCGGCGGTCGGCTTTGGACAGCGCCTCGAATGCCGCCGCCAGCCGCTCGTCGGCGACGCCATCGATCAGGATGAGATTGCGCCGCCCGGAAATGCGCTCGATCAGCCCGCTGGCGTCGGCCTGATCGTCTTCGCCGATCGCGAGCCCGTCATAATGGTCGCGCGATTGACGATCGAGATAGAGGCCAAGACTCTCGTAGATCGCCGCGCGCATGCCCTCATGCGCCGCTGCGTCGCCCTCCTCCGATGCGGCGACGATCTCGTCGAGCCGCCGCGCCAGATGCCGCAGCCGCCGCACGCGATAGGCGACATCATGGCTGCGGAAGAAGTTGACCACCTCTGCGCTGGTCGCCTCTTTACCGCCCAACCGGTCGATACCGCTGGCGCGCACCGCGCGCCACACCGCCTCGCGCCAGTGCGTCCGGTCCCGCGCCTCGCTCGCTCCATGCACGTCGGCGGCGACCTCGGCCAGTTCCTCGACGATCAGCGACAATTTGAGATGGCTGTAGGAGACGAAGGCATAGCCACCCTCCCCCGCCGCCTTGACATGCGCCGATGCGCGCCATGCGGCGAGCCGCGCCGGGGTGGGTTGCCCGAGAAAGAACGTTCGCCCCAGCGCTGCCTCGATCCGCTCCTCGACCTCGGGCCGCATCGCCTCGACGATCGTGCGGGTGCGGCGAATCCGGCCCGACAGCGCTTCCAGCGCCTCGACATTGTCGCGGATCGGCTGTTCGCGCGGGATGTCCGATAGCGTCTTGAAGATGGTGGCGAAAAAACCGGGCAGTTCGCCTGCGGCGGATTTGCCCCCCCCCGTTCCACCAAACGCCACCGCCTTCCGCCCCGGCTTGGGATCGATATAGACGAAGCGCCGATCGACCTCGCGCCGCGCCGGGCGCTGTTTCAGCGCGGCGATGGCCGGGCGGAACGGTGCGTTGGCCAGCACCGATCCATCGACCAGCACGCGGTCCTCAGGCGCGCAATCGCTCGCCCCGCACAATTGCCGGTCGAGATAGGCACCACGCTCCGCCCAGCGCTCACCGCGCGCGGCCAGCGTCGCGTCCATCTCGCGCGCGTTGAATGGCGGGAAGGCGCCCGGAAAGCTCGCCGTCGCGCGCGCGGCAAACGCCAGCCCGACGGCATCCGCTAGCTCATCGGCCATCCCCGGCGAGTGGCGGAAGGAGAAGAGCAGCCGGTGCTCTGTCTCCATGACCTCGGCCGGGCTGTTGAGCCGCATCGTTTCGGGATGGCCGGTGAAGTCGGTGACCGTCACCATCAGGTCGAGCGGCTGGCCGCGCGGCAGCAGCAGCGGCCCCTTCGGCTGCGCCGCCATCGCTGCAAATGCATCGAGCAGCAGCCCGGTAAACACCTCTCCGCCGAACGGCGGCGCGAACCAGCGGGCGCGGACGAATTGCGAGAGTTTGGCCCGCACCTCGCTGCGCGCGCCGCGTTCGACAGTGGTGTCGATGGCGTTCTTGGGCGCGCGACTGATCATCCAGGCGATCGGCACCGCCCAGATTTTGGTCGCCCACGAGAATGGCCGCGCATCGGGATCGAGCAGCACGGTGACATCGGCCTTGTCGAGCCACAGGTCGGTCAGCGGGTCGAGCGATTCGCCTGTGGTGATCGCGCGCGACAGGAACACCCCGTTGATCCCGCCCGCGCTCGCCCCCGCGACGATGTCGGTGAACACGCGCAGCCGCGTGCCCGACGCCGCCGCCATCTGCACCAGCAGCGCGCGATACACGCCCTCGACCCCGGCAGACGGCGGCGCATCGTCAAAGGCGGCGCGGCTGGCGCGCACCAGTTTCCACACCTCCTTGGTGACGCCATGCATGTACACCGCTAGACTGATGCCGCCATAGCAGACCAGCGCGAGGCGCAGTTCCTTCTCCCTCATGGCTGGCAGGGTATCACAGATAGGCGCAATGTCAGCGGGAAAGCGGGTCGGGTTTTGCGTTGGCTTGAAACGATGGTATGTCTTGCCATTATGACTGCGCAGCACACAGCCATCACCGCGTCGCGCCGCTTAAGACTGTCAGCAGATGATTTTCTGTTGCTTGAGGCGAATGGTGCTTTCGATTCCTATCGCAAAACCGAGCTGCTCGATGGAGAGATTTACTTCATGAACGCGCAGCATCGTCGACATGCCATGGTTAAGGCCGACCTGTACGACGCGATTCGAGACCGCCTACGCGACATTGGATCGCCCTTGCGCGCCGTGCCCGAGGCATCGGTCGGCACGGGTTCGCACGACGTTCCTCAACCGGATATTTTTCTCACCAACGATCCTTATGGCGACGGCGTGTTCCCCGGCGGTTCGATCGCGCTGATGATCGAAGTCGCTGATTCTACCCAGCGCAGAGACCTTGGCAAAAAAGCCAAGATTTATGCGCGCGGAAACGTTCCAGAATATTGGGTATTGGATACCAAGGCCTGCATCGCCCACCAGCATTGGGCACCCGAAGGGACGGCTTATGCGCAGCGCCGCGAAATCGCATTCGGTCAGCCCATCACGGCAGAAACCATCCCCGGTCTGACGGTCACTCTGCCCGAATAGCCCCTCGCCAGCCCGAGCCCTTACGCCTATGTTCGCGCAATGTCCGCCCGCGTCCGCGTCCTCCTCACCAACAGCGCGCTCGGGCCGCTCGACTACAAGCTGCCTTATGGCGTCGAGGTCGTTCCCGGCAGCCTGGTCGAGGTGCCGCTCGGCCCGCGCCGGGTGCTGGGCGCGGTGTGGGACGCGCAGAACGACAGCGCGGCGATGGCCAGCGAGAGCGTCGGCGACAACCGGCTGCGTGAGGTTCTAGCTGTCTATCCCATCCCGCCGATCCCCGAAGACCTGCGGCGTCTGATCGAATGGACGGCGGATTATTATCTCAGCGCCGCAGGCGCGGT
>JAYSZB010000093.1:0-7771 GCA_043727035.1 Sphingomonas sp. | reverse complement strand
CCGTGCCGCTAGCGCAGGTGCTCGCTGCGCTCGCGACCCCTCCACCACCCGCCTCAAGCAACATCTCCCTCCGCAAGCGGTGGCGCGGCGGGCGGTCCCCCTCCCCGTTCCGGGGAGGTTCTTGGCATGACCGACTTCCTTCTCGAACTGCGCTCCGAGGAAATTCCGGCGCGGATGCAGGACAAGGCTCGCGACGATCTGGCGCGGTTGTTCGCGGCGGAGATTGCCAAGGCGGGGTTGGTGGCGGAATCCGTCACTACCTTCGCCACGCCGCGACGGCTGGCGCTGATTGCGCGCGGATTGCCGGTCGAGACGGCGGCGGTTGCCGAGGAGTTTAAGGGCCCGCGCACCAGTGCTCCGGCGCAGGCGCTGGAGGGGTTTTTGCGCAAGACCGGGTTGGCGCAGGATCAGCTCGAAGACCGCGACGGTGTGTGGTTCGCGGTGGTCGAACGAGCAGGGCGGGCGACCACCGATGTGCTGGCCGAGGCTATTCCGGCCTTCGTTCGCGCCTTCCCCTGGCCCAAGTCGATGCGCTGGGGTGCGGCGAGCAGCAGCACCGAGAGCTTGCGCTGGGTGCGGCCATTGCAGGGGATCGTCGCGATCCTGGGCGGGGCACTGGTGCGTTGCGCGGTCGATGGGGTGGAGAGCGGGTTCGCGACCAAAGGCCATCGTTTCCATCACAAGGGCGAGATTACCATCGGCGGCGCGGACGATTATGTCGAAAAGCTGCGCGCCTGCCATGTCATCGTCAGCCAGGACGAGCGGCGGGGGATCATCCGCGACGGTGCGCAGGCGCTGTGTGCCGAGCGGGGCCTCAGCTGGATTGCCGATGAGGCGCTGGTGGCGGAAAATGCCGGGCTGACCGAATGGCCGGTGCCGCTGCTGGGGAATTTCGATCCGGCGTTTCTGGAGGTGCCGCCCGAGGTGGTGCGGCTGACGCTGGGGGTGAACCAGAAATATTTTGTGTGCTCCAGAACCTCCCCGGAACGGGGAGGGGGACCACGAAGTGGTGGAGGGGTGCACCCTCTCGACGAAGCACGATCTCGAGAGGCAGCACCCCTCCACCATCCTGCGGATGGTCCCCCTCCCCGTGCCGGGGAGGTTCTGGAATTGGCCCCTGCGTTCATCTGCACCGCCAATATCGAGGCGTCAGACGGCGGCGCGGCGATTGTCGCGGGCAACCGCAAGGTGCTGGCGGCGCGATTGAGCGATGCGCGGTTTTTCTGGGAGCAGGACAAGAAGACGCCGCTCGCGGTGCACGCCGAGAAGCTGTCGCGGATTACCTTTCACGAGAAGCTGGGGACGGTAGCCGACAAGGTCGAGCGAGTGGCCAAGCTGGCGCGGTGGTTGGTGGAAGAGGGGATTGTTAAGCCCTCTCCCCTTCAGGGGAGAGGGTTGGGAGAGGGGGCAGAGCGACGCGCAGCGAGCGTGGGTGCCGAGCCCGCGACACTGCCCCTCTCCCCGGCCCTCTCCCCTGAAGGGGAGAGGGAGAAGTTGGCCGACCTCGCCGAAACCGCCGCCCGCCTGTGCAAGGCCGATCTCGTCACCGAAATGGTCGGGGAGTTTCCCGAATTGCAGGGGGTGATGGGCGGTTATTATGCGCGCGCAGAGGGATTGCCCGACGCCGTCGCGGACGCGATCCGCGATCATTACAAGCCGGTGGGCGCCGGCGATGCGGTGCCGACTGCGCCGGTGACGGTGGCGGTGTCTCTGGCGGATAAGCTGGATACGCTGTTGGGCTTCTTCGCTATGGGAATGAAGCCAACCGGCTCAAAAGACCCATTCGCGCTTCGTCGTGCAGCGTTAGGCGTTTTGGCGATACTCATCGAAACAGGCAGCAGGTTAAATCTGCAAATGCTTGATATGTGGGTGGGTAACTTCTTCCCACCCCCGCCCGAGTGGACGCAGTTGGATGAGTTCGTTTCAAATCTAAGCGAGCTTGATCCGAATTTCACAGGACAGTGGGACGGCGAAGATTTCGTATATGTGCATGGAGATCAAGAGCTGTTTCGTTATCGACCGCCGTCGGATGACGGTGAGTTGGACACGGTATGGAACGGTTTTGGCGACCTTCTCGATTTCTTCGCCGACCGCCTCAAAGTCCAGCAGCGCGAAGCGGGCGTCCGCCACGATCTGATCGACGCCGTGTTTGCGCTCGGCGGGGAGGATGATCTCGTCCGGTTGCTCGCCCGGGTGAAGGCTTTGCAGGCGTTTGTCGGGACGGCGGATGGGGTCAATTTGCTCGCCGGGTATAAGCGGGCGGCGAATATTTTGAAGAAGGAGGGGCATCCCTCGCCCCCTTCAGGGGGAGAGGGAAAGACGGAGCGTAGCGACGTCAGGGAGAGGGGGCCGTCTGAAAACGATGCTCCCGGACTCCCCCCTCTCCCTTCCGGCCCTGCGGGCCTCCCTCCCTCTCCCCCTGAAGGGGGCGAGGGAATTGCGCCCGCCGAAGCGGCACTCATCGCCGCGCTCGATGTGGCGGAGCCTGCGGCTGCTGCGGCGGTCGAGGGCGAGCGGTTCGAGAAGGCTATGGCGGCGCTCGCCAGCTTGCGCGCGCCGATCGATGCGTTTTTCGAGAGCGTTACGGTCAACGATGCCGATCCCGCCAAGCGCGCGGCTCGGCTGGCTTTGCTGGCTCGGCTGACGGCAGCGGTGAACGGGATTGCCGATTTTTCGAAGATCGAGGGGTAGCGTTCTTCCCTCTCCTGCTTTGCGGGAGAGGGTGGCCGAGCGCAGCGAGGTCGGGTGAGGGTGTGTCCGACAGCGCCAATGCCCGTGGGATGACACACCCTCACCCTGCCGCTTCGCGGCTGTCCCTCTCCCGCAAGCGGGAGAGGGGTTTAGGAGACTTATGACCCAGTTCGTGCATCTGTTCGGCGGTAGCGCCACCACCACCGAACGCTCCAAGGAGCTGCTCGGCGGCAAAGGGGCGAACCTGGCCGAGATGGCGAGCATCGGGTTGCCGGTGCCGCCGGGGTTCTGCGTCACCACCGAGGTCTGCACGGCTTTCTACGCCAACGGCCGCGCCTATCCCGATAGGCTGGCGGCACAGGTGGCAGACGGCGTCGCGCATATCGAAAGCATCACCGGCAAACGCTTCGGCGACGCGGCCGACCCGCTGCTTGTCTCGGTCCGCTCGGGCGCGCGCGCGTCGATGCCGGGGATGATGGATACGGTGCTCAATCTGGGGCTGAACGACGCGACAGTCGAGGGGTTGGCGGCGGCGTCGGGCGATGCGCGGTTTGCCTGGGACAGCTATCGGCGCTTCATCCAGATGTATTCCGATGTCGTGCTGGCGCTCGATCATCACAATTTCGAGGAGGCGCTCGAAGTCGCCAAGGAGGATCGTGGCTATTATCTCGATACCGAGATGGCCGCCGAAGACTGGCAGGCGCTGGTCGCCGAATATAAGGACATTGTCGCCAAGGAATGGGGCAAGCCGTTCCCGCAGGATGTGCAGGAGCAATTGTGGGGCGCGGTCGGCGCGGTGTTCGAAAGCTGGGAGAGCGAGCGCGCCAAGGTCTACCGGCGGCTCAACGGCATACCGGCTGAGTGGGGCACGGCGGTCAACGTCCAGGCGATGGTGTTCGGCAATATGGGTGAGACGTCGGCGACCGGCGTGGCGTTTACGCGCAATCCATCGACCGGCGAGCATGTCTATTTTGGCGAATGGCTGATCAATGCGCAGGGCGAGGATGTCGTCGCGGGCATCCGCACCCCGCAATATCTGACGTTGCGCGCGCGTGAGGATGCCCATGCAAAACCGCTCAGCATGGAAGAAGCAATGCCCGCGACCTTCGTCGAACTGGCGGGTGTGTTCGACCTGCTCGAGCGGCATTATCGCGACATGCAGGACATCGAATTCACCGTCGAACGCGGCAAGCTGTGGATGCTGCAGACGCGATCAGGCAAGCGCACCGCCAAGGCGGCGCTGAAGATGGCGGTCGATATGGTCGCCGAAGGGCTGATCACGCAGGATGAGGCGGTGCTGCGCATCGACCCGGCGGCGCTCGACCAGTTGCTGCACCCTACTTTGGACCCGAAGGCGGCGCGCGATGTGATTACGCGCGGGCTGCCTGCGTCGCCGGGGGCAGCGTCTGGCGCGGTGGTGTTTACGGCGGAGACGGCGGTGACGCGGGCGGCGGCGGGGGAGGATGTCATCCTCGTCCGGGTCGAGACGTCGCCGGAGGATATCCACGGGATGCACGCGGCGCGGGGGATTCTGACCGCGCGTGGCGGCATGACTAGCCACGCAGCGGTGGTGGCGCGCGGCATGGGGCGGCCTTGCGTCTCGGGGGCGGGCGGGATTTCCATCGACGCAGGCGCTGGCGTGCTGCGCGCGGGCGGGCGTGAGTTGCGTGAGGGCGATGTCATCACGCTCGACGGATCGTCGGGCGAGGTGATGGCCGGGCGCGTTCCCACCGTCGAGCCCGAGCTGGTCGGCGATTTCGGCACGTTGATGGTGTGGGCCGATGCCGGACGGCGAATGAAGGTGCGCGCCAATGCCGAGACGCCCGAGGATTGCCGGGTAGCGCGGCAGTTCGGCGCCGAGGGCATCGGCCTGTGCCGGACCGAACATATGTTCTTCGAGGCGAGCCGCATCACATCGGTGCGGCAGATGATCCTGGCCGAGGACGAGGCGGGGCGGCGCGCGGCGCTGGAGAAACTGCTGCCCGAACAGCGCAGCGACTTTGCCGAGATATTCGGCATAATGGCGGGGCTGCCGTGCACGATCCGGCTGCTCGATCCGCCGCTGCACGAATTCTTGCCGCACCGGGAGGAAGATTTCGCCGATGTCGCGGCGGCTGCCGGGGTCGATGTCGCTGTGCTCAAGCGCCGCGCATCGGAGCTGCACGAATTCAACCCGATGCTGGGGCATCGCGGCTGTCGGCTGGGGGTGACCTTCCCCGAGATTTACGAGATGCAGGCGCGGGCGATCTTCGAGGCGGCGTGCGATGTCGCGGCGGCGAGCGGTGAAGCGCCGATCCCCGAGGTGATGATCCCGCTGGTGGCGACCAAGCGCGAGCTCGATCTGATGAAGGCGGTGGTCGATGCGGCGGCGGAAGCGGTGTTCGCCGAGAAGGGCCGCCGTGTCGACTATCTGGTCGGCACGATGATCGAACTGCCGCGCGCGGCGCTGATGGCGGGAGACATCGCGCAATCGGGGGAGTTTTTCAGCTTCGGCACCAACGATCTGACGCAGACCACCATCGGCATCAGCCGCGACGATGCCTCGAAATTCCTCGGCATCTATGTCGACAAGGGCATTTTCGCGGCGGACCCGTTTGTCAGCCTGGATATCGACGGCGTCGGACAGTTGATCGAACTGGCGGCGGAGCGGGGCAGGGCGGTGCGGCCCGACATCAAGCTCGGCATTTGCGGTGAGCATGGCGGCGATCCGGCGTCGATTGCTTTCTGCGAGATGGTCGGTCTGGATTATGTTTCGGCGAGTCCGTATCGCGTGCCGATTGCGCGGCTAGCGGCGGCGCAGGCGGCGTTGGGTCGCAAATAACAATCGTCACCCCGGACTTGATCCGGGGCTGCTACCGACCTTGCGCGAGGCTGCCAGCGACCCCGGGTCGAGCCCGGGGTGACGGTGATTGATGATTGGGGGCGAGTGCTGCTAGCGTTGGCCAAAATCTCGGGGGAGTAAGCGCACCATGCGCACATTTTTCAAATGGCTGGCGGTGATCGTCAGCGGCATCGCGCTCGGTACCGGCTTGGCCATGTGGCAAATCCGCTCATCGGGGCTGGGCGATGACATCCGCATCGGGCCATGGACCACGGGGCGCGACATCGGCACCGCTGACGCCGACATGAAAACGCGCGCCATCGTCGCGCTGCGCGGATTGCTGGCACTGCCGAAGGAAGAGGCGCGCTATTTCACCGCCGTGAGCGACAGCGCAGGCGCGCCGCTCTCCGGCAAATGCAGCTACACGCTGAGCGGCGGAGCGATCGAGGCACGCTGGTGGAGCATCACCCTTTACGACCGAAAAGGCTGGCTGATCGCCAACCGCTGGAACCGCCACTCGATTGGTAGCGCGCGTATTCCGCCGAGTAAGCCTGAAGACCCTGCTGATGGCTGGACAATCATCCTGTCGCCGGATCAGACGGATGGGCTTTGGATACCTACCGGGACAGACGGCCGCTTTGAACTGACACTGCGCACTTATCGCCCGCGCGGGCTTCTCGCCAGCGATCCGGCCCGTGTCACCTTGCCGACTATCGACAAGTGGGAGTGCGCCGCATGAGCCGCCGGATCGCCCCGCTGATCGTTTCCGCCGTCATCGCGGTCGGTGCCTATTTCTTGACGCTGGCGCTGACCCCCTATGTACTGATGAAGGTCGCGGAAATCCGCATCACCGCGCGCTCTCCGGTAAACGCGTTCACCCACTCTCCTCCCGTGCGCGCCGACGCGCAATTCATCGTGCGGCCCAGCCCCGATTTGCTCTATTCGACCTGCCCGTTCGATCTGACGAACGGCCCGCTCGAAATCCGCGCCGAGCCGATTGCGGGGCGTTACAGCTCGATCAGCGTGTTCGACGCGCGCACCGATGTCGCGTTCGTGCGCAACAATGAGCAGATGGCGGGCCAGCCGATGCGCGTGGTGCTGGCGCTGCGTGGGCAGACGGTGCCTGCCGGTGTCGAGACGGTGCGGCTGCTCTATCCCAACGGCATCGTATTGCAACGCGTGCTGCTGGCGGACCCCGCCGAAGCGACAGAGGTCGATCCAATCCGCCGCCGCGCCACCTGCACACCGCTTTAGCCGCACCGCGCAAAAAGGGACTTGCACGACTCCGCACAGCCCCCTAACAGCGCCGCTCTAACACGCACCCGTAGCTCAGCTGGATAGAGCATCAGACTACGAATCTGAGGGTCGGGCGTTCGAATCGCTCCGGGTGCACCATTTTCCGCCGTTTCCAGCCTATCATGCTGACGCTACAGCGGACCTAGCAATCACATAGCAAGCACGGTGGCGCTTTTCGCGGCTGTTTAGCGTGAAGCCCGATCAACGATTCGGCTTGCCCCTCACTGCACCACTTGAAACCCCGGAGGCAGTGGCGGCAGTGACGATGCCGACGATGCCGACGATGCCGACGATGCCGACGATGGCGCAGGCAGACGCGGGGCCGACCGGGCAGGCGTTGACGCACCCCCGCCCAGCACAATCCCACGAGCTTCCCGCCGCGCGCGCGCCAACACTGCCCGCACTGCCTTTAGCTGATCACTACGGTCGAGTGTCCGCCATTGCGGCGGAATAACGAGCGCCTCCAGTTGAGGGTAGGCGATCCGCCCAGCTTCCGCCTGATAGCGATCATATTGCGGCCCGGTTAGCCGTGTCCCGCCAAATGAGCGGTCGGGCCGTTCAAATCCAATGCGCGCGCGGATCAGCTCGTTCAGCACCGGATCGTTGCGGTTGGTCGATTGCCACACAGGCGAGAGAATATCGGGGCCGATGCCGCCTTGACTGACGACACGCCGACCGAGGATGTCGCGCTGCGGCGGAAGATTGTCCGACAGGCCGGGAATGCGTGATTGTATCGCCTCGCCCATCGTATCGCGCGCGCGGGCAGTTGGGTCCATTGTCCGGGCGACTTGTGCAACGCCGGTCGGCACCGCCAGCGAACCAGCCAGCCGCTTCGTAAAGGCCCCCATATAACGCTCAGGATCGTGTGCGGCCTGCACCAGATCGGAGACGCCAGACAGCCACGTCTTATCCCCCATTTGCGCCATGAACGACGCCACCAGCATCGTTGCCGCATTATCCTGT
>JAYSZB010000092.1:0-22505 GCA_043727035.1 Sphingomonas sp. | reverse complement strand
TCCGGGCGTGCGAGGCGCGCGCCATCTGGGCCAGCCCGGTTCCACCGAGCAAGCTCATGTGTATGCTGAAAGCCAACGCGCAAAGACCTGAGTTCGTGCAGATATTGCTCGTTGCCTTCTCGCGCCGGATATGCTGTTCGCGCGTCGACAGCGTCAGCACGAAGCCGCGCTGGCCGTTGGCATCGACCGTCTGTCCGCACAGCCGCCCGGGCATCTGCCGGACATATTTTTCCTTCGCAGCGAACAGCCCGACATACGGCCCGCCAAACTGCAAGCCGACGCCCAGCGACTGCCCCTCGCCGACGACGATATCCGCGCCCATCGCACCGGGACTCTCGATCATCCCCAGCGCCACTGGCTCGGTCACCACGGCAATCAGCAACGCCCCCGCCGCCTGCGCCGCCGCAGCAATCGGCCGCAGATCGAACACATTTCCGAACACATCGGGGTATTGCACGACGACGCAACTCGTTTCGATATCGATACGACCTATCAGGTCCGCTTGTGTGTAATTTTCACGATAACTCTCATCCAGCACATCCCCGGTAAACCGCGCCATCGTTCGGCAAACCGATGCATAATGCGGATGCAATCCACCGGCGATCACCGCCTTGCGCCGCCGCGTAATCCGCCGCGCCATGCCGATCGCTTCCCAGCAGGCGGTCGATCCGTCGTACATCGACGCGTTGGCGATATCGCAACCGAACAGCCGCGCCACCTGCGTCTGAAACTCGAACAGCATCTGCAACGTGCCCTGCGCGATTTCGGGCTGGTAGGGGGTGTACGCCGTCAGAAACTCGCCACGCTGGATCAGATGATCGACGCTGGCAGAGACATGATGGCGATACGCCCCCGCGCCGAGAAAGAAGGGCACGTCGCCCGCAACCATGTTGCGCGAGGCCAGCGATTTCATGTGGCGCTCAACCGCCATCTCGCTGGCGTGCATCGGCAGGCCTGCGATCGGGCTGTCGAGCCGCGCTTCTTGGGGCACATCGATGAACAGGTCATCAATGCTGGTAGCACCGATGGTCGCCAGCATGGCGCTGCGATCATCTTGGGTTAGCGGCAAATAACGCATGAAATCACTCCGGGGAGACGGAAGGGGCAGCGAAGAGCGGGGCCAGATCGGCGAGAGACCCGGCGAAAGTGGCGGGGCCGCTGTGCGATGTCCTGACCCATGGCGCGAGCCAGATGCGGAAACCGGCGTCACGCGCGCGGCGGCAAAAGGCATAATCGTCGGACAGCATGAACTGCGTCTCTGGTTCGATCATTGGCTGGAACAGCGCATGGACTTGCTCGCCCAGTCCATAGCCGCGCCGTTCTTCGGCATCGGGCCGGTAAATCAGCTCGGGGTGGCGATCGCACAGCGTATCGATGACATTGCGGCGGATCAGCATCAGCCCGGTGCCGAGCCGTGACAGCTCGACCAGATCGGTCAGCGCGAAGCTCTGGTCGGGGGTGAGGAAGCTGAAAGCATAGTCGCCGCTATATTTGGCGAGATCGGCGGCATTGTCCCGCGCCAGCCCCTTTTCGACGGCGCGCGCGACATTGCCCCAGCTGATCGCCCGGCGCGGCACCGGCCCGCCGAGGATGGCGCAATCCGCTTGGCTCCCCATCGCTCTCACCATCGAGAAGACATCGTCGGCGGAAAAATCGATGTCGCTGTCGATGAACAGCATGTGGGTAAAGTCGCTGTTTCGAAACGTATGCGCCAGCATGTTGCGCGCGCGGTTGATAGACGGCTGGTGCAGGATGAAGGCGAAGTCGATTGTAATCCCGTGCCGCTGCGCCGCCAGCGCCAGCGCCAGCGCCGAGCGGACGTACGTGCCATGCGCCGCATCATAGATGGGCGTCGCGACCATTAAGCGGCAATTGGCCAGCGCGGGATCGAGCACGGCCATCGCCTCAGAGCTTGGCGACGAACTCGGCATAGGCCGCTTCGTCCATCAGCCCGTCGAGTTCGCTGCTGTCGGCCAGCGTCATGCGGAAGAACCAGCCATCGCCTTCGGCATCGCTGTTGACCAGGCTCGGTTCGGCTTCGAGTTCGGCATTGCCCTCGATGATCTCGCCCGAGACCGGAGCATAGACGTCCGACGCGGCCTTTACCGATTCGACGACGGCGGCGTCATCGCCCTTGGCGATGGTGCGTCCGGCATCGGGCAATTCGACAAACACGACATCGCCGAGTTGGCCCTGCGCGTAGTCGGTGATGCCGACGGTGGCGATCTCTCCGTCGAGGTCGATCCATTCATGGTCTTCGGTGAAATAACGCGACATGGGTCAGCCTCCTTTGCGAACATAGCGATGGGGTACGAAGGGTAGTGCGGTAACGGCAATCGGGATGCGCTTGCCGCGCACATCGGCGGTGAGCGCGGCATCGGGCGCGATGGCGGTCGACAGGAAGCCCATGGCGATCGGCGCGCCGACGCTGGGCGCGAACCCGCCCGAGGTGATGACGCCGACTTGCGCGTCGCCGGAGTAGATCACCGCGCCTTCGCGCACCGGCTGGCGGCCTTCGACAGTGAAGCCGACCCGCTTGCGCGCTGCGCCATTGGCGAGCGCGCCAAGGATGCGGTCTGCACCGGGGAAGCCGCCTTCCTCGCGACGGCGCTTGGAAATGGCGAAGGCGA
Organism: Sphingomonas sp.; assembly: GCA_043727035.1. GTDB lineage: Bacteria > Pseudomonadota > Alphaproteobacteria > Sphingomonadales > Sphingomonadaceae > Sphingopyxis. The sequence continues at coordinate 19,875 of JAYSZB010000092.1, read as the reverse complement.
GGTCGCCCTCGACAGGATCGACTGTTTCGTCGAGATCATGGCCGTAGAGCGGCAGACCGGCTTCCAGCCGCAATGAATCGCGAGCGCCGAGTCCGACCGGCTTGACCTCGGGCTGGGCGCACAATGCGGTCGCCAGTGCCTCGGCATGGTCTCCGGCAAGTGAAATCTCGAAACCGTCTTCGCCGGTATAGCCTGAACGGCTGATGCCCAGTGGCACATCGCCCCACATAAATGGACCAGCTTGCATGAACACCAGATCGGTGACCGCCGGCCAGTCAGGCTGCAGTGGCGCTATGCCGATCCGCGCCAGCGCATCGACTGCTGTCGGCCCCTGCAACGCCAGCAGCGCCAGTTCCTCGCCATAGTTCAGCGTGATAGGGTCGGGCAATTCCTCACGCAGATACGCCATGTCGTCGGCCTTCACCGCGCCATTGACCACCAGATAGAGACGGTCGCCCGCGTTGGTCACCATCAGATCGTCGAGAATGCCGCCATCGGGCCCAATCAACAACGAATAGCGCATTCGACCGGGCTTGAGCGCAGAGATGTCACCCGGAACCAGGGCTTCCAGCGCCTCGGCTGCGCCACCGCCGATTAGCTGGAGCTGACCCATGTGGCTGACATCGAACAGGCCCGCATTCTCGCGCGTCCACAGATGCTCGGCCATGATGCCTTCATACTGAATGGGCATATGATAGCCGGCGAATTCGACCATCCGCGCGCCGCGCGCCCGGTGCCAGGCGTCGAGCGGCAACGTTTCGGCTTCGCGTTCGACGAAATTGTCAGCCTGATCGATGGTGGACTGGTCGCTCATACTCGGCTCCGGCACTAGGGTCATGACAGGCACCCGATCCGGCGAACCGGTCCCGACGCACTGCCCCCTCTGTCACGGAAACCTGAGAGCTTTGACGCCGCCGCGATGAAGCGTGGCGCTTACCCCTTCGGTGGTAGCGGCAACGTGCCGCTACGCTTTCCAGAGTGCCTCACCAGCGATGCGGTCCCGTTGACCTGAGAGATTCCGGGGCGGTTGCTCCTTCGGTGCCTGCGGGCCTCAAACCAGATATGGTCGACGCCAGCAAAACTCTCCCGCATCGCCGCCCGCCGTTGCCGCCGGGAGACGCGTTGAGCCTTGGCCAACGCCCCCTTGAGAGTCAATCGGCGAGCGCGCGCATTTCGCGGTTGTGGTGGATAAAGTGGCCGCTAGGTTGAGCGCCGATCAGTCGAGCGATGGCCGAGGCCACTGCCGCGGCTTCGACTGCGCGGTAGCGATCGAAGCTGCGCGGGATCAGCAGATTGGTCAGCGGTGCCAGCGCCATGCCGAGCCGTTCCGCCGGACGCGACGGGCCGTCACGGTCGCCCAGCAGCAGGCCGGGGCGGAGGATGTCGAGGTGGTCGAAGGTGAGTGCCTTCAGCCGCGCCTCCGCCTCACCCTTTGTCTTTAGATAGGAACCACCGCCACCCGCCCCGACCGAACTGACGACGATGGCCTGCTTCGCCCCCGAAGCGGCGGCGCACTCGAGCAGCAGGGTCTTGTCGATGGCGGCGAAAGAGGATTGCGATCCGGCTTGGCGGATGGTGGTGCCGAGGGTGGATATGAAGGTATCTGGCCGGAGCGCGGCGATGGTGGCGGGCCAAGCGCGTGTGGGGATGACGTGCTGGGTCAGGCCTCCCCGCTGAGCCACGCTGCGGCGGAGGACGGCGTGGACGTCATGCGCGCCCGATTGGCTTAGCAAGTCGAGCAGATGACCACCCACAAGGCCCGATCCACCGATGATGACGATATTCAATTTCTCATCCCCCTTCGTCATTGCGAGCGCAGCAAAGCAATCCAGGGCAGCGCTGCACAACACTCGGTCGCTTGGGCTTTGGCCGACTGCGTCCCGCTTCGCTCGCAATGACGGGTTTTGGAGATTTCACCCACGCCTCAGCACCTCCGGCACCGCATCCACTCCGAACAGTTCAGCAAATCGGTCGAGCGCAAAGCGGTCGGTCATGCCGGCGATGTAATCGGCAATGTGGCGCGCACGAGCGGTTTCGTCGGCGGGCAAGCGCTCCATCCAGTTTCCGCCCATTTCTTCAGGCTTTCCCTGATAGGCGACGAACAGCCCGCTGACCACCTCGCTCGCCGCGTACGCCGCGTCGATCTGACTCTGATGATGGTAAAGCGTGCAATACATGAAGCGTTTGAGGTCGCGTTCGGCCAGCGCCGTTGCAGGCGAGAAGCCCGCCAGCATCGTGCCCGCAGCGCGAACATCATCGGCAGTTTCCACTGCGGCATCTGCAGTAGCCGCCAGCGTCGCGGCGATGACATCATTGACCATCAGCCCGATCTGGCTGCGGACCAGCTCGCGCAGGCGGCGCTCTTCCGCCACACCGGGCAAAGCCGCCTCGACGTGCGCCAGATTGGCCGCGACCCATGGCTGGTCGCGCAGTTGATCGACGGTCAAAATCCCGGCGCGCAATCCATCGTCGATGTCGTGATTGTCATAGGCAATATCATCGGCAATCGCCGCAACCTGCGCCTCCAGCGAGGCATGGCTGGTAAGATCGAGCGCGAAAGCGGCATCCAGTTCGTGCATGGCCCAAGTCGGCTCTATCACCGGGCCATTATGCTTGGCCAGCCCCTCCAGCGTCTCCCACGTCAGGTTGAGCCCGTCGAAATGCGGATAGGGCGTTTCCAGCACTGCCAGCGCGCGCAAAGTATGGGCATTATGATCGAACCCGCCATAGGGCGCGAGACAGGCTTGCAGCGCGTCTTCACCGGCATGACCGAACGGCGGATGGCCGATGTCGTGGGCAAGGCACAAAGCCTCAGTCAGATCCTCGTTGAGGCCCAATGCTCGCGCAATAGTGCGGCCAATCTGGGCGACCTCGAGGCTGTGGGTCAGGCGAACGCGGTAGTGATCGCCGTCGGGCGCGATGAACACCTGGGTCTTGTGGCGCAGGCGACGGAACGCGATCGAATGAATGACGCGATCGCGGTCACGCTGGAAGGCGTCGCGCGGTCCGCGCGTCGGCGATGGCGGTTCGGGATGCGCCCGTCCGCGCGTGGCCGCTGGATCGCAGGCGAGATGGGCAAGCGGCGCGTTTTTGCTCACCTGCGCGGCAAGGGCGTCACTTCCTCGCCGATATCGCTGTTCCAGATAAAGCTTTGCCCGCCCGCAGCGCGATAGGCCCTGTCCCAAGCACGCGCTGCCGCCATGTTCGGAAATGGGCCGACGATAAGCCGGGTCATTCGGTTCCATGGCGACGTCGAACCGCGCTGCCCCTGAAACTGCTGGGTATAGCGCCGCGACAAACGGCCATAATCGCCCGCAAGTCCGCTGACCGAACCACCGGTGGCGATCTGCACCCATATCCGCGCAGGTTGTTGGCGCAATCGCTGCTGTTCGACACGCGCTGTTTCGGCTTCTGCCCGGCGTCGCGTTTCCGCCTCAGCGCGAGCGCGTGACCGTGCTTCTTCGGCGGCGCGTGCGCGCGTCTCGGCGGCGGCTATCTGCGACTGACGGCGTTCGTCGGAGATGCGCTGGATGTCGGCGAGCGACAGCGCATCGGCGGACGCCGCCAGCTCGGCGGCGGGCACTTCGACCGACTGGACGACATCGGCAAGCGACCATGCCGGGAGCACGGTACCGGCCGAAGCGGGCGATGGTGCGCTATTCGTCGCCGCTGGTGCGGTCGCGACCGCGGACGAATTGACCATTGCGGTCGCCGCCGCACGGTCGTCTCCAAGATTCGGTGGCCCGGCGACCGAACCGCTGCCGACCGGCCCGACGGCCACGGCGGTCGCCGGACGCGGCGACGCTTGCACGGGTGCCGTTGCAGGTGCAGGTGCAGGTGCAGGTGCAGGTGGCGGCGGGCTTACAGCCGCTGGCAGCGGCTGGACGAACGGCGCCGAGACCGTCGCCATCGCCACCTGAGCTGGTCGCTGGTTCACGGATGGCGGCGGTGGCGGGGTTCCGAGATCATCCTGCTGCGAGCGAGCGACGCTCGGTGTTGGCTGCGGCGTCGATGCGCTGACAGTTGTGCGACTGCGGCTGCGCGAGCCGGTGCGGCGATTTTCGCGATTGCTGCGGCTGCGATCACGGTTGCGACCGGTCGGCGCGGCGAGAACCGGCGGCGGCGCTGTCGTCGCAGCGGCCACACGTACGGCGTCGCTGCGCGATGGCTGGGCGGCAATCTGGCTATAGGCTGGGAAGCGGCCGAAATGGGAAGCCGAAGCCAACTGGGCCGGGGTCAGCCGGTCCATCAGTGCAAAATAGGGATCCAGCGCCGAAGCAAGTTCGGGCGGCAGCGTAGTACGGGCAATCTGTCGCGCCTCTTCGGCGCGACCGTTCATCGCGACAATCATCGCTCGCGAACGCCATGCCGCACGATCCTGCGCGCGCAGCAACGGCGCAAGCATCCGCACCGCCTGTTCCGCCTGGCCGGAAATGCCGAGCGATACCGCCCAGCGGCGCGTCAGTTCTGACGACGGAGCCGATGCTTGCGCCACCGCATAATCCGCCTGTGCGCGCCGCTGGTCGCCGAGCAGATCATAGGCGAGTGCCCGGTCGGCCATATACGTGCGGTCGAGACCGCCCGCCGCAATCGCTGCATCGAAATAGCGCATCGCTTGCGCCGGGTCTTCCAACTGAACCATCGCTCCGCCCAGCGCAGCCTTGATCACCGGATCGCGCGGCATCAATGCTTCGGCTCTGACCAGAAATCCGATTGCAGCGCGGGCATCGCCCAAGGCAAGCGCCGAGCGCCCAGCCTCCGACAGCGCCTGCCCGTCACTGCCATCCGCCGCGATGCGGGCGAGCGCTCCGGTTAGCTGGCGCTGTGCGGCAGCACGGGCCATCGCATCGGCATCGACGTCGGACACTGCCGCAGTCTGGGCCAAAGACGGTGGCGCGAGGGACAACGTGCCGACGATGGCGACAAACGCGAAGGCGGCAACGCGCAGACGGCGGTGCCATGACAGCCGTTGACTGGCTGTGGTCGGGGTCAACATCATGCGATGCGCCTAGCACGACTGCGGGCAGCGGTCAGCCCCGTTTGCCGTGCTGACGGCCCCGATGGTCGCAAGCGGAGCCGATATGCTCCAACCGTGCACAGGCGACGAACGCCAAATCACGATCGACGGCCGCTCTCACCACGCTAATCAATCACGCTGACGCTCAACCTGACGGAGCGGTGACTGTCTGAACCGAGAACGCGCAATCACTCCATCACTGGTTCGACTGGCGGCCCAGAAAGCGAGGGATCGAGGGGAAGTTGCTGTCGTCGTCGCCGTCATCGTCGTCAGACTTGTCCTTTCCGCCTTCGATGCGCGAAAGATGCTTCATTCGTTCGAACAGCGTCGCGCCGGCAGGAACGCGTGGTTCGTCCGGTTCGGGTGCGGCCATTGGCGGCATCGTCCGCTCGGGGATCGGCGGCGGAGCAAGATCGTCGAAAGTGGCAACGGGCGCTGTCGGCGCAGGTGCCTGCAGCACCAGTTCGTCGCCATCATCGTCGTCGGCGACTCCGGCGGCCTCGGTCAGATCGAGCGGCTCGACCGCATCCTCTGCCTCAAGCTCGGGCGATTGATAGCTGGCAAAACCGGGAGCTGGCTCGGCCTCTACCGCCGGCACCGGCGAAGCCAGCGGCTTGCCCAGCGACGGCGCGGACACCGCCAGCGATGGGGCTACACTAGGTGCTGCTGGCGCATGCGAGGGCGCAGCAGAGCGCGACTGGAACATCGGTGCGCGCTGTACCGCATGACCCTGCGCCCCCATGTCGAGCCCGGTCGCGACGACCGACACACGGATTTTGCCATTGAGCGCCGGGTTGAATGCCGACCCCCAGATGATGTTGGCATCGGGATCGACCAGATCGCGAATATGGTCGCCTGCCTCTTGCAGTTCGAACAGGCCCAGGTCTTCGCCACCGGAAATCGAGACGATGACTCCCTTGGCACCGGCCATACTCACTCCATCGAGCAGCGGATTGGCAATCGCCATCTGCGCGGCGAGCAGCGCGCGGCCCTCGCCCTCGGCTTCGCCGGTGCCCATCATCGCCTTGCCGGCATCGCGCATCACCGATTTGACGTCGGCGAAATCGAGATTGACCAGACCGGGCATGACCATCAGGTCGGTGATGCCGCGCACGCCCTGTTGCAGAACCTCATCGGCCATGCGGAACGCCTCGATAAAGGTCGTCTTGGCTTCGGCGATCATGAACAGATTCTGGTTAGGGATGACGATCAGCGTATCGACGACCGCCTCCAGCTCCTCGATGCCCGCGTCGGCGGCGCGCATCCGCCGCGCGCCTTCGAAACTGAACGGCTTGGTGACGACACCGACGGTCAATATGCCCTTCTCGCGCGCCGCTTTGGCGATAACCGGAGCAGCACCGGTGCCGGTGCCGCCGCCCATGCCGGCGGCGAGAAACACCATGTGCAGACCGTCGAGTGCCTGTTCGAGATCGACGATCGATTCCTCGGCGGCGGCGCGACCGACCTCAGGCCGCGATCCGGCACCAAGCCCTTGTGTGATCTGCGTGCCGAGCTGGATGCGGTTTTCCGCCTTGCTGGCGTTGAGCGCCTGCGCATCGGTATTGGCGACAAGAAACTCGACCCCTTGCACATCGGCAGCGATCATATTGGCGATGGCGTTGCCACCCGCGCCGCCGACGCCGATAACGGCAATCTTGGGCTTCAGGCCGTCGAGCTGCGGCAGGCCGATGTTGATGCTCATAGTCTTTACTCCCCAGTCCGGTCGATCGTTACGCCCACATCATGTGTCGCACTGGCAACCGGAACCACCGTTTGTTGAATCCTTGCACATAAAATGGGGCGGGTGAATCCCCAATCGTTAACTATATTGCATTTTTCCTTCATTTGCCCCGCCGCCACATACCAAGCAGCCGCCGCCACCAAGCCTGATCGGGTTCAATCGTTCCGGACCCGGCACGCGGACGCAAGTCGGACGGGGGATTGGCGGCATGGAGGACGAGCCCGACGGCAACCGAAAACTCCGGGCCACCATGCGCAGCGGGCAAGCCAACGATGCCCGTCGGGCGGGCGCCGCGCGCGGTTCCGCCAAGCACGCCCTGAACAAAATCGGCGATATTCTTGAGGTCCGCACCGCCGCCGGTCAGCACTAGCTGGCGGTTAGCGGGGCCGCCGTCGCCCATCGCCTTGAGCAAAGTGCCGATTTGCGGAATGAAGTGGTCGAGCCGGGCGCGGATGACGGCGTTGAGCTGGGCGCGACTGATGTTGGCCTTTTCGCCGTCACCATCCTCATTGCCGGGATCGAGCGAAAGCTGGTCCTGATGGTCGCGCGGGCTCGACATTGCCGATCCATAACGGCATTTCAGTCGCTCGGCCTGACTACGCCGCGCACCGAAGGCCGATGCAATATCGTCGGTGATGTCACCGCCACCGGTCGGGATAGTGGCCAAGCCGATCAGCATCCCGCCGACGAACAGCCCGACATGCGTCAACGACGCGCCGATATCGACCAACGCCGTGCCGAGATCGCGCTGTTCCGCGGTTAGCGTCGAGCGACCGGCAGCGACCATCGTCGCCACCACTTCGCGGACATCGACATGCGCAGCACGGACCGCCGTGACGAGATTGGACACCGGGCCACGATCCGCCTCGACCAGATGGACCGACACGCCGAACCGGTCGGCGAACAAGCCGACGGGGTCGCGCACGCCTTCGCCGGCATCGAGCGTGAAAAGCATCGGTTCGGCGTGAAGCACTGCCCGCTCGTCATGCAGCAGTCGGCCGCGCGCGCGTTCGAGCAGCTCATCGACATCGTCGGGTTCGATCTGGCCGCGTGTGAATCGTTCCTCGTGATAACCGATGCTGCTGCTGATCGATCCGCCTCCGAAGCCGACCCAGGCCTGTTGCACCTCGAGGCCGGCAACGCGCTCGGCCATCTCCAGTGCCTCACGGACGCTGCGATCAACGGCGGCGATATCGACGACATAGCCGCGCTTGACGCCCATGCTCTCGCGCACGCCGCTGCCGAGCGCGTGGATGTTGCCGTCGGCGGTGACCCCGGCGATGACAACCGCAATCTTCGACGAGCCGACGTCGATGCCGGTCAGTAATTTTTCGATGCGCGGGCCGGACATGGCGTTGTCAGCCGCCCTGATCGGGCGTGGCGGACGGAGACACAGCCTGAGTCGGGCGGCTGCGCGGCGGCGTATCGATGGCGTCGAGATCGAGCCCGTCGATTGCACCCTCGCGGCCCGGCCGCATGATCAACTGGTCGTCGAACCGCATATCCATGCGCACCAGCCCGCGACCGAGCAGCCGGTTGACCCCGTCGACCTTGGCGAATGCGACGAAGGCAGCATGGGCAGCAACGGCGTTTTCCGGCAGCAGCAGATCCTCTCCCGTGCGAAAGCGCAGCGTCCAGCGGCGGTCGCCGATCCACTGTGCCCCGGCAATCTGGTTCCTCAGCGACGGTGCAGAGTCGAGCAGGTCGATGAAAGCCGGCATCTGCACGGCAGGATCGATACCGACCAAAACGGGCAGTCCCGGAACCGAAGCGGGATCGACCCCGGGCAGACGCCGGCCGACCGCATCGACCAGCGTATAGCGCCCGCGCTCCTGCCAGACGGCGACCGGCTCGCGCTCGACCAAATCGATCACCAGCGTATCGGGCAGGCGGCGGCTGACGCGGGCATCGCCGATCCAGCCATAATCGAGCAGTTCGTCGCGCACTTCGGCCAGACTGAAAGCGGCCATCGAGCGGTCCTTCTGCTCGAGCGCCTTTTCGTAGATTTCGAGATAATCGGCGCGGTTGACGCCATTGACCTCGATCCGTTTGACGACGAACCCGGCGCGGCCGACGGCGGCGATGGCTTCCTCACGTGCGAACGCAAGCACACCCGTCGCCCACGCCGCACCGATCGTCCCGCCGATCAGCAGCAATGCGAACATGGTGATGGCGATACGGCGGATCACAGCCGGGGGCAGCGGCTGCGCCGCAAGCATCCGTTGCGCCAGCGGCTTCTTTGCCCGCGCCCGCTGCGACGCGCGACCGCGATTGCTGGCCGAACGCTTGACCGTAGTGCTGGTGGTGGATTTGCCGCGCTTGGTCATAGGGCCTCCTCGACGATCCGTTCGACCAGCTCGGCATAGTCGATGCCGCAGGCTTTGGCTTGCTCCGGAACCAGGCTGAGCGGTGTCATGCCGGGTTGGGTGTTGACCTCGAGCAAGAACAAGCCTGCCTCGCCCAGCTCGTCGTCCCAGCGGAAATCGGAACGCGACGCGCCCTTGCAGCCGAGCAGGCGGTGCGCGTCCAAGGCGATCTGCTTCATGCGAGCGACCATCTCAGCGGGCACATCGGCAGGGCAGACGTGGATGGTCATGCCATCGGTATATTTCGCCTCATAATCGTAGAAACCGCCCGATTTGACGGTGAGTTCGGTGACGGTAAGGGCGGTATGGCCCAGCACCGCGACGGTCAGCTCGCGGCCCTTGATGAAGGGCTCGGCGAGCAGCTGGGAAAATTCCTGCCACGGGCCGGTGGCATCGCGGGCAATGGGGTTGCCGTAATTGCTGTCGGCTCGGACGATGGCGACGCCCACCGATGAGCCTTCATTGACGGGTTTAAGCACATAGGGGCGCGGCAGCGGGTCGGCAGTGTGCAGGCTTTCGCTGGCGACGACAATGCCCTCTGGCATCGGAATGCCGTGTGGCACCAGCCGTTGCTTGGTCAGTTCCTTGTCGATGGCGATGACCGAAGTGACGAGACCGGAGTGGGTATATTTCAGCCCCATCAGATCGAGCATGCCCTGCACCGTGCCATCTTCGCCCGGCACGCCATGGAGCGCGTTGAACACGATATCGGGCTTGGTTTCCGCCAGCCGCAGCGCGATGTCGCGATCCATGTCGATGCGGGTGACTTTGTGACCACGTGATTCGAGCGCAGCGGAAATCTCGCGCCCGCTCGACAGCGACACCTCGCGTTCGGCGGACCAGCCGCCCATCAGGACGGCGACGTGCCAAGGGCCACGGGTCATGGCTGTCCCACCCTTTGAATCTCCCACTGCAAATCGACGCCGCTCTTGTCCTTCACCCGTCGCCGCACTTCTTCGCCGAGCGCCTCGATATCGGCGCTGGTCGCATCGCCAGTGTTGATGAGGAAATTGGTGTGCTTCTCGCTGACCTGCGCGCCGCCGACCATAAGCCCGCGACAGCCGGCCTCGTCGACCAGCTGCCAAGCCTTTTGACCCTCGGGATTTTTGAAGGTCGAGCCGCCGGTTTTCGATCGCAGCGGTTGCGATGCTTCGCGGCTGGCGCTGATGCGGTCCATTTCGGCCTGGATCGCCTCCGGCTCACCGGCGCGCCCACGAAAGCGCGCGCCAACGACGATTGCGCCATCGGGCAGCGCGCTGTGGCGGTAGGTGTAGCCCATCTCTGCGACGCCGAGCGTCACCAACTCACCCGAGCGCAGCATGACGTCGCAATCAACCAGAATATCCTTGACCTCGCCGCCATAGGCACCCCCGTTCATCCGCACGAAGCCGCCGACCGTGCCAGGGATGGAGCGCAAGAATTCAAGCCCTGCAATGGCGTGATCGCGCGCCATGCTCGAGACAAGGATGCCCGAAGCCCCGCCCCCGCAGTCGAGCACATCGTCGAGGCCGAAGCGCCCTTTGCCGGCCGTTACGACCCATGCAAAAGCCTTGCCCAGCCGGACCACCACCCCGGGAAACCCGCCATCGCGGACGATGAGGTTTGATCCAAGACCGAGTGCCATCACCGGAGTTGCGGGATCGAGGTCGCGGAGGAATGCTGCCAGATCGCCCACATCTTTGGGCTCGAACAGCCATTCGGCTGCGCCGCCGGTCTTGAACCACACCAGCGGCGCGAGCGGCGCGCTAGCGGTGAGTTTCCCGCGCGGCTGAAAGCCCCTGCCGCTTGCGGGAGGGGTTGGGGTGGGCCTGTCCGGCTGGCACAGCTCTGTCGGGACAGGCCTACCCCCGGCCCCTTCCGCAAGCGGGAGGGGAGACGATTGACCACCGCTCACCGCCGCGTCTCCACGGCAGCAGCCAAACCTGCGGCCATTTTGGTGATATCGCCTGCGCCCATGCAGATCACCATGTCGCCAGCAACGAGTTCACCTGCCGACACACTCGCAGCAATGCTAGTCGCCAAACCATCGGCGTCGGCCACCACTGCGGCTGCGCGATGCCCGCGATCGCGCAGGCCTTCGACCAGCGCGTCCGAAGACACGCCTTCGATCGGACCCTCTCCCGCCGCATAGACCGGCAGTGCCAGCACCGCGTCGGCGTCGTTGAATGCCTGCTGGAACTCATCCATATGGTCGCGGAGGCGGGTGAAACGGTGCGGCTGAACGACGCCAAGCACCCGCCCTGCCCCGACGCCTTCGCGTGCGGCGGACAGCACCGCGCGGATTTCGACGGGGTGATGCGCGTAATCGTCGATCACCGTGACGACGCCGCCGCTAACCGCGATCTCTCCCACCTTGGAGAACCGCCGCTTGACCCCGGCAAAGCCCGCGAAGCCGCGAACGATAATATCGTCCGCAACGCCCATGTGCAGCGCGACGGCGATTGCCGCGAGCGCGTTCTGGACATTGTGGCGGCCGGACATCGGCAGATGGATGCCCCCGATGGTCCGCGCGTCACCGTCGCGGTCGCGCACGACGACGTCGAAGCGGTTGCCGTCCGGCCCCGACACGACGTTGGTGCCGCGGACATCGGCCTGCGCGGCAAAGCCGTAAGTGACGATGCGGCGGTCGCGGATGCGCGGAATTATCGCCTGAACTTCGGGGTGGTCGAGGCACAGCATCGCGGCGCCGTAGAAGGGAACATTCTCGATAAACTCGACGAACGCGTCCTTGATCGCGTCGAAATCGCCATAATGGTCGAGATGTTCGGGATCGATGTTGGTGACGACGGCGATGGTGCCGTCGAGCCGCAGAAAGCTGCCGTCGCTCTCGTCGGCCTCGACCACCATCCAATCGCTGGTGCCCAATCGCGCGTTCGATCCGTAATTGTTGATGATGCCGCCGTTGATGACAGTCGGGTCGACCCCGCCCGCATCGAGCAGCGCGGCGACCAGGCTGGTGGTGGTGGTCTTGCCGTGCGTCCCCGCGATGGCGACGGTCGATTTCAGTCGCATCAGTTCGGCGAGCATTTCGGCACGGCGCACGAGGGGGATGCGGTTGGCGAGCGCCGCCTCGACCTCCGGATTGCCGCGCTTGACTGCGGTAGAGGTGACGACGACCGCAATACCGTCGACATTCTCTGCCTTCTGCCCGATCGTCACCTTGATCCCGCGCTTGCGCAACCCCTCGACGATAGTGCTTTCGGAAATGTCACTACCCTGCACGCTGTAGCCAAGGTTGTGCATCACCTCGGCAATGCCCGACATGCCGATGCCGCCGATGCCGGCGAAATGGATCGTGCCGATGTCGGTGCCGACGCCCTTCATGCTCGCGCTCCCGCCATACCGGTGCGCGCGGAGGCAGCACCCGCTGCGCCAACCCGAATGACATCCATCAAGCCTGCCCCGCCGGTCTGTTCGACCAGATCCGCGAGATCGCGCGTTGCATCGGGGCGACCGACGCCTAGTGCGCGGGTTGCGGCATTTTCGAGCGCGCCGGGTTCCAGCGCCAGCTTCTGCATCTGCTTGGCGAGTTCGACGACGGTGAATTTGGGCTGCTGGATCGACCGCGCGCCACCGACGCCGACCATCTCACGGACATTGTGCGTCTGGTGATCGTCGGTGGCGATGGGCAGCGGTACGAGGATCGCAGGCCGCCCGGCGCAGGTCAGTTCGGCGATGGTCGATGCGCCGGCGCGGCCAATGACAAGATGCGCCCAGTTGAGCTTCGATGGCATGTCTTCGATGTACGTCGCGAGATCGGCGGGGATGCCGTGCGCTGCGTAGGACGCGCGCACCCGGTCGATGTCTTCGGGACGGCATTGCTGCGTCACCTGCAAGCGCTGGCGGAAGCCGAGCGGCATCAGCGCCAGCGCATCGGGGACGATATCGGCAAAGATGCTCGCGCCCTGGCTGCCGCCGGTGACCAGCAGGCGGAACACGCTGTCGTCGCTGACCGGCGGATAGCCCATGGTGCGCAATTCGAGCACCGCTTCGCGCACCGGGTTGCCGACGAGATGGACCTTCGATGCCGCACCGGTTGGCAGCCGCGCGACATCGGGATAAGCGGTGGCGATGGCATCGACCCAGCGCGCCAGCAGCCGGTTGACGCGGCCGAGCACGGCATTCTGTTCGTGGATCACCGTCGGCACTCCCGCCGAGCGAGCCGCGAGCAGCGTCGGCAGCGACGGATAGCCGCCGAAACCTACCACGGCGGACGGCTGGAATTCGCGGATCAACTCCAGTGCCTGTCCGCGCCCCTTGACAATCGCCAACGCCGATTTGACCCAGCCGATAGGTCCGCCCGAGGCGCGACCGGCGGGGAGGATATGGACTTCGACACCATCGGGCAGCCCGCCAATTTTCGCGCCGCGATCGTCGGTGACCAGCGCGATGCGATGGCCGCGCGCGATCAACTCGCTCGCCAGCGCATAGGCGGGCATCATGTGGCCGCCGGTGCCGCCTGCGGCCAGGATATAGTGGCGGGTAATGCTCATCGCGGGGACCATCCGGAGAAATTGACGGGGGCAGCGCGATAGGGATTACGCCGCGTCAGCGCCAGCAACAATCCCATGCTGAGCGACAATGCCCACAGCGACGATCCGCCATAGCTGATGAACGGCAGCGTCATGCCTTTCGACGGGGCGAGTTGCAGGTTTACGGCGATGTTGATGAACACCTGCCCGGTGAACTGTGCGATCAGGCCCGATCCGGCGAGGATGACGAACTGGTCCTTCTCCTCGCGCAGCCGCTGAATGACGCGGACGATCAGGGCGACGTAGAGGAAAAGGATGGCGGCGCAGGCAATGAGGCCGAATTCTTCGCCGATCACCGAGAAAATATAATCGGTGTGCGCCTCTGGCAGGTTCCATTTGGCGGTGCCGGTGAACGGACCGGAGCCGATCAAGCCCGAATTTGCCAGCGTATCCAGTCCCTTATCGACCTGATGCTGGTCGCCCGCGCCGAACAGGAAGCCGTCGATGCGGCGGCGCGCAGTTTCGTAGGTGAAATAGGTGGCGACCATCAGGCTGGCCCCCGCACCCGCCATGATGCCGAGCAGCCGCATCGGCAGCCCGGCGATGAACACCAGCACCAGCCACGTGCCGAGGAACAACATGGTCTGGCCGAAATCGGTTTCGAGCATCAGCAGCATGGCGATGACGCCGGTAAGGATGGCGGTGAGCGAGAACACCGGCAGCCGCTGATCCTCGACCCGGCACGACAATATCCATGCCACGGCGACGGCGAACATCGGCTTGAGGAATTCGGACGGCTGTAGGCGGTAGATGCCCTGCCCGAGCCAGCGGGCCGAGCCGTTGATTTCGGTGCCGATGCCGGGGACCAGCACGAGGATCAGCGCGACAATGCCTGCGGCGACCGCCCAGATGGCGATGGTGCGGATTTGCAGTTTCGAGCGCATTCCCGTGACGACGAGGATGCCGATGCCGGTCGAGACCCAGAAAATCTGGCGGAAGAGGTAATAAAGGTCGTTGACCGGTGTTTTGAGCCGCCGCTCCATCACCTCCGCGCCGACCGGCGATGCGACCGCGACGGCAAGCAGGCCGATCGCCATCAGCCCGAGGATCATGGCGAGCAGGCCGCGATCGATCTCCGCATACCAGCGTGCCACCGGGCTGCGATCGGCACGACTGAGTGGCGCGGGGCGGCGGCGGCCGTGCAGTTCGGGCGGGACGAACGGGGTGTCGGGGGTGGCTTCGATAACGGTCATGGCTGGGCTTCCCCGGCGGTGAGCGACCGGACGAGGTCGCGGAAATGGTCGCCGCGATGCTCGAAATCGCGATACTGGTCGAAGGAGGCGGCGGCGGGCGAGAGCAGCACGACATCGCCGGGCTGCGCAGCGGCGTATGCGACGGCGATGGCGGCGTCGAGGGTGCGGGAGACGGTCAGCGGCACGCGGCCTGCAAGGGTGCGTTCGAGCATGGGGGCGGCATCGCCGATGAGATAGGCGTGCGCGACATTCCCAAGCATCGGCTCGCATTCGCCGACACCATCGCCTTTCGCCAGCCCGCCGACGATCCAGTGGATGCGCGGGGTGGGTGCTGGGGGGTAGGCAGCAAGCGCGGGGGCGGCGGAGGCGGCGTTGGTTGCCTTGCTGTCGTTGACGTAGTGGACGCCGTCTACTTCGGCGATGCGCTCCATGCGGTGGGGCAGGCCGGGGTAGGTGCGGAGGGCTTCAACCCAAGCTCGAACACCGAGTTCAGAGGTCACCGCAACCGCCGCTAGAGAGTTACACGAGTTGTGTGGCCCTTGGAGCGCTGGCCAATCTTCTTGGGGCCAACCTGAAATCTCCAGATCATATTCGTCGAATGCGACGGCATCGTCTCGTCGATCAGACTGCCAAAGGCGCAAAAGCAAGTTGTACGATACCGGGTCATCGTCATTCAGCAGTGCTGAATGTCCAATAGACTGCATCTCAAACAGTCTGCCTTTAGCTGCCGCATAAGCCTCGAACCCATCGTACCGATCCAGATGATCCGGCGTGATGTTAAGCAACACCGCCACGTCGCAATCGAGGTTGAAGGTCAAGTCGATCTGGTAGCTCGACAGTTCGAGCACGTAGACGCCGACCCCCCCGTCGTTTGGGGTCAGCGCGGGCTGCGAGAGGATGGGGATGCCGATATTGCCGCCCATCGTCGTCGGCACGCCCGCGGTCTTGAGGATGTGGTGGACCAGCGCGGTGGTGGTCGATTTACCGTTGGTGCCGGTGATGCCGACCACCTTGTGCGGCGGCAGATAGGCGCGCGCGAGCGCGAACAGTTCGATATCGCCGATCAGCGGCACGTTCGCGGCGCGCGCGGCGGCGGCAATGGGGTGGCGGTTAATGGGGACGCCGGGGGAGACGATGATGCCGTCGAAGCTGCTGAGGTCGATGGTCAGGGGGTCGGCGAGCGTCAACGCATCCTCCCCTTTAGGGGAGGGGTTGGGGTGGGGACCCTCGGCTGGCCTTGCTTTATCCGGCGAGTCCCCTCCCCCAACCCCTCCCCTGAAGGGGAGGGGCTTAGTCTGGCCGAACTCTCGCGCTACGCTCTCCCTAGCCTCCTCTTTCTCATCCCACGCGACCACGGTCGCGCCCGCCGCCAGCAGCGCCCGCACCGTCGCCATCCCGGAGCGCGCCAGCCCGTAAACCACGTAGCGCCGCCCGGCGACGCTCGCCCCTAGCGGAAAGACCGAGGGCTCGTCCGCACTCACCGCAGCTTCAGCGTGGCGAGGCCGGCGAGTGCCAGCACGATGGAGACGATCCAGAAACGGATGACGACGGTCGATTCTGCCCAGCCCAATTGTTCGAAATGATGGTGGATCGGGGCCATTTTGAACACGCGTTTGCCGGTGCGCTTGTACCAGAACACTTGGATGATCACCGACAGCGCCTCGACCACGAACAGCCCGCCGACCACCACCAGCACCAGCTCATGCTGCGCGGTCACGGCAATCGCGCCCAATGCGCCGCCGAGCGCCAGACTGCCGGTATCGCCCATGAAAATCGCCGCAGGCGGCGCGTTGAACCACAGGAACGCCAGCCCGCCGCCCATGATCGCCGCGCAGAAAATCGCCAGCTCGCCCGCGCCGGGGATGTGGGCGATACCCAGATATCCGGCGAATTTGGCGTTACCGGTCAGGTAGGTGATGACGAGGAACGTCAGCGCCGCCATGATCACCGGGAAGGTGGCAAGCCCGTCGAGCCCGTCGGTCAGGTTCACAGCATTGCCGAACCCGACGATCAGCACCATCGCGAAGATATAATAGAGTGGGCCGAGCGGGATAACGACATCGCTGAGAAACGGCAGATAAAGGTCGGTGCCGGTGCGGTCGACGATCAGGAAGACGACGATCCCGGCGATAATGAATTCGAGCAGCAGGCGCACCTTGCCCGATACCCCGGCATGGCTGCGCTTTTTGACCTTGTCATAATCGTCCATGAATCCGATCGCGCCGAAGCCGATGGTGACGAACAGACAGGCCCAGACAAAGACATTGGTCAGGTCCATCCACAGCAGCGCCGATGCGATCAGCGAGATGAGGATCATCAGCCCGCCCATCGTCGGCGTGCCGCGCTTGGCGAGGTGGGTTTGCGGGCCGTCTTCGCGGATCGGCTGGCCCTTGCCCTGCCGCGCGCGCATTTCCATGATGAAGCGCGGACCGATGACCAATCCGATCAGCAATGCGGTGGCAATCGCCGCGCCCGACCGGAACGACAAATAGCGGATGAGGTTGAGCGGACCTGGAAAACCCAGCCATTCCGCCAGCAGGTATACCATCTAGTTTTCTCCCCCCGTCAGCGCCGTCACGATGCGTGACAGGCCGACCGAGTTGGACCCTTTTATCAATATGGCGTCGCCGGGGCGGAGGTCGGCCGACAGCTGTTCCGTCGCCTCTTGGACGCTGGTGCCATGGGCGAAGTCGAGGGGGTTCTCAAGCCTTGCCGTAGCGATAGCTTGAGCCAGCGCGCCCATTTCGTCGCCGATCAGGATCGCCTTGTCGATACGGGCGGAAATCAGGTGCGGCAGCAGCTCGGCATGGAAGCGCGGACCATGCTCGCCCAGCTCCTTCATCGCGCCGAGCACGACGATGCGGCGGCTGGCGGGTTCGCGCCCCAGTTGCGCCAAGGTCGCGGCCATCGAGGCGGGATTGGCGTTATAGCTCTCGTCGATCAACTGCGCGGCTCCGCCTTCGACCGCCATGCTGTGCCGCGCGCCGCGCCCTGCTAGCCCGGGAAGTTCGGCCAGCGCGACACCGGCAGCAGGCAGATCCGCGCCGACCGCCTGCACCACGGCCAGCACCGCCATGGCGTTGGCCACCCAATGTTCGCCGGGCTGGGCGAGGCTGAAGCAGAGCATGGCGTCGCCCGATCCGGCGCCGAGAAGCTCGGCGGTGACGAGGCTACCGCCGCTGTCATGATCGACCACCCAGTCGCGCGCACGGACACCGGCGCCCTCACCGGTGCCGAACGAGACGATGGTTGCGGCTTGCGCGGTCGCGGTGGCGAACAGGCGATCGAACCACGGGCTGTCGAACGGCAAGACGATGGTGCCGCCCGGCTCCAGCCCCTCGCCGATCTCCGCCTTGGCATCGGCAATCGCCTCCATCGACCCGAGATGCTCGATGTGCGCAGGCGCGATGGTGGTGATGACGGCGACATGCGGGCGCACCATGCGGGTCAGCGCGCCGATCTCTCCGCTGTGGTTCATCCCCATTTCGAACACACCATAGTCGGCGTCGCGCGGCATCCGGGCCAAGCTGAGCGGCACACCGGTGTGGTTGTTGTAGCTTTTCACCGAGCGATGTACCCGCCCCGGACGATGCCGGTCGAGCGCGGCGGCGATCGCCTCCTTAATGCCGGTCTTGCCGACCGAGCCGGTCACGCCGATAATCTGCGCGTGCGACCGATTGCGCGACGCGCGACCGAGTGCTTCAAGTGCCGCCATGCTGTCGGGCACCAGCACATGCGGATGATCGACCGGGGTCTGGACAATGGCTCCCGCCGCTCCGGCAGCGAAAGCGCCATCGATAAAGCGGTGGCCGTCGGTGGTCTCGCCCTTCAACGCGATGAACAGGTCGCCGGGACCGACCTCGCGGCTGTCGAAGGTGACGCCGGTGACCGCGAACGCGGCGCTGGCCGTGCCGCCGGTTGCCTTGGCGATTTCGTCCGATGTCCAAAGCGCGCTCACCGCGCCGCCTCTTCGCGCGCCACGCTGGCGTCGTCGAACGGCAGCACGCGCATCGCTTCGCCGTTGCCGATGATCTGGCCCTGCTCATGACCCTTGCCGGCGATGACGACGATGTCGTCGGCGCGCGCCTCGACAATCGCCGCCGCAATCGCCTCGCGCCGCCCGGGCACCTCGCGCGCACCGGGTGCACCCGCCAGGATCGAGCGGCGGATCAGCGCGGCATCCTCACCGCGCGGATTGTCGTCGGTGACGATGGCGACCTCCGCGCCGCGCACCGCCTCCGCGCCCATCGCCGGACGCTTGCCCGCATCACGATCCCCGCCGGCACCGAACACGCAGATCAGACGGCCTTTGGTGTGAGGGCGCAGCGCCGCCAGCGCCGCCGCGAGCGCATCGGGCGTGTGCGCGTAATCGATATAAACCGGCGCGCCTTGCCGGGTCAGGCCTGCGCGCTCCATCCGCCCGCGCACCGGCTGAACACGCGACAGGGCGGCGATCACCGCCTCGGCATCGCTGCCGGTGGCGATGGCGAGGCCGGCGGAAACGAGCGCATTCGACGCTTGATAGCCGCCGATCAGCGGCAGTTTGATGGTTCGCTGGCCCAGCCCTGCGACCTCGACGACCAGCGTCTGCCCCATCGGGGTCGGTGCGCGGGACAGCAAGCGGACGGTATCGCCCTGCTCACCCACCGTCAGCAGCCGCAACCCGCGCTTTGTAGCGTGATCCACTGCCTGCGCCGACCAAGCATCGTCGGCCCAGATCACTGCTGCGCCATCATCCGCGACGACCTCGTCGAACAGCCGCATCTTGGCGGCGAAATAGGCGTCCATGTCGGGGTGATAATCGAGGTGGTCGCGGCTGAAGTTGGTAAAGGCGGCGGCGTGGACCGGCACCCCCTCGGCGCGATACTGGTCGAGGCCGTGCGACGAGGCTTCATAGGCGACGTGGCTGATCCCCATCCGCCGCATCCCCGCCATGTTGGAAAGAAAGGTGACGATGTCGGGGCTGGTCAGTCCGGTTTTGACCTGGTCGTCGGCGGTGGTCACGCCCAAGGTCCCGATCGATGCC
>JAYSZB010000091.1:0-22631 GCA_043727035.1 Sphingomonas sp. | reverse complement strand
ATATCCAAGGTGTTCACCCTGACCATGGCGCTGGGCAAGGTCGGTGCGGAATTGTGGTCGCGGGTCGGGCGGGAACCTTCGGGGTCGGCGTTCAATTCGATTGTCCAGCTTGAAAGCGAGAAGGGCATCCCGCGCAACCCGTTCATCAACGCGGGCGCAATTGCGGTGGCCGATGTGGTGCTGGGGCGCGGCGATCCGCGGGAGGCCATCGGCGATGTGCTGCGCTTCATGCGCGCGCTGGCTGCCAACGGCGACGGCCCCGACGAAGGCGTGGTCATCGACCGCGAGGTCGCGTCGAGCGAGGCGGTGACCGGGCATCGCAACGCGGCGCTGGCCCATTTCATGCGTGCCTATGGCAATATGACCGATGTCGAAGGTGCGCTGGCGCTCTATTTTCACAGCTGCGCCATCGCCATGAGTTGCCGCCAGCTGGCGATGGCCGGGCGCTATCTGATGGCGGGCGGGATCAATCCCGCGACCGGACACAGCGTGGTCAGCGGCCAGCGCGCGCGGCGGATCAACGCGCTGATGCTGACTTGCGGCCATTATGACGGATCGGGCGAATTTGCCTTTCGCGTCGGCATCCCCGGCAAGAGCGGCGTCGGCGGCGGTATATTGGCGGTGGTGCCGGGGGTGGCGAGCATCGGCGTATGGTCGCCCGGACTGAACGATCGCGGCAATTCGCTGCTGGCGAGTCTGGCGCTCGAGCGTTTGTCCGACGCGATGGGCTGGTCGGTGTTCATGGCGCGCTGAAGGCGATGCAAAGGTGACACCGGGTGATACGACTGGTCCGCCGGAAAAACGGGAAACTGCGGTTTTTCCGGCGCGTTTCCGACAACGGGATCGCACTGCCGATCGAGGCGGCGCAACAGGGCCAGCAAGGCGGTATTGCTTTTCCGGTCGAGGCGATGACTGACTTCGCCGGCCGCGCTTTCCACGGTCCGTCCGTGCAGTGCGCGGCTGTACAATACGCGGTCTTGCAGGTTGCGGTCGCGGATGGCGGCAGCGTGGGCGAGCGACGCGTCCCAATCGAGCGCGAACAACCGGTCTCGGCCACGCAGCCGATAGGCGGAGTTGCGTGCGATACCGACGAGTGCTGCGGCGCAGCGGACGGTGCGCCCGCGCCGTAGCAAATCGAGAAATCGGGCGCGGGTCGGGCGGGTCCAACGGGGCATGGCATGACTCTCGTGGCTGCTATTCGTGCCACGGTGTAACCCATATGATTTTGTGTAGGAAAGCGGTTATTGTGCGGGGCGTGATTTTCAACGGCAAGCCGAATTAGAGCGCGATGACATCAAATCGCATCACTATGTCATTCCCGCGAAAGCGGGAATTCAGGGGCGGACAGCCCTGTTCTGTGCCGCCCTGGATTCCCGCTTTCGCGGGAATGACACGGCGTGTAATTCAACCTGATGTCATCACGCTCTAGGGCCAGGGGCCAGGGCCCAGGTCGTAAACGCTTATCCAGGATATCGCGGCGGCGTCGGTGGCATCATCCGGTACCCGTTTTCGCCGAACGCCATGGTGGATCGGTTCAGCCTGGGGGCTTTGTCATCAATCCCATGCCGCCAGCGGCGGCAGGCTCATCAATATCGCCTCTATATTGCCGCCGGTGCGCAGGCCAAACAGCGTTCCGCGATCATGGACCAGATTGAATTCGGCATAGCGCCCGCGCCAAACGCGCATGGTGTGGACGTCGGCATCGGTGAAGGGCGTATCCATCCGTGCGCGGACGATGGGGGGATAGGCGTCAAGGAACGCCTCTCCCACCGCCTTGGTGAATTCCAGATGGCGGTCGAACATCATCTCGCTGTCGGCTTCGAGATGGTCGTAGAATATCCCGCCGACGCCGCGCGCGACCCCGCGATGCGGTATGAAGAAATACTCTTCGGCCCATCTGGCGTAGCGATCGTAGGTGTCAGGACCATAAGGCTGACAGGCCGCGCGGAAGTGCGCGTGGAATGCGTCCGTATCCTGCGCATAGGGGATCGGCGGGTTAAGGTCCGCCCCGCCGCCGAACCAGCGCTTCGTCGTCACGAGGAACCGCGTGTTCATGTGCACGGCGGGGACATGCGGATTGGCCATATGCGCGACCAGGCTGATGCCAGTGGCGAAAAAGCGCGGGTCTTCCGCCGCGCCGTTGATCTGCCCGGCGAAGTCGGGTGAGAATTCGCCGCCGACGGTCGAGACATTGACCCCGACCTTCTCGAAGACCTTGCCCTTCATCACGCTGCGAACACCGCCGCCGCCGCCGCCTTCGCTCAGCGGGCCGGGGGTCACCCCCTCACCCTCGCGGTCCCACGCGGTGTATTCGAAACCGGCATCGCTGCCGGCCTCGCGCTCGATCGCCTCGAAGGCTTCGCAGATGCGGGTGCGCAAGCTTTCGAACCAGTTGCGCGCGGCTTGTTGCTGTTGGTCGAGGATCATGACGGGAAACCTACCGTCTGACGCAGCGCTTCTGCAAGCGCGATCCCGCCTGCGGTGGCGACATTGAGGCTGCGGAATCCCGAAGCGAGCGGAATACGCACCCGCAACGCGGCAGCATCATGCACATCGAGCGGTGCGCCGGCACTTTCGCTGCCGAGCATAAGCACATCGGCGGCATCGAATGCGGTATCGTGCAACGCCGAGTCGCCATCGGTTGTCAGCAGGACGAGGCGGCGGCCAGCATCGCGCATGGCATCCAGAAACGCCGCGCGATCGGCGTGGCGGATGACTTCGGCGGCGAGCGCATAGTCCATGCCTGCGCGCTTCAGCGCGCGGTCGGAGTAGGCAAAGCCGCACGGCTCGACCAGATGCACGGCTATGCCAAGGCAGGCGGACGTACGCAGCAGCGTGCCGACATTGCCGGCAATTTCGGGTTCGATCAGGGCGAGGGCGGGGCGCACGGCACCCGCATTGCCGCCGCCGTCGGTGCGCTGCAACCATAGAGTGAATTTCTCCATGACGGGCCCGTGACTTTGCCATTGGCATCCGCGCTGGCCGCCGCTATCAGGCCGCCAAATCGACGCGGCTGGGGGCGGCGGCGATGGCGTGCAAGCGTCGTTTCCAAACCGCTCCCGCAACCGGCAAACACTCCCCCGCATCGGCGGGCAATACGAAGGTTCAGGCATGGCAAGTGATGCTGCGACAGCACCGACAGGTGTAGAGCTTGGCAAGGATGGCGACCATGACGGCGTGCGCCGCCGCGACTTCATCCACATCGCTGCGGTCAGCTTCGCCGGTGTCGGCGCGGTCGCTGCGGTGGCTCCGCTGATTTATCAGATGTCGCCTTCCGCCGATGTGCTGGCGCTGTCCACCACCGAACTCGACGTCGGCGCGATCGCCGTTGGCCAGTCGATCAAGACGACGTGGCGCAAACAGCCGATCTTCGTTCGCCACCTCAACCCGGCAGAGATTGCCGCAGCCAATGCCGTGCCGATGAGCGACCTGCGCGATCCGCAGACGCTGGCCGACCGCACCAAGGTGGGCAAGGAACAATGGCTGATCACGCTGGGCGTGTGCACCCATCTGGGCTGTGTGCCGCTGGGCGCGGCAGAGGGCGAGGCCAAGGGCGATTTCGGCGGCTATTTCTGTCCGTGCCACGGATCGCACTATGATACCGCCGCGCGCGTCCGCAAAGGCCCGGCACCGACCAATCTGGTGGTGCCACCGTATGAATTCACGTCCGACACCGCTGTGTTGATCGGCTGAGGAGCGAGAGCATGAGCTTCCCCTGGGCATCCCACTATAAGCCGCAGAACCCGCTGATGGTGTGGCTGGACGAGCGGCTGCCAATGCCGCGCCTCGTCTATAACGCCGTTGGCGCTGGCTATCCGGTGCCGCGCAACCTCAACTATTTCTGGAATTTCGGCGTCCTTGCCGGTTTCGCTCTGGTTATCCAGATCGTCACCGGCATCATCCTGGCCATGCATTATGCCGCCAATACCGGTGTGGCATTCAACAGCGTCGAGCATATCATGCGCGACGTTAACGCCGGTTGGCTGATGCGGTACGCGCATATGAACGGCGCGAGCTTCTTCTTCATCGTCGTTTACATCCACATCTTCCGCGGATTGTTCTATGGGTCTTACAAGGCCCCGCGCGAGATGATCTGGCTGCTCGGCGTGGTGATCTTCCTGCTGATGATGGCGACCGCCTTCATGGGCTATGTGCTGCCTTGGGGCCAGATGAGCTTCTGGGGCGCGCAGGTCATCACCGGCTTCTTCTCGGCGATCCCGCTGGTCGGCGAGCCGCTGCGCGAATGGCTGCTGGGCGGTTTCGTGCCCGACAATGCCACGCTCAACCGCTTCTTCTCGCTGCATTTCCTGCTGCCGTTCGTGATTGCCGGGGTTATCATCCTGCACATCTGGGCGCTGCATATCCCCGGTTCGAACAATCCGACCGGCCTCGACGTCAAGTCGGAGCAGGATACGGTGCCGTTCCACCCCTATTACACCGCCAAGGACGGCTTCGGCCTGGGCGTGTTCCTGATCCTGTTCGTCGGGGTGACATTCTTCGCGCCGAACCTGCTCGGGCATCCGGACAATTATATCCCGGCCAATTCGCTGTCGACACCGGCGCATATCGTTCCCGAATGGTATTTCCTGCCGTTCTACGCGATTCTGAAGGCGTTCACCTTCAACTTCCTGTGGGTCGATGCCAAGCTGTGGGGCGTCATCGCCATGTTCGGGTCGATTGCGTTGCTGTTCTTCCTGCCGTGGCTCGATCGTTCCCCGATCCGTTCGGCCAATTATCGCCCGCTGTACCGCAAGTTCTTCTGGGTGCTGGTCGCAGACGTGGTGCTGCTCGGCTATTGCGGGATGCAACCGGCCGAACAGCCGTGGGTGCTGCTCAGCCAACTGGGTGCAGTCTATTATTTCGCGCACTTTCTGATCATCATTCCGCTGATCTCGGCTTTCGAAAAGCCCGATCCGTTGCCGATGTCGATCACCGAAGCGGTGCTCGGCAAGGGTGATGCGCATGGTGCGACAGAGGCATCGCGGGTTCCCACCCCTGCCGTCGCCCAGCCCGCCTGATCGACCGGAAAGGATAGAATATGGTTCGCTTATTCGGCATCGGCGCAGGCTTCCTGTTCGTCGCCGCCCTGCTCTTCTCGTTGTTCACCACACCGTTGACCAGCGAGACAGATCCGATCGCCCAGTTCCACGAGCATCCGCGCGCCGCCGATCTGGCGTCGAGCGGCCCGTTCGGTCATTTCGACCGGGCGCAGTTGCAGCGCGGGTTCAAGGTCTATCGCGAAGTCTGCTCGGCATGCCATGGTGCAACGCTGGTCGCCTTCCGCGATCTAGAGGCGCTGGGCTATAACGAGGCGCAGGTGAAGACGATTGCCGGTGGCTTCACCGTGCCGTCGATCGACCCGAACACCGGCGAGGCCGCCACCCGTCCGGCCAACGCCACCGACTATATTCCGTCGCCCTACCCCAATGAGGTCGCCGCAGCCTCGGCGAACAACAACGCCCTGCCGCCCGATCTGTCGCTGATCGTCAAGGCGCGTGCGGGTAACGAGGATTATATCTATTCGCTGCTGACCGGTTATCGCCCGGTGCCTGCCGAACTGCCCGTAGCGCTGCGGCCCAGTGGCACGCTGCACTACAATCCCTATTTCCACAGCCTCAACATCGCCATGGCACCGCCGCTGACGCAAGAAGGCCAGGTGACGTACGACGACGGCACCAAACCTACTGTCGATCAGATGTCGCGGGACGTCAGCGCATTTCTGGTGTGGACCGCCGAGCCCAAGCTGGAAAACCGGTTGAAGACCGGCTGGGCAGTGCTCGGCTTCCTGATCGTCTTCACCATCCTGGCATTCATGTCTTACAAAGCGATCTGGGCAGGCAAGAAGCACTGATCGCTAAGCCAGAGAAAAGCCGAGGGGGCGGGAACCGGAATGCCGGTTCCCGCCCCTTTCGTTTGGGATGTCCGCACAGTACCGTCAGGCAATGATGCCCATGGACGCAGCGCGCACAGCACAACTCTGCCTCATCATCGCCTTCGCGATGGCAGCCTGCGGGTGCACAGAAACATGCGCCAACAGCGTCGTCGCCTCGGTCGCGTCGCCCGACGGGGCCCACAGGGCCGTCGTCTTCCAGCGCGATTGTGGTGCGACCACAGGGTTTTCGACACAGATATCGGTGACCGACGATAGCGGTCCGCCCACCGATGGCGGCAATGCGTTCATCGCCGACGACGATCACGGCGCCGCGACAAGCGGCGCATGGGGCGGGCCATGGGCCGACGCGCGCTGGCTATCCGCCGATCATTTGCTGATCCGCTATGCGGCGCGATCGCGACTGTTCCATCGCCAGCCCAGCGTATCTGGCATCAGGATAAGCTTTGAAAGCATCGAAATGTGACGCACATCGACGGTCGGCGGAGCATCTGGGTTAGCGCGAAGCTCCCGGCGTCTGGACCTCAGGTGAATATCTCTGCCGAATAGCGCTCGCCGCCGGATACCTGCCGATAGACCGCCGCTGGCGCCGCGACCGAGACCAGCAGCGACGGGATGTAGAGCAGCAGCGGTAGCAGCGACATCGCCACTATCGATCCGCTCGGCTCGGCTCCAGTCTGCGCCGCGCCCAGCGCCGCCGCGCTGCCGCCGATGGCGATGAATACCCCCATGAGCAGCACGAAGCCGATGATCGCCAGCAGGAAGTAAAAGCCGACGATGGTCCATTGCGATTCGCGCGTCAGCCGCCATGATTCGCCGAGGCCGGTGATCGGGTTGCGCGTGCGCAGCACCGCCATCGCCGGTCCGGCAACCGACAGCCGCCCGTATATCCACAGATAGCCGACGAGCGCGGCGATATAGATCAGAGCGAACAGTCCGATCGCGCCGATCCCCATCCCGGCGGCGGCAGCGGGAGAGAACATATCCCCCGCCGCCATCCCGCCCAGCCCGAAGATGGCGAACAGGATCAGCGCGACGATCAGCAGCACCGCGTAAAAGGCGATGCCGACGATGATGCCGACGACGATCATCGACAGGATCGACGCCGCTCCCGCGCCCATCGCCCAGCCGATGTTGCGGACCACGGACTCCTGCCCGTTCGCCAGCCCGTGCCGCCAGCCAAGAAAGAAACAGGCGAACAGCGCGACGTAGAACAGCAGCGCCACGATGACGATGCCCGCCACCTGCCCGCCCGATGGCTCACCCGATCCGCTGCCGATCATGGCGAAACCGACCACGCCCGACAGCACAACCACCGCCACCAGAGAGCCGAGCACGACATGCCAGCTGCCCCGGATAAAATCGAACATCGCGCCGAACGCGCCACCGATGGTCATGCGTTGCATGCTAATCTCCCGAATGCAGGCCGCTGGCAGCGGCGGATAACCATATCACCCGCCGCCACAGGCAAGCTCAGGCGAACACATCGCCCGATGTGTCGGGTGCCAGATTTTTGTAGATGCCGACCTGGATTGCCAGACTAAGGATCGTCAGCGGAATACCGATCAGCACAGTGGTCAGCAGCAATGCGCCGAACGCGCCGAAAATGCCGCCGATCGCCCCGACGATCATGCCGAGAACGAAGAAGATGACGATCGCCGCGATGCACAGCAAAATGCCATAGACGATGATCATCAGCGCATTGCCGCGGGTCAGCCGCCATGATTCGGTCAGGCCGAAAATCGGGTTGGTGCTGCGTGCTGCGGCCATCGCCGGCTGCATGACGCACAGCCGCGCCGCGAGATAGATCAGCAGGACAAAGGCGAGCAACGCGACAAGCAGGATACCTCCGGCCATGCCGGCCATGCCGGCACTGCTGCCGCCGCCAGCAAACATCGCAGCCCCGCCGAGCAGGGCAATCGGCAGGACGATGACGATTGCCAGCGCGATGCCCAAAACGATAAACAACAGCAACGACAGGATCGCCGCGACCAGACCATAGCTCAACGCAGGGCCGACCTGCTCCTCACCGCGCGTCAGGCCGATGCGGACACCGGCGAATTCGGCGGCGCTTTGAATAATCGCCGCAGCGATCACAATCAGGCCGCCACCCAAACCGAGCGCGCCCGCACCGCCACTTGCGGCCGCGAGTTGCGACCAGTCGCCGTTGCGGACCGCCGACTGGACCGCCGCCATCTGCGCCATCTGGTCACCGCCGCCGGTGACGAAATATTGTATGAGTGCCGCGATCAATGCTCCGCCGCCGACGACGATCGCCAGCATCTGCAGATTGTCGCGGAGGAAAGCGATGGCCAGCGACCACGCCTCTCCGATATTGAAACTGGACATGATTTCCCCCCTGTCAGTTTGTAGCAATGGATATAGTGGCAGCGATTTCCGCGAAGTCCAGCCGCATTCGACGGGTTCCGATCCCAGGCTTGCCTCCGCCGCTGCGTCGCGCCATGCGATTGCGATGATGGCGACCGATCCCGACTGGAACATCGCACATGGCCTGGTTCCCTACCTTGCCGCTCTCGCCGACATGGAGGCCCGCGCTGCCGCGATCCATGCGGGCACCGCGCCAGAGCGTATCTGGCTGATCGAGCATCCGCCGCTCTACACCGCAGGGACCAGCGCCGATCCCGCCGAACTGATCGACCGGCGTTTTCCCGTGTTCGATGCCGGACGCGGCGGGCGCTATACCTATCATGGCCCGGGGCAGCGGGTCGCCTATGTCCAGCTCGATCTGACCGCACGCGGTCGCGATGTGCGCAATTTCGTCCATGCTGTCGAAGGCTGGGTGATCGCGGCGCTGGCCGATTTCGGCATTGCCGCGCGCCGCGCCGAGGGCCGCATCGGCATCTGGTGCGACGACCGGTCGGGCCACGAGGCGAAGATCGGCGCAATCGGCGTAAGGGTGCGGCGGTGGGTGACGCTGCACGGGCTATCGATCAACGTGAATCCCGATCTCTCGCATTTTGACGGCATTATACCCTGCGGGATCGCAGAATTTCCGGTGACCAGTCTGGCGGCGCTGGGCGTCAAGGCGACGCTCGCCGATATCGATGCGGCGCTGCACCGGCATTTCGGGGATTTCCTCGATGCGGTGGGAGCGGCTAAGGCGGGAGGAGCATTGGAGAACCTATCATGACGCACAGTTTGATCGCCAGAACAGCTATCGCGCTTGCCGCGTTATCGTTGACCGGCTGCGACTGGTTCAGCGGTGCTGCTTCCAGCGCGGATACCGAAATGAAGAATGTCGAGATATTACCCGGCACCGCCAGCGACGAGATGATCACGCTCGACAGCGCCAGCGGCGACGGCACCGCCATCGACACCAGCGCCGCCATCGGCCCGCCGGTGCCGGGGCAAGCGGCAGCGGATGACGAGGACAGCGAGGCCGCCGACCCCGATACGCCTGTGTCCAGCGAGGATGCCGCGCCGGAGGCGCAACCCGGCGACGTGATCATCCGCCCGCCGGGTGGGCGGGCAGAGGGGGACGCGCCTGCGAAGAAGTAGCATCCTCCCCTCAGGGGAGGATGCTCAAATCCTCACGGCAATCCGAGCAGCTTGTGCGTCTGTAGAGACAGCCGCCACCTGGGATCGTCCATCGCCAGCGCCAGTGCAGCACCCTCGTCGCGCACTCCATCGCGGCAGTCGAGCGGCTGGACGAGGAAGTGGGTGAAATCCCAGGCGGTCAGTTCGGCGAGATCGATGCCGTCCTGCGGCCAGACCAGCTTCAACTCGTCACCCTTGCGCTGCACCACTTCGGTCCCCGCCTTGGGGCTGACACACACCCAGTCGATGCCGGGATGAACCGGCAGCGTGCCGTTGCTTTCGATGGCGATGGTGAAGCCCGCATCGTGCAGCGCATCGACCAGCGCATCGTCGACCTGCAGCATCGGCTCGCCCCCGGTCAGCACGACGTAGCGATGCGCCGCACCCGCTCCCCAGCAATCTGCAATTGCCCGCGCCAGCGCGTCTGCTTCGCGGAACTTGCCGCCGCCGACGCCATCGGTGCCGACGAAATCTGTATCGCAGAAACGGCACTGCGCGGTGGCGCGATCCTCCTCACGCCCGCTCCACAGATTGCATCCCGCAAAGCGGCAGAACACCGCCCGCCGTCCCGCCTGCGCGCCCTCGCCTTGGAGGGTGAGGAAGATTTCCTTGACCGCATAGGTCATGGCAGCAGCGGTACCCGCGCATAGCGCGTCGGATCGGGCAGCCCCGCCTCGACGAAGCCCTTGGCGCGTAAGCGGCAGGCGTCGCATTCGCCGCAGTGCAAGCCTTCGGGGGTCGGATCGTAACAGGTCCAGCTCAGCCCCGCGTCGATGCCCAGCCGATGCGCCTCGCGGGCGATATCCGCCTTGGTCATGTGCAGCAGCGGGGTTTCGAACAGGAAGGGATCGCCCTCGACCCCCGCCTTGGTCGCCAGATTTGCCATCGCCGCGAACGCATCGACGAATACCGGGCGGCAATCGGGATAGCCCGAATAATCGAGCGCATTGACGCCGACATAGATATGCCTGGCCGCGCGCGCCTCTGCCAGGCCCAGCGCCAGACTGAGGAAAATGGTGTTGCGCGCGGGGACATAGGTCACTGGAATGCCCGGCTGCACGCCATGCTTGGGTACCGCCGTATCGCTGGTCAGCGCCGACCCGCCAAAACCGCGCAGGTTGAGCGGCGCGACGATATGTTCGGCAATCCCAAGCGCCGCGACGACGCGCACAGCTGCGTCCAGCTCGCAGCGGTGGCGCTGGTTATAATCGACAGTCAGCGCGATGACGCTGTATCCGGCCTCACGCGCCAGCGCGGCGCAGACCATCGAATCGAGACCGCCCGAGAGAAGGACGACGGCTTTGGTGGGATCGAGCATCGCGCGGCTCTAGCGCGCGATGCTCGAAATCAGAACCCCAAACGAGCCTCGGTGCGGGCCTACATGGCTCCGCCCGCACTCGCTCCGCTTTCCGGTGACAGCCGATCGTCTTGCTCATCGTCATCGACGTCGTCGTCGCGCTGCATGTCCGCGACGTTATGCGCATCATCCCCGCCGAACTCGGCGTCGCCTTCCTGCATGGATGGGGTACCGTCTCCGTAGCCCGCGTCGAGCTGGCTATCGGCTCCCTCGGCTTGCTGTCGTCGATCACCCCCGCTGCTGCCGGACCGGTCCGGTTGCGATTGCTCACCCTGCTGCTGGCTCTGGCTGCCGAAGCTGGCCTGATCGCCCTGCTGCTTTTCGGAGTCCTCCGGCATCGGTGTCGGTTCCGGGCGAAGGGTGTCGTTAGGGTTGCGGTCGCTGCCTGGCTGTTCATTGCCCTGCGTCGACAGGTTGCCGTGACCGCCATAGGCTGGTTCATCGTTGGACATGCATCATCTCCCAATCGCCCGGCTCGAAACGTCAATGCCGGGAATTGCTGGAAAGTTGCGATCGTTGCGTGGACAACCAAAAAAACGGGCCGCCTCATCTTGCGACGGGCGGCCCAGTCGGATCCATCAGGATCTGCTAGGGAGGAAGTGAGCCAAGAAAGGGTTCACAGCCATCTGGTTAGCACGACATGGTTAAGAAAGGGTTAGGGCGGGACACGGCATTAACCGCACGTCCCCGACTTGCGCCCTTCATAGGCCATGCTGAACGGAGCGCCGCCGGCAATACCTTGGGTATCTATCTGCACCAGCCGGTCGGTTTCGCGACGGATCGATGTACGGCCGTGTCCTGCGCCAGGGCAGGTATAATGTACCGTCACCGCCGAGGCGCTGTTCTCCAATACGGTCCGCGTGCACTGGTTGCGCTGATGCTGCAACTGCAGCAACTGACGCCAGTCGGTGACGCAATAGCTGCGCGTTGTCGCCGGATTGTCGCGATCGCGCAGCAGCCATTGACCGCTCTCGAGTTCGTCTAGCATGGCCAGTTGCGGCGCCTGGGCGACGGCGGGAACGGTGGCCGCAACCAGCGCGGCGGCAAGCGTCAGGGTACGGAAAACAGGAGAAGGCATCGGTACGATCCATCGAAAGCCTGCGGACGCGCAGGCGGTGACAAGGACGCGACCCCTTGGAATTCAAGCTATCGGCATCGCTGCCACAACGCAAGTATCATGCTGCGCCGCATCATGCCCTACAGCAATAAGGATGAACCGGTGCTTTACGGCGACGAAACGATTCAGTGCTGCACCGGCACCGCATCGGGATCGATGGCAAACTGTTTCGAGCAAAAGGCGCAATCGACGGTGATCCTGCCGTCTTCCCCCACCATGTCGGCACGCTCGTCCGCCGGAAAGCGGGCGATGACCGACGCATAATAGGCCGGATTGCAGCGGCAGCCGCGCGCCAGCCGGTCCCCCTGCACCACCCGCACCTCGGCCTCGTCATGGTAGAGACGCCAGACCAGCGCCTCCATGCTCAGCGCCGTATCGGTCAACTCAGCGGTCGAGATGGTCTCCGCCAGCATCGCGACATGATCCCAGGCGTCTTCGGGATGGCTGCGCTCGCCGCGCACGTCGAGCCGCTCGCCGCCCTCCTCACCTACGGCCAGCCTTTGGACCATCACCCCGCCGGCGATGCAGCATTTTTCGCGCTTGGCCCCGGCATCATGCCGCGTGGCGATGCGGATGACGGTCGGTAGCTGCTCCGACTGGCGGAAATATTGCTCGACCGCATCGGCCAGGCTCAGCCCCTCGAGCGGGACGATGCCCTGATAGCGCTGGTTGGTCGACTGCTGGTCGAAGGTCAGCGCGAGGAACCCCTTGCCGAACAGCGCGAACAGGCTCGGCTCCGGGCCGACCGCCGCCAGCTTCTCGGCATCGAACGAGAGATGCCCGCGCAACTGCCCCGCAACATAATCGCAGACGAGCAGGCCGATCGCGCCATTCTCGGTCTGCGCCTGCATGGTCATCTGGCTGCCGCCATCCTTGAGCGTCGATCCCATCAGCGCAGTCAGCACCAACGCCTCGGCCAGCACTTTTTCTGCCACCGGCGGATAAGCGTGCGCCGACAATATCGTATCAAGCACTGGCCCGAGCCGCACGACTCGACCGCGCGCATCCTGTTCGGCGAGGGTGAAGATCAACGGGCGGTCGAAGTGGGTTTCGGTTGAATCGGTCATTATCAAATCCAAACTTCGTCTTTCCCGCGAAGGCGGGAATCCAGGGGGCACAGAGCGTCGCTTCATGCCGCCCCTGGATTCCCGCTTTCGCGGGAATGACAAAAGAGAGTCTATCCCAGTAACCCGAAAGCCCACAGCAGCACAGATTTCTGGGCGTGCAGCCGGTTCTCCGCCTCGTCCCAGATCAGCGAGCGTGGGCCGTCGATCACCGCTTCGGTCACTTCCTCACCGCGATGCGCGGGCAGGCAGTGGAGGAAATGGGCATTGGGTGCGGCCGCTGCAAGCAGTGCCTCGTCGATCTGGTAGGGGGCCATGGCAGCCAGCTTGTTGTGCGCATGCTCCTGTCCCATCGACACCCAGGTGTCGGTAACCAGCACATTCGCTCCCGCCGCCGCCTCACGCGCATCGCGATGGACGCTGACCGTCGCGCCTGCCGCGCGCGCCGAGTCGATGAACGCCGGGTCGCTGTCATAGCCCTGCGGACAGCCGATGCGGACGTTGAACTTCATCAGCCCCGCCGCCTCGACGATCGAATTGAGCACATTATTGCCATCGCCGAGCCAAGCGACTTCGAGCCCAGGCAGCGCATGGCCATGTTCGATCAGCGTCAGCAGGTCGGCGACGATCTGGCACGGGTGCGACAGATCGGTCAGGCCGTTGACCACGGGGACGGTGGCGTGCGCCGCCATCTCCTCGACCTTGGCATGATCGTCGGTGCGGATCATGATCGCATCGACATAGCGGCTAAGCACGCGTGCGGTATCCGCCACCGTCTCGCCGCGACCGAGCTGCATTCCCGCCGAGTCCATCACCAGCGCCGACCCGCCAAGCTGGCGCATCGCCATGTCGAAGCTGACGCGGGTGCGCGTCGAGCTTTTCTCGAAGATCATGCCGAGCGTGTGGCCGGCCAATGGTGCGTCGGCATCGGGCTTGCCCCTGGGCCAGCCAGCACGCGCTGCCTTGCGGTCGATGGCGTCGGCTATCATCGCGGCGATGGCATCACCACCGGCATCGGAGAGGTTGAGGAAATGGCGCATATCTGATCCCCCTTTTCCTCTCCCGCCTGCGGGAGAGGAGCGAGACTTGAGAGCGAAGCGAACTAGTCGCAGCGGTGAGGGTTTCTGCGTTCTCGGACACACCATCACCCTGCCGCTTCGCGGCTGTCCCTCTCCCGCAAGCGGGAGAGGGTTGAATTCACGCCGCCACCGGCGCCCGATAACTCGCCGCGCCCGCCGACAGTTTCTCGACGAACGCGTCGATATGCGTCTGATCGATGTTGAGCGGCGGCAACACGCGCAGCGTATTGTCGCCAGCCGCGACGGTCAGCAGCCCGTGATTGTCGCGCAGATGCGCGACGAAGGCGCGCGTCTCGTGCGTCATCATCAAGCCGAGCATCAACCCCTTGCCGCGCACCCCGGTGAACAGTTCCGGGTAGTTGCCGATGAACTGCGCCAGCGCCTGCTCGAGCTTCGCGCCCAAAGCGGTGACATTGTCCATGAAGCCGTCTTCGAGGATCACATCGAGCACCGCGCCGCCCGCCGCCATCGCCAGCGGATTGCCGCCATAGGTCGAGCCATGCGTGCCGATGGTCATACCGCGCGCTGCGTTCTCAGTGGCAAGGCAGGCCCCCATGGGAAAACCGCCGCCGATGCCCTTGGCGGTCGCCAGCACATCGGGGACCACGCCATAATGCTCATGGGCATAAAGCTTGCCGGTGCGCGCAACCCCGCACTGCACCTCGTCGAGCGCCAGCAAGATGCCATGCTCGTCGGCGAGCGCGCGCAGCCCTTTCATGAACGCATCCGAAGCGGGCCGCACCCCGCCCTCGCCCTGGATCGGCTCGACCAGGAAGCCGGCAGTCTTGTCGTTGATCGCCGCCGCAGCGCCCTCCAGATCGTCGAAATCGACATAGCGGAAGCCATTGAGCAGAGGAGAAAAGCCCTTGTGCATCTTCTCCTGATTGCTCGCAGAAATCGTCGCCATCGTCCGCCCGTGGAAGGCGTTTTTGAAGGTAATGATCTCGAACCGGTCCGAGCCCGCCGACTGGTGGAAAGCACGCATCGTCTTGATCGCACACTCGACCGCCTCCGCGCCCGAATTGGTGAAGAAAACCGTGTCGGCGAACGTGTTATCGACCAGCCGCTGCGCAAACGCCTCGCCCTGCGGGCTGCCATAGAGGTTCGAAACATGCATCAGCGTCGCCGCCTGGTCGGCAATCGCCTTGATCAGATGCGGGTGCCCGTGCCCCAGCAGATTGACCGCGATACCGCTGGCAAAATCGAGCGCGCGGCTGCCATCCTCGGAAATCAGATACGCCCCCTCGCCTCGCACCGGGCGGAACCCACACCGCGGGTAGACGGGCATGAGCGGGGTGATCGACATCGGCTTGGCCTCCAATACGCAAAAAGCAAAATGGCGACCCCGACTGCGGGCCGCCATGCGTGCGGGAGCGTCATAATCCTCGTGCGCGCGGGAATCAATGGACGCTGCTGCGCCGCGTCACCCCGGTTCACTGCGCGCGGCGGCGATGATGCGGGCGCAGGCGCGGGCTTTGGCCAGTTCGGCAATGCCAGCGTCGACGGCGAGATGCAGGCGGACGGTGCCGTCCTCATGGCC
The DNA here is from genome assembly GCA_043727035.1 of Sphingomonas sp. Classification (GTDB taxonomy): domain Bacteria; phylum Pseudomonadota; class Alphaproteobacteria; order Sphingomonadales; family Sphingomonadaceae; genus Sphingopyxis. Next base: position 7,026 of record JAYSZB010000091.1, on the reverse strand, counting down.
TGCCGTTTGCGCGCCGATATGGCTGAACAGCGCCAACGCGCCGCTGTTGCTGCCAAGCACGATGATGTCGATATGCTCGACACCCGCCGCGCGGTTGTCCGCCAGCAGCGCCGCCAGCAGCAGCCGGGCGAGGCCGCGGCCGTGCCAGGCGTCGAGCACGGCGATGGAGAGTTCGCCGCGCGGTTCGCCGCATACGGCGCGGACGATATGGGCGGCGGCGATGGCGGGTTTGTCAGGGTGCGCCGAGAGGATCGCGCCCCAGCCGATGTGGCAGTCAGGATCGACATCGGTCAGCCGGGCGATGACGGCATCGGGGACGCGGTGGGCGAAGGAGAAGAAGCGCAGATAGCGCGATTCGGCGGACAGTTGCGCCACCCCGCCGCGCAGCCGGTCGGCATCGTCGGCGCGGATGCGGCGCAGGCAGACGGCGGTGCCGTCGGTCAGCGTTGCGTCGATATCGAAGTCGGCCATTGCCCTGTCCCGTCGCGCCCGAAGCTGCATCGACCAGTGCGTTGCGTCAAGCTCACAGCAGCGGGATCATCGATGCGACCAGCAGTGCGGCCATCGTCCAGTTGAACGCGCGCAGCCGGGCGGGACTCGCCAGCCAGCCGCTCAGGCCCTGCCCCATCACCGCCCACAGACTGGTCGAGGGCAGATTGATGATGCCGAATACGGCGGCGACCAGCGCCACTGCCGCCAGATTGCGGTCTGGGGCGTAGAGGGCGATGGCGGTCAGCGCCATCGACCAGGCCTTTGGGTTGACCCACTGGAACAGCATGGCCGAGACGAAGCTCATTGGCTGGCCAGCGGCCGACCCACTGCCGTCGGGCGCGGCGGCATTGGCGATCTTCCAGGCCAACCACAGCAGATAGACGATGCTGACGACCTTGAGCAGGGTGTTGAGCCATGGGAAAAGATCGAACAGCCCCATCAGCCCGACGCCGACCAGTATGATCATCAGCGTAAAGCCGATGCCGACGCCGAGCGCGTGGGGGATCGTGCGGCGCAGGCCGAAGTTCGCGCCCGATGCCATCAACATCATATTGTTCGGCCCCGGGGTGATCGAGGAGACGAGGGCGAAGCCCGAGAGAGCGGCAAGCGAGGCGAGTTCCATGCGGCGCAGCATATTGCAGTTCGCGGAGCGATTGGTTGCGAATATCGCTATCGTTACGGGTAATAGTGCAATATATCTGCGCAATGGACCGCATCGACCGCATGATATTGCAGCAGCTCTCTACCGAGGGCCGTCTCTCCAACATCGAACTGGCCGATCGCGTCGGCCTGTCGCCCTCCGCCTGCCTGCGACGGGTGCAGGAGCTGGAGCGCAGCGGGGTGATTACCGGCTATCGCGCGCGGATCGACCCGGCCAAGCTCGGCATCACCTTCATGGCCTATGTCACCGTCGGCCTGTCGCGCCATACCAAGGAGGCGCAACAGGGGTTCGAGGCGGCAATGGCGGTCGCGCCCGAGGTGCGCGAATGCCATAATATCACCGGCGCAATCGAATATCTGCTGCGCGTCGAATGCGCCGATCTGGTGGCGTACAAGCATTTCCATACCGAGGTGCTGGGGGTGATCCCGCAGGTCAATTCGATCACGACTTATGTGCTGATGCATTCGCCGAAGGATGAGCGGGGGTAGGGGGCAGGCGATCCTCCTCGTTTACGGGGAGGTGGCGCGAAGCGACGGAGGGGGTTTGCCGCCTTCGACCGAGACCGATGACGAGAGCCCCCTCCGACCCCTTCGGGGCCACCTCCCCGCGAGCGGGGAGGATTTTCACCCCTGCAATGTCAGCGTGTTGATGTTGATGTGCGGCCAGACGATGGTCTGGCCGGGTGTGTCACTCTTGATCGGAAAGCTCATCAGGGTGCGCTGGCTGTATTGCAGTTGGGTGCTCGTGTTGCCGGCCGAGTCGACCAAAGTTTCGATCCACCATGTTGCGTCGAATTGCGTCGTCGGGGTGTTGGCGCCGACCATGGCGATATTGCTGACGCCGCCCTGGTTGAGCGTGCTGATGCTCAATTGCGTGGTGCTGACGATCTGCGTCCCGGCCGCCTGCTGTTGTTGCAGAACATATTGCAGATAATGGTTGGGGAAGCCGGGGCTGTAGTCGGGGAATTCGAACGGCGGGCCATAGACATCGAGATAGCCGTTGGTCTGCGGCAGCGCGCCGGTCGGCTGGCCGCTGAGCGAGACATCGATGGTTGGCGGGCCGGAAAAAGTGGTGGCGTTGCCCATCGCGGTCAATGCATCGCCATGCGGGATGGTGGCGAGGCGGAAGATATCGAATCCGCCATTGTCTGCCGCCGGGATCGTCTCCCAGAAACCCGCCTCGACATGCATCAGCGCATCGTCGCGGCTGTCCGAGATGGTCGTGGCATATTGCAGCGTCGGGATCTGGACGATGCTGGTCAGGCCGCGATCCGGCGTGGTGGCGGGGACGGCGGTGATCGTCAGCGTTTCGGTGTAGGGCGCGACGAGCAGTCCGAAGCCGCCCTGCTGATTGGGCAGCGCGATCATGTTGTAACCCTGATTGCCGGTCCATGTGCCGATCAAGCCGGTGAGCGCGCCATAATCGATGCCGTTGCTGATCTGCACATCGCCGGTGCGGGCGAGGGTGGTTGCGGCTGCGGAAGTGGATTGGATGTCCATGATGTGCCCCTTTGTCGATCAATGAGCTGCCTAGCGCCGGGCGCCGACAGCGCGCGTGATTGCAGTCACGGAACGATCGCCCGTGTCCCCTCGATCCGCGCCAGCCGCCGCAATGGCAACGACTGCGTAAAGAGTTTGCCGATGTTCGCAGCGTTCATCTTCCTCGTTCCGGCGTGGATCCTTTACGGGGTCGTTCGCGGGCCGATCCATCGCTACCGGAACGGCTGGTTCGTGCGCGGCAACGGCGGGGGCGATTCGGGCAGCGCGGGCGATGGCGGCGGCGACTGAGGTCACTCTTTGTAACCCCAAAGGTTACAAAGAGTGACGTGACTGGTGTGCCGGAACTACGGAAAACTGCGGGGTTGCGGGCGCAGCATAAGTGAGGGGCGAACCAGCACAAAAGCGGTCGAGACGGCGAAGCAGCGCGAGCAGGGCGGTGTTGCTCTTGGCATCGATGCGATCATGGATTTCTCCGGTCGCGGCGCAATTCACCGCACGGCCATCGAGCGCAAGGCTGCGCACCCGGGTTTGGCGAATATTACTGAGGCGCACTTCGGCTGCATGGGCGAGCGCGGCATTCCATGTCCGCGCGAAACGCGGGTCGCGGGCGCGGCGGCGGTACGCGGACATGCGCGATAGGCCGCTCACCGACGCTGCCTGAGTTACCGTGCGGCCACGGCGCAGGGCGTAGATGAAGTCCGAACTGGCTTTGCGGGTCCAGCGGGGCATGGGAGCTCTCCTGTGAAGTGATCGCAATCTATGTAATATAACCAATATGGTTTCTGTAGGAAAGGGGTTTCGTAGCTTGCTCGGTGCCTCTTTGTGCGGTCGTGAGACGACGCACGGCGCGAAGAAAAGAAAGAGGGAGGCTCGCACAAAGACACAAAGGCACGAAGACAGTTGTCCATGCCGACAGGCTGCGTGTGGATGGAGTGGGGCGGTTGACGCATCGGCGGATTTACAGCTTGGCTTCGCGGAAGTGCGCTCAATCTTTGTGGCTTCGTGCCTTTGTGCGAGAAATCTGCGGCGGTGCGGCAGGCGCATTGAGGTATGGGAGCCGCCTTGCGGCGGTCTTGTGAAGGCCAACAAGGATCACTCGAAGGCGCAATAAGCGTTTCACGCGACGGCACGGAGTCGTCTCAGACGCGCAGAGGGGGTGTGGCTGACCGGGCTGTGGCTTTCCCGATCCAGAACGAAGAAATGGCCCGGTTCAGATACTGATCCGGGCCACCCAAAGCCTTTTAACGACAGCTGTCGATTGTCTTAGCGACGGCAACTCGACGCACCGCCGCTGACCGCGTTACCTGCTGCCCTCGTGCCACGGTACACTGCACCACCGAGCGGTCCGGCGACCCGCGACGCCACACGCGGCGCGGCACGGTCAGCCACACACAAGCCGTCACGAACCCGGGCGAGGCGCTCATAGTTGCGGGCTTCGCGTGCATATCGCGCAGCCTGCGCCTCTCCGTCGAGGCAATTGGCCTGACGCTGTCCAGTAAGCCGATCACATTGACCGGCCATTGCGGTCGATGAGGTGCAGGCGATGATGGCAGCGATGATGATGGTCTTGGTCATTGTCGGTCTCCCCATGTTGTTGCGATTCCGTTTTGGTCTTTGGCCGTTGAATGTGCTGTGAACGTATCCGTAATGATACTGACAGGTTCGGACGATGAGACGCTCGTGCCTTGCCATTGCGGAGCGGCGACGCCAACTTGGCGACATGACCAAACTCTCTCTCCTCGATCTCGTCCCTGTCATTCAGGGCGGCACTATTCCGCACGCGCTGGCCAATGCCGCCGATCTCGCTGCTCATGCCGAGCGGCTGGGTTTCGCGCGTTACTGGGTGGCGGAGCATCATGGCATGGCGGGGGTTGCGGGCGGCGCGACATCGGTGGTGCTGGCGCATGTCGGTGCGGCGACATCGACCATTCGCATTGGCGCGGGCGGGATCATGCTGCCCAACCATGCGCCGCTGCAGATTGCCGAGCAGTGGGGTACATTGGAGGCGCTCTATCCGGGGCGGATCGATCTGGGGCTGGGGCGTGCGCCGGGATCGGACGGGCGGGTGGCGCAGGCGATGCGGCGCGGGCTGGCCAGCGACGAGCAGCAGTTTCCGCGCGATGTCGTCGAGCTGATGGCCTATTTCTCGGGCGATCCGCGCGTCATCACCGCGACGCCGGGGGCGGGGGCGGATGTCGATATCTGGATATTGGGATCGAGCCTGTTCGGCGCGCAGCTGGCGGCGATGCTGGGGGTGAAATTCGCCTTCGCCTCGCACTTCGCGCCCGATGCGCTGATGCAGGCGCTGGATGTCTACCGGCGCGGGTTCCAGCCATCCGAGCGGCTGGCCGCGCCCTACTGCGCGGCGGCGTTCAATGTCTTTGCGGCAAACACGCGCGAGGAGGCCGCGCTGATGGCGACATCGATGCAGCAGAGTTTCGTCGCGCTGCGCACCGGCAATCCGGGGCGGATGCCGCCGCCAATGGAGGGCTATCTCGACACGCTGCCTGAAACTGCTCGCGCCATGCTGGCGCGTGTCATGCAATATAGCGCGATCGGCACGGGCGAAGATGTCGCGCGCGGGCTGGCGGGGTTTGTCGCGGCGACCGGGGTGGATGAGGTGATCATCGCGTCTTCGATCTATGACCATAGCGCGCGCAAATATTCACTGACACTGGCAGCCGAGGCCTTTGCCGGGGTGGGCGTGGACGCCTAGCGGCGCGCCACCCGCATCATGGGCTTGCCCCGCGCCCGCCGCCACGGCACAGCGGCGGCCAATCAGACCGGGAGAGAATGACCATGCAGCATCGCCGCCTTGGCAAGAGCGCCATCTATGTCTCCGACATCTGCATGGGGACGATGACCTTCGGCAACCAGGCGGACGAAGCTATGGCGCACCGCATCCTCGATATGAGTTTCGAGGCGGGCATCGATTTCTACGACACCGCAGAAGGTTATCCGGTGCCGCCCGACGCCAAATATGTCGGCCTGACCGAGGAAATCGTCGGGCGCTGGATGAAGACCAAATCGCGCGACGCGATCATCATGGCGACCAAGGTTTCCGGCCCGAGCCACACCTGGTTCAAATCGCCCAAGCGCAGCGGCATGACCGCGCTCGACCGGCGCAACATCGTCATCGCGGTCGAGGACAGCCTGCGCCGGTTGCAGACCGACTATATCGATCTCTACCAGACCCACTGGCCCGACCATGGCACCGGCTATGACGAGACGATGGAGGTGCTCGACGAGCTGGTCCGCAGCGGCAAGGTGCGGTTGCTGGGCTGTTCGAACGAGACCAGCTGGGGGCTGATGAAATCGCTCGCCACCTCGGAAAAGCTGGGCGTCGCGCGGTATCACACGATCCAGAACAACTTCAGCATGAACAACCGCCGCTTCGAGGACGAGCTGGCGCAGGTCTGCCGTCAGGAAGGCGTCAGCCTGATCCCGTACTCCCCGCTCGCTGGCGGCGTGCTGTCGGGCAAATATCAGAATGGTGCGCTGCCCGAGGGCGCGCGCTTCTCCGCCTATCTCGCCATGCCCGGGCGGCAGGCGGTGATGGCGCAGCGATTTGCGGGCGAGAAAGCGCTGGCGAGCACCGAACGCTATCTAGCGCTGGCGGCGGAAGCCGGGCTCGATCCGGTGACGATGGCGACGGCATGGTCGAAGCAGCATGATTTCGTCGCGTCGACGATCGTCGGGGCGACGCACAGCGACCAGTTGCCGGCCATCCTTGCGGCGGCGGATCTGATATTGCCTGACGATCTGATGAAGGCGATCTACAAGGTCAGCCGCGAGATCATGTACCCGATGGGGTAAGGCTGCGGCGGCAGAGTCGCGCGGACAATAGAGGCTGCACCTTGCGTCAACTCGTGCTAACGGCCCGCCCATGCTCTCCCTGACCGATATAAAAGTGCGCCTTGGCGGGCGCGTGATCCTCGATGGTGCGACCGTGTCGCTGCCGCCACGCTCGCGCGTCGGCCTAATCGGCCGCAATGGCGCGGGAAAATCGACGCTGATGAAAACCATCATCGGCACAATGGACCCCGATGGCGGCAGCGTGACAATGCCCAAGGGCACGCGGATGGGCTATATCGCTCAGGATGCGCCGACCGGCACCGCGACCCCGTTCGACACCGTACTCGCTGCCGACATCGAGCGGGCCGCGCTGCTCGATGAGGCCGAGACCAGCCATGATCCCGACCGTCTGGGCGATGTGCACGAGCGGCTGATCGCCATCGATGCCTATACCGCACCCGCGCGGGCGGGGCGTATCCTGGCCGGGCTCGGTTTCGACGATGAAATGCAGCAGGCACCGCTCGACAGCTTTTCGGGCGGCTGGAAAATGCGTGTCGCGCTGGGTGCGCTGCTGTTTTC
>JAYSZB010000090.1:0-67503 GCA_043727035.1 Sphingomonas sp. | reverse complement strand
CGAAGAGCGAATTAAGGTCCATGAAAATCTCCCTCTCCCCTTCAGGGGAGAGGGCCGGGGAGAGGGGGAGTCCGCCCGGCCCGTGTTGTTCAATGTTGGAGACTGCCCCTCTCCCTAACCCTCTCCCCTGAAGGGGAGAGGGAGATTTTCATGGACCTTAATTCGCTCTTCGGCCTGCACGGCAAGGTCGCCCTCATCACCGGCGGATCGCGCGGCATCGGCGCAATGTTCGTCGAGGGCTTTCTCGCCGCCGGCGCTGAGCGCGTCTATATCAGCGCGCGCAAAGGCCCGCAGGTCGCCGCCGCCGTCGAGCGTTTCGGGGCGCGTGTCATTGGCATCCCGGGCGATGTTTCGACGGTGGAGGGCTGCCAGACGCTCGCCGCTGAGATCGCCAAACGCGAAGACAAGCTCGACATATTGATCAACAACGCCGGTGCCGCCTGGGGTGCGCCGTTCGCCGAGTTCCCCGAGGCCGGCTGGGACAAAGTGATGGACGTTAACGTCAAGGGGCCGTTCTTCCTAACGCAGGCGCTGCTGCCGTTGTTGAAGGCCGCCGGCACGCATGACCGTCCGGCCAAGGTGGTCAACATCGGCTCGATCGACGGCCAGCGGCTCAACCCCTGGGAGACGTGGAGCTATCACGCCTCCAAATCGGCGATCCTGTATCTGACCAAGCGCATGGCCGCGACGCTGATCAAGGACAATATCATCGTCACCGCTATCGCGCCGGGTGCGTTCGAGAGCGACATGAACCGGTCCGCGCGCGATCATGGCGACGAGGTCGCCAAGGGCATTCCGGCCAAGCGCATCGGCACGCCCGAGGATATGGCGGCGGCGGCGATCTATCTGTGCAGCCGCGCGGGCGATTATGTCATCGGCGATACCATCACCGTCGATGGCGGGCTGGTCCATGCGTCGGTCGGCAACTCGATCGACGCCTGACGATGCAGGATTGCAATATCTTTGCGAAAAACCAGATATCACGCCGAGCTCAATCGAAAATATCTTCGAGCCAGCTCTTGCGTTTTTTACCGTAGGGCTTGCTGTCGGAATAATGACCGTAGCGCGGGTCGTAACGGGGGTCATGGCCACCGGCGTAGCGCGGCGCTTCTGGCACCGGTGTCGGTTGGAGTACGACAGGCGGCGTGGCGGGGGCAACCGCTGGCGCAGCAGGCGCGGCGCTGCGTTCGATGATCTTGTCAAGTTCGCCACGGTCGAGCCAAACGCCGCGGCATTGCGGGCAGTAGTCGATTTCTATGCCCTGCCGGTCGCTCATCGATAGCGGCACGCGGCAAACAGGGCAGGACATGGCGGCAACTTGATCGGCGGAGCGCATGGACAATAATTCCCGGATTTCAGGCCCCCGCCGCCAACCACCATGGGGCAGGCGAGGGGAGCGCACAAGCGAGTCAACCGAGCGGCGGATACCGTTCGAATTCGTGAATGTCCGACAACCTTGCCACCCACGGCAGGCGTTCGGCAACCTGCATCTGCGCGCCGGGTGAATGCGCCTCGGCATCGTCGAGCGTCGCCGACTGGATATCGACGATGCCGGGCAGGACTTCATCGTTGAAATAGAACAGCCCGGTACCGCACTGTATGCAGAAATGGCGGCGACCGTGGGCACTGCCGGCATAAATCGCCGTCTCCCCCTCGGTCAGGCGCACCTGATCGGCCATGAAGGCAATCCAGCCGACCATCGGTGCGCCGGCACAGCGGCGACAATCGCTGCAATGGCACACGGCATGGTGCTGCGGTTCGCCCGTCGCCTCGTATCGCACTGCGCCGCAATGGCATCCGCCGGTCAGCATATTTTCCTCCATCGACTCGGGTCCCTCAATAGAACATAGCGGAAACAACGACGCTCGGCAAGTCAATCGGCCGGGTGCTGTCGCGGCGTCAGCCACCAGGCGGCGATGAAGGCGAGCATCAGCGCCCCGTCGATCATCGCGCCGATGAACGGACCGCTGAGCGGATTTAGCCGCTCAGCCTGCCACAGCCACAGGCAGGTGATAACCCATCCTGCCTTTTCCAGCACTGCAACAAGCATCAATGGCCGGTACCGGACTGGATCATGGGCGATGACGAGAAAGCCAAATTGCCAGACCAATGCCGATCCGTAAAAGCCGTAATAGAATTCGGGCTGGGCCAACGGCGGATAGAGCGCTGTTGCTCCAGCTTCGACGAACAGGCCAGGGACAAGAACGGCGATGCCGAACATCGCGGCGGCGGCAAAGATTAGCCGCGCTGCCCTCATGGGACAGGGCTGGTTTGGGATGCGGCAATGTCGATCATCACCGAACTTTAGCGGGCATGCGGCGACAGGCAAGCCTGACAAATCGTCCGTCGGAAAAGCACGTATATGAAAACGCCCCGGCAGCGGGGGACTGCCGGGGAGCGGTATTCACCGTTCAGTGAGCGGGGCGCTCACACTGTGTCAGGACCCAGGGGCCATTCAAACCTTGTCGCCGAGCGCGCCCTTGACGTCGCCCTTGAGGCGTTGGCCGTCGGCCTTGGCTTGCTGCGCCTTGCCTTCGGCGGTCAGATTGGGGCTGTCGGTGCCTTTGCCAACGGCTTCTTTGACGTTGCCAGAAAGGTCGTTGCCGGCGGCTTTCGCCTTGTCGATGAATTCACCCATGACTGCTCTCCTTGACTGGCGCGGCGGGGGGGGGTGCCGTGCCTTCGGGAGGGAGAACGGACCGTGGCGCAGTTGGTTGCCAACGTTGCGTGCAGACAACGAGTTGTTCGGCCGGCTGAAGACCGGACGAGCCAAGGCACCTATGGGGCGGTGATGCCGGGAATGCGCGCGCGGCATAGCGGTTGCCGTGACGAACCTGTCATGGCATCGTCGGCCCGTATCCAGTGCGAAGGGGCATATCCATGAGTAGCCAATCCGGTTTCGATCTCAACAAGCCGACAATCATAGCGATACTTTACCTAACCGCTTTTCTGGTCGGCATCACCGGCATTGTCGGCGTCGTGCTGGCGTTCGTATGGAAGGGTGAATCGCGCGGCGGATGGGAAGAGTCGCATTATACTTATCTGATCAACACCTTCTTGATCGGGCTGATCGGATCGATCATCAGCTTCTTTCTCGTGTTCGTGCTGATCGGATTGCTGACTTGGCCGCTGGTCGGCATCCTCGTCGCGGTACGATCGGTGCTGAGCATCGTCGGTGCGCAGAAGCAGCAGCCGATGCCCAATCCGACGTCGCTGCTGTGGTGAGTTGAACCGGCGTTATTAATCGATTCGTTCGATGAGCGGCGGGGCAAGAGTGATAAGAGTGATGAAGCCCAAGGGGGTAAAATCACTCTTGCCGCGCTGATCGACACAATCGATTAGTGCGCGCCATTTCTGGCGAGTAACCTGTTGGAAATACTGCGATATATTCACTTTGGCCATGCTTCACGGTAGCATGGTGCGCGGATGTAGGAAAGCGGGGTGACCTGCCAGAGCATATTGACGACCGGTTCAAACGCCAAAAATGTCATTCCTGCTTTCGCGTGAATGACATGGTATTTGATCGAGCTCCAAACCCCGCCGTGGCAGCGAAGCCGTGCCGCTGGCGGTACTGCCCATGATTCAGAAACGATATGGGGGCGACCACCCCCCGATGGTCGCCCCCGAACCGGGCCGGTTAAGGCCGGACCGCCGCTGCATTGTCCGATTTCGCTGGCGAAATCGAACCGACCTAGGTCATGCGGCGCGATTCGTATCTTGTGCCTGATTATCGTTGCGCTTGGCAAGCCTTCTGCGCGCAACCAGCGCTACAGCGGCAGCGCCGAACAGCAGCACCATTGGCGGCGCCGGCACGTCGGTTGGCGGTGTGCCGCCCGAGCTGCCGCCACCCGACGAAGACGAACTGCTGCTCGATGACGAGCTGCTCGATGAAGAGGAAGACGAGCTGGCGCCGCTGCTGGTCGATCCGCCAAAGCTGGACGAACCGCCCGACGATGTCGATGAGGAACTCGATGATCCGCCGCTGCTGCTGCCGGTCGATCCGCCGAAACTCGACGACCCACCGTAGCTCGATGATCCGCCGCGGCTGGACGACCCACCCGAAGACGAACTGGACGACGAGGAAGAACTAGACGAACTCGACGATGAGCTGCTGCTCGACGACGAAGCAACGCCCGACGATGTCGACACACCGCCGGTCGAGGTCGATACTCCGGAAGAGGTGCTGACGCCGCCAGTCGAGGTCGACACTCCGGAAGAGGTGCTGACGCCGCCGGTGGATGTCGAGACGCCGGAAGAGGTGCTGACACCGCCAGTCGATGTCGAGACACCCGATGATGTCGAAACGCCGCCGGTCGAAGTGCTCACCCCGCCGGTGGACGTCGAGACACCCCCGGTGGAAGTGGACACACCGCCTGTGGAACTGCTGACGCCGCCGGTCGAGGTAGAAACCCCGCCGGTCGACGAGGTCGAACTGATGCCGCCGGTCGAGGTCGAAACGCCGCCCGAGGTGGACGAGGAGGTCGAAGATACGCCGCCAGAGGTGGATGAGACACCGCCGGTCGAGGTCGAGCTGCTGCCGCCTGTCGAGGAAAAGCCGCCGGTCGAGGTCGAGCTTCCGCCCGACGTCGAAGACACGCCGCCGGTCGAGGTCGAGCTGCCGCCCGATCCGCCGCTGGAGGTGCTGCCGCCGCTGGTCGATGTGCTGCCGCCGGTCGATGTGCTGACCGCGCCCGACGATGTCGACGAGATGACGATGCTGCCGCCCGATCCGCCGCTGCTGCCGCCGCCGCCGCCGAAGAAGCCACCGAAGAAGCCACCGCCGCCGCCGCCGAAGCCGCCGCTGCCGCCGATGACGATCGGATAGCCGCCGCCACCGCCGCCGCCTTCAAAGCCGCCCTGCTGCTGGCGGACGAATGGTGCCTGCTGGGTGATGACCGTCGGCTGGCCGGGAACGATGGTCCGCCGGGTGACGACCCGCCGGATGCGCTGCACGGTGCGAGCGCGCGCCTGGCGCTGGGGGCGGGCACGATGGACGACGCGGCTGCGCATCTTGGGGACGCTGCGCACCTGCTGCACCTGATGGGTGCGCGTGGGTGCCTGCGACACCTGCACAGCGCCGCCACCGATCAGCGCGCCACCGCAGGTGCAGGCGCAGAGTTTCGCCAGGGCCATCCGTACCGACATAATGTCTTCCTGTCCTCAAATCGGGTTCCGCCTTACCCGATAGCTGTTTCTGCACCATCATGAGGCCAGACGGTCCGGCTCCGATGCAGGGGCTTTCCGGATAAAAGAGCATCCGGGCACTCTCGACATGTCCCCAAGGCGGCGATGGATGCAACGCTTTTAACCATGACCACTGTTACCAAATGACTTTCGCTGGCGATTATGTGGCAGGAATTCCCCATATTGTCCCAATTCAGCACGAAAGCCGGGCGATGGCATTTCGTCTCAACTGCAACCGCAATCGCTTGCGGGGGCAAGTTCGTCTGCTATAGGCGCGCCTCAGCCGGTCGGCGACCGTTCATGATAGTCCCGCTATCGTCGGCGTCGATATCAGGCTGAACCCTCCGGGAGCGAATCGCAGATGCCGTCTTCCAAAATTGCCGAAGCCGATGCGATGGGGATTGCTGCGGCTCTCGACGGGCCATCGCCGCGTTCTGTCGTCGGCCCGGATGGCTATATCCCGAGCGACGACGAGGATTTCATGAGCGCGCGGCAGCTGGCGTTCTTTCGCCGGCTGTTGACCGACTGGAAGCGCGGCATCGTCGCCGAATCGGAAACCACGCTGGCCAGCCTGCAAGACGGACCGATTCGCGAGCCGGACCTGACCGATCGCGCGTCGAGCGAAACCGACTGGGCCATCGAATTGCGCACCCGCGACCGCCAACGCAAGCTGATCGCCAAAATAGATTCGGCGCTGCGCCGCATCGACGAGGGCGAATATGGCTATTGCGAAGTCACCGGCGAGCCGATCACATTGGGTCGGCTGATCGCCCGCCCGATCGCGACGATGACGTTGGAAGCGCAGGAACGTCACGAGCGCAATGAGCGGATATCGCGCGACGACTGAGCCCTGTGCGCGAAAAAGCGCAATTCGACCGATCGTTTAACCTTCTTCTAAGGCACTGTCCTTATCGTCCTGTCGGACAGCTGCTTTCGGCGCGCCGCAATGGTGCAGCCGTCGGCACTGTCTGTTGATCAGAGGACGAGCTGCGATGAAGATGGATTGGCCCAGCATCAACCGCGATGTCGATGCCGTTGCCCTGCGCGGCAACAAGCGCGATAGCATGTTCCTCAAGGCAACCGTGCAGTGCCGCCGCACCGATCACCAGTTCGATATCGTCGTGCGCAATATCTCCGCTGGCGGCCTGCTGGCCGATACGCCGCAGGAACTGGCTATCGGCGATGCCGTGCTGGTGACGCTGCGCAAGGTGGGCGATGTTCCGGGCAAGATCGTGTGGAGCCAGCCGACGCGGTTCGGAATTGCCTTCGATGTGACGATCGACCCGCAGGCCGTGCGACAGCCGATCAAGGTCGCGCGCAAGCAGATCGACCCGCGCCACGCCAATATCGGCGTGCCGATCCGGCGGGGCCGTTCGCCGATCGGCACGCTCTGATCGTTGGTTTGGATCGTCGGTTTGCCCGCAAACCGCCCGCTGTAGGCGTCGGTTTGCCCGCAAACCGCCTGCTGTAGGCGTCGGTTTGCCCGCAAACCGCCTGCTGTAGCCGACCGGATCAGCCGGACAGCAACGCGTCCTTGATTTTCAGTTTGGCTTTTTTGAGTACGGCGATTTCCGCGAGGTTTGGCATAGGTCGTTGCGTTTCGCGCTCCAGTTTGGCTTCGAGTGTGGCATGGCGGGCCATCAGCGCCGAAACATGGGGGGATGGGGCGGAAGCAGCGGTCTGACTCATTGCAGATTCTCCTCTTCGTATGCGGGCCCCGCCGACTCAGCGGCAGCCCGAGAACAGAGTGCATCACAAAGCCGAGCGCCTGTCGCGCCAAAAATCGAACGGACGCGACCGGCGCTGTCCCGCGCGCGACGAGCGGACAGCTTGCGCTCGGGCGGGGATAGGATAGCATTGGCCCCGATGACGCATGAAGAGCTATCGCGCCGACTGGAACTGCTGCGGGTGGATCACCGCGATCTCGACAGCGCCATTGCCGCGCTGGTCGGCACGGCGGTGCCCGATGCGCTGGCGATCGCCCGGTTGAAGAAGCGCAAACTGCGGCTGCGCGACGAAATTGGCTGGATCGAGGACCGGCTGATCCCGGACATCATCGCCTGAATCGTCGGCACTTGCCGTGGAAAGGCGAACTGAATCGATTTGGGACAGATTAACCTTGCTCGTTGGTGGCGTTGCAGCAGGTTGGTCGTCATATAGCGGCAATATCAGGCAGCGAAGGCGGGCTGCACGGTGACAGGACCATCGCGACCATGATGTCGGACCAGACCGCAGTATATCGCCGCATCGGGCTATCGCCCGCTCTGATCGATTCCATCTATACCGAGGCCTTGCTGCTTGCCGACGAGGCGCGCGCATGGTTCGATCGTTACAGGCCCGCGCAGCCCCGCTTGTGCCATGCGGTCGAGGGCGATCCGCTGGCCAGCTGGGCGGCGCGCAACGACCCGACGATGCGGATCGCACTGAGCTGCGAATCGCTGCGGCTGACGACACGGCTGATGCACATCATCGCCTGGCTTTTGCAGCAGCGCGCGCTCGCGGCCGGAGAAATCGAGCATATCGATCTCAGCGATCCGGCCAATCGGCTGGGGCCATCGCCCGAATGCAATCTGGCAATGCTCGACGATCTGCCGCGCCAAGTGGGGCTGCTGGTCCGTTCCAGCCTGACGCTGCATGACCGTGTCGCGGCGCTGGAAGTGGTGCAGATCGACCATGGCGTGCAGGACAATCATCCGGTCCATGCCATGCTGGAGCGACTCTACGCGTCGGTCTGACCCGCGCCGCCGCAATCGTTGCGACGGCATAGCTTGTAACCGCAACTTTTTTGGGGGAAGGCCGTTGTCAGGTCGCCCGCTGCGGGCCAGCGAGAGTGACAACCGGCTTGCGATATGGTCTGGCCCTGATGGCGATTGCCGGTAGCGCGACGGCTGCGCCGTTTGCCGCGCCTGCGCACGCCCAATCCGAACAGATTCAAGGCACCCCGACCGATCCGGCGCTGGAGGCGCTGGACGATTTGCCGCCGCTGTCGCCGATTGACGAATCGGTTCCCGAAGAGACGTTGGCGATCGACGAAAGTGCGCCGGTGGATTCTGGTGTCTGGGACGTAGCTTGGCCCGATCTCGGCACGCCTTTGCCGCCACTTGAGGATTTGCCGCAGCTCGAGATGGTGGCGGGGGACGAGGATATAGCCGTGCCCGACGCCGCGGCAGAGCCAGTTGTCGAACAGGCCGAGGTTCGTGATCCTGCCGACGAGAGCAGCGGTGAGGCCGTGGCGCAGGCCGGGCGGCGGCCACGGCTGGGCAATGGCATGGTCGATTACCGCGTGGTGTTCGAAGGGGTCGAGGCAATCGCCGACGACCGGTTCGACGCGCGGTTCGCGGCGCTGTCCGAATTGCGCATCAACGATGGCGACCCGGCCAATCGCGCGCAGATCGGCGCGCGGGTCCGTGAGGATATACTGCTGATCGACCAGCTCATGCGCGGCCAAGGATATTATGATGCGACGGTGACGTCGGCGATCGAGCGTGGCGAGGACGAGCTGCTGGTCCGCTTCGGCGTCGATCCGGGGCCGCGCTACACCTATGATGCGATCCGCTTCTCCGGACTCGATGGGCTGGGTACGGGCGAGGCCGATCGGCTGCGCGGGGCGTTTACGGTGATCACGCTCGATCAGCCCGCGAGCGAAGGCACGCCGATTGCGGTCGGCGATCCGATCGTCGCCGATAATCTTGTCGCCGCGCAGGCCACCCTGACCACCGAAATGCGCGAAACCGGCTATCCGTTCAGTGCAGTCGGTGAAGAGACGGTGACCATCGATCATGATGTCGGCACCGGCATCCTCGATCAGCCGGTCGCGCCCGGCGACCGGCTGCGCTTCGGAACGATCATCGCCAATGACGAGGGATTGTTCGGTCCGCGCCATATTCAGCGCATCGCGCGGTTCGATCCGGGCGAATGGTATCAGGAGTCGGACACCGAAGATCTGCGCCGCGCGCTGATCGCCACCGGCCTCGTCGGATCGGTCGAGATTTCGCCGCGCGCCAATGCCGACAGGCAGACGGTTGATGTTGCGGTCGCGGTGACGCCCGCCCCGCCGCGTACTATTGCAGGGCAGCTCGGCTTTTCAAGCGGGCAGGGCATCCGGGCCGAGGTCAGCTGGGAGCATCGCAACCTGTTTCCGCCCGAAGGCGCGCTGATCGTTCGGGCAATTGCCGGAACGCGCGAGCAATTGGGCAGCGTCACCTATCGGCGCAACAACTGGTTGGCGCGTGACCGGGTGCTGACCGCTCAGGCGCTGGTCAGCGCCACCGACACCGATGCGTTCGAGGCGCGAACGATCACATTGAACGCGCGCGTCGAGCGGGCGAGTACGCTGATCTATCAAAAAATCTGGTCGTGGGCGGCGGGCATCGAATTGATCGGCACCGACGAACTGGCTTTCGCGCCCGAGGTGAACGCCGATGTGCGAGAGCGCTATTTCATCGGTGGACTGTTCGGTCTCGTCTCCTACGACCGGTCGAACGATCTGCTCGATCCGGCGCGTGGCTTTCGGTTGACGGCACGGGTCGCGCCCGAAGTGTCGTTCCATGACGGGACAATGCCCTATGTCCGCGCGCAATTCGATGCGACCGGCTATCTGCCGGTGTCGGATCGGATCGTGCTGGCGGGTCGGGCGCGAATCGGAACCATTGTCGGCGCGGAGCGCGATGCCATCGCGCCGTCGCGACGCTATTATTCGGGCGGCGGCGGATCGGTGCGCGGCTATGGCTATCAGCAGATTGGCCCGCGCTCTGCCGACAATGATCCGGTCGGCGGCACCGGATTGTTCGAGGTGGCGGCCGAAGCGCGGATCAAAGTCTTCGGTGCGTTCAGCGTCGTGCCGTTTATCGATGCCGGCAATGTCTATGATTCGAGCTTCCCCGACATCACCGATGTCGGCGACCTGCAATATGGTGCGGGCATCGGCATCCGCTATGCGACCAATTTCGGGCCGTTGCGGGTCGATGTCGGAACGCCGATCAACCCCCGCCCCGGCGACAGCAAGATCGGCGTCTATGTCAGCCTGGGTCAGGCCTTCTGATGGCGGCAGAGGGGGCAGCCGAGCCGACCGACGGAATGCTGCGCCGCAGGTCGTGGCCAATGCGGCTGCTGCGCTGGCTGGCGATCGTGGCCATTGCGGTGCTGGCGCTGATCGCGCTGGCGGCGGTGGTGATCGACAGCGCGCCGGGCAAGCGGTTCATCATCGACCGGATAGAGCGGCTCGCGCCCGAGAGCGGTTTGCGCATTCGCATCGGGCGAATCGAGGGATCGATCTATGGTCGTGCGGTGGTGCGCGACCTGCGGCTGTTCGATACCGAAGGCGAGTTTCTGCGGGTGCCAGTGGCGCGGGTCGACTGGCGGCCGCTGGATTTCGTTTTGCGCAACAAGCTGGATATCCGTTCGCTCGAGGTGCCGCGCGGGCGGTTGTCGCGGCTGCCGGCGCTGGTGCCCTCGCTGGAGGACACACCGATCCTGCCCGACTTCGATATCCATGTCGGGCGGCTGGATGTGGCGAGGCTGGAGATCGGTGCGGCCGTGGTCGGTCAACCGCATGTCGCCCGCGTCACTGGACGCGCTGACATCCGCAGCGGCATGGCCGATGTCGATCTCGACGCACGTCTGCTCGATGGCGACGACCGGCTGGTGCTCGACATGAATATCGCGCCCGATCGCGGTGAATTCGACGTGGATGCCGATGTCGTCGCGCCCACCGGCGGCGTGCTGGCGACAATGGCGGGGCTGGAGCAGGGTGTCACCGGCGTGGTTCGTGGGACAGGCAACTGGCAGCGCTGGACCGGATCGCTGATGGCCGACAGCGCCACCCCGAACGGCAATGCGGCGCTGGCGCGGCTACGGCTAGGTGCGCGCGATGGGCGTTATACCGCCACGGGCCGGGTCAATCCGGCGTTGGTGCTGAGCAACGGTCTGATCGACCGGCTGAGCGATGGCGGGCTGGCGGTCGATGTCGACGGGACATTCGCCGAGCGGCGCTGGAACGGGCGCGCCAATCTGGTCGGTTCGGCGCTGCAACTCGATACCGAGGGCGGGGTCGATCTGGCCAATAGCCGGTTCAGCGCGTTGCGTGCCGATCTGTGGCTGCGGCGACCGGGGCTGCTGCTCGACGATATGGACGGACAGAATGCGCGGGTGGCGTTGCGGCTCGACGGGGCGTTTGCCGGGCCGCGCTTCGAATACCGCGCCACCGCACCATGGCTGGCGTTCGGCGGGACGCGGCTGGAGGGGATCGAGGCGCGGGGCAGCGGCATCGCCGGGAGCGAGATCGCGCAAATCCCGCTGATGCTCTCGATCGAGCGGGTGCGCGGGCTGGGCGCGCTGGCCGAGGGCATCGTCCGCAATCTGCGCGCCGAAGGTGTGCTGCAACTGCGCGACAACATACTGACATCGGACCTGATCCGGCTGCGCTCGGCGGGGCTCAACGGGCGGATGGCGGTGCTCGCCAATTTCACCACCGGCGATTATCTGGTCGGGTTCGACGGGTTGCTGCCGGGTCTTGAGATTGCCGGGCTGGGCCGCGTCGATCTGCTGACCGATCTGGAGGTGCGGCGACGCCCCGGCGGAGCACTGGGCATCGGTGGCACCGCGCGGGCGACGGTGCGGCGGCTCGATAACGGCTTCCTGCGGACGCTGACCGGCGGGCTGCCGGTGGTATCGAGCGCGCTGTCGGTCAACACCGATGGCTCGATCCGCTTTACCAATTTGCGCGTGACCTCGCCGCTGCTGACGCTGAGCGGCGAGGGGCTGCGGCGTGCCGACGGGACATTCCAGCTGAGCGGACGCGGGATGCATCGGGAATATGGCCCGGTCGTCGTCACGCTCGACGGACCGATCGACCGGCCGCTGGTCAATGTGCGGCTGGCATCGCCGCTGCCCGCAGCGGGATTGTCCGATGTGGTGCTGCGGCTGGTGCCCGACGCCAATGGCTTCCAGTTCGAGGCGAGCGGCGGATCGACGCTGGGGCCGTTCACCGCCAGCGGCGCGATCCTGGTGCCGCGCGGCGGGACGACGGTGATCGACATCCGTCGGCTGGCGGTCGGCGGCACAGTGGCGAGCGGGCGGCTGGCGGTGGTGACCGGCGGGCTGGCGGGGACGTTGCAGATCGCTGGTGGCGGCGTGAATGGCAGCGTCGCTCTGTCGGTCGCCAATGCTATCCAGCGGATCGCGGTGAACCTCACCGCGCGCGATGCTCGCTTTGCCGGGCCGCCGCCGATCACGCTTAGGCGCGGGCAGTTGCAGGCGACGATATTGCTCGATCCGCGCGGCACCGATATCGACGCGACCTTCGAGGGCACCGGGCTGGTGCGCGGCACTCTCAGCCTCGCGCGCTTCGCTGGCAATGCGCGGATCGTCGATGGCAGCGGCACGGTGCGCGCCAGCGTCGGCGGCTATCGCGGACGTGCGTTCGCTTTCTCGACCGTTATCGGCGTGACGCCCGACCGTTACCGCATCAGCGGCAGCGGCACGCTGGGGCGGCGGGCGATCAGCTTGTCGCGGCCTGCGGTGGTGCGGCGCGTCCCCGGCGGTTGGGTGCTCGACACCGCCGAACTGAGCGTCGGGCGCGGGCGGCTGCGGCTGTCGGGCGAAATCCGCGACGCGCTGCTCTCGGTCGATGCTGCGCTCGAGAACATGCCGCTGGCGCTGCTCGAGATCGCTAATCCCGATCTGGTGTTCGGCGGCACCGCGAGCGGGCGGGTGGTGTGGCGCGACGGAACCGGCGTGCCGACGGGGACGGCGGAGCTGCGGTTGCGCAACTTCACCCGCGCCGGGCTGACCGGCACCGGTGCGCCGCTCGACATCGGGCTCAATGCAGCGCTGACGACAAGCGGCGCATCGATGCGCGCGGTGGTGGCGCAGAATGGTGTGACGATCGGGCGGATACAGGCGCGGATGGCGCCGCTGGGTGGGAGCAGCGATCTGGTCGCGCGGCTGACCAACGCGCCGCTCGATGCGCGGCTGACCTATGATGGCGAGATCGGCCCGCTGTGGCAGCTCGCGCGGATCGATGCGTTCGCGCTGTCGGGGCCGGTGGCGGCCAATGCACAGGCGATGGGGACGCTCGCCAATCCGCAGATCCGCGGGACGTTGCGCGCGCGCGGGGCTCGGTTCGAGAGCTTCAACACCGGCACTGTGGTGACCAATGTCAACGCGGTCGGGCGGTTTGACGGATCGCGGCTGCAACTGCGCAACGTCACCGGCGCGACCGAAGGCGGCGGCACAGTGGCGGGTGAGGGCGATTTCGATCTCGCCGCTGCCAATGGTTTCGGCATGGACCTGCGTTTGCGCGCGACCAATGCGCTGCTGATCGAGCGCGACGATCTGACTGCAAGCGTCACCGGGCCGGTGCGGCTGCTGAGCGACGGCAATGGCGGGACGATCAGCGGCAATCTGGTGCTCGACTCGGGGCGCTTCCGGCTGGGCAATGCGACGGCGGCGGAGGCACTGCCGGTGATCAATGTCGTCGAACTCAATCTGCCTGCCGACCGCGCGCCAAGCCGTGTTGCGACCAGCGCGCCGTGGCAGCTCAATGTCGCGGTGCGCGGGCGCAATGGTTTCATCGTCACCGGGCTAGGGCTGGAGAGCGAGTGGCGCACCGATGTGCGGGTGCGCGGGCCAGTTACTGATTTTAGCATTATCGGCACCGCCAATCTGGTGCGCGGCGACTATAATTTCGCCGGGCGGCGGTTCGAGTTGCGCGAGGGGCAGATCCGCTTCACCGGCGATGCCACCGATCCGGTGCTCGATATCGAGGCGGTCGACGACATTTCGGGCATCGACGCGACCATCCGTATTGGCGGCACGGGGCAACAGCCAGAGATCAGCTTCTCCTCGGTGCCCGCGCTGCCCGAGGACGAGTTGCTGTCGCGCATATTGTTCGGATCATCGGTGACCGATATTTCGGTGACCGAGGCTGCGCAGCTCGGCATCGCGCTGGCGAGCCTGCGCAGCGGCGGCGATGGCATCGATCCGATCAACGCGATCCGGCGGGCGACGGGGCTCGACCGGCTGCGCATTCTCCCCGCCAACAGCGAGATCGGCGCGGGGACCAGCATCGCGGCGGGCAAGTATCTGACGCGGCGGATTTATGTCGAGGTGATCACCGATGGTCAGGGCTATAGCGCGACGCGGGTCGAGTATCAGGTGACGCGCTGGCTGTCGGTGCTCGCGGCGATCTCGACGCTGAACGACGAGAGCATCAATTTGAGGGTGGAGCATGATTATTGAGGGGGCCAAAGGTTAAAACGTCACAAAGATTCACGCCCGATCGTGCGTTTGCGGGTAGTTTTGAGTAATATTATTGCTAATTCGTATAATATAGTTATACTATGAGTAGATTGAGCGGGCTTGTTGGCCAACCGTGGCTCTTTACTCGCGCTCACCCTGAGCTTGTCGAAGGGTCCGTGAGCCAGCACCCTTCGAAAAGCTCAGGGTGAGCGCAGCTGGTGGCTACTCTCTACAGGATGAGGGTGTTGACCCCGTCGAGCACCACCGAACCTAGCACCTGCCCAGCAACCCCATCCTTGGTCACCTCCGCCAGTTTCCCCGCATCGCCCTTTGCCGTTCGTGCCAGCACACGTGCGCCGTCGGTGGTGCGGAGGAAGGCATAGCCTCGTGCGGGTTCGCCCCTGGCGTAGGTCACGGTGTAGGTCTCGAGGGTGCCGGATGCATCCTCGGTCAACAGTAGCGGCCCGACCTGCGCGTCGCATTCGGCCTGGATCGACGCGTTGCTCAGCGGCTGCCAGTTAGGCTGCGGCTCGGTGGAGTAAACCCCCGCCGCCTCCTTGCTGAGGAAGCCGCCGTTGGCGAGGACGAGGCCTTTGCTTCCCGGCGCGGCGCGGCAAGCGTCGATCATCGCGGCGATGGCGTGCATCGAGTAATTATTGCCCGCACCACCGAAGAAGGGGAGGCCGCCGGTGAGGGTCAGCGCGGCGGGGTTGATGCGCGGGTCGATGCCCAGCGCCTCCGCCGCCAGCAGCACGGCGACGGGGAAGCAACTGTAGAGGTCCATCATTGCGATATCGGACGCGGCGATCCCGCTGGCCTCCAGCGCCTGTTTCAGCACGAGGTCGGTGGCGAGGCTGCGCGAGAGATCCGGGCGCTCGCTGGGGGTGCGATCTTTGGCATGGGCGTGGCCGTGGAGGAAGACGCGCTTGTCCGCCGCGATGCCGACCCGGTCGGCCTCCGCCACGCTGGTCAGGATCACCGCCGCGCCCTGATTGACCGCATCCTGCGCGACATCCCATTTGCAATAGGGGTCGGCGACGGGGTAGTTTTCGGCGCTCGCGGTGGAGAGGAAATCGGCGCTCCGTTCGGTCGGGAACTGGGCGTAGGGGTAGCGCGCGGCGACCGAGGCGAAGCCGGACCAAAGGGCGGACATCAGCGCGCGATGGCCGTCTTTGCCGTGGCCGAGGCGGGCGGCGAGGGCGCTTTCAAACGCCGGATAAGTCTGCGTCGGCGCGCCGAGGCCGTTGGCAATTTCATACTTGGAGAGGAGGGGCGAGCCGAGGCCGAGGTCTTGGTGGTCACCGTCCGCGCTGTTGGACCAGTCGAGTTGGACGCCCGCCTTGAGCGCCGACTTCATCGCGGCGGTGGCTTCGGCTCCGGCCAGCAATATAGCGCGGCATTCGCCCGCATGGATGGCAGCGGCGCTTTCATTGACCAGCGCCTGCGGCTGATCGCCGCCGACCTGGCTGTAGATGACGTCGCGCGGGGAGATGCCGACATCGGCGGCGAGCGTCCCGGGCGGATTGGCGCAGCGGCCGAAGGGATGGGGCGCGCCGGGCACGCTGTCGAGCATGGTCCGCACCGCGACGACGCGATCGATGCTGGCGGCGAGCGCCTGCGCCACGCCGCTGTCGGCGAGCGCGCGGCGGGTCGCTTCGGCGCGAAGCGATTGCGGCGAGGGGGCGGTTTCGTCCGATCCCGGGCGCCAGTGCGAGACGATCTGGCCGACGCCGACCAGCACCGGGGTGTTGGGGGGGATGGTCATGGCGCGCTCCTCTCGATCGATTGTTGTTTGCACCGGGCCTTAGCGCAAATGCGGGGGCGGGAAAGACTGTCAGTTGCGGTATGGGCGATTGGCGCTTGCCTTCGCTGCTGCAATGCGAAAGCATGGCGCGATGACCGATGCCGTCGTCTCCCCCGGTTCGCCCGCTGCGCCTGACAGCATCATGCTGCCCGCGCGGCCCGAGCCAGTGCGGGTCGATCCGCGGACGACCGCCGTGGTCGTTATCGATATGCAGAATGGCTATGCCAGCGAGGGGGGCTATGTCGATCTGGCGGGTTTCGATGTCGCTGGCGCAGCGAGCGTGGTCGGGCGGATCGCGCAGGTGCTCGATGTGGCGCGCAGCGCGGGCATGCCGGTTGTCTATCTGCAGAATGGCTGGGATGCGGACTATGTCGAGGCGGGTACAGAAGGCTCGCCCAACTGGCATAAATCCAATGCGCTGAAGACGATGCGGGCGCGGCCTGAATTGTCGGGGCAATTGCTCGCGCGCGGCAGCTGGGATTATGAACTGGTCGACGCGCTGAAGCCGCAGCCGGGCGATATCCGGGTACACAAGACGCGCTATTCGGCGTTCTTCAATTCACAGCTGGATTCGGTGCTGCGCTCGCGCGGGATACGGACGATCGTGTTTGTCGGTATCGCGTCGAATGTCTGCGTCGAAAGCACGCTGCGCGATGGCTTTCATCTCGAATATTTCGGGGTGATGCTGGAGGATGCGACGCATCATCTGGGGCCGGATTTCGTCCGCGATGCGACGGTGTATAATGTCGAGAAATTCTTTGGCTGGGTATCGACTGTCGCCGATTTTTGCGGGTCGGTGGGGCAGGTGGCCCCACCCGAAAAGGAGTGAATATGCCCTTCGAACCGATCAACCCGCCCCAATTCCCGACTCCGATCGCCCCCTATTCGGCGGGCGCGAAAGCCGGGAACACCGTCTATGTCTCGGGCGTGCTGGCGCTGGGTGAAGGGGGCGTGGTGCTGCATGTCGGCGATGCGGCGGCGCAGACGAGGGCTGTGCTGGATGTCATCAAGGTGACGCTGGAGGCGGCGGGGGCGACGATGGCCGATGTCGCAATGAACCATATCTTCCTCAAGGATTTGGCCGATTATGCCGCCTTCAATGCGGTTTATGCGGAGTATTTTCCGGGGGCGAAACCGGCGCGCTACTGCATCAAATGCGATCTGGTGAAGCCGGACTGTCTGGTCGAGATTGCCAGCGTGGCGCATATTGGCTGAGGCAGCGGGCCTCTACTATGAGACGCACGGCGCGGATGATGCGCCGCCGCTGATTCTGTCGAGCGGGCTGGGTGGGTCGGCGAGTTATTGGCAGCCGAATATCCCGGCGCTGGCGGAGCATTTCCGCGTTATCGCTTACGACCATCGCGGCACGGGGCGCAGCGATCGGGTATTGCCCGATGTCGTCACGGTCGATGATTTTGCCGATGATATTCTGGCGCTGATGGACGCCATCGGCATCGAGCGGGCGCATATTGTCGGCCATGCGGCGGGCGGAGTGGCGGGATTGGCTCTGGCGTTGAAAGCGCCCGAACGTCTCGACAAGCTCGTCGTTGTCAACGGCTGGGCGAAAGCCGATCCGCATTTCTTGCGCTGTTTCGAGGCGCGGTTGAACCTGTTGCGCCATTCGGGCGTCGAAGCGTTTCTGCGGGCGCAGCCTATTTTCCTCTATCCGGCCAACTGGATTTCAGAGCATGGTGCTGCGCTCGACGCTGAATTGCCGCAGCACATTGTTAACTTCCCCGGTATCGCAACGATGGAGAAACGCATCGCCGCGCTCGCCGCGTTCGACCTATCCGACCGCTTGGGAGAAATTGCTGTGGCGGTGCTGGTGATGGCTTCGAGGGACGATATGCTCGTGCCCTCGGATGCAGGCCAACGGCTTGCGGACGAACTGCCGAATGCCGGACTGACTCTGCCCGACTTTGGTGGTCATGCGATCAATGTAACCTACCCTGAAGGCTTCAACGGCTTCATCGTCGATTGGCTGGCGGGCAATTTTCCGGAGTAGTATCATGCAGGTCGGCGTCTTCGTCCCCATCAACAACAATGGCTGGCTGATCAGCGAGAACGCGCCGCAATATATGCCGTCGTTCGATCTCAACAAGCAGATCGCTCAAAGCGCCGAGAAGCATGGCCTCGATTTCCTGCTGTCGATGATCAAGCTGCGCGGGTTCGGGGGCAAGACCGAATTTTGGGAATATGGCCTGGAGAGTTTCACGCTGATGGCGGGGCTCGCGGCGGTGACGAGCAAGATCAAAATCTATGCGACCTGCCCGACGTTGGTGATCCCGCCGGCGTTCGCGGCGCGGATGTGCAACACTATCGATTCGATCAGCCATGGCCGTTTCGGGCTCAACCTGATCACCGGCTGGCAGCGGCCCGAATATAGCCAGATGGGGCTGTGGCCGGGCGACGAGCATTTCCGCAACCGTTACCAGATGCTCGACGAATATGCCCGCATCCTGCGCGAACTGTGGGAGACGGGGCGCAGCAATTTCAAGGGCGATTATTATCAGATGGACGATTGCCTCGTCCGGCCCAAGCCGCAAGGCGACATGAAGATCATCTGCGCCGGATCGTCGGACGAGGGGTTGGCGTTTTCGGCGCAATGGGCGGACTATGCCTTTTGCCTCGGCAAGGGGGTCAACACGCCGACGGCGTTCGCATCGAACAACGAGCGGCTGGCGGTGGCGACGGCGAAGACCGGGCGCGATGTAAGCGTGTTCGTGCTGGTGATGGTGATCGCGGCGGAGACCGACGAAGAGGCGATGGCGCGGTGGCAGCATATCAACGCCGGGGTCGATCTCGACGCGATCGCCTGGCTCAAGGATCAGGGCGCGGCGGACAAGCACAACAGCACCACCAACGTCCGGCAGTTGGCTGCACCGGAGGGCGCGGTGAACATCAATATGGGGACGCTGGTCGGATCGTATGAGAATATCGCGCGGATGCTCGACGAGATGGCCGAGGTGCCGAACACCGGCGGCGTGCTGCTGACCTTCGATGATTTCATCGAAGGCGTGGAGAATTTCGGGACGCGGATTCAGCCGCTGATGAAATCGCGGGCGGGGGTGGGTCAACGCTGACGATTACGACATGATCGTTTGGTCTCGCCCCTATGCCCAGCCTTTTTACGCCGCGCGCAACACATCGCGCGCCTGCACCGGTAATCTGGCGATGACCGACAAATAGGCACTGGCGGTGGCGTCGGGCTGTCGGCGGCCCTGTTCCCATCCTTTGAGAGTCGCCAGCGGGATACGATAGGCGTTGGCGAAAGCCTGTTGCGACAAGCCGAGCGCCTCGCGGATGGCCCTTGCGTCAGGCACGGCGATGCTGTGCACCCGCGCGGGATCGCCCGCGCCTTGCGTATGGGCTGCGGCTTCCTCCATCGCTGCGATCAGTTCCTGCCCGAAATCGCTCATCGTCTTTCTCCTTGTGCTCTATCCGCCCCAGCCTTGATCGCTGCGGCCAGCAATGAAACCGCCTTCTTTTCGTCCAGCGTCAAATCGCTTGCTTGCGCCTTTGCGTAAGCGAGCAGCAAATAGAGCGGACTTTCTGGGCGATAGTAGAAATAGATCACGCGTGCGCCGCCGCGCTTGCCGCTGCCCGACCGGCCCCAACGCAATTTTCGCACTCCGCCCGTTCCGGGGATCAGATCGCCCACCTCCGGGTTATGCGCGACATAGTCGATTAGTTCGGTGCGTTCCGCCTCGCTCCAGATCTTGTCCGCCGTCCGCACGAACGCCTGTGTCTCGGCAATGGTGATTGCACGGGTAAACATTCTGCAATTATACGTCAATGACGCCCGATTTGGAAGAGCGTCAGGCTGTTTGTCTGTCGGCGGCTAACCCCCGCTCTCCCGCAGCACCAGCCGCACCGGCACTTTCGCCTGCTCCACGGCATCGGCCGCGAGGTTGGCGAGGAGGCGGTTGACGAGGAGGCGGCCGGCGGCGGGGAGGTCTTGCTCTACGGTGGCCAGCGCGGGGCGGCAGTAGCGGGCGGGGTCGCTATTGTCGAAACCGATGACGGCGATGTCGTGGGGCACGCGCTTGCCCGCGGCGGCGAGGGCGGTGAGCGCGCCGATGGCGAGCAGATCGTTGGCGGCGAAGATGGCGTCGCAGGGGTGCGCGCTGGTGAGAAGGGCGCGGGTGGCGGTTTCGCCTTGCTGTTCGCGGGAGTACGCTTCTGTGGGGCTGCCCCTCTCTGCTGCGACTAAGCTCGCCTTCGGCTCGCTAAGTCTCGCTTCTCTCCCCGGGAGCGGGGAGAGAGGGATGTTGGGGACTTCTGCCCCGTTTCCCTTGGCCCATTCCCCGGCGAACCCCTCATAGCGTTCGCGGAACTGGGCGGGCGCTTCATCGCCGCCGCCGATGAACACTGGATGTTTCCGCCCGGTCTCGCGGAAATGGCGTGCCACCAGCGCCCCGCCCGCGAGATTATCGGCCGCCACCAGCGCATCGTGCGGGCCGTCGCCGCTGTCGAGATCGAAGCTCCAGCTGACCAGCGCCACGCCCTCCGCCTTCAAGGCGCGGAAATAGTCCCAGGCGGCGCGCTGTTCGCTGCTGCCGATGACGATGACGCCATCGGCGAGGCTGGCGTCGCGATAATGGCCGAACAGTTCGCCTTCCTCCGACTGGAAGCTGACGATCAGTTCGTGCCCCGCCTCCGACGCGGCGGTGGCGATATGGCCGAGCAGCGCGAGGTGGAAGGCGCTGACATCGACGCGCCCCTTGGTGTGGCGGGCGAGCACGACGAGCGCGATGGCGTTGGTCCGCTGGGTGCGCAGGCGCGAGGCGTTGCGGTTGACGCGATAGCCGATCGAGCGCGCGGCCTCCCAGATGCGCTCGCGCGTTTCCTGCTTGATCGAGCGGTCGCCGCGTAACGCCTTCGACACGGTCGGCTGCGATACGCCGACCAGTTCGGCGATGTCGTGGCTGGTCGGCTTGCGGTGCGGTGGCTTGGATTGGCTGGTCACGCGGGGGTGGTGGACCGCCACCGCGCACGCGGTCAAGCAGGCTGTTCGATCCCGACATGTTCACGACGCGGGCTGAGCAAGTGGATTGCGGCGATGGCGAGGAAATGGGCGACCGTGCAGGCGGCACAGATCGGCGTGCAATGCCGTCGGTCGCATCGAGTGCGCAACCGCTCGATTTGGCCAACAGCATGCCGCCGGACGCCGTCGCAGGCTCTGCTGAGTCCGATGGCGAACCTGTATCGCGCACAGTCGGGCGCGGTCGGGCCGGGGTAGCCAGCTGCCGCGCCAGCGGGCAAATAGAGCGCATGGGCAGGCTGATCACCGCTGGACGCATGGCATGGCTGTTGGCGCGATTTGGCGGCGGGCGGCTGATGCAGCCATCGACAGTCACTTCAGCCAACCGCCACCCCGAGCTGTTCGACCATGTCCGGCAGGCGCTGGCCGATGTCGCCGCTCCGTCGGTGCTGTCCTTCGGTTGTTCGACCGGAGAGGAGGTATTCACGCTTGGGGCGATGATGCCCGATGGCCATGTCCGCGGGATCGACATCAATCGCGCATGCATTCGTCAGGCGCAGCGACGGCTGGCGGCAGCGGACAATGGGCGGCTGAGTTTCGCCCGTGCGGCGTCAGCGGCGGGGGAGCCGACGGCGGGATATGATGCGATATTCGCGCTGTCGGTGCTGCGGCACGGGCGGCTCGAGGCCGATCAGCCGGAGGATTGTTCGGCCATCCTGCCGTTTGCCCGTTTTGCCCGTAGCATTGCCGACCTCGACCGTTGCCTCAAACCGGGCGGACTGTTGGTGGTATGGGGCAGCCATTTCCGTTTATGCGACACCGATGTGCAGCCGCGCTATGCCGTCGAACTGGCGCGGCCCTATCCCCCCGCGCTACCGGTCTATGGTGCGGACAATCGCCGACTGGCCGATCCCGGGCTGGAACAGATCGTCTTTCGCAAGCGGAACGAAGCAGGAATTATTGCGCCAATTCAATAGACTTGTTCGTTTCGACTGCGACATTGCCGTTGACAACGGCAGCCCGTTCCAGCAATTTGATCGCGCACGAAGGCGGGTGCACATCATAGAGGCAATCGAGTCGGCTGCGCATCACTGGCGTCGGTCACATGCTTTTCGTGCCCGACGCGCGCGGCCTCTCTGCCGGGGAGGAAGCATCATGTCACAACCATTTCTTGGTCAGATCATCCAGGGAGGCTGGAACTTCGCGCCACGCGGCTATTCCTATTGCGCCGGTCAGCAGATGAGCATCGCACAGAATACCGCGCTGTTCTCACTGCTCGGCACCACCTATGGCGGCAACGGCACGACCACCTTCGCTCTGCCCGATCTGCAAGGCCGCAGCATGGTCAATCAAGGTCAGGGGCCTGGGCTGTCGTCCTATGTGCTGGGCGAGTCGGGTGGAACGGAGTCGACGACGCTGCTCAGCACCCAGATGCCGGCGCATACCCATGCCGCAACATTTGCCGGTAGCAACGGGCCGAATGCTGTGGATAGCAAAGCAACCGACCAGTCGCCGACGGCCGGCGCGATCTTCGCGCGCGGTGTCGATACATCGGGAGTGGCAGGCGCCGTCCCCGAAATCTATCTGCCGGCAGGAACAACGCCGACGGTAGCGCTGGGACTAAACATTTCAGGCACCGTGACGGTGCAGCCTTCGGGCGGAAACCAGCCCTTTTCGATCCTGTCGCCGTTCCTAGCGGTATCGGTCGTCATCGCGCTGCAGGGCATTTTCCCGTCGCGTAACTGATCGATCGATGTGGTGGACCGTCGCTTCGGCGGCGGTCCACCCTCCGGTCAGTTGAACACCGCCTGATAATAGTTGCCGGGGGTCGAGTCGCCGACCTGCGGGCCCATCGGGATGATGTAGACCAGTTCAGGTCCGAATTCGCCACAGCGCAGAGCATAGGTCGATTCGACCAGTTGCACCTCGGGCTTGCTGCGAAAGATGAGAATGAAGGGCAGTCGTTCGGTGACGGCGCGCTGATCGATCGGGCTCGCTTCGACCAAAGTCAGTTCGGCAGGTCGCGGCTGGCAGTCAGCAAGCAAGGTTTGCCCGACCATCGGCGCGAATTCGTGCAAGTGGATGGGGCGGGGGACGATCTGATCAATGCTCATGCGCAGTGAGTAGCGTGTCCGGCGTCACAGACAAGATGTCATGTTGCATGGGACAGGACGGTGAATCATTCGGCATCTTGCCGTGTAACGAAAGCGTAACTAGAGACTTGTTCGACATTCAGGGAGGAATGATAATGACCGACACCGTTTCCAACCCCTCCACTCCGCTGGCGACCTGGGTCGAGCCCGAAGTGCGGACGCTCGACATCGGCGAGACCGCGCTGGTGCCGATGGTCGGCGGTGACGGCAATCCGCGCCACGCCGATTGCTCGCGCAGCTGATCGGCGATGGCGGCGGGACTGCTCGCCGCTGACGAAGGGCAATTGTTCGATGCCGCGCTGATTGCGCGCGCACCGCATCTGGGGGTCGAACCGGAGGATATCCGGCATCGGCCCCTTTTGCTTGATCTGATGATTGCCTGCTCGCCGCTGGCTGGCCTGTTGCCGCCGCCGATGCTGGAGATGCAGTTCGACGGGCAGAATGTCGGTTTCTTTAGCGAATGGCCGTTGGCGATGCGGCGGGTGGTGAGGTTGGGCGATGCGGTGGTCGGGCGGATCATTCTCGACTGGCAGGCGGATGACCGCAGCCATGGCGTCGATATTGCTGTGCACCCGGACCATCGCAGCAGCGGCGCGGGGCTGGCGATGCTGCGCGCGTGGATCGATGTCGCGGATCGCACCGGGCGGCGTTGCACGCTCGACGTGATCGCCGACAATCCGGCGCGGCGCATCTACCGGCGGCTGGGATTCGTCGAGCAGAATAGCGATCCGGGGTCGCCCTATTTGTTCATGGAGCGCCCGCGGGGTGGCAGCGCCAGCAAGGTGGTCGGCGCGCCGGGCAGCGCGATTTCGGCGATGGGGCGATAGTCCGCATCGCACCACAGGATGCTGCCGCCCAGCCTGTGGCGCTCTCCGCGCGCGCCGAACAGCGATGTGCCGACGAGCAGTCCGTCCCCTAGCTGCGCGACGCCGCGTGTCATCGCCTTGCTGACCGCGAGGCGCTGGCCATGTTCGCTGACCAGTTCTCCGGCCATCGATCCGCAGTGCCAGACGGTGCCGCGCGCGTCGGTCCAGATGTCATGGCAGCCATGCCCGGCGATGATGCGCCGGTCGATTGTTCGCCAGTCACGGTCGAACAGTGCCAGCTCGCTCGGCCTCGCCTCGCCGTCCGCGCCATTGTGCAGCAGCAGCGCGATATGATCGCCGACGGCGGCGATGGAATTGATATGGCGGTAATCGGGATCGGCAGCGCAAGGATCGATGGCATCGATAGCACTGCCATCGAGCCGGTGGCGGAGTACGCGCTGGCTGGCGGTATCGACGATGTGCAGCATTTCGTCGATGACGGCGATCTGGTGGCACTGGGTGTCGAGGCCGGTGACGAGGATGGTGGGATCGGTGAGATGACCGTCGCGCTCGGCGAAGCGGAGGATGCGACCCATTGGTGTGCGGCTTGCCGGCGCGTCGCAGGCCTCGAAGATGTAGATATGAGCGTCGTATCGCGCGGTGCCGAAGAACAGGCCGTGGAGGATCGGCTGCACGCGGTCTTGCGCGACCGCGAACAGGCCCTGGCGGGTGGCTGCGAGGCAGTCGAATCCGGCGACGGCGGTCGATGCGATGCGGATGCGGCCCTGCCGATAAGCCTCTCGCGCCAGCGCGCGGCGGATGGCGCGCTCGGGCATTGGGGCCGATGCAGGGGCCGGGTTTGACATGGCAATGCAATCATGGAAGCGCGGGCTTGCTGTCAAGCGCGGGCTGGCAGGACGTGGAGCGATGGCACGGACGATGGACAGGGGCTGGTTCAGCATCGGGCGCAGCGACACGCAGTGCGTGGCCGCCGTCGATGCCGCGCGGACGCTGTTTGCGCGCGACCGCGCCTTGCTGTCGCGACCGGGAGTTTCGGCGGAGGTGCTGACGGCGGTCGATTCGCTCAGCGCGCGCACCGGATTCGTCGCGCAAGCCGTCGAGGGGTTGGGGCACCGCCATATCGAAAAGCCCGAGCTGGCGGGGACGGCGATCAAGCTGGCGCTGAGCCGCCCGGATTTTCTGCGCTGGGTAGAGGCGGTGACCGGCTGCGGGCCGGTCGGGCGGATCGAGGCGATGGTGGTCGAAACGCGGCCCGATGGTAACGACCGGCTCGACTGGCACAATGACACGCACGCGCATATCGCGCTGGGCGTGACCATCCATCTGGGCGATGCGGATTATGAAGGCGGGGCGTTCGAGCTGCGCGATGTCGGTGCGCAGACCTTGCGTTTCCGCCATGCGGGCGCGCAACGCGGCGATGTGCTGCTGTTCGATGTCGATCCTGCGTTCGAGCATCGGGTGATGCCGGTGAGCGCAGGCGCGGCGCGGCGGGTGTTCACCGGTTGGCTGATCGCGGCGGGCTATTGAGCGTGGAGCGAAGCGGGATTTACGCTTCGATTGCGCTCGACGGCGCTCCGGTCGATCCCCGCATATCGGCGCTACTTGGACTGGATGGCCCGAACGGCGCGGTGGCGCGGGGTATCGACCGGATCACGCCGCAGTGTGTCGATCATGTCGATGACGACGGCAGTAACTGCATTCTGGTCGGGCGAATCGACGGAGTGGCGGAGCTGGCGGCGGGCTTGGGTCTGGCTGCCGATTCGACTCCTGCGCGGCTGGCGCGGGCAGCGCTCGACCGGTTCGGCGATACCATGGCGGCGCATGTCGCGGGCGAATGGACGTTCCTCGCTGTCGATGGGCAGCGCGGAACCATGTGTCTTGCCAGCTCGATCGGGCTGCGCGACCAGCATTATTACCGGATCGATGGCCGCCAGGTGATCATAGCGCCCGATTTTCAATTGTTTCGGCGAATTGGCGGCAACGATGTCGATGCCGAGGCGATGCTGTTCCAGCTCGGCACCTTTCGCCTGCGCCGTGACAAGCGCGACCGGACGATCCTGTCCGGTGTGCATGCGTTGCAGCCGGGAACGGTGGTGACGATGACGCCCGATGGCGCGCGCCATATCGGCGCGCTGCCGGTGCTGCGGGCGATCGACTGGTCCGGCGATATCGACCAAGCGATCGACGAGATATCGGCGCTGATGCGGCAGTCGATGCGGCGGCGGCTGGCCGGGCACAGGCGGGCGATGTGCCTGATCAGCGGCGGGCTCGATTCATCGACCATCGCCTGGCTGGCGGCGGCGGAGCGCGATGCCGTGGGCGGACTAACCCTGCTGTCGTCGGTGTCGGCACCGGGCAGCGGCATTGCCGACGAGCGGGATTTTTCAGAGATCGTTGCGCGCCACCTCGACCTGCCGGTGATTTGGCTGACGCCCGATGTCGATGCCCCGGTCTATCGCCCGACGGCGGCGACGATGGCGATGGGGGACGGCCCGCATATGGGGCCGCGCCATTATCTCTATACCGCCTTTCACGAGGCGGCGGCGGCGGATGGATCGTCGCTGTTGCTGGACGGCGCATCGGGCGAGATGACGGTAACCGGCTATTATCCGATTCAAGGCTGGCCCGCGCGGATACGGGCCAAGACCAAAGCGCTGCTGGGCCGCGGCTATCGTGAGCCGGTGGCGCATTGGCCAGCCGATGCCTTTCATGTGCAATTGCCTCCGCATCGGCTGGCGCAATTGCCCGAAGCGATGCGCGCGATCTGGGCTGCGCCGCGGTCGATGACGGTGGAGCGCAAAAGCGGGGATGCGTGGGGGTTCATGCCGGGCAGCGACAAGATGATGCATCAGCCAGCGGAAGCGATGGCGGGGCGGCTGCGCACCGACTATCCGTTCCGCGATCTGATATTGCTGCGGCGCTTTGCCGGCTTCCCGGTCGAATACACCGATCATCCCCTGCTCAATCGCGGCTTTGCGCGGCGGATGATGGCGGGGCAATTGCCCGATGCGATCCGGCTGCGGCCCAAAGGCAGCGCCTTTTCTCCCGATTATTATCAGCGTTTGCAGCGTCAAGCGGCGGGCGAGCGGGATCGGATCGCCCTGTTTCGTGCAGCGGGGGCGGACGACTGGATCGATCTCGACTGGCTGGACGGCGCGCTGGCGCGTCTGGCGACCGGCGGCGCTGAGGATGTGTTCGATGCCATGCGCGTGCAGATCACCGCGATGGTGGCGGAATATCTGCTGTGGTGGCGTGAGGGGGACGCGGATTGAGGCTCAAGCCGGCGGAACTCAGCCCAATGCAGCGCGAATGTCTGCCATCGCGGCTTTGCCGAAGGCATCGAAATCGGCACGGTCGGCGATGCGGACGGCGGGTAACGGAATCAGTGGAACCCGATCGCCGATATTGGCCAGGAGCGACAATCGTGCGGGCTGACCGGGCAGCGCCTCCATCCAGCGCGGCCGGAACAGATGGTCGGGCAGATCGGTGGCCGTACCGCCGCCGACCATGACGATGGCGGCGAGTGCGGCGCCGCCATTTCCGCTGCGCCGACGC
The DNA here is from genome assembly GCA_043727035.1 of Sphingomonas sp. Taxonomy (GTDB): domain Bacteria; phylum Pseudomonadota; class Alphaproteobacteria; order Sphingomonadales; family Sphingomonadaceae; genus Sphingopyxis. Next base: position 39,756 of record JAYSZB010000090.1, on the reverse strand, counting down.
GGCACCGCCTGCCATTTGCCGCGCCCGTCCGAATCGTCGGACGTACGGCCACTGGTGTCGATCCAGCAGGCGGTCTCGGGATGGAGCCGCATCGCCGTGCGGCCCGGCGCGACATGTGCGGGCGATCCATGGTCGGTTGGCCAGAGAATCGTCAGATCGTCGCCGATGAACTGCGCACCTTGGCTGATCAGGCTGGCCGTGAGCGTCGATTTGCCAGCTCCGCTGGCGCCGCACAGGATGATGCCGCGTCCATCGATCGTCACCGCACTGGCATGCAGCGGCACCGCGCCGCGCCACGCCAACGTCAGCGCGGCGATGGTCGCGTAGAAGGCGGGTGATAATGCACCCGACCATGACCGCCCCGGCAGGCAATCGATGCGGCTGCCATCGATCATGTCGAACAGCATTTCCCCTTCCCATAACAGCCTGATGCCGTCGGGATGGATGGTGCCGCGATTGACCCGGCCGGTCGCCAGCCGCTCAGGCAGGCAATCGACCAGCCTGACGTCGATATCGGCGTCGTTGGCAGGTTCTAGATCGATGACGAACTGGTCGAGCGCGACGTCCGAGCGCCAACTCAGGCCAAAGGCGCGGTGTCGATACCCGCCGGACGCGGGGTGTCGATACCCGCCCGACGCGGGGTGTCGATACCCGCCCGACGCAGGGTGTCGATACCCGCCCGACGCGGGGTGGCGATCCACGCCGGACATGGGGTGTCCTTGCTCGCTCAGAGCGGATCGACCAGCTTCATCGCCTGCAATTCGCCGAGCACCCGCTCGACCGACTGGCGGCATCGATCCGCTGGAACATCGAACCGGCTGCGTAGATCACCGACGATTCCATCGACCGATACTGGCGCTTCCAAGGCATTCCATACGGCGGTGGCGGTGCCGTTCAGCGAGACATAATCGCCGACATCGATGTTGATCATCACCAGTTGATCATCGACCTGGGTTCCCACCCAATTGTCACGGCGCAGCCACAGTTGGTCGGTCATCGCTCCAGTTCCTGCATCAAGAGTTTGAATGTTGTTGCCGGATCCGCCGTGCCGACCGTCAGGCGATATATGGCAAGGCGCTGCGCAAGCAAACCGGTTTGCGCCAGATGCGTGCGCGGGTCGGCGATCAATGTCGGCACGCGCGGGCGATGGCGCGCAGCGAGCAGCGCTTCGAACGCGGGAACAGGGGCGAGGCGGGCGAGATGCGGCGGGCCATCGCCGGACCGGCCGAGGATGACGAGGGTTTCGAGCGGGGCCGTTGGGCGGCCTTGGGCAATGTCGACGGCAATGAAGCGGCGCTGCCCGTTGCCGTTGGGGAGGTGGTAGCCGCCGACGAGGCCGCTGCCGTGCAGCGATGGACCTGTGGTGTCGAGGCTCAGCGCATCATCGGCGATCATCTGTGCGCCACGCCGCAGTGCCTCTGCCAGCAGAGTCGATTTGCCGCCACCGCTTGGGGCCGTGATGGCGATGGCGCCGTCCGATCCGCGCGGGACGAACGTTGCGGCGTGCAGCACATAGCGGCCGCGCATCCACAGCAGCGCGGGCAGGGCCGTGGCGATCAACAGCGCGGAGACATGCTCTGCGTCCAGCGGCGGCTGCGGCGCAACGGCGATGTGGCTGCCGCCGCAGCACAGATAGCGGGCGACGCCATCGGCGGTGAACAGCAGGCGATCCCCGGCCAGCGCATAGGGCGACAGCGTTGCCGTCGCATCGGTCAATTCGGCAGCGCCCTCCGCAATGACCACGTCCGGTGCGATCAATTCCGCGACCGCGGGGTCCACCGCGATCGCGCCGGGCAGGTCGAAGCCGGTATCGATTATGAGGCCGAAGGCCCGGACCAGAGGCATGGGTGGTGCCGGTCGATCAGCCGGGGCGGATGTCGAAGGCAAAGGCGATGCGGCGTTCGTTCGAACGGTGCGGCCAGGTGCGATGATAGCTGTGGCTGGGGAACAGGGTCAGCATCCCCGGTTCGGGTCGCAGCAGATCGATTCCGTAAGCGGCGGCGGCATCGCTCCCGACCAGCGTATCGTCGATGCCGAGGCCAAGGCAGCCGCCACTGTCGCCGCCATCGCGCACCACGTCGGGAACCATCAGATAATATACTCCGCTGAGCCAGCCGAACTGGTGGACATGCCAAGTCTCGTAGCCGACGCCGTCGGTAATGACGCACCAGCTATGCAATATCCGCCGTTCCGGCATGGCGGATCGCCACGGGTGGCCGGCAGCGGGCAGCGCGGCGACATAAGCGCCGACCGCGCTGGCGATTTGCGTCTGCAAGGCGGCAACCAGCGGCGATCCGCCGCTGGCAGGTTCATCGACACGCCATGTTTCCGATGATGCCGTGCCATATCGATCATAGCGCAGCGCCGGATGCGCCAGCATCGCTTCGGCCAGCGCGGCATTGAAGGGCGCAATCGCGTCCCAACCCGGTGGCGGGGCGAGCATCGAGACATGGTGGAACCGGTCCAGTCCGGTAACCGCCCGCGCCGCATCGATCTGACCCAGCCGGGCGTGCGCCAGCGCCTTGGCGGCCAGCAGGCGGCTGTTGCCGCCGCCCGCCGCGATCAATCGATCGCTCACCGCCAGCACCGCTGCGGCATCGCCACGGGCGAAAAGCAGCGCGGTCAGCCGTTTGACGGCGTTCTTCTGATCCGGCTCCAGCGCCAATGCCGCGCGCAGCGCCTGTTCCGCTTCCGCGTCGCGCCCGCAGCGGCGCAATGCCTTGCCGAGATCGGCAAGCGCAGCCGCGCGGCTAGGGCCATCGGTGGCGAGGTCGGCTGCTTCGGTGGCGCACGCGGCGGCAGCGGCGTCGTCCTGCGGCGTTTCAAGCGAGATATGCGCCTGAAAGCGCAGCATCGCTGCGTTCCAGTCTCGCGGCGTCGCGGGGTCGGCCAACAGCGCTAGCGTTTCCCCGAAGCGATCGTCAGCCAGCAGCAGCCCGCCAAGGGTTATGCGCAGCTTGGCGTAGGATGGATTGCGCGCCAGCGCCGCCGCGAGCAGATCGGCTTCCTGACGGTTGGTCAGAACCCGGGCCTTCTCGACCTCCACGGGGGCGGGCATCGTCACGCATTTGCCATAAGCAAAAGCAGCGACAGGCGCTATGGCAAATGCCGATGCCACTGTTCACCCGCCTGCGCGCCGCCGCAATGACTGCCGAGATAGCGGCAATGCTGTGCGTCGCCGAGGTGATGATCCGGCTGATGCCCTATCGCCGTTATGCGCCGATGGTCCGGCGGATGGCGGGAACAGGAAACGCGCCGCTCCAGCTTGCGCGGCGCGTGCGGCGGCGGCTGACGGTGGCGGTGCGATGTCTGCCGTGGCAGCCGCTATGCCTGGCGCGGGCGATTGCGGCACGGGCGGTGCTCGGCCGGCGCGGGCACGGCAGTGTGCTGTCGCTGGGTGTCGATGTCGGCGCGGTCGATCTGGCGGCGCACGCCTGGCTGGCAGCGGGCGGGATCGTCGTCACCGGACGCGAAGAAATGGAGCGCTATAGTGAGGTGGCGCAGTTGTGAGGCGCGATTGCCGCAAAAGCACTTGAGTCGTAGCGGGCGAGGCGCGACAGGAGGCCATGACCGATGATAAAATCTACATCTCCGCGAACCAGTTGCTCGAGGACAGTTTCCGGCTGGGGATGCAGGTGCTCGACAGCGGTTTCCGGCCCACGCACCTCGTCGGCATCTGGCGCGGCGGCGCGCCGGTCGGCATCGCGGTGCAGGAATTGCTCGATTACCACGGTCATCATTGCGACCATATTGCCATCCGCACCTCCTCCTATGAAGGGATCGATAAGCAGGCCGAGGTCCGGGTGTTCGCGCTCGGCTATCTGATCGATACGCTCAACCCCGAAGACCGGCTGCTGATCATCGACGATGTGTTCGACAGCGGCCGCAGTATCCGCGCCTTCATCGCCGAACTCGCCGCGCGCTGCCGCCACAATATGCCGCGCGACATCCGCATTGCCACCGTCTACTGGAAGCCGGGCCGCAACCAGACCGATCTCAAACCCGATTTCTACATCCATTCGACCGAGCAATGGCTGATCTTTCCGCACGAGATCGACGGGCTGAGCATCGATGAAATCCGCCGCCACAAGCCCGAAGCATCGGTGATTTTGCGCGACGAGGAGCAGACCCATGGCTGACGGTTTCACCTCCCCCTCCGACCGCACGGCCTTCATCGCCGGCCTGCCCAAGGCCGAATTGCATCTGCATATCGAGGGATCGCTCGAACCCGAGCTGATGTTTGCCCTGGCGCAGCGCAACGCCGTGTCGATTCCTTTCGCCTCGGTCGAGGAAGTGCGCGCGGCCTATGCCTTTTCCAACCTCCAGGATTTTCTCGATATCTATTATCAGGGGATGGCGGTGCTGCTGGTCGAGCAGGATTTTTACGATCTGACCGCCGCCTATATCGCCCGCGTTCACACCGATGGTGTGCGCCATGTCGAGATTTTCTTCGATCCACAGGGGCATACCGAGCGCGGCGTGGCGTATGCGACGGTGATCGGCGGTATCACGCGCGCGCTCGACGATGCGCGGGCGCAGCATGGCATCAGCTCGAAACTGATCCTGTGCTTCCTTCGCCATCTGTCCGAAGAGGCGGCGGAAGCGACGCTGGACGAGGCGCTGCCTTTCCTCGACCGTATCGATGGCGTCGGCCTAGATTCTTCCGAAGTGGGCCACCCGCCGTCGAAGTTTGCCCGCGTGTTCGCCCGCGCCCGTTCGCTGGGGCTGAAACTGGTCGCGCACGCCGGGGAGGAAGGCCCACCTGCCTATGTGTATGAGGCGCTCGATGTGCTGCATGTCGATCGCATCGACCATGGCAACCGCAGTCTGGAGGACAGCGCGCTGGTGGCGCGGCTCGCCGACGAACAGATGTGCCTGACGGTCTGCCCGCTCTCCAACCACAAGCTGTGCGTCGTCGACGATCTGGCCGCGCATCCGCTCAAGACCATGCTCGACGCGAGGCTGTTGGTGACCATCAATTCGGACGATCCCGCCTATTTCGGCGGCTATGTGAACGCCAATTTCATCGGTGTCGCCGACGCGCTCGATCTGTCGCGCGACGATCTGGTCACCCTCGCGCGCAACAGCTTCACCGGCTCGTTTCTGAGCGACGCCGAACGCGCCCCGCATCTGGCCGCTATCGACAACTATGCGGCGGCGCACTGAGCCATGGTTCCGCGCGATCTGATCGCCACCGCGCGGGTGCCGGGCGGGGCGGAGCTGATGCTCTACCGGCGCGGCAGCGATCACATGATCTGCCTCGACCGCAACGAACTGATGAGCAGCCGCATGGCCGGATCGGAAGAGGCGCTGGCGGTGATGGCAGCTGAGCGGTTGGAGGGACGCAAGGCGCCGCATCTGCTGATCGGCGGCTATGGCATGGGCTTTACGCTGCGGGCGGCGTTGAAGGCGTTGGGCCGCGACGCGCGCGTCACCGTCGCCGAGATCGTCCCCGAAATCATCGACTGGGCGCGCGGGCCGATGGCCGAGCTGATGGCCGGATGTTTGGATGACCGCCGTGTCGATCTGGTGATGGGCGATGTCGGCGAGGTGATCGCAGCGGCGCGGGGCACTTATGATGCGATCCTGCTCGATGTCGATAATGGTCCCGATGGTCTGAGCCGCGCGGGCAATGACGGGCTCTATTCGCCGCGCGGGCTGGGCGTGGCCAAGGGGGCGTTGAAACCCGGCGGGATATTGGCGGTGTGGTCGGCGGCACCGGACAAAGCCTTTGCCAAACGGATGGGCGGCTCTGGCTTCGTGGTGGAGGAGGTCGGGGTGCGCGCGCGGAGCAATGGCAAGGGGCCGATGCATATCATCTGGTTCGGGCAAAAGGCCTAGAGCGTGATAACTAACGTTATCACGCTCTAGCGGGCAAGATAGGCCAGCGCCTCCGCCTCCCCGATCACCTCGGCATATTTGGCCTGCAGATCGAACAGATTGGCCTCATGCGGCGCGGGATGCCGATCGGCGCAGCCATCGCGCACGACGAACGGGGCAAAGCCGTGCTGGAGCGCATCGAGCGCGGTGGCGCGGACGCAGCCTGAGGTGGAGCAGCCGGTGATCAGCAGTGTGTCGATGCCCGATGCCGTCAGGGTAGAGGCAAGGGTGGTGCCGAAGAAGGCCGAGGCATAGTGCTTGGTCACCACCAGCTCGCTGCCCAGCGGCATCAACTCGGTCGGGAAAGCGCCCATTGGCGATCCCACGTCGAAGGCCTTTAGCGCGGGGATCTTGCGATAGAATAGCCCGCCATCGATGCCGCCCGGCTGATAGACGACGGTGGTGAAGATCGCCGGCACGCCCGCCGCGCGCGCCGCAGTCAGCAGCCGCGCGGTGCTCGCCAGCGCGGCTTCGGGCGCGGCGTAGAGCGGCGATGCGGGGTCGCAATAGGCCATGACGAAATCGACGACCAGCAGCGCCGGGCGCTGGCCGAAGGGTAGATGCCCGTCGAACGCACCTGCGTAATTGGCGGTCAGATCCTCGTCGTCTGCCATCAGATCACGCCCCTCGCCGCCATCTCGGCTAGCTCATCCTCGCTCAGTCCCAGCAAGCCGCCATAGATTTCGCCATTATGCTGGCCGATGCGCGATGGGGCAGCGGTGCGCACACTGCTCGGTGTGCCGGACAGTTTGGGGAAGGCATTCTGCATCTTGAGCGTGCCCCAGCGCTCGGTCTCGACCTCTATAATCGCATCGCGCGCGGCGAAATGCGGATCGGCGAGCATTTCGGGGGCGCGGTACATCTTACCGGCGGGCACCGCATTCTCGATCATCAACGCTTCCAATTCCTCGACGGTCAGCGTCTTGGTCCATTGCTCGATCAGCGCATCCAGCTCGATCTGCTGTCTGCCGCGCGAGACATGGTCGATGTAGCGCGGGTCGCTGGCGAGGTCAGGGCGGCCCATCGCTGTACACAACCGCGCGAACACCGCGTCCTGATTGGCCCCGATCAGATATTCGCCGTCGCTGCATTGGTAGACATTGGACGGCGCGATGCCGGGGAGGGACGAGCCGGAGCGTTCGCGGATAGTGCCCGACCAGTGATATTCGGGGACGACGCTCTCCATCACCTGCAACACCGCCTCGTAAAGCGAGCTGTCGACAATCTGGCCGCGCCCGGTGCGCTCCCGTGCGTGCAGCGCGGCGAGTGCGCCCATGCAGCCGTAGGTGGCGGCAAGCGTATCGCCGATCGAGATGCCCATGCGGCTGGGCGCGCGGTCGGGGTCGCCGACGATGTAGCGCCAGCCGCCCATCGCCTCACCGATGCCGCCGAACCCGGCGCGGTCGCTGTACGGGCCGGTCTGGCCATAGCCCGAGACGCGAACGATGATCAGGCGCGGGTTGATGGCGTGCAAGGCATCGGGGCCGAGCCCCCATTTCTCGATCGTGCCGGGACGGAAATTTTCGACCAGAATGTCGGCCTGTGCGGCGAGCTTGCGCACCAGTTCCTGCCCCTCGGGCACGCGCAGATTGGCGGAGACGGACCGCTTGTTGCGGGAGACGACCTCCCACCACAGCTTGTCCTCGCCGCGCCCCCAGTCGCGCATCGGATCGCCGCCTTTACCGTTGGTGGCGGGCGGCTCGACCTTGATGACATCCGCGCCCATGTCGCCAAGCAACTGGCCACAGAAGGGCCCGGCGATCAGCTGGCCGAGTTCGACCACGCGGATGCCGGCAAGCGCGCCGCCATTGCTCATTCCGCTGCTTCCGCAAGGGCCCACACCGGCTGGCGCGGCGCGGGCAGGCCGGTTTCGGCGAGGCAATTGGCGCGCAGGGCGTCGATGCCGGGGCCATAGTCGAACAGCGGCAGTGCCGGGCGCGAGGCGCGGATGTCCGCGCGCAAAGCATCGGTCGCGGCGGCATCGACCGTGCCGTCGGCAGAAGCGACCACACCATAATCGCGCGCGCCATCAACCGTCACCAGACCCTGCGTGATCTCCTTGCCGACCAGCGCCGCATCGCGCTCAAGCGGGTCGCCCCAGCCGCCGCCGCCCCAAGTGATGAAGTGCAGCTGATCGCCCGCCGCCACCTCGACATCCTCGACCTTGTTGCCGACGATGATCTGGCTGCCGTCGGCCTTCTCCAGTATCTTGCGCGCGCGTTTGCCCGGATGCCCGCCGTTGACGCCCCATGGCGGCACGAACCAGCGGTCGTCGTGGATCGAGATGGTGCCCGCGCTGAGGAACCGGTAGGTCATGTGGATGCCGTTGCCGCCGCGATGCAGTCCTGCACCGCCGCTGTCGGGCGCGGTCTCATAGCGTTCGATGATCAGCGGGAAATAGCGTTCGAGGAATTCATTGGGGACATTGGTGAAGCCGGGCCACAGCGAATGCCCGTCGGGTCCGTCACCCATCGGCCGCCCGGGGATGCCGCCGAAGCCGATCTGGAACAGCTGGAACCACTCGCCTTTCGCGTCATAGCCCGAATAGAAGAGGTGCGGGCTGGAGCTGAACCCGGCGGCGTTGAGGAATTCCGGGGTCTTCTGGCCCAGCAATCCACCCAATATGTCGAAAATCCGCCCGAGCGCATGGGTGCGACCCGACAGGGCCGCGGGGAATTTCGGTTTGAGCAGCGATCCTTTGGGGATGCGCACATCGATCAGATCGTAAAAGCCGTCGTTGAACAATATCTGCGGATCGAACACCATGATCATGTAGATGCCGAAGAACATCTTGAACATGTTCTCGTTGAGATAGAAATTGATCGAGGCCTGGCTTTGCGGGTCGGTGCCCGCGAAATCGAGTACTACTTTCTCGCCCTCGCGCCACATGGTGCATTTGATCTTGTAGGGGCCATAGCCGACGCCGTCGTCGCAGATGTAATCCTCGAAACTGACCGGCTCTTCGCCGATTGCCATGGAGATCAGCTGCTTCATCGCGCGATGGTTGCGGGCGAGCAGCTCCTGCGTGGCGGAGACATAGACATCGTCGCCGAAGCGTGTCGCCATTTCGATCACCCGCCGCGCGGCGACGCGGCAGGAGGCGATCAGCGCGTTGAGATCGGCCTGGCACCAGTCGGGCTTGCGCGTCTGGTGCATGACCAGCTTCATCAGGTCTTCGTTATACTCGCCCTTCTTCCAGATTTTCACCGGCGGGATGCGCACCCCTTCCTCGAAGATCGAGCGCGCCGAAATCGGCATCGAGCCGACCACCCGCCCGCCGATGTCGCTCTGGTGCCCGAACATCGCGGTGTAGGCGATCAGCCGCCCGTCCTTGAATACCGGCAGCAGCACCAGCCAGTCGTTCGAGTGCGAAATCGCCCCTTCGACCGAATAGGGATCGGACAGGAAGATCATGTCCCCGTCCTCCAGAGTGCCGTTATATCCATTCAGGAAGCCGCCGATAAAGCTGCCGAACTGGCCGACGATCATCCGTCCTTCATGGTCGGCGATCAGCGGAAAGGCATCGCCCTGTTCGCGGATGCCCGGCGACATGGCGGTGCGCACCAGCGTCGCGTCCATCTCGATCCGCGCATTGCGCATGGCGTTTTCGATGATGTCGAGCGTCACCGGATCGATCGCGATCCGGTTGAACGGGGTGGGGTTGGTCTGGACGATGGTGGCAGGCATGTCTCGTCCTCCTCAGGCCAAGTTGATCAGGATATTGCCGACGGCATCGACGCTACCGACACAGCCGCTTTCGATCAGCGTCGTCGCATCCATTTCGATGACGATGGCGGGGCCGGGGATGATATCGCCCTGCCGCAGCTTCGACCGGTCATAGATTACCGCCGCCTGCTCGCGCCCGTCCATCCACAGCATATGATCGCGGATTTTGGCGGCTATGGGATCGCCATCGCCCTTGGGCAGCTCCTGCGCAGGCAGATCAAGCGCGCGACCGACCGCCACCGCGCGCAGATTCACGATCTCGTGCGGCGTGTCCATGGTGAAGGTGAACAATCGCTCATGCTCGACATCGAAGCGGTCGAGCAGGCCGTTCACCCCGTCGCGCGCGAGCACATCAGGGGTGATGGTCAGCGGCACTTCGAATGCCTGTCCAGCGTAGCGGATGTCGACCTCGAAACTGATCTCGATTTCCCCGGCAGGCACGCCGTCCGAGACCAGCTCGGCGCGGGTCTGTTCGGCCATGTCGCTGAGGATGGCCTGCAATTCGCCTGCTTCGGCCGTCGAGGCGAGGCGGGAGAAACTGCGCGCGCTTTCGGTGCGCATCCGCGTCGTCGCATCGCCGAGAGCGCAAAGCACGCCAGGGGAGACGGGCGAAACGGCGGGCCAGCTGCCCATCAGCCGCGCCACCGCATTGACGTGCAGCGGCCCCGCCCCGCCGAACCCCATCAGCGCGAAGTGGCGCGGGTCATAGCCCTGCTGCACAGATATCATGCGGAGCGCACCGAACATATTCTCGTTGACGATATCGATGATGCCGCGCGCCGCCGCCATCAGGTCGATGCCCAGCGCATCGGCGATGGTCTGCACCGCCCTCGTCGCGCCCTCGCGGTCGAGCTTGAAAGTGCCGCCGAGCAGATTTTCCGGCAGATAGCCGAGCACGACATTGGCGTCGGTCACCGTCGGCAGTTCGCCGCCCTTGCCGTAAGCAACCGGCCCCGGCACCGCCCCGGCGCTCTGAGGCCCGACGCGCAGTGCCTTGGTCAGCTCCGGCACATAGGCGATCGACCCGCCGCCCGCGCCGACCGTCTTCACGTCGAGTGCCGATGCGCGCACCGACAGATGGCCGACATCGGTGGTGCGCTGGCGGCGCGGCTCGAGATTTTCGATCAGCGCGACGTCGGTGGAGGTGCCGCCGACGTCCAGCGTCAGGATATTGTTCAACCCCGCATGTTTCGCCACCCACAGCGCGCCGGTGACGCCGCCCGCCGGGCCGGACATCAATATATTGACCGGATGCTCCTGCGCCTTGCCCGCCGACATCAGTCCGCCGTCCGAGCGCAGCAGCGACAGGTTACCGGTAAAGCGCTGGTCGGCGAGGCGCTGCTTGAGATTGGCGACATAGCGGCTGACCACCGGGCGGACGGCAGCGTTGGCGACCGTCGTCAGCGTCCGCTCATATTCCTGCATCTCGGGCAACACTTCGTGGCTGAGCGAGACCGGCACGCCGGGCAGTATCTCCGCCGCCAGCGTGCCGATGCGGCTTTCGTGCGCGCCATTGGCGTAGGCGTTGATCAGGCTGACGGTGACCGCCTCGACGCCCTGCGCTTTCAGCGTCTCCAGTGCCGCGCGGGCGCTGGCCTCGTCGAGCGGGCGCACTTCGCTGCCCGCCGAATTCATCCGCCCCTTTACCGTGACCGTATCCTCCAGCGCGGCGAGCGGTTGCGGCTTGGGCCAGATGATCCATGCGGCCAGCCCGCCGGGGACGAAGCTGCGGGCGATCTGCATGATGTCGCGATAGCCCTCGGTCGTCACCAGCCCGACGCGGGCGCCCTTGCCCTCCAGCACCGCATTGGTGGCGACGGTAGTACCGTGCAGGATCGTCTCGATATTGCACGCCGCCATCCCCGCCGACGCGCAAATCGCCTGCACGCCCGCAAGGATGCCCTCGCTGCTGTCATGCGGGGTAGATGGCGTCTTGTGCCGCCAGAAATCCCCGTTGCTCGTGTCGAGCAGCAGCAAGTCGGTGAACGTCCCGCCGACATCGACACCCAGGCGATAGACCATGCGAAACTCCCCTTATGCTGCCACCGGAAAACCGCCGGCATGACCGACCATTCCGGGCATTTTCCTGTCCATGATGGTGCCGAGCCAGCGGCTGGCGTCGATCAGCGCGTCGAGATCGAGACCCGTGGCGATGCCGCTGCGCGCCAGCATGTATGCGACATCCTCGCTCGCGACATTGCCCGCAGCGCCGGGCGCGAACGGGCAGCCGCCGAGTCCGCCAAGCGAGGCGTCGACGGTGCTCGCCCCGGCCAGCACTGCCGCCCAGACATTGGCAAGGCCGGTGCCGCGCGTGTTGTGGAAATGGACGCGCACCGGGATCGGCGCGATGGCCTGGCGGACGCGGGTGACGAGGCGCGTGACCTTTGCCGGATCGCCGACGCCGATGGTGTCGGCCAGCGCCACCTCGACCGGATCGGCCTCAGCCAGCGCAAGTGCCATCGCAACTATGCGGTCTTCGGACACTTCGCCGTCGAACGGGCAGCCGAAGCTGGCGGAGATGGTCGCCTGTCCGGTCTTTCCGGCGGAGCGGGCGACCGCAATCAGCGATCGGGCGACCGCGACCGATTCGTCGCTGGTCTGGCCCTGGTTGGCCATGGCGAAGCGATCGGTGGCAACGCACACCGCGCCGAGCTGATCGATACGCCCCGTCGCCAGCGCCCGCTCTGCCCCGCGCTGGTTCAGCACCAGCCCGATGTAGGTGACATCGTCGCGTTGCGGCAGCGCCGCACACACCTCCGCCGCATCGGCCATCTGCGGAACTTTGGCGGGGTTGACGAAGCTCGCCACCTCGATGCGACGGCTGCCCGCAGCAATCATTCGCTCGATCAGCGCCAGCTTGTCAGCGGTCGAGACGAGGCGCGCCTCATTCTGCAATCCGTCGCGCGGGCCGACCTCGACCATTTCGATGTGGGTGGGCGGCGTCATGTCCCAAGCATTGCAGAATTGTATACATAATCAAGAGGCGATTATCCCCTATTCGGCGGCCTCGGCAAAAACGGCCACGCCGCCGCGATGCGCATCGGCATAGGCGTGGAAGGCGCGGCGGATATGCGCGGCCATCACCGCATGCGCCCATTCGCCGTCATGCGCGGCAAAAGCGGCAAGCAGTTCGTCATGCTCGCGCCATGAGCGGCGCAGATTGTCGATGTCGTAGTTGCGCGCGGTGCGCAGCACCACCGGCTGTTCGGTGACGCCCGCCAGCATCGCCGCGAGGCGCGGTGAGGCGGCAGCTTCGGCGATGATCGCGTGAAACGCGCGGTTGGCGTCCAAAAAGGCGGCGATGTCGGGAGACGGGAGCGCAATGGCCCGCTCCAACTGGCTATTGCAGGCCGCAAGCTCGGCGTGCTGGGCGACCGTCAGCCGCTCCGCCGCGCGCCGTGCCGCCAGTGCCTCGAGCATCCCGCGCAGCTCGAACGCGTCCTCGACATCGTCCAATGACCAGTCGGCGACGAAGCTGCGCTGCGATTCGGTGCGGCGGACCAGCGCCTCGGCCTCGAGCCGCCGCAGCGCCTCCCGCACCGGCGTGCGCGAGACACCGCAGGTCGCCGCCAGCTGGATTTCGCCGATCTGCGACCCCGACGGCAATTCGCCCGACAGGATCATCGCACGGATCTGTGCATAGGCCCGTTCCGAGGCTTTCGACATCGTCTCTCCAAACCGCTTGACGTGCAGCAAATGTATACAATACACCGTCGGCAACGCAAGGACGGGGGCTGTTCCGGCGAATGATCCTATCAGGCTGCATCTCGGGGGCAAAAGCAAGGCGGGCCAAAGCGGCCCGCCTTGCCGCGTCCGCTGCCACCGGACGCGATCACCGCCGCTTCGCCCGCTGCCTTACCGTGACTGCCAGACCTGCACAGCCGCGCTGGCCGATTGCCCTTCCATCGTCCCGAGGAGACACGGTCTGACGGCATCGTCGGGCTGCATCAGGAGTTGACCATCATGCGCGCCACCAAGATCAGCCTGCTGTCCGCCGCCGCCTTCGTAGCGTTCGTCGCACTTCCCGCCACCGCGCAGGCGCAGAATGCCGCGCCTGCTGCCGAGGAGGGCGAAGAAGAAATCATCGTCACCGCGCGCCGCCAGACCGAGCGGCTGGTCGATGTTCCGGCCTCGGTGACCGTCCTCACCGCCGAGACATTGGTCAACACCGGGGCGAACAGCGCGCAGGGCTTTGCGCAGCTGACACCCGGCGTGACCATCGTCACCGGCACGGCGGAGGCGGGCGATACGCAGATCAATATTCGCGGCATCAACGGCGCGCGCGATGCCGAAAGCTCGGTGGCGCTGGTCGTCGATGGCATTCTCAAGACCAACACCGCGCAACTGAACCAGGTGCAGGGCACATTGCGCCAGATCGAAATCCTCAAAGGTCCGCAGGGCGCGATCTATGGCCGCAACGCGGCGGCGGGAGCCATCGTCATTTCGACGATGGAGCCGAGCGACACGCTGACCGGCGGCGGCACAGTGCGCTACGCCAATGAGAACAGCATCGAAGGCACGGCATACCTGTCCGGCCCGGTGTCTGAGAGCGCAGGGTTCGTCGTCTCAGGCTACTACAGCACTACCGATGGTTTCTACCGCAACGAATTTCTCGACCGCAAAGTGGTCGACGACCAGCAGGTCTGGTCGATCGACGGTCGCTTCATGGCCGAGCTGGGCGACGATACCGAGGTGGATTTCAAGGTCCGCTATTCGGACCTGTCGGGTGCGTCGATCAACTTCAATTCGATATTCCACATCCCCGCCTTCGCAGGGGTCAATCCAGCCTTCTACGAAGACGTCAACGATCATGAATTCCGCTATTACAGCAATATCCGCCCGACCAACGATCAGACCAGTTTCGATGCCTCGATCAAGATCGAGCATGATCTCGGCGGCGTCGGGCTCACCGCCTGGGCACTCTATTCGAACGTCGAGCAGGAACTGACTGCCGACGGCACCAGCGCCGATTTCGCCCGCTACATCAGCGCCGCTCTCCCCGCCGGCAATGCTGCCGTGGCGCAATGCTTTGCGTCGACCGCCGCCAACACCGGCTATCCGGTCAACCAGCCTGGGTTCATCGGCGCGATCCCAGTGCCGTTCATCTTCGCCCCCGCCAATGGCTCGACCTTCGGCGCTTATTCGCCGACGACATGCGACGGCACCCAATTGCAGGTGCGCGAGCAGGAGGATTTCAGCGGCGAGCTGCGCCTCGCCTCGCAGGGGGATGGCGCGCTGCAATGGCAGGCGGGCATCTATTACCTCCACATCAACCGCGACACCGGCGTCAGTCTCGGCGCGGACACCGGCGCTGGCGTCAGCCGCGATCTGTACAACGCGCCGGGCAGTTCCAACCCAACGTCGCTGCTGCTCGCCGATGCCTTCAGCACCAATGTCTACGCCGCCTTCGGATCGGTCGATTATGCCATCTCCGACAGCTTCGATATCGGTGTCGCGCTGCGCTACGATATAGAGGATCGCAGCAGCCGCAGCCGAGTGCCGACGGCGGTCGATCCGTTCAGCGGCGGGCCTATCAATCCGGGACAGGCATTCGGCGCGTTCAGCCCGCAATCGGCCAGCTATCGCCAACTCCAGCCCAAGATCGAGCTGAGCTGGCAGCCGATGGACAACACCAACATCTACGCCAACTGGGGCATCGGATTTAAGTCCGGCGGCTTCAACAATCAGGGATCGGCCGCGATCATCGCCGCCAACAACGCCTTCGTCGGATCGACCGTGCTGATCACCGACCGATATGACAAGGAAGTGTCGAGCGCGTTCGAGGTCGGCATCAAGGGATCGCTGTTCGACAACCGCGTTACCTTCGATCTCGCCGCTTATCACACCGATATCGACGACATGCAGTTCTTCGAATTTTTCGTCGGCAGCTTCGGCTTGCTCCGCGTCGTCTCCAACATCGACGAGGTGCGGGTGCAGGGCGTCGAGTTTAACACCAGCGTGCGCGTCATCGATGGCTGGCGGCTGTTCGGAGCGGTCAATGTCACCGACAGCGAGATCAGAGAAAATGTTTCGCGCCCGTCCACGGTCGGCAATGAATCGCCTTACACCGCCGATTACACGATCAACCTCGGCACGCAGATCAATTTCCCGATGAGCGACAGCCTCGATTTCACCCTGCGCGCCGATTATCGCATCACCGGCCCGACCTGGTTCCACACTTTCCAGGATCAAGAGGCGCCGACTTTGTTCAGCGGCCTGTTGCCCATCTCCGCGCTGGCGCTGCCCGCTTTCGTCGGCAATGCGCGCTATGATGTGGCGGAGCGCGAAGCGTTCGGCGTGCTCAACGTCCGCGCCGGTGTCGAGGGTGAAAGCTGGAGCCTTGCGGTGTTCGCCGAGAATCTGCTCGACCGCAAATATCTCAACGAGGTGATTCCGGCGATCGAGTTCGGCGGAAGCTTCGCCTCCCCTGGTGCGCGGCGGCTGATCGGCGTGGAGGGCCGGATCAATTTTTGAGGATAAGCAGCGATCGCGCGCCAGGCCGACTAATCGCCAGTCTGGCGCGCATCGCGAATCGCCCGACGCGGCGGACAATGAGTGGTCAAGTAACACTGGATGGCCGGCAGCATTTGTTGCAGCTTCGTTGCACATTCGCAGTCACCGCCGGTCGATCAAAAACACATGGACTTGCCCATGACCGGCCTTTAGCAAGGCATCCGGACGCGAACTTCATGCCCCTGCGCGGGGCAGTTCATGGGTGAGAGACGGTCGTATGCAGTTGCAAAAGGGTGAGAAGCGCGGGCTTGCCGATTTGGGGATCGGGGCCAAGTGCGAAGTTGCGGTGTCGTTCGGTATGGCGGGGGTCGATGTCGCCGCTTTCGGGCTCGATGCCGCGAAAAAGATCGGCGATGATCGTTATGTCGTGCTGTTCTCCAACCCGCGCACGCCGGAAGGCGGAATCAGTCTGACACCATCTTCGGACAAGGCGATTTTCTCGCTCGATCTCGATGCGTTGCCGACGACCATCGATCGCATCGTTTTCACCGCGACGCATGACAGCAGCCCGATCGGCGAATCGCGTCCGCTGACAGTGACCATTGACGGCGGCAAGGCGGTGTTCCCGGTCGCCGATCATCTCTCTGCCGAAAAGGCGGTGATGATGATCGAAATGTATCGCCACAGCTCAGGCTGGAAACTGGGGACGATTGCCGCCGGGTTTGCCGGAGGCTTGGCCAGTTTGATCGCGCATTTCGGCGGCGAGGTGGAGAGCGCGGCTCCCGCACCTGCGCCAGCACCTGCGCCGACCCCGGCACCAGCGCCCGCGCCCGCGCCCGCGCCTTCAGCCCCGATCAGCTTGAAGAAGATTACGCTTGAGAAATCCAGTCCCAGCGTCAGTCTGAAAAAGACTGGCGCTACCTTTGGTGAAATATTGCTCAATCTCAACTGGAGCCAGGCAGACCCCAGCGCCAAGCGCGGCTTTTTCAGCAGCGCGCCCAAGAATATCGATCTCGATCTGGGCGTGTTGTTCGAACTGAAGGACGGCTTCAAAGGGTGCATTCAAGCGCTTGGCAAAAACTTCGGGTCGTTCGACCGCGAGCCCTATATCCAGCTGTCGGGCGACGACCGCACCGGTGCGGTTTCGGCAGGGGAGACGATCAGGGTCAACGGCAAATTCTTTGACCAGATCAAGACGCTGGCGGTGTTTGCGCTGATCTATGACGGGGTGCCCAACTGGGCCAAGACCGATGGCGTCGTGCGCATGACCATCCCAGGCCAGCCCGAGATCGAGATCAGGCTCGACGAAGGTCGCGACAATTGCCGCCTGTGCGGCATCGCGGTAGTCTCGAACGATAATGGCGCGCTCGATCTGAAACGGCACATGCGTTATTACCGCGACCAGAAGGAATATGCCGACGATGTCGGCATCATCCTGCGCTGGGCGGCGGGATCGAAAGACTGAGACTGGCAGCCGGACGGCGCAACAGGGACGAAGAGATAATGTTCAAACATTTCGGAGGGTCGCTGATCTTCACCGCTGTCATGCTGGCGCTGGGTGGCTGGTACGGCTGGGTATCGACCGGCACGGTCGAAGGGGTGCTCAGCATCCTGTGGATCTGCATCATCCTGTCGATCCTCGAGGTGTCGCTGTCGTTCGACAATGCAGCGGTCAACGCGTCTGTGCTCAAGGACATGGACCCGGTGTGGCAACAACGATTTCTGACCATCGGCATCATCATCGCCGTCTTCGGCATGCGTATCGTTTTTCCGCTGGTTATCGTCATGATCGCGGCCAGCGTGGGGCCGATAGAGGCGGTGCAACTCGCGCTTAATGAGCCGAGCCGATACAGCGAGATTGTAACGGCGGCTAACGTTGGTCTGATGGGCTTCGGCGGCGCGTTCCTGGGCATGGTCGGCCTGAAATTCTTTTTCGATGCCGACAAGGAACATGACTGGATCGGCTTTATCGAACGGCCGCTGGCCAAGGTCGCGAATATCGAGGCCGTAGCCATCGGCATCGTTCTCGCTGCCACCTGGGCGACATCGACCATGTTGACCGACGAAGACGCGCTGACGTTCTTCATCGCTGCGGTCGGCGGTCTGCTGACCTACATCGCGGTCGAAATCGTCAACCATGTGCTCGAACCGCCGACGCCGTCGAGCGGTGATGTCGCCAAAGCCGGCTTCGGTGCTTTCCTCTATCTCGAGGTGCTCGATGCCAGCTTCTCGTTCGATGGGGTGATCGGCGCGTTTGCGTTGACCAGTAACATCATCGTTATCGCCATCGGCCTCGGCATCGGTGCGATGTTCGTCCGCTCGATGACCATCTTTCTGGTCCAGAAGGGAACGATGTCGCAGTATCGCTACCTCGAACATGGCGCATTCTATGCGATCATGGCGCTGGCGGTGATCATGTACATCAAAACTTTCGCGCATATCCCGGAAGTCCTCACCGGCCTGATCGGTGCGGTGCTGATCGGCCTCGCTTTCTGGTCGTCGGTGCGCTGGAATCGCGCCAACCCGGACGGCGAGTCGGACATCGTCGCCGACGTGACGGCCTGAACACATAACCAGGCGGATGGCCGGACGGTCCGGTTATCCGCAACCCGCAGAAAGGAAGCAACGCCATGGCTATCTCACTGTCGAAGGGCGGCAACGTCAGCCTGTCCAAGGAAGCGCCCGGTCTCGACGAAATCATGGTCGGGCTTGGCTGGGACGTGCGCGCCACCGACGGTCAGGATTTCGATCTCGACGCCTCGGCCTTCCTCCTTGCCGCCACCGGCAAGGTGCGCAACGACGGCGATTTCTGCTTCTATAACAACAAGGACGTCGGCGGCGCGGTGATCCACCAGGGCGATAACCGCACCGGCGAAGGCGACGGCGACGACGAGCAAGTCAAGATCGTCCTCTCCAAAATGCCTGCCGATGTCGACAAGGTCGCGGTCACCGTCACCATCCACGAGGGCGAAGGACGCGGCCAGAGCTTCGGTCAGGTATCGAACGCCTTCATCCGACTGGTCGACAACAAGACCGGTTCGGAAATCGTTCGCTATGATTTGTCCGAAGACGCCTCGGTCGAAACCGCGATGATCCTCGGCGAAGTCTATCGCAATGGCGGCGAATGGAAGTTCCGCGCTGTGGGCCAAGGTTTCAAGGGCGGACTCGGCCCGCTCGCCGGAAACTTTGGCGTCAACATCGGTTGATCGCCTGCGGGGGCGGCACCCGATGCCCCCCCGTTTCTCCCCGGGACAGAAGGATTGCGACATGGCAGTATCGTTGAGCAAGGGCGGCAATGTATCGCTGAGCAAAGAAGCACCCGGACTGACATCGGTCACGGTCGGCCTCGGCTGGGACACGCGGGCGACTGACGGCGCGGCATTCGATCTCGATGCCTCGGCGTTCGTGCTCGGTGAAAACGGGAAAGTGCTGAGCGACGCACATTTCATTTTCTACAACAACAAGATCTCGCCCGACGGATCGGTGGTTTATGGCGGTGACAATCGCACCGGCGATGGCGCAGGCGACGATGAGACGGTCAAGATCGATTTCGCCAAACTGCCCGCCGACGTGAAAAAGGTGGTGATCGGCGTTACTATCCACGATGCTGCGGAACGCCGCCAGAATTTCGGTTCGGTATCCAACGCCTATGCCCGCGTGCTCAACGATGCCGACGGCAAGGAATTGGCGCGCTTCGACCTGTCGGAAGACGGCAGCACCAATGCGGCGATGATCTTCGTCGAACTCTATCGCGGGTCGGCCGGCGACATCAAGGTCAAGGCAATCGGTGAGGGCTGGGAGAGCGGACTTGCCGGTCTTGCGGGCAGCATGGGTGTCAATGTCGGGTGAATGCAGCACGGGTAAGTCTGTGACCATCGGGTAGCTGATGCGCATCTGGTTCAATCGCGGCTTCTCCCTCGCGCCCATTGCCGCGCTGATGCGCGCCGCCGATCCGTCGCTGGATGTGTCCATCAGCATCGGCGCGCATAGTCCGCGCCATGCCGGGCCGAGCGCGACATGGGTCGATGGCGGCGATACCGACCCTGACGATGGTGCGGCCTATCTCGACTGGGTGCGCGCGACGATAGTCGAACAGCGGATCGACTTGCTGATCCCGACGCGGCGGCGCAAGGCGATTGCCGGGGCAGACATGCCCTGCGCGGTGCACCTCCCCGCGACACTACCGGTGCTCGATTTGCTCGATGACAAATTTGCCTTTGCCGAGGCGATGGCGGGGGAGCTCTGGCATTTGCCGACATGGCTAGTCAGCAGCAGCGATACGTTGGCGGCATTGCTGGCCGACTGGCCCGCAGACAGCGCAGCGCCGTGCGTCAAGCCGCGCCGCGGAGTCAACGGGCTCGGTTTCTGGGGGCTGGTCGATGCCAAACCGCTGGCGCATCTCAACGATCCCGACCGCCGCGAAGTTCGCCCCGACCAGTATCTGGCGGCGCTGCGCGAACAGGAGCGCGAGGGCGCAATCGACGAGATTGTCGTCATGCCCTATCTGCCTGGACCGGAAATTTCGTTCGATATGCTGTGCCATCAAGGCGCGCTGCTCAAATATGCGGCGCGGACCAAGCTCGCCAACGGGCATCAGCAGATCGCCACGCGCCACATGCTCGAGCCGGCCGTCACCGCGCTGGTCGAGCGGTTCGGGCTGCATGGACTGGTCAATTGCCAGTTTCGCCGCGCCGAGGACGGTAGTTGGAAATTGCTGGAAATCAACGCGCGGCCTGCGGGCGGGGTGGTCTATGCCGATCAGGTCGGCTGCCATCTGGTCGGCGACTGGAGCGGGGTGCTGACCGGGCGGTTAACGCCAGAGCAAGTCGATGGCATTATTGTCGATACTGAGGTGTCGTTCGCCACCGTCGCCCGTCGATTGGCGGCATGAGGCGGCGGGGCGCTGTGGGGGGCGAGCGATCATGGTGAAAGCACAGCCGGGTGAGCGACTGTCGGTCGCCGATGGCGCAGCCTGCCGCATCCATCTGCGCGGGCGCGATGCCGATCGCATCGCGGTGGTCGCCGTGTCTGCACAAGGCGCGTTCCGGGCGCTCGAACGCGGCAGCGGCGTGGGCGAATGGCATTTGCCGTCGCTGGCCGACCTCGGCGAAAGCGCCGAAATCCTGCTCTATATCAATGACGAACGCAGCGGCGGTTTCGTCAACGATTGTTATCCGCTGACCGTCGAACTGGGCGGGACAAGCTATGATTTTCCCGCGCCGTTCGACCAGCTGGCCGCCGTGATTATCGCCGAAATCTATATCCGCAATGGCGCGCGGCGAGTGAAGGTGGCGAACGAGGGGTTCACCTTCGGCATCGAGGCGTTCGCCCGCGCGCGTAATTTTGCCGTCGATGGCATCCCGGGGCGCAAACATGTGTGGAGCGGCGGCGATGTCGGCCCTTCTGGAGGCGGTGACCGTGGACCCGCTCCCCCCGGAACCGCGCTGGGTAGCGGCAGTGGCGTGCTGGTCGCGCCCGGGATCATCGTCACCAACGCGCACGTCATCGACGGCGGCAATGACTTCAAGCTTGGGCGCGGCAAGCAGGCGCTGGCGGTGCTGGCGGTCGATCCGTTGCATGATCTGGCGCTGTTGCAGGGCGATGTTGCGGGCGATCCGCTGCCGATGCGCAATGTCGCGGCAATCTGGCTAGGGGAAGCCTTGCTGGCTGCGGGCTATCCGCTGATGGACCTGCTCGGAGCGGATTTGAAGGTGTCGACCGGCAATGTTTCGGGACTGAAGGGGTGGGAGGGCGATGTTGCGCGCTTTCAGTTTACGGCGCCGATCGGCTCTGGGTCTTCGGGTGGGGCAATCCTCGATGAATGCGGCAATCTGATCGGCATAACGTCGTCCTCACTGGCGCATGGCCAGTTGCGCGATCGCGGTTCGATCAGCGAAAATGTCAATTTCGGCATCAAGGTGTCGCTAGTGCATGAAATGCTGGCGGCGTCGGGTATCGACGCGCCGCAGGTTGCGCTATCGCGCGACAGCAACCGGCGCGACGTGGTGCAGCGGCTGCGCCAGTCGGTGGTCAGCATCATCGTCCACGCCTAATTTTTTGCGTTTCGTCATTGCGAGCGAAGCGTGGCAATCCAGAGCGGTTCTGCGAGGCACTGGATTGCTTCGCAACGCTCGCAATGACGAGCTGGAATTTTGCAGGACATCCTCTCCCCGCCCGCGCTCACCGCGACGCTGCCGACCGGCACGCTCGAGCTGTTCTGCGACGACAGTATCGCCATTGCTGACTGGTGTCAGGTCGCTGCGCGCGCCAACCCCAAGCGCGGGTTTCTGATCGTCAGCACCGTGCTGGGCCGCCATCTGCCGGCGCGCCCCGCGGCGATGCGCGCGACGATGGATGCGCTGGCGGCGATGCTGCCCGCCGATCTGCCTGAGCCAATCGTGATGCTGGGTATGGCGGAGACGGCGACGGCGCTGGGGCAGGGCAGTTTCGCGGCCTTTCAGGCGCGTCATCCGGGTAAGCGCATCGTCTATCTGCAATCGTCGCGACAGCGGGTCGAGGGCGCGAGTGTCATCGCGCGATTCGAGGAGGGGCACAGCCATGCGACGACGCATCTGGTGCAGATCGCCGATCCGGCGTTGATCGATGTGGCTGGCTCGGCGCGGACGCTGGTCATCGTCGATGATGAATGTTCGACTGGCCAAACCTTCGTCGCGGCGGCGCGGGCGCTGGTCGAGGCGATGCCGTCAGTCGAGCGCATCGAGACGCTGTGCATCACCGACTGGAGCGATCGGGCTTATCTGAACGCACTGCCGCGTGCCGGAACGGCGTACGCCATTGTCAGCGGGACGATGCGCTGGAGTGCGGGCGAGACGCTCGCACCGGCCGTGCTGCCGAGCAGTAGCAACACAGCCGGAGCGGCCCCGCCCGAGGGCATGGCCAGCCGCACCGGGCTTTTCGTGGCCGAAGCGGCAGTTCGCCCGACTGTCGCGGCACGCGTCGGCGAGCGTGTGCTCGTCCTTGGCGAAGGCGAGCACAGCTATGAGGCGTTGCGCGTCGCCGAGGCGATCGAGGCGCAGGGCGGCATCGCCGCCGTTCAGTGCATCACCCGCAGCCCGGCGCTGCCAGGTGCGGCAATGACCAGCGTGTCGCGGTTCAGCGACCGCTACGGCAGCGGCGCGCCCTGCTTCCTCTACAATATGCTGGCGCACGAGCCCGACAAGGTGGTCATCGTCAGCGAAATCGCGGGCGAACAGGTCGCCGAAGCAGAGGCGGCGCTGGCGGAGCTTGAATCGGCGGTGCCAGTCGAATTGCTTCTGTGCCGCTACTCAGGCGGAGCCGGCGCATGACGCCGCTGATCCTCACCGACCTCGACGACACATTGTTCCAGACGCTCGAGAAGTGTCCGCCCGATCGCGCCGGTCTCAGGCAGATGAGCAGCCTGATCGACGGCAGCCCGAGCGGGTTCGCGACGCCGATGCAGCAGCATTTTCTGCACTGGCTGGAGAGCGGATTGGTGGTGCCCGTGACGGCGCGCGGCCGCGATGTGCTGGCGCGGGTCGCTATTCGGCAGGCCCCGGCCATCGCCTCGAACGGCGGCTGCATCCTGCTGGCCGACGGCGCTCTCGATCTCGAATGGCATGACCATCTGAGCGCGCAGGCCGCCGAAGGCGACGCGGTGCTCGACGTCTATCATGCGCTGACCGATGCGCTGTGCACCACCCGTTTTCGCCACTGGTCGGTCGACGAGAACGGCCTAGATCTGTATATCGTCATCAAGAGCAACGAACGCGACAATGCTGCGCTGGCAGCACTCGAAGGCGATCTTGTCGCAACCAAGCCAGCAGGCTGGCGTTGTCACCGCAATGGCAATAATCTGGCATATCTCCCGCCGTGGCTCAGCAAGCGTCATGCGGTGCGCTACATGATCGATCGCGTGCGCGCCAATGCGCCCGACACGCCGGTGATCGGAATCGGCGACAGTATTTCCGATGTCGGTTTCATGGATTTGTGTGATTTCGCCATGGCACCGACGCGCTCGCAGCTTTGGGCGGCCGTCGTCGCCGACAACGACTGGGTCGCTTGAATGGCCAGCCCCGCGTCCGGCAGTGATTGGACATTCTCCGGCTCCTACGATTCCGACGATGTCATCTTTCTGCTCAAGCCGGCGATCATCGCAGCGACGCCGGTGGCGGACAAGGAGCGGCTGATCCAGTCGGGCGCCCGGCATTATTCGGAGATGCTGTCGGCCGAAACAGCGCCCGACGCGCGCTATATGCGGCTGTATCGGGCGGCACTGGCAGACAATGCCGCGCGTTTGCGCCACGATATCGAGCGGCTGGCAGAGGCTATCCGTCAACGGCCCCAGACTGCGCGGGAATGCGTCATTGTCTCGCTGGCCCGTGCAGGCACGCCGATAGGCATATTGCTGACCCGCGCGCTGCGTCGGCTAGGTGTGACCGCGCATCATTATTCGATCAGCATCATTCGCGGGCGCGGCATCGATGCTGTTGCACTGGCCTATATCGCGCAACGGCATGGCACGGCCTCTGCGGTGTTCGTCGATGGCTGGACCGGTAAGGGCGCAATTCGCGGCGAACTCGATGCTTCGCTTGTGGCCAGCGACAGCGGCTTCGCGCCGTTCCTTGCCGTCGTCGCCGATCCCGCCGGGGTCGCCGATCTGGCTGCGACAATCGACGATTACGCCATCCCTAGCGGGCTGCTCAACGGTATCGTCTCGGGTCTTGTCAGCCGTTCGGTGCTCAACGACGCGTTGGTCGGCCGCGGAGAGTTTCACGCCTGCCTGTCGCTGGCCGATCTCGCTCCGCACGATCTCAGCCGCCAGTTCCTTGCCGATGTTGAAGCGGCAGGGGCGTGGCAGGGCCGCGGCTCGGGCTGGTCCCCGACGCTCGCTGCGGAGGCGCGAGCGGGCGCGCAAGCGATGATCGCAGCGATCGTCGCCGACTGTGGCGTAAGCGACATCAACCGGCTGAAACCCGGCATTGCCGAGGCGACCCGCGCCATATTGCGCCGCGTGCCCGATCGCATTTTCGTCGCCGACCTGGCCGATCCGGCCATTGCCCATATCCGCCATCTCGCCGATGACGCTGGCGTGCCGGTGACCGAGCGCCGCTTGCATAGCTGGCGCGCGATCACCATCATCAAAGATCTCGGAGGAGAACAGTCATGAGCGTAGTCGAGCTGGGTGCCACGCTGTATGTGCCCGCGATCAACCCGGTGATGGCGGCGGTGGTGCATGGCTCGATCCCCGAGCTGCGGTCGGTGGTATTGTGCCTCGAAGATTCGATCCGCGACGATCAGGTCGATGAAGCACTGACACGCATCGGAGTGCTGCTGAAATCGCTGGTGACCGACCGGCCATCGGTATCGGTCTATGTCCGCCCGCGCGACCTCGCCATGTTTTGCCAGTTGATGGACCTTGCCGGGATCGACCGGGTCGACGGCTTTGTCCTGCCCAAAGTGACGACGCAGAGCCTGCCCGGCTGGCTGAGCGCGCTTATGCACGACAATCACCGGATCATGCCGACGATCGAGGGCGAGGAAGCGTTCGACCGGCAGGCGCTGGCGCGGCTGTGCGATCAATTGCGTCCCTATTCCGAGCGCGTCTCGGCGGTGCGGATCGGCGGCAACGACATCCTCAACCTGCTCGGCATCCGCCGCTCGCGGGAGCGCACCGCCTACGACGGACCGCTGGGCAGCGTCATCCGCGATATTGCCGGTACGTTCATTCCCAACGGCTTTGCGGTTGCAGCCCCGGTGTTCGAGCATTTCGGCGAACCCGATGTGCTGCGCCGTGAAGTCGAGCAGGATATCGAACATGGCCTGCTGACCAAGACCGCGATCCACCCATCGCAAATCGGCGTGATCCACTCGGTCTATCGCCCAGACCTGATCGAGATGAACGAGGCACGCGCCATCCTCGATCGTGAGGCACCGGCGGTGTTTGGCAGCAACGGCAGCATGTGCGAGCCGGCGACGCATACACGCTGGGCCGGGATGATCGTGCAGCGCGCGCAAATCTATGGCGTCAGCGGGCCGGAGCATCGGCCCGACGCGCTGGTCGCCTGACGCTATGACGCCAAGCGCATGAACGAACTGGCGCTCGATCCGCCCGAGCCGGTCGGCCGCGCTCCCGCGCTCGCCGAGGGCGGCGAGGTCCCGGTCGATGCGGCGCGGCAGGCGCGGATCGAGGCAATGGCGCGCGAATATGCCGGGGAATATCTGTCGCTCGATCTCCGCGATCCGGCGTTCGACAGTAAGGCCGACCAGATGGGCAGCGTCGGCCGCCGGGAGGTGGCGGCTTTGTCCGACCAGGCACGTCGCGCGCTGGCACGGAGCAGCGCCAGCGATGGCACGGTCGCGGCGATGCACGACCAGCTCGACCGGCTGCGTGCGGTCATCGCCCGGCTCGATCCGGGCGAGGGTGAGCGGTTGTTGAAACCGCGCAAATTGCTCGGTTTCATTCCCGTGGGCGGCGGGCTGACGGATTATTTCGCGTCCTACGCCAGCGCCGAAATGGAAATCGAAGCTGTGCTCGGTGCGCTGGCGCAGGGTCGCGACCGGTTGTTGCAGGACATTGTGGCGATCGACGCCGACCGCGCGGCAAGCTGGCCGCTGCTGGTCGCGCTGGCCGAAGCGATCCGGCTGTGCGCCGCGCTCGATGCGCGGTTCGAGAAGCTGGCCGGGCAACTGGATGCGCGCGATCCGGTGCGGGCGCGGCGCTTGCGTGAGAGCGCGCTGTTTGCGGTGCGCCAGCGCCATGCCGATCTGCTGACGCACATGGCGGTGTCGATGCAGGGCTGGCAATTGCTCGGCATCGTGCGCGGCAATAATGGCGAGTTGATCAAGGGCGTCGATCGCGCATCGGCCACCACCATTGCGGCGCTGCGCACGGCCATGGTTGCGGCCCAGACGCTGGCGGGGCAGCGGTTGCTGCTCGACCGGATTGCCGGTGTGACCAGCGCAGCGACATCGGCGATGGGCGCCGCCGCTGCCCCCATCGTCGATGGCAATGCCCGCATCGCGCTCGACAGCGCAGAGGCGGTTGCGCAGGTTGCGGCGCTGCATCGTGCATTTGCCGATGTCCGCGCGACGGTCGATTCGGTGGATGCGCAGCAACAGGCGGGGCAGCGTGCGATGCGGGCGAACGACCTCAGCGCGTCCTTGTAAAGCCGGGGACGGCAACGCTATGACGGGGTGGAATTGGTCGGAGAAGCAGGGGTATGAGTTTGTTGGGGCGTCTCGGTCGGTTGCTGGGCGGCGATACCGCGCCGCCGGTGCCGCCTGCGCCCGCAGCAAAGCCGACCGCCGCTCCCGCCTTCGATTACAGCGACGACCGCATCCCCGACAGCGCCAAAGCAAGCGTCGCCCGCATCCTAGCGTCAATCATCGACGTCGAGAAAGCCATGGACCGTGAGGCTGTCCCGAGTTTCAGCCGTGTCGACACCGATCAGATGCGCGACGTGCATCTGCCCAAGCTGGTGCAAAGCTATATCGACATTCCCGCCGGACACCGTGCCGAAATCTTCCGCAAGACCGGCAAGTCGGCCAGTTTCCTGCTCGGCCAGAGCCTCGACACGATGCAGGCGCGGGTCGACGAGATATTGCGCAATCTGGCGCAGCATGATCTCGATGCCTTCACCAACAACACCCAGTTTATCGGCCAGCGCTATGCCGATGATGACAATCCATTCAATTAGGGAGGGCAGGTCATGGCCGATTACCGCAGACTTGAAGAGGAAGTCGAAGCCGATGGCGTCAAGATCGGCAAATATCGTTATGTCGAAAAGCGCGTCATCACCCGGGGACTGCCAACAGCCGAGGGCGCGATGCACTATGTCGCCGAGGCGACCGATATTTTCCAGCTGTGCATCGAGCTGAAAGGCGGGGCGATCCTGCTCGAACCAGGCGCGCTGCAATATATGCATGGCAAGATCGAATCGACGGTGCAGAAGCATGAGGACAAGGGCTTTTTCGGGCGGGCGATGGCATCGGCCGGAACGGGTGAGTCGGCGTTTGCGACGCGTTTTTCGGGCCATGGCACGATCTGGACCGAGCCGGGGCGGCGCAATTTCATCATCGGCGCGATCGACGGCGATTCGCTGTTGCTCGACGACAAGGCCTTCTACGCGTGCGGATCGGGGATCCAGTTGACCACGTATCGCCACGCCAGCATTTCGGGCGTGCTCTCGGGCAATGGGCTGGTGCAGCCGAAAATATCGGGCAAAGGCGTGTTCGCTGTCGAGGCACCTGTTCCGGTCGAGGAGATCGACGTCGTCGAACTCGACGGCAGCAAGGAACTGACCGTCGATGGCGATTTCATGCTGATGTATTCGGCAGAACTCACCGTCAGTATCGGACCGCTGGTCAAGGGGTTGCGTAACGCGCTGCGTAGCGGCGAGGGGTTCGTTTACAAGCTCAACGGTCGTGGCACTGCGTGGATCATGCCGACGGCTAAAGTGACGTAGCAGGAGTTCACGTCACCGCTGCTCGCGCATGAAAGACTGGAACGTCCCACGCGCGGTCGTCGATCACCGCGCGGATGGCTTCGACCGCGTGCCAGACATCGGCAAAGCTGTTGTAAAGCGGCGCAAAACCCATGCGCAGCACGTCGGGGGCGCGGAAGTCGCCGATCACGCCGCGCGCGGCCAATGCGCGGCAGATCGGCCAGGCGCTGGCATGGGCATAGGAGACATGGCTGCCACGTTGCGCCGGATCGCGCGGTGAGGTGAGGGTAAAGCCGTGCCTGCCGCAACGTTCGTCCATCAGCGCGATATAATAGTCGCCTAGGGCGCAGCCCTTGGCGAAGAGCGCAGCAAGGTCGATGTCTTCGAACAATGTCAGTCCGCATTCCAGCGCCGCCAGCCCCAACACCGGCGGTGTGCCGCACAGAAAACGGGTCGTGCCGGGGGCAGGGCGATAGTCGTCCTCGAAGGCAAAAGGCGCGGCGTGGCCCATCCAGCCGGATAGCGGCGAATGCAGCCTGTCGTGCAAATCGGCGCGGACAAACAGGAAGGCTGGCCCACCAGGGCCGCCATTGAGATATTTATAGCCGCAACCCACCGCCATATCGACGCCGCAAGCGGTGAGGTCGACCGGGACCGCGCCGACGCTGTGGCTCAAGTCCCAGAGGATCAGCGCGCCGCGCGCATGGGCAGCCGCGGTGATGCCCGCCATGTCGAGCCGCTGGCCCGAACTATAATGGACATGGGTGAGCAGGACGACCGCGGTATCATCGTCGATCGCGTCGATGATCGCATCGGCGGACACTGTCCGGACCACGCGGTTGCCGAGCATCCCGGCGACGCCCTGCGCCATATACAGGTCTGTCGGGAAATTGCCCGGTTCGGAGAGGATCGTCGTGCGCCCCGGTCGCGCCGCCAGCGCAGCCGCCAGTAATTTGAACAGATTGGCCGACGTCGTGTCGCAGACAATCACCTCCCCAGCCCGCGCGCCGATCAGCTGGGCGATGCGGTCGCCCAGTCGTTGCGGCCAGCCGATCCAGTCATGGGCATTCCAGCTAGCGATAAGATCGCCGCCCCACTGCCGCGTCACCACGTCGGCTACGGCGGCGGGGGTGGCGCGGGGCAAAGCACCGAGCGAATTGCCATCGAGATAGATTTTGCCCGATGGCAGATCGAACTGCGCGCGCTTTGTCTCGAACGGGTCGGCGGCGTCACGCCGCTGCGCGTCCGCCAGTGTCAGGCCCGTCACACCACGCTCAGCCCGACATCGAGATTGCCACGCGTGGCGTTGCTGTAGGGGCACACCTCATGCGCCGCAGCGACCAGCCGCTCGCCATCGGCTTTTTCGATGCCTGGCAGGTTGACCGCAAGATCGGCGGTGATGCCGTAGCCGCCCTCCGATCGCGGGCCGAAACCGATCGTCGCAGTGACGGTGGCGTCGGCTGGAACCTTGACCCCGACCTTGCCCGATACCGCCTTCATCGCGCCGAGAAAGCAGGCCGAATAACCTGCCGCGAACAGCTTTTCCGGATTGGCCCCGACGCCGCCCGGCCCGCCCATTTCGTTGGGCACGACCAGTTTTACATCGACCGATCCATCGTCGGAACGGGCGCTGCCGTCGCGACCGCCGGTGGCGGTGGCGTCGGTTTTATAGATGACGGTAACGGGCATGGGCGGCAGCCTTTCGCGAACCAGAAGCTGTTGACGTATAGACGATGTCGGGTGGGCGAGAAAGGCTATGGAGATTTGTTGCAACGCAGCATTGATCGCTGTGATGCCATCTAGCGCGAATATGCATGCCTTCTGAGCCGCATCGGCACTGGAAAGTGGGCTCGCTTGGTCTGAAAAAATGGTGCCCGGAGATGGATTCGAACCAACGACACTGCGATTTTCAATCGCATGCTCTACCAACTGAGCTATCCGGGCGCCCGCCGGGCGCGTGGCCCGGACGTTGGAGCAGCGCCTATAGTTGTGCGTTGCATATTCTGTCCAGTCCCGATTGCCGGAAAACTGCATCAGGCATCGGGGTCGAAACGGGGAGCATCGTCGCCCTCGTCTCCGCCGGGGCTGACGGCGATGCGGTAATTTTCGTCGAACCAGCCGATCAGGTCGCGGTCGCGGCAGCCGCGCGAGCAGAAGGGGCGGAAGTCGCGCACCGACGGTGCGTCGCACGCCGGGCAGGGGCGCGGCGTGAAGGCTGGCTGGTCAATCGACATCGACCGCCCCCATCGCCCGACCGGCTTCGGCCTGCAAGCGCGGTGTGCGGCCAGTCCGGCGCGCCAGCATATCGAGCAGCGACGGGCGCGCGTCGAGCCATACGGCGATTGCCGGATGGAGCCGGATCGTCACAGCACCGGTGCCGCGTGCGCGCTCGGCGCGGCGCAATGCCGCCAGTGCGGCGCTCTCGTGGCGCGCAAAGTGCAGTCGTTCGCCGATACTCTGACGAACCCGGGGGCGAATGATCTGGAGCAGGCCAAAGCCGTTGATTGCGGTGCGCTCGAACGGCAGGGGCATGGCTGCGTCGAACGCTTCGGCGACAGCAACCCGTTCGGCCTTGTTGGATACTGTCGGCAGGTCGATGACGATCGATCCGGCCATGTCGTAGCGCTGGATCGCCGCCGCTGCCGCGACTGCGCCAGCATGGGCCAAAGCCGGTCCACGCAAGGTCCCGTCGACATCGATCACCGTCATTGCGGGAGTCAGGCTGATGCGCAGCAATCCGCCGGCGAAGCCGATGCGTCCGCTGATAGCCCCGGCCAGCGCCTCGCTCCATCCGGCGGCCTCGAAAGCATCCGGCTCATGCGGACGCACGGAACGCACAGGGTGGCCGTTTGCGGTGATGCGGGCCAGCAGATCGGGACCGTCAGTCGGCTGAGCGTCGTCATTGGCGGGATGGGCCTTGGCGCGTTTGACCAGATCGGTCTCGGGAATGGCGCTGCGGACGATGCGGACCAGCAGGCTAGCGCCCTCGGCCAGCGTGCGCGGCAGGGCAGGGCAGATCGCTTCCTCACCGTTATCGAGCCGAACCAGCGTCATGCCGCTGCCATCGGCGGGCAGGCGGCGGGCCGGGAGGACCGCACCGGCGCGCACGCCGTCGCTGTCGCGCTCGATACCCATGGCAAGGATGCCGTCGCCATCGACCAGCACGGCACGACGCTCACCGATGCCGTCCTCATAGAGCCATTCAGCCATCGATCACCCCGGCAGCGATCAGCAGTGCGCGGGTTTCGAACAATGGCAGACCGACGATGCCCGAATAGCTGCCGCTCATCCAGCGGACGAATGCACCGGCGCTGCCCTGAATCGCGTAGCCACCCGCCTTGCCGATGCCCTCGCCGTCTGATGCGTATCTGGCGATGTTGGCTGGGCTGAGCGGTGCGAAGGCAACGATGCTTTCCGACAGGCGCGTGCGGATGGTGCCCGCAGCGTCGATGATCGCGACAGCGGTCAGCACGCGATGGCGGCGGCCCGAGAGCAGGGTGAGGCAGCGGGCGACTTCGGCGGCGTCCGCTGCGCGCGGGAGGATCCGGCGACCCGCGGCGACGACGGTGTCGCCGGACAGCGCCACCTCGCCCGCGACGAGCGCCACCGCCCGTGCCTTTTCCCCCGCCATGCGCAGGGCGTAAGCACGGGGCAGTTCGGATTTGCGCGGTGTCTCGTCGATGTCGGGCGCGGCGATCCTGCTCGGCTCGACGCCGAGTTGGGCGAGCAGGTCGCGGCGGCGCGGAGACGTGGAAGCGAGGACGAGGGTGGTCATGCCGGGGTCACGCGACGCGACGGTCCATCACTTGAACCGGTAAGTGATCCGGCCCTTGGTCAGGTCATAGGGGGTCAGTTCGCACAATACCTCGTCACCCACCAACACGCGGATACGGTTCTTGCGCATTTTGCCGGCGGTGTGGCCCAGCACTTCATGGCCGTTTTCCAGCCGCACACGGAACATGGCGTTGGGCAGCAATTCTGCCACCTGTCCGCGCATTTCGAGAAGTTCTTCCTTTGCCATTCGGCCTCTTCATCTTGGGCGAGCAGGCATCAGGATTGGCCCACCATTTCGCTCTGGAGGCGGCGCATAGCGCCAAACGCGCGGCAAGGGAAGGGTAACAGCGCGTCAGTCCGGCCATGCGCGGGCACTGTGCGGGCACTGGACCGGAGGACATCGGCGATAGCGGGTGCGCAACCAAAATCGGTGCCGCCCGTTATGCCGTCGAAACAAAGGAACGCTCATGACACAATTCTCCACACTCACTGCCATCGCTGCGCTGATGCTGGCAACCGGCTCGGCTTCGGCACAGTCG
The DNA here is from genome assembly GCA_043727035.1 of Sphingomonas sp. GTDB lineage: Bacteria > Pseudomonadota > Alphaproteobacteria > Sphingomonadales > Sphingomonadaceae > Sphingopyxis. Next base: position 6,959 of record JAYSZB010000090.1, on the reverse strand, counting down.
TCAGCGCAACGCGACGAACCGTCGGCATCGCGGCAGCAGGACCGGATCGGCGCAATCCTCGGTGCATTGTTCGGCGATCGTTCGGGATCGACGGGTTCTATCGAAGGGCAATGGACCGCCGGTCGTACACCTCTGGCAACGCAGCGCGGCCAGTTCGAAAGCCGCGTCGACGCCGATGTCCGGTCGGGTGCACTCAGCCAGAACACCGGCAGTCGCCTGAAATATGATTATTACGAGCTGGTGCAGGTCGAGGCGCGTTATGGTGCGGACCGTCGTTTCACCACGCAGGAACGGGCCGATCTGACGCAACGCTATAGCGCGCTGACCCAGGTTTTGACCGACGGCGGATATTCGAACGACGATGGCGGTTATGGCGACGATGATAATCGTGCGGAAAATATTGCCGAGGGTCAGGCGGAGTTCGTCGCGCGGGTCAATGCGGCCGTTTCCGCCCGTCGCATTACCCGCGTAGCAGGCACGCGGTTGCGGACCGATTATGCAGCTTTGATACGGACCGAGGCAGAATATATGCGCGATGGCCGGTTGACGTCGGGTGAGCGCGACGATCTCGAAGCGCGGCTGGATGAACTCGATGGCCGCGTCGGTGACGTCGGCTATGGTGGTGGATCGACGGTGCAGACGCCGCGCGCTCGTCTTGATGCGATTGCCCGTGCCCTGCCGAACAGTGGCCTGACCGCTGTCGTTCAGGCACAAATCCGCGTCGAGCATGAGGATCTGTCGCGTCTGGAGATCGCCTATGGGCGTTATTCTGCCACCGCCGACGATCGCGCCTACCTGGATCGACGCTTGTCCGAACTCGAAACCCGCGCACGCGTCCGTCGCTGAAGCTGGACAGGGGACGCCGTGCCACGGTGTCCCCTGTGGCCGGTTACAAGCAGGCTTCGAGCATTGCCTGCTTACAGGCAGGCTTCGAGCATTGCCTGATCGAAGCCGAACATCCGCGCTTTTTCCAGCGTGTAAGGCCGCAGACCCAGTGCGCGATATTCGCCGATGATCTTGCCGTCCTTGTCCTCGTCGAGATACTCGAATTTGAACAATTCCTGGGTGACGATGACATCGCCTTCCATGCCGATCACCTCGGTGATCGATGTGACGCGGCGTGAGCCGTCGCGCAGACGCTTGATCTGGACGATCAGATCGACCGAATCGGCAATCTGGCGGCTGATCGCTTCCTTGGGAATCTTGATGTCCCCCATCAGGATCATGTTTTCCATACGGCCAAGGCACTCGCGCGGTGAGTTGGCGTGGAGCGTGCACATCGATCCGTCGTGACCGGTGTTCATCGCCGCAAGCAGATCGAAACATTCCTGCCCGCGAATTTCGCCGAGGATGATGCGGTCAGGGCGCATACGCAGCGCGTTCTTGACGAGATCGCCGATGGTGATCGCGCCTTGCCCTTCAAGGTTCGGCGGACGGGTTTCGAGCGGCAGCCAGTGCGGCTGTTGCAGGCGCAATTCGGCCGCGTCCTCGATGGTCAGCACGCGTTCGGTCGGGTCGATCATCTTCGACAGCGCATTGAGCATCGTCGTCTTGCCCGAACCGGTGCCGCCAGAAATGACGATGTTGAAACGGCACGCCCCGGCGATTTTCAGCGCGGTGCACATCTTGTTCGACATCGCGTTCCAGTCGCGCAGCATGTCGAGCGTGATCGGTTTCGCTGAGAATTTGCGAATCGAGATGGCGGTGCCGCGCAGACTGAGCGGAGGCACGATGACGTTGACACGGCTGCCGTCCTTGAGGCGGGCATCGGCAAGCGGGGTGGTCTGATCGACGCGGCGACCGACCTGATTGACGATGCGCTGGGCGATCTGAAACAGATGCTCCTCATCGCGGAAGACAACGCCTGACAGGGTCAGCTTGCCTTTTTTCTCGATATAGGTCTGGTCAGGGCCGTTGATCATGATGTCCGAGATGTCGGAATCGTTGAGCAATTCCTCGAGCGGGCCAAAGCCGAGCAACTCGTCGACCAGCACCTTTTCCAGCGCGAATTGTTCACGCCGGTTGAGGGTGATCTTGAGTTCCGCCAGCACCTCGAGGATGATCGGGCGGAACTCTTCGGTCAGCTCGTCTTTGCTCAGCGTCGCGGCGGCTTCGGGGTCGACGCGTTCGAGCAGGCGCGGTAGCACCTGTTCCTTGATCTTGTGAACCGACTGTTCGAAGCCCTGCGGGCGATCGTCGACATGCTCATGCAGCATCCGCGAGTTGAGGCGGTTGATCGCCTCGTCGGAGCCGCTGGCCATCGGGTCGCTCGTCACCGGGGGCAGTGCCGACGGATCGATCGGCGGGAACTGGCTGCCGCCCTGTTCCTCGCGCGCGCCGCCGCCGCTGAAGCCCTGCATCGGCTTGGCAACGCCGAAGGCAGGACGCGCCGATTGCGTTCCGGGCTTCCGTCCGAATGCGCTCATGGCTTACTCGTCTCCTGTTCGATTTTGCTGAAGCGGAACCGGGGTATCGGCTCCGTCAAGCACCCGCTGGCCAGCACTAATAAGGTGAAAGTTTTGACAAGGATTTAATGCCCGCGCATGGGGCGGTGACCGATGGCCGGTTCGGGCCGCCCGGCCATCCTTTCCGGAAACGACTTTATGATCACCCATCAATCGCATCGCGGCGGGCTGTTGCTGGCGATCTGCGGATTTTGTATCCTGTCGTGCGGCGATGCGGTGATCAAGACGATTGCCGGCGAATGGCCGGGAACGGCGGTCGCGGGGCTGCGGTTCAGCATGGGCGCGGTCGGGCTGGGCGCGCTGTTACTGTGGCGTCAGGGGCGCTCTGGCTTCGTCGTGCCCGACATGCGGGCGCAGGTCGCGCGCGGTGTCTGTCTGGCGGTGGCGTCGTTGCTGTTTTTCCTGTCGATCCACATCATGCCGCTGGCCGAGGCGACGGCGATCAGCTTTGCCTCGCCAGCGATCATCGCTCTGCTCTCGGCGCTGTTTCTGGGCGAGCGCATTGGCAAATGGGCTTGGGCGGCAATGCTGCTGGCGAGCGTCGGTGTGATCGCGGTGCTACGGCCCAACGTCGCGGTGCTTGGCTGGGCGGCGGCGATGCCGCTGGCGGCGGCGTTCGCCATGGCGAGCTTTTTCCTGCTCAACCGCGCCAGCGCAAACCATATCTCACCGCTCGCCGCTCAATTCTGGGCTGCGGCCTATGCAGCGCCTGTCTGCATCGTCGCTGCAGCGGTCGGCAAAGCCAGCGGCGCGCAAATGCTGGCGTTCGGCGCGCCAGACTGGAGCGTCGTCGCGCGCTGCGCGCTGGTGGCGGTTACCGCGAGCACGGCGCATTATCTGGTCTATCTGGCGACGACCAAGGCCTCCGCCGCTGCGATTGCGCCCGCAAGTTACGTGCAGATACTGGTCGCGCTGGGCATCGGCATCATTGCGTTTGGCGATTTCCCCGATGTGGTCGGGATGCTGGGCACATTGTGCATCGTTGCGGCCGGGCTGCTGCTTTGGTTCTCCGCGCCCAAAGGCGCGACGACGACGCCATTGCCCGCGCGACAGGCACGCTAGACGCCGCTGGGTCTGATCCAGCGGCCCTGCCAGCATGTTGACGGGTCATTTACCGGCACAATGGTGGCCGGTGCCGTGCGTAGCCATCGTGGCAAGCGATCGACCGGCGCAACATAGGATGTCATCGGCGTTCGCGCGAAATTAGGCTGCCATGCGCCGTAGAGGCTGCATTCGATCATCGGACCGGCGGGCTCGACCAGCGCGCGGCGGATTTCGGCCGCTCCGGTGATGCTGCCGATGGCGAGGACAGCCCATAGCCACAGCTTGATCGCACGGGCTGTCGTCGCGCTGGCGAGCGCTTCTGCGGCATAGGCAGCGGTCAAGCTGAGCGGAACGATCGACGCGCGCATCTGGAAATCGAGCGAGGTGCCGACCTGGAGGAGCGGTAACAGCGGCAAAATCAGGCTGGCGAGGATCAGCGGTGCGCGCCCGAAGGCGGAATGGCGGGCGACCAGCAGCAGCGGCACCGTCCAGACCAGCAGCTCCAGCGCGACGACGATCCCCCAGCTGTCGAGCGGCAGCAGCCGCAGGCGCACGCCGACGCCATCGCCGGCGGACGCCATATAGGCGAGGCCGGGCAGCGCGATCAGCGAGGCGAGGGCGGGCCAGATCAGATCGGCGCTGGTCAGCTTGCGCAGCCGCAGCGTTTCTATTCCCGCCAGCGCGACGAACGGCATCGCGCCAAGCAGCGCCAGCGGGGACCACAGCGCGGTCAACGGCAGAACCGCCAGCATCGCCCGCAGCGGCAGCCTGTCGGTGCGCCACAGCAGGACCAGGATCGCCGCGCTCCACCCGGCGATAGCGTGCTGCGGCACCCAGAAAATCTGGGTGATGAGCGACGAATATTGCAGCCAGTCGAAGGTGAATTCGAGATGGTCCTCGATCGGGCTGTGGAACAGCGCCTGGCCGACGATGTCGAGTCCGCTGAACAAAGTAGCGGCGGCAAGCGCGATCAGGCGGGCGCGGCGGGTATCGAACAGCAGCGAGGCCAATGAGAGCAGCGCGGTAAGGAGGAGCGCGTTCTGGAGGAGTAGCGCGGCATGTCCGGCCACCGGCCCGGCGACCTTCCATAACTGTGCGGGCAGCAGGAACATGCCCAGCGGGGCGCGCAGCATCTCCTCGCCGCCCAACGGGGCCAGATAGGCGAACGGCCACGGATGCAGCGCGAGATCGCGCAGAACCGCCTCTCGCACCTGCCAGTCGATATTGGCGTAGAACAGCTTCCCCTGCCCACCGAGCGCGCAGAGCAGCAGCGCGACGCCGAACAGCAGGGCGATGCGGGGGAGCGGGATGCGCGGCAATGCAGCACCGCTGCGCGCAATCATCCAGCCGATGGCGAGGATCGCTGCTACGCCGAGCAGCAGCGCGGGCCATCCGCAGAAGCCGAGAAAGCGCCACAGCAGCAACTGGTCGGACGCCAGCCAGCCATAGAGCAGCAGCAGCGGGGCGATGCCGGGGATGGTCCGGCGAATCGGATCGGAGGAAATCGGCGCTGGCATCGGAGCCATCAGGGGTTACAGATTCATGGTTAATTCGGCGTGTGGAGGCCGAAGCAAAAGGTTACAAAGAGTGATGTGACTGTCGGCCCTCGCGCACGGAAAACTGCGGGTTGGGCGATGCGCGACAAAGTTACAGTGCGTGATGCCTTTTCCGCAATTCTTGTGTTCGGCGGGAAAGAGGTCAAGCATGATGAGAAGGGAATGGTTGGGACACGGTCTTCGCTCCGAAAGGGAAGGCTTTTGCGCCACTAGAATAACCGATTTGGAACATGTAGGAAAGCGTGCGTTTGGGAGGGGAAAGACCATGGGTTGGCAGATTTGGCGATCAGCCCTGCTGGTGGCGTTCGCAGCCTTGGCTCCGGCGGGGGTTGCGCAAGCGGACGAAGGTGAAACCGGGCAACAATTGCCCGGCTGGATGGCCGGATGCTGGATGACGCAGGACGAGGGCAGCAGTACCGAGGAGTGCTGGACGGTGCCGCGCGGGACGATGATGCTGGGGAGCAGCCACACGTTCGATGGCAGTGAGACACGCTGGTTCGAGCATATGCGGATCGTCCGCGAGGGCGGCGCGCTGGTGTTCATCGCCCAACCGGGCGGCGTGCCGCCGACGCGTTTTGCCATGGCGGCGGCTCCGACCGGGACGGATGGGCAGCCGGTGGGCGTGCTGTTCGTCAGCGCGGAGCATGATTATCCGCAGCGCGTGCAGTATTTTCTCGACGCCGACGGCGCGCTGGTCGGGGAGATTTCGATGCTGGATGGCAGCCGGGTGCAGCGCTGGGTGTATCGGCGGGCGGGAGCGCCATAGGCCAAATTGCGCTCAGGCTGAGCTTGTCGAAGCCGTTGCACGACCGGTGGCCGCATAAATCGGGGACAGTCCCCAATTTCCTCTGACAGTTGTCCGGGCGGCTACCGACTGGCTGAAATCGGGGACAGTCCCCGATTTATGCGCTGGATTACGATCAGCCGACTTTCTCGGCCAATATCGTCAAACCCTTGTCGTTGACCTCGGCAAATCCGCCTTCGATGGCCATGCGCTCGGGCTCGGCGCCCGCGCTGCGATAGATAGCGAGTTCGCCGGCCTTGACCGTCGACATGAACGGCGCATGCCCTTCGAGCACGCCGAAATCGCCCTCGGTGCCGGGGACGGTGACCATGTACACATCCTCTGAGCGGACGAGCGCGGTCGGGGTGACGAGTTCGAAATGCAGCATGTCTTGTCTCCCCCTCGCCCCCTTCAGGGGGAGAGGATAGTGGAGGTGGGCGCTAACAGCGCCTACCGGAACTTGGAGAGGGGGCGGTCGCAGCGCGATCCTGCGGATCGCTCACCCCTCTCCCAGCTACAACTAGGCAGCAAGCTGCCAAGTCTTCGCAACCCTCTCCCCTCAAGGGGAGAGGGAACAGATTACGCCTCGTCAGCCATTCGCTTGGCTTTGGCGACCGCTTCGTCGATCCCGCCAACCATGTAGAATGCGCTTTCGGGCAGATGGTCGTATTCGCCATCGACCACCGCCTTGAAGCTCTTCACCGTGTCTTCGATGGCGACGAACTTGCCGGGGATGTTGGTGAACACCTCGGCGACGTGGAACGGCTGGCTGAGGAACCGCTGGATCTTGCGGGCGCGGGCGACGATGGTTTTATCCTCTTCGCTCAGCTCGTCCATGCCGAGAATGGCGATTATATCCTGCAAGCTCTTGTACTTTTGCAGCGTTTCCTGAACGCGGCGGGCGGTCTCATAATGCTCCTGACCGACGACGGCGGCGGTCAGCATCCGCGAGGTGGAATCGAGCGGATCGACCGCCGGATAGATGCCGAGTTCCGAAATCGCGCGGTTGAGGTTGGTGGTCGCATCCAAGTGAGCGAAGGAGGTGGCAGGCGCAGGGTCGGTGAGATCGTCGGCAGGCACGTAAATCGCCTGCACAGAGGTGATCGAGCC
>JAYSZB010000089.1:0-22864 GCA_043727035.1 Sphingomonas sp. | reverse complement strand
CCCACCCCCAGCCCCTCCCCTGAAGGGGAGGGGGGATTAGGCATCAGCCCGCCTTCGCTTCGTCAGCGACCGGCGCAGCTTCTTCGGCCGGGCCACCTTCGGCGGCCTGTTCGGCCATCGCGGTCGCGTCTTCGGCAGTCGCGTCCGCCGGGGTTTCGTCGGCGACGGCATCGGCGACAGCTTCCGCAGTCGCTTCGCTCTTCACCGAACCGGTCGAATCGGATTCAGCAGCGACAGTCTCTGTTTCGGCAGGCGCTTCGTCTGCAACAACTTCCTCTGCAACAACTTCGTCGGCAGGCGCTTCCACAACCGGCGCTTCGACGACAGGTTCTGGAGCAGGGGCGGCAGCGGCCTCGGCTGCAGCTTCGGCGGCTTCAGCGGCCTTGGTCGCACGCTCCTCGGCGCGCTCCTTGGCCTTCTCGCCGGGGACGCCCTTGTTCGGGTTGTTGCGGGCGGCGCGCTCCTTGACGCCGAGCGCGTCGAGGAAGCGGGCGACGCGGTCGGTCGGCTGTGCGCCGACGCCGATCCAATGCGCGGCGCGTTCGACGTCGAGCTTGATGCGCTCGGGATTATCCTTGGCGAGCAGCGGGTTGTAGCTGCCGATCCGTTCGATGACACGGCCATCGCGTGGGCTACGCGCGTCGGCAACGACGATCTTGTAATAAGGGCGCTTCTTGGAACCGCCGCGCGAAAGGCGAATATTGACTGCCATGTTGGTCTTCCTTCGTTGAGTATGATCGAGTTTGGGTTGGGTTATTTCTTCTTCAGCAAATCCTGCAATTCGGGGGGCAGGCCCTGCATCCCGCCGGGGCCGCCACCGCCGAGGCCCGGAAGCCCCGCTGCGCCGCCGCCCATCAGCCCGCCAAGGCCGCCACCGCGACCGAACATCGCGCCGAGGCCCTTCATGCCGCCCATCTTCTTCAGGCGCTTCATCGCGCCCTCCATTTCCTGGTGCATCTTGAGCAGCTTGTTGACGTCCTGCACAGCCACGCCCGATCCCTTGGCGATGCGGATCTTGCGTTTGGCGTTGATGATCGCCGGACGCGCGCGCTCCTTGGCGGTCATCGAGGTGATGATCGCATCCATGCGCAGCAGCACCCGGTCATCCATGCCGTTGCCCGCCATCGCCGCCTGCGCCTTTTTGAGGCCGGGGATCATGCCCGCAATCGCGCCGAGCCCGCCCATGCGGCGCATCTGACCAAGCTGAGAGCGCAGATCGTCGAGATCGAACTGGCCCTTGGCGACGCGCGACGCCATGCGTTCGGCCTCATCGGCCTGAATGGTTTCGGCAGCGCGCTCGACCAGCGACACAACATCGCCCATGCCGAGAATGCGCTGGGCCACGCGCTGCGGATGGAATGGCTCGATCGCGTCCATCTTTTCGCCGGTGCCGGCAAACTTGATCGGCTTGCCGGTGACCGCGCGCATCGACAGCGCCGCACCGCCGCGCGCATCGCCATCCATGCGGGTGAGAACGACGCCCGACAGCGCGATATCGTCGGAGAAACGCTGGGCAACCTGCACCGCGTCCTGCCCGGTCAGCGCATCGACAACGAGCAGCGTCTCGGCGGGCTGCGCCTCGGCCTCGACCGCGCGCATTTCGTCCATCAACTGCTGATCGACGTGCAGGCGACCGGCGGTATCAAGCATCAGTACGTCATAGCCCTGCAACCGCGCCGACTGGATGGCGCGGCGGGCGATCTCGACCGGCTGTTGCCCCGCGACGATCGGCAGCGTCGCCACGTCGATCTGCGCACCCAGTACCGCTAGCTGTTCCTGTGCCGCCGGACGGTTGACGTCGAGCGAGGCCATCAGGACCTTCTTGCGGTCCTTTTCCTTCAGCCGCTTGGCCAGCTTCGCCGTCGTCGTGGTCTTGCCCGAGCCTTGCAGGCCGACCATCATGATGACCGCCGGCGGCACCACGTCGAGCAGCAGCTCGCTGGTGGTCGATCCGAGCATCTCGGTCAGCGCGTCGGAGACGATCTTGACGACCTGCTGGCCCGGCGTGATCGAGCGCAGCACATTCTGGCCGATCGCCAGCTCGGTCACCTGATCGATGAAGCTGCGGACGACAGGCAGCGCGACATCGGCTTCGAGCAACGCGACGCGGACTTCGCGCATCGCTTCGCGGACATCGGCCTCGTTGAGCGCACCGCGCCCGCGCAGCCGGGCAAAGACATCGCCGAGGCGGTCGCTGAGACTGTCGAACATGTCGAAATCCTTGCCAAAAATCAGCCCGAAGGCCATGCCTGTCACCTGTCTTTCGACAGGAAACGCGAAAAACGCCGGTGGGCGAATACTCGCCGACCAGCGTGGGTGGAGCGGTGTGCAGCCCGTTCCGTTGACGAGGCCATTAGCGAAGCGAAGCCCGCAGCGCAAGCATGGCGCGTTAACTTCGATGACACTCCTGCATGCTATCCATCCGTAAAGATAGGCGATGCAGGGCATTGGCGCGGTTGTGACAGTGGTGAAACCGACGATAGATCAGGCGAAGCGTGAGACGACGATCCGCGCCGGACAGGATTTCCTGATCGGCGGAATCACGCTCGCGGCGATCCTGCTGCTGGTCGGCACCGGCACATCATGGTTGCGCTCGGTAATCGGCATCACCGCCGTTGTCGCCCAATCGCAAGCGGCGATCACCTGCACGCTGCTACTCAACATCGCGCTTATCCTGTTTGGCTGGCGGCGCTTTCGCGATCTGCGCGAGGAGGTGGAGCGTCGCGCGCTGGCTGAAGCACAGGCGCTTCACCTGGCTCATTTTGATCCGCTAACCGGGCTGCTCAACCGCCGCGGCCTGGCGTCGATGGCCGGCGAACGTATAGCCAAATGGCACGCCGCGGGATGCACCCCGGTCGCTTTGCTGATCGACATAGACTCGTTCAAATGCATCAACGATCTTTATGGCCATGGCGGCGGTGACCGGTTGCTGGTCGCCACGGCGGAGCGGCTGGCAGCGCTGGCGCCAGCTGATGCGCTGATCGCGCGGCTAGGCGGCGACGAATTTGCCCTGCTGCTGGCCATCGCCGCCGATGATCGCCACGCGCTCGATAGCCTGGCAGAGGATCTGACCGTGCGCCTGTCCCATCCGGTCGAGATCGACGGAGCATCGGCATCGACCAGTGCATCGATCGGCTGCGCGCTGGCCGACAACGGCGACACAGCGCTCGACACCCTGCTGCGTCAGGGCGATGTGGCCATGTATCGCGCCAAGCAGCTCGGCCGCTGCCGCTGGTGCCGGTTCGATGAGGCGATGGGTGCAACGCTGGATCGTACCGATACCATCGAACGCGCGCTGCGCGTGGCGATTGCGGCAGAAGAGCTCTATCCTGTCTATGAACCGCTGATCGATCTCTCCACCGGCCAGCCAATCGGCTACGAGATGCTGGCGCGCTGGGAATCGGCGGAACTGGGCCAGGTGGGCCCGGCGCAGTTTATTCCTGTCGCCGAGGCCTGCGGCCTGATCGGCCCCCTGTCCGAACTGCTGTTCCGCCGCGCGCTGGGTGAGGCCAAAACCTGGCCGCTGCATCTCAGCCTGTCGATCAATGTCTCGCCACTGCAATTGCGCGATCCATGGTTCGCCCAGAAACTGTTGAAACTTATGGCCGAGACCGGTTTTCCCGGTCAGCGGCTGATCGTCGAACTGACCGAGTCCGCCATCGTCGACAATGTCCCGCTGGCCAAGGCGGTGTTCGAATCGCTGCGCAATCAGGGCATCCGCATGGCGCTCGACGATTTCGGCACCGGCTACTCCTCGATCGCGTCCTTGCGCGCGCTGCCGTTCGACAGCGTCAAGATCGACCGCGAATTCGTCACTCGGATGAACGACAGCGCAGATGGCCAGTCGATCGCCGAGGCGGTGCTGCAATTGGGCCGGTCGTTGGGCTTGCCCGTGGTCGCCGAGGGTATCGAGACCATCGCCACGGCGGAACGTCTGGGCGATCTCGACTGCGACATCGGCCAAGGCTATTTTTATGGCCATTCGCTGACCAGCAAGGATGTGCTGGCAATCCATCGCGGCGGTGCGGCAGAGCGCAAGGCGGGGTGATCGGCGCTTCCTCCCCTTCAGGGGAGGTGGCCCGAAGGGTCGGAGGGGCCGGTGCGTCGTTCCGAAATGGTGCGAGGCCGCACCGGCCCCTCCGTCCGCTTCGCGGCCACCTCCCCCGAGGGAGAGGAAGCATGATAGACACACCCCCTCCCCCACCCTAAATGCGCAGCCATGAGCGGCGACTTCATCAAGATGCACGGGCTGGGCAACGACTTCGTCGTCATCGACGCGCGCACAGACCCCGTTGCGATGACCGCCCCCCGCGCCGCCGCCATCGCCGACCGGCGCGAAGGCATCGGCTGCGACCAACTGATCATGATCGAACCCTCCGCCATCGCCGACGTGCGAATGCGCATCTGGAATGCTGATGGCGCCGAGGTCGAGGCGTGCGGCAACGCGACGCGCTGCGTCGCCAGCCTGCTCGGCGGGCGCGCGCGCATCGAGACTGCGGGCGGCGTGCTGACGACCGAGGCAAGCGGCAGCCTGGTTTCAGTCGATTTCCCCGCTCCCCGCTTCGATTGGGACGCGATCCCGCTGGCTTACCCGATGGACACGGCGGAGATGCCCGTGGCGTGGGACGAACTGTCTGCGCCGATGGCGGTCAATGTCGGCAATCCGCATGTCATCTTCTTCACCCCCGATTGCGATGCGGTCGATCTCGCCACGCTGGGGCCGGACATCGAGTATGACCCGCTGTTCCCCGAACGGATCAACGTCGATGTCGCGACGATCACCGGCGACACCACCATCCGCCTGCGCGTGTGGGAGCGCGGCGTCGGGCTGACCCGCGCCTGCGGCACCGGCGCGGTGGCGACGGCGGTGTCGGCGCTTCGCGCGCGCATGGTCGAGGGGCCGGTAACGGTCAGCCTGCCCGGCGGCGACCTGCTGGTCGACTGGACCGAGGGCGGCGTGGTGACGATGCACGGCCCGGCCACCGAGGTGTATCGCGGGAGCGCCGACTGGAGCCGGTTCGGGTGAGCACTGCACCCGCCGCCATCGTCGAAAGCTTCGGATGCCGCCTCAATATCGCCGAGAGCGAGTCGATCCGCGCTGCTTTGATGGCGCGTGACGAGAATCGTCCGCTGGTGGTGATCAACGGCTGCGCGGTCACCGGCAATGCGATGCGCGAGGCGCGCGGAGCCGTGCGGCGCGCGCGGCGCGAGCATCCGCATGCCCGCATTATCGCCACCGGCTGCGCAGCGCAGGTCGATCCGGACGGCTTCGCAGGCATGCCCGAGGTCGATATGGTGCTGGGCAACGCCGAGAAGCTGGCCGCGTCATCCTATGCGCGCAACGAACGCGTCATCGTCGGCGATATCATGGCGCTGACCCGAACCGCGCCGCAGATGGTGCCCGCCTTCGGTGCCCATGCGCGCGGGTTCCTTGAGGTGCAGAACGGCTGCGACCATCGCTGCACTTTCTGTGTCATCCCCTATGGCCGCGGGCCGTCGCGATCGGTGCCGGTCGAGGCGGCGGTCGAGGCGGCGCAGCGGCTGCTGGATGGCGGGCATCGCGAGCTAGTGCTGACCGGGGTCGATCTGACCAGCTATGGCCATGATCTGCCGGATGCTCCGACGCTCGCCGATTTGCTTGGGGCTTTGCTGGCGCGCGTGGCCGGGCTGGAGCGGGTGCGGTTGGGCAGCATCGACGTTGCCGAAATCGACGGCGCGCTGTTCGAGATGCTGACGCAGGAGCCGCGGATGATGCCGCATGTGCATCTGAGTTTGCAGCATGGCGATGACATGATGCTCAAGCGGATGAAGCGGCGGCATTCTCGCGGGCAAGCCGTGGCAATGATCGAGCGGCTGAAGGCGGCGCGCGCGGAAATTGCCATCGGTGCGGACCTGATCGCCGGTTTCCCGACCGAGGATGATGCGGCGGCCGCAGCCAATGTCAGCCTGATCGCCGACTGCGCCATCGTCTTCGCGCATGTCTTTCCCTACAGCCCGCGCGAGGCCACACCCGCCGCGCGGATGCCGCAGGTGGCGCGCGATGTGGTCAAGGCGCGCGCGGCGGAATTGCGCGCCGTCGGACAGGCGCGTCGCGCGGCCTGGCTCAGCGCGCAGATTGGCACGACACAGACGATGCTCGTCGAGCGCGATGGCATTTCCGGCCACGCCGACAGCTTCGCCCGCGTCTGCCTGACGCAGCCACAACCCGCTGGCACCATCCTCCGCGCAAGCATCACCGGGGTGGACGGCGATGCACTGATCGGCAAAGGGGCCACATGAGCGAAAGCGATACGCAACCCACCGAAACCGGCCCAAGCTGGGCCGACCGCGTGTTCGGCGGAATGCGGCGCACATCCGAACGGCTCGGCCAGAATCTCGGCGGGATATTCTCGGGCGGCAAGCTCGATGCCGAAATGCTCGACCGGATCGAGGAGGCACTGATCGTCTCCGATCTTGGCCCGAGCATGGCGGCGCGTATCCGCGCCCGCCTGGCCGAAGGCCGCATCGACGGCGCGGTGACCGAGGAGAGCGTGCGCGCGCTGATCGCCGACGAGATCGAGACGGTGCTGCGCCCGGTGGCCAAGCCGCTGGAGATCGTCGCTTTCCCGCGCCCGCAGGTCATCCTCGTCGTCGGCGTCAACGGATCGGGCAAGACGACGACCATCGCCAAGCTGGCGCATAATTTCATCGAGCAGGACTATGGCGTGATGCTCGCGGCGGGCGACACGTTCCGCGCCGCCGCCATCGGCCAGCTCAAAATCTGGGCGGAGCGCATCGGCGTCCCCATCGTCACCGGGCCGGAGGGCGGCGATGCGGCGGGGCTGGTGTTCGACGCGGTCAAGCGCGCCACCGCCGAGGGTATCGACGTGCTGATCGTCGACACCGCCGGGCGGCTGCACAACAAGCGCGAGCTGATGGATGAGCTCGCCAAGATCAAGCGCGTGCTCGGCCGCATCAACCCTGCCAGCCCGCACGACGTGGTGCTGGTGCTCGATGCGACGACGGGGCAGAATGCGCTGAGCCAGATCGAAACTTTCGGCAATCTCGCGGGTATTACCGGCCTCGTCATGACCAAGCTCGACGGCACTGCGCGCGGCGGCGTGCTGGTGGCGGCGGCAGAGAAATTCGGCCTGCCGGTCCATGCCATCGGGGTGGGGGAGAAGATCGACGATCTCAGGCCCTTCGATGCGCGGCAGCTTGCCAATGCTATTTCAGGACGGTTGGTATGAGTGAAGAATTGCCAGCGATTCCAGTTGGAGCCCGATCTACCAAACCCAACCATCCGACGTGGTTGCCCTTAGTGATCGATTTCGGACCGTTGCTGGTTTTTTTCATCACCTATAAACTGACCAAAACCGATGCCGCTTTTGGAGCGACCGCCGGAGCGATCAAGGCAACCATCGCATTCATGATCGCCATGCTGATCGCGCTCGCCGTTTCACAGTGGAAGCTGAAGAAAATATCGCCAATGCTTTGGCTGTCGACGATTCTGGTGCTGGCATCGGGCACCATAACGGTCTTGTTGGAAGACGAGCGCTACATCGTCATGAAACCTACGATCTTTTATGCGGGCATTGCGGCGATGTTGTTGGTCGGGTGGGCCTTTGGGAAACCACTGCTTCGATACCTATTGCAGGCGGCATATGACGGCTTGGACAATGAGGGTTGGCTGAAATTGTCAAGAAATTGGGGACTGTTCTTTGCAGTGCTAGGCGTTGCAAATCATATCATGTATGAAATGATACAGGCAGGTAGCCTTACGTTCGACACATGGCTGTCGATCAAGGTTTGGGGCGTCAGCGTGGTCTCATTTTTCTTTGCGCTGAGCCAATTGCCTATGATGTTGAAACATGGCCTCAACCTCGCCGACGATTAACTCGTCATTGCGAGCGCACCGAAGCAATCGAGGGTGGCGCTACGCAACACTGGATTGCTTCGCTTCGCTTGCAATGACGAAAGCCTACCCCACCTGATCGGCGCGACTTACGCCCGCACCATCTAGATTCTGCGCGACAAATTCCCAGTTCACTGCCTTGCCCAGCAATGCATCGAGATACCCCGGTCGCGCGTTGCGATAGTCGATATAATAAGCATGTTCCCACACATCGATGGTCAGCAGCGGCTGCATTCCGTCCTGCACCACCGGCGTGTCGGCATCGTGCAGCGAGGTGATCTCGAGCTTGCCGCCGTCGAGCACCAGCCACGCCCAGCCGCTGGCGAAATGGGCGACCGCCTCTTTTTTCAGCTCGGCGAGCAGAGTGTCGGTGGAGCCGAACCCCTCCTCGATCAGCGCCAGCAGTTTGCCGGTCGGCTTTTGCTGCTCGGGCGACAGGCACTGCCAGTAAAAACTGTGATTCCAGATCTGCGCCGCATTGTTGAACAGCGCCTTGGTACCGCGATCCTTGGCAGCCTCGATCACGCGGGCCAGCGATGCACCCTGCAGATCGACGGTGGTGCCGACCAGCTCGTTGGTCTTGTCAACATAGGCCTTGTGGTGCTTGCCATGATGATAATCGAAGGTTTCGGCTGACAGGATGTCGCCGAAGGCGGTCTTGGCATAGGGCAGATCGGGGAGAGTGAAAGGCATGGGTCGCTCCTGTGCCCGCGCATGATAGCGCGGCGCTCACCGGCTCAAACCGGCGGGCGGGATATGGTTCCGCGATGCGACAACGCAATGACCACGGCCTTGCCGTTACGCGGGCGCAATGCCATACGTCAGCGAAACAAATCTGCGCGCGCCGGTCGCTCGTCACCGTTCGCCGTACCTGTGCAACAAGGGGTAACGCACATGACCAAATTTTTCGGAAATCTGCATCTGGTGCTGGTGGCGGGGCTGGTGCTCGCCATCGTCCTGATCGCCTTTCACGGCGGCGACGGCGGCTTCGCTATCCCCACCATCTTCCGCTGGCTGCACACCTTCGTCGGCATCCTGTGGATCGGCCTGCTCTATTATTTCAACTTCGTGCAAATCCCGACCATGCCCAAGGTACCCGCCGAGCTGAAGCCGGGCATTTCCAAGCATATCGCGCCTGCCGCGCTGTTCTTCTTCCGCTGGGCGGCGGCGCTGACCGTGTTGCTCGGTCTCGCCATCGCCGGACAGCCGCGAGAGGGCGGTGAGCCCTATCTGGTGCAAGCACTGACCTTCCAGCCCGGCTTTGACCTGATCGGCATCGGCATGTGGCTGGGTCTGATCATGGCGTTCAACGTCTGGTTCATCATCTGGCCGAACCAGAAGAAGGCGCTGGGCATCGTCGAAGCGGACGCTGACAGCAAAGCCAAGGCGGCGACAACGGCGATGATCACGTCGCGGATCAACACGATGTTGTCGATTCCGATGCTGTACGCGATGGTCAGCTACAACGGGGGTTGAGGGCGAGCGAATTAAACCTCCCCCTTTGGGGGGAGGATAGGGAAGGTTGGCAACTTGTTGCCTACCGCACCTTGGAGAGGGGTGCGGCACAGCGCACTGTTCTGTGCCGCACCCCTCTCCAAGAATTGCTAGGCAACAAGTTGCCAAGCCAAGTCAATCCTCTCCCTGAAGGGAGAGGTGCGATATCACGCACTAATCCCGTGCTTCTTCATGCAGTGGCGTAGCTGGTCGTAACTTAGCCCGAGCGCCGATGCCGTCGAGCGCTGGTTGTATTTCGCCCGGGCAAACGCGGCCTCGACCAGCGATTTTTCGTAGCTATCGACCGCCGCGCGCAAATCGGTCACCACCGCATTGCAATCGGGCGCCGACGCGATCCGTTCCGCCGCTGCCTCGGTCGCCAGCCCGATCTCCGGCTGCTGCACCCAGCCCTGCCCCGGATCGGGCATCCACGGACTGTCGAACGGGTCGAAATGGATCGTCTCGACGGGCTTGCTGCCATCGGGCCAGCGATAGACCGCGCGCTCGACGACATTGCGCAATTCGCGGACGTTGCCCGGCCAGCGGTGCGCCTCGAGCAGCGCCTTCGCCCGCTCCCCCCAGCCCGGCCAGATCTTCCAGCCCAGTTCCGCCGCCATCCGCTGGCCGAAATGCTCGGCAAGCACCAGCACATCGCCCTCGCGCACGCGCAGCGGCGGCAAGGTGATGACTTCGAACGACAACCGGTCGAGCAAATCGGCGCGGAATTTCCCGCGCTCGACCATGGCCGGCAGATGCTCGTTGGTCGCCGCGACGATGCGGCAATCGACGCGGATCGCCTTCGATGAGCCGATGCGCGTCACCTCGCCATATTCGACCGCGCGCAGCAGCCGTTCCTGCGCCGCCATCGACAGCGTCGCCAGCTCGTCGAGGAACAATGTGCCGCCGTCGGCTTCCTCGAACCGTCCCTGGCGCACCTTCGTCGCGCCCGTAAACGCGCCCGCCTCATGCCCGAACAGCTCTGCCTCGATCAACGTCTCGGGCAGCGCGGCGCAGTTCATCGTCACCAGCGGGCCGGACCAGCGATTGCTGTGGCGGTGGAGACGCTCGGCGATCAGCTCCTTGCCGGTACCGCGCTCACCGATGACCAGCACCGGACGGTTGAGCGTCGCTGCCTCCAGCGCCCGCTCGACGCTGTCGAGGAAGGCGCCTGACTGACCGACAAATCGTGTTTCGCGTTCCATACCAACATATGGTGGGAATTCCCACCAACAGGCAAGGGAATTTTCACCAACTCCCCCGCCCAATCGACCATCCAGCCCCACAAATCAGCCATTCCGCAAAACTGGCACGCCCTCTGCATCACCCTTTGTATGGACGCTTTCACCATCTCGAACGAGGACCACCATGATCCGCTTCTTTCCGTCTTCAGCGAAGAATCTGATGATCGCTACGCTGACGCTGGTGCCGCTGATCGTGGCACACGGGCCCTCGTTCCGGTCGGACCTTCCTGCCCCGGTAATGACGTCAGTCAGCGCCGGGGTCTCCGCCGGACTGGCATGACCCGCCAGTCCGACTGCGGTGCCGGGGCGCTTCCCCCCCTTGCCCAGCCCCGGCACCGCTTTTTTCAGTCTCACCGGCCCGGTTCTTCTGCTCAGAACGGTCAGGCCGAATCGCTTCACTACCGGCCCGACGGGGCTTATTATTCGACTGCGCGCACACAGGAGTTTTCACTGATGGGTATTTTTTCCCGCACCCGCGATATCATCGCCGCCAACATGACCGACCTGCTCGACAAGTCGGAAGACCCGGCAAAGATGATCCGCATGATCATTTTCGAGATGGACGAGACGCTGGTCGAGGTTCGCGCCTCCGCCGCCCGCACCATCGCCGACCAAAAGGAAATGCGACGCCATATCGCCAAGCTCGATGCATTGCAGGCGAGCTGGATGGAAAAGGCCGAGCTGGCGCTGTCGAAGGACCGCGAGGATCTGGCCAAGGCCGCGCTGGTCGAGAAGCAGAAGGCCGGCGACATGGCCGAACGACTGACCGTCGAAATCGGCGTGCTCGACGATGCGCTGACCGGCTACGAAGCCGATATTATGAAGCTGCAGTCGAAACTGCGCGAGGCACGCAGCCGCCAGTCGAACATCTCGACCCGGCTGGAGAGCGCCGAAAACAAATATAAGCTGCGCGAACTGACGCATGGCGAACGCACGTCGGACGCGTTCAGCCGCTTCGAGGAGCTGGAACGCCGCGTCGACTTTGCCGAAGGCCGCGCCGACGCGGTCGCCATCGGCAGTAACCAGCGCACACTGGAAGATGAATTCGCCGATCTCAGGTCCTCGGACTCGGTCGATGCAGAACTTGCCGCCATGAAGGCGCGCATCGGCAAGGAGGGCTGATCCGATGGACGATATCCTGGTTCCCGTGATGGTCGTCGGCATGCTGTTCATCGGCCTGCCCTGGCTGATCCTGCATTATGTCACCCGGTGGAAAGCCGGCACCACCCTGCCGGTGGAGGACGAACGGTTGCTCGACGAGCTGTATGAACTGGCCCGCCGCCTGGAGGATCGTGTCCATACCGTCGAGCGCATCGTTGCCGCCGACAACCCCGATTTCCGCCCGAGCATCCGCGATGAGCGCGAGCGCGAGGACGATCCCCGCCTGAGCTATCGTGCCGAGAGGAGCAACTGACATGAACGGGCCAAGCCGCACCAAATTCTACCGCGATAAGCAAAATGGCAAATGGGCCGGCGTCTGCTCCGGGCTCGCCGATTACACCGGGGTCGACGCTTTGTGGATCCGCATCGGTTTCATCATCCTCACCTTGTCGTTCGGCTGGCCGCTGCTCGCCTATATCGCCATCGCCATGCTCGCACCGGTCAAGCCGATCGGCCTCTATCGCAACCCTGACGAACAGAAATTCTGGCAGGGCGTCCGCGCCAACCCGGCGCGCGGCAGCCGCGATGTCCGCGCCTCTTTCCGCGAACTCGACCGGCGCCTGGCGGACATCGAACTCTACTACACCAGCCGCAACACCCGCCTTGCCGACGAGATCGACGCACTGCGCTGAACCGGCAGACCACCCCCGCGCTCGCCCTCTCCTGTCGAAGGGTGGCTGGCCGACGGGGCTTCGACAAGCTCAGCCTGAGCGCTGATTGCAATAGGGGAATGATCCAATGGAAGGCAAAATCTTCGTCCTCGCCATCATCGCCATGAGCATGATCGGCTGGGCGGTCACCACCTGGATCAGAGCCAAGCATGGCTATCCGGTGGAGAATGAATGGGGCGGCACCGTCTTCCCGAAAACTGGCCCCGATGCCGACCGCCAGATCGCGCTGCTGACCAACGAGAATTCGGACCTCAAGGGCAAGCTGCTGCGCATCGAGGAACGGGTCGCGGTGCTCGAACGGATCGCCACCGACAAGGGCACGCGGCTCGCCGACCAGATCGAAGCGTTGCGCTGAGACAGCCGCAGACACCAGCCGCGCTCACCCTGCGCTTGTCGAAGGGTGATGAAACCGGGGCTTCGACCAGCTTCGCCGTATCCCCAACT
Organism: Sphingomonas sp.; assembly: GCA_043727035.1. Taxonomy (GTDB): domain Bacteria; phylum Pseudomonadota; class Alphaproteobacteria; order Sphingomonadales; family Sphingomonadaceae; genus Sphingopyxis. Next base: position 9,959 of record JAYSZB010000089.1, on the reverse strand, counting down.
GACCCAGACCAGACGGAGTCCCCCCGATGAGCCCGCTTATTATCCCCATCTTCGGCATGATGATCCCGATCGCCGCCTTCTGCCTGGTTGGCTTCAAGAGCTGGATCAAGCTCAAGGAACGGCAGATCGAAGCGACCGGCGCACTGACTGCCGAAAAGACCGCGCAATATGCCGCGCACACCGAACGGCTCGAACAGCGCGTCCGCGTGCTCGAACGGATCGTCACCGATCGCGGGCTGGCGCTGACCGAAGAAATCGAATCGCTGCGCCTGCCGCGCGACAACTGAACCGCCCCCTCAAGGAAGGGAAAAACAGCTATGACCGATCTTTCGATTTCCCTGATGTCCGCTGCGCTGATGATGGGCGCGCTGACCATCGTCGCCCTCGCCGGCTTGCGCGGCTGGAGCCAGTGGATCGCGTTGCGCCGCCACGAAATGGACCAGCGCTACGCCCCCGCCGGTGGCCCGACCGCCGACGAGATGATCGGCAACACCGCCAGCCGCATCGACATCGCCGACCTGCGCGAACGCATCCGTAAGCTGGAAGCGATTGCGGCAGGTGTCGATTTGTGAGCCTTCCCTCCTCCCGCTTGCGGGAGGGGCCGGGGGTGGGCCTGTCCCGACAGAGCTGTGCCAGTCGGAGAGGCCCTCCCCAACCCCTCCTGCAAGAGGGAGGGGCTTAGCAAGCCGACATGGCTTTAGCCTTTGTACCCCGTTATAGCCCCGCCGATGACCACGCCCTCCCCGACCCTCACCGACATCGCCGAGGAATATGAGTTTCTCGAAGCCGACGACCGCTACCGTCTGCTGATCGATCTCGGCAAAGCGCTCGAACCCATGCCCGACGCGCTCAAGACCGATGCCACGCTGGTGCGCGGTTGCTCCGCCTCGGTCTGGCTCTACCCGACCCGCCGCGATGATGGCGCGCTCCATTTTCTAGCGGACAGCAACGCCGCGATCACCAAGGGCATAGTCGCGCTTGTGCTGACGGCAGTGCAGGATCGTGCTGCGCCGGACGTGCTCGCCACCGACATCCCTGCCGCGCTCGAACCCTTCGATCTGTCGCGCCAGCTCTCGTCGAACCGCACGCAGGGCATCCCCAACATGATCGCGTTGATCAGGGAAAGTGCAGCGCGATATCCCGACAATCACGCATGAACTGGTTGAACGCCCCCCTGCGCGCTACTGCGCGCTCCTGCTCTCAGATTGCCCTCCTGCGCTCAGGCTGAGCTTGTCGAAGCCCATGCGCCGAGCCGAGCGCCAGCACCCTTCGACAAGCTCAGGGTGAGCGCAAGGGGTGCCGCAGTATCGCTTGCTTGCCCAAAACTCTCCGCCAGCGCCGCAACATCCGCGCCTGCCGGAACCAGCAGCCACCGCCCCGGCCTCGCAGCATCGATCAGCGTCACCGCCCCGCGCGGACAGACGCCGAGACAGCCGACCTCGACCACGCCGAAGCTGACCTTGCGGCCCTTTTTTGTATGTTTGGCCTTGCGCAAAGCCTTGGCGAGCGACTGCTTGCCCTTCGGCCCAAAACCCCCACCCAGTTTCCTGGAGCATTTGCGGCAGACGATAACAGCGCCCTGCCAGTTGCTCGGAATACTGCTCAGTCGCGGTTCGATATCGACTGTCAAGCCGGCTTCCAGCTCCGCCGCTCCTCGGCCATGCGTAACACCTCGAACGCGGTTTGCCCGGCATGGAAACGCTTGGCAGCATCCTTGTCGTCGGGGCGGACATCGGGGTGGGTCTTTTTGGCCAGCTCGCGCCACGCCTTTCGGACATCGTCGAAGCTGCAATCGGGGGCGAGATCGAACAGGTCGAGCGCGCGCATTTCGTCCGCCGAACGATTTTCGTCGCCGCGATCGGCCCATGCCTGATGCTTCGAGGTGGTGTAGCCCGCCGCCTGCGCGCGTTCGGCGCGCTCGCGCTCGGCGGCATCCTCGGCGCTGAGCCCTTCGAAATAATCGTAACCGCGATTATATTCGGCGGCATGGTCCTGACAGAACATCCAGCGTTCGGGGCTGTTGGGGGATTTGGGCGCGGGGCAGATGCCGGGGTTGGTACAATTGTGCCGGTCGCACAGCTTGACCGTCACCGCCTCGCGGCTGGAACCGTAGCTGCCCCAGCGGGGAAACCCCCAATTATCGGATCGTGTGGCGCGGGACATTCCCGTCACTTAGGGGGAGATGCGCCGACTTGCCAGCGCTGCTGTGGTCATTCTGCCGGAATATCGGCAATCCGCAGTCCGTCCTCGAGCAATTCGGGGTCGGCGCGCGCCAGTCGCGCCCAATGCAGCGCCAGTGCGGGGTCCCGCGCGACGCCGCTGCCGTCGAAATAGGCGCGGGCCAGCAGCGCCTGTGCACCGGGATAATTTGCGCGCGCGGCGATCGCGCAGTCGTCGACCGCAGCCGCCAGCGTCGCATCGGCAAAACCGATCTCGCACAGGAAATAATTGCCTTCGCGGTTGCCCGACGCAGCAACAGCGCGCAGCGCGGCGATCGCCGATGCGCGGGCGTCGGGAAAATAGGTCAGCGCAAACATTGCCGCGACATGGCCGCCGTCAGCAGCCTCCTGATAAAGTCGGCGCGCGCTGGCATGATCCGCCGGGCCGAACACACCCGATGCCATGCGTTGCGCCAGATGCGTCCTGGCCTTGGTCAGGCCGGCCGCGACAGCCGCGCGCATCAGCTGCTCCGCCCGCACCGTGGCAGGATAGTCGGGCCGGTTGCGCAGCAGATACCAGGCGAGTTCGAGTTGCGCCGGTGGATAATTCTGCGCCACCGCGCGCTCCAGCCACATCCGCGATTCCGCCAGATCGCTCTGCACCCCGACGCCGAGATGGAGCATATAGCCGAACAGATGCTGGGCGAGCGGATCGCCCGCTGCGGCCATCGCGGCAATTTCTGCTGGCCGATGCGTGCGCAGCACCCGGGCGATCAACCGCGGCTCATCCTCGACGCTCAACTCGGCAAAGGTCAGCGGGATCGGTCCAGGCCCGGCTCCGCCCCGGACCAGCGCGCGCGGCAATGACGAATGCCCGCCCGGCGTGGTCGCCGCGCCCTGCGCCGACAGTCGCGGCGCAGCAGTCAACTGACCGGCAGCCGGCGGATCGATCAGATAGAGTCCACCCAGCCGTCGCCCATAATGATAGGGCTGCTGGATGCCCTGCGGCATCGTCGCCGTTTGCGTCGGCACATCTTCCTCGACCGCATCGAAAAATGTCGTGAACGGCAGCCCCGGGGTCGCTACATGCTGTGCCACCGCTTTGGCAAAGGGGCTCACCGGTGACGCCTCATCGGGTGCATAATCATAGGCGGGACGCCCGATCGCGGTCGAATAGAGGATGGCCCCACGCTCGATCGACACCAGTCCCAATGGCGAGATGCTCGCCTCGCCCGTCGCGGGTGGGTCGGCGAGCCGGACCACCGGATCGGTCGTACGGCAGGCGTCGATCATCACCATCGCCACCGCGGTGGAGGGCACCGCCCGCGCGATCATCGTGTCGAGCGAGACGAAGCGCCGCTCAATGTCGCTGCGCCGGGTCATCGGCGGCGCGTCCATCGGCACCAGATAATTGCGGCCGTCGTAGGAAAAGCCATGGCCGGCGAAATAGAGCACGACACGGCGTGCGCTTTGCGTCTCCGCTGCAAACCGCCCTATTGCTGTCTGCATGTCATCGAAATCGGCATTGCGCACCAGCCTCACGCTATAGCCGCCGGCGCTCAGCGTCGCGCAAATGCTCGCCGCATCATTGGCGGCGTTGCGCAACACCGTCCAGTTATAGCCGTCATAACCGCCATTGCCGATGATCAGCGCGACATTGTCGCCGACGAGCGGGCCGCTACCACAGGGAACGGCGGCTTCAGGCGCGGTCTGTGCCGCCACCGACGCTGGAGAGAAAGCCACCAAACCAGCGCCGATCAGCGCCAATGCAGCTCGAAATGCCGTTCGTTTCATCGCCCCGCCTCCCCGCAAAGGGGAGCTTAGGCGCAATCAGGAAAAATGCCAGAGGGCCTGTAAGCCGGGTTCTGTCCATCCCCTAGTGGGAACTGGGCGACCATTCCTCTAGGCCTGCCGTTGCCGACAGGCTCAAGCAACCAACCCGGACGACTGGGCGACAACCACGCCCTGGACCTTGCGGCCCGCGCCATCCCTATTCGGTCTTGCTCCCGGTGGGGTTTGCCATGCCGCTTTGGTTACCCATCGCGCGGTGCGCTCTTGCCGCACCCTTTCACCCTTGCCTGACCGCGTATCCGTGAACGGACGACGGCCATAGGCGGTCTGCTCTCTGTGGCACTGTCCCTGACCACGCTTGTCCGGCTTCCCCTATCGCAAGCGATAGCGCTTTGCCCGAGGCGTGGTCGCCGGGCGTTACCCGGCACCGTGGTTATGTGGAGCCCGGACTTTCCTCGCGTGCTTGCACACCCGCGGCCGCCCGGCCCTCTGGCACGAGCGACGAATAGTCGGCGCGCGGTGCCAGCGCAATGCCCGCTGTAACCGACGCTTCCCATCTAGCGAAATCCATGCAACGAAAGGCACCGATGCACCTGCCCCGCACCCTTGTTACCATGCTCAGCCTACTGTTAATGGCGCTTGCGCCGACCAGCGCGGCAATGGCGGCATCGATGTGCGCCACCATGGCGCAGCCGGGCGAGACGATGGCCATGCCGATGCCCGATCAGGACATAGACCCGGACAAGAAGCAGGCCGGAGAATGCGCCTTCCTGTGCGCACCGCTGTGTCAGGCCGTGCCATGCACCACGGGGTTGCCCGGCATCGAAGACGGTGCACCATCGGCCAGCTTCGTTGCCCCCCTACCCTTCCAGCTGCTGTCGGCAACCGGACCCGAACCGCCCCCACCGCGAATGATCCGTTGATCCAGTTCAAAACCAATCAACGGAGAATGACCATGAAGAAATTTGCAATCCTCGGCGCTGTGTTGCTCGGCTCCAGCTCGGCGGCCTTTGCCGCTGCGCCGGAAACGGTCACCAGCTTCGCCATGTCCTGCTGCGACTTCGTGCTCGCGTGCTGCGGCGCGGCGATGAGCTGCTGCCCGTAACGGGCAGACCAGCTACGAAAACGGGGGTGTCCGGTCGATGACCGGGCACCCTTTTCGTAGGGCCGCTACTCCTGCTCCACCCCATCGCCGATATCGTAATAATCGCCCTTGTCCGCCGTGAAGATGTGCATGTGCAACCGCGTCCCCGTCGGCGCATCGAACGCCCCCATGGCAACGGCAATGCTGCCTCGCGCAGGCGGATCCCAGAACAGGACCGATCCGCACACCGAACAGAAACCGCGCCGCACCTTGGGCGATGACTGGAACCAGCTCAGCCTGTCCTCTCCGGCAATCGTCAGCCGGTCGCGCGGCACATCGGTCGAGGCCCAGACATGCCCCGATTGCTTGCGGCACTGCGAGCAGTGGCAGGCATCGGGTGGCGGCAGATCGCCGACAACCTCGAAGGTCACCGCGCCGCACAGGCAGGAACCATGATGGATCACGATGAACTCCTCGTTCCCCATAGATCGTCCCGCTTTTGCCAAGGCCTGTGCCGACGAACTCGGCGTGCTGAACGATGTGGCAACCGCGTTTCAAAATAGCGCAGTTCTGCCATTGAGTCGGGATCGCCCAACCGTGCCGATTGCCTCACCCAACGGCGGTAATTCGCCAGATCGCCCTTGTTGAAATAGGCCATCGCCAAGTTATGCGCCGCACGCACATTTCCCGCACGGCTTGCACGGCGGTATAGCGCCCCGGCATTGAACCTGTCCGATCCAGCGCGAAGATCACTTCCGCTTCCACTTCCTCTGTCACACATCCAGTCCGCCAAATCGACCATCGCTTCGCTATCTCCGCGAAGCGCGCAATGCCAGATAATTGGCAACCATTTCCCTGTCGCTTTGCGCTCCCGGATCAGCAGCGCACGCTGATATAGATCATAGTCCGAAACCACAGTGTCGCCCTCAATCCCCCTGCGGCTGCGGCAGCAGCAACCCGAGCAGCAGCGCCCGACACTCGCCATCGATCGTCCCGTCGATCAATTCGGGCCGGAAGCGCCGCTGGAACGCCACCGTCGCCGCCAGCGGATCGGCGACATCGTAGCCGAACCGCTCCAGCGCCAGCAGAAACCCGGCATCGGACCACAAGGGATCGGTCAGGTTGCGCGTCGGGCGCGGCAATGCCAGCCGCAGCCGCGCCAGCCGCTCCCATGGAAACAGCTCGCCCGGATCCTGCTTGCGCGCCGGCGCGATGTCCGAATGGCCGACGATATTGCCTCGGCCGATCCCGTGGCGCGCCTTGATGTCGCCGACGAGCGGGATGACGGCCGCGATTTGCTCGTCGGGAAAGGGGCGATAGCCGAACTCGTGGCCGGGATTGACGATCTCGATCCCGACGCTCGCCGAATTGATGTCGGTGATCCCGCGCCAATAGCTTTTGCCGGCGTGCCATGCGCGGCGCTGTTCGTCGACGAGGCACAGTATCTCGCCATCCTCCTTGACGACATAATGGGCCGACACCTTCGCGTCGGGACTGGTCAGCCGGGCGATCGCGCTCTCGGCGTCGGGCATTCCGGTGTAGTGAAGGACGATCATCGAGACCGACAGCGCCCGCTCGTCATGGTTGGGCGAAGGGCGATCGGTCATCGACATGCGCGCATGGCGCACGCCGGGCGGGGTCGGGTCAAGCCCCGGGTCCGAATCAGGCGTTGGCCGCCTGCCGCTCCGCCTGGCCGCACCCCGCCAGCCGGTAAAGGCCGCGCCGGTCGCGGTCGGCGACAAGAGCGTCGGTCTGGCCGATCACCGTTTCGCCGGCTCCCAGCATCAGCCATCCGTCGGGGGCGAGCGCCGCCGCGAGCCGGTCGAACGCGAGGCGTTTCTTGTCGGCACTGAGATAGAGGAGGACGTTGCGGCACAACACGACGTCGAACTGGCCGGCGCCGGGATGCGGCGCCGCTTCGAGGATGTTGTGGACCTGGAAGCGAACGTTGCCGCGCAGCGCCTCGGCGACGCGCCAGCCGTCGTCGCCTTCCTCGAACCAGCGGATCATCTGGGTCACGCCAAGCCCGCGCTGGGCCTCGAACTGGGTGTAGACGCCCGATCGGGCGCGACCCACCGCTTGCTCGCTCACATCGCTTCCCAGCAGGTCGATGGTCCAGCCATGCCAGCGCACCGGATCTTCGGCAAACAACATCGCCAGCGAGTAGATTTCTTGGCCCGTCGAGCAGCCCGCCGACCAGATACGGATGCGCTTGATCGAGGCGCGGCGCATGGCGAGTTCCGGAAGCGCGGTCTTGGCGAGCAGGTCGAACGGGACACGATCGCGGAAGAAATAGGTTTCGTTGTTGAGCAGCGCCTCGACCACGCGCTGCGACAGCGCCGGCTCCTTGCCCATGACGAGGATGGTGATGAGCTCGTCGAGCGACGCGATACCGCGTTCGCGCAGCAGCGATGAGAGCGCGGTTTCGATCCGCCAGCGGCGGCTCATCGTCAATTGCTGTCCGGTGCGGGCCTCGAGCAGGCCGGCGAGGATGCGAACCGAACTGTCGCTTACCTGCACACGCCCTCCTCGGCGCGCCGCGCGATGCGGCGGGCGATCTTGACGGGGGGCAGGACCGCGCAGGCGAGTCCGGCCTCGACCACCGAGCGCGGCATTCCCCACACCGCCGAGCTTGGCTCGTCCTGGGCGATCAGGGACCCGCCGGCGGAGAGTAGCTTGGTCGCGCCCTCGGTGCCGTCACGGCCCATACCGGTTAGCACGATTCCGAGTGCTGCGGCGCCGAGCACCGCGCCCGCAGTCGCCAGCATCGGGTCGACCGACGGCAGGCAGCCCGAGGCCATTTTCTGGTTGCTGAGTCGAACGATCAGCCTGTCGCCCATTTGGTCGAGATTGAGGTGGGCGTCCCCGGGCGCGATCACGATCTGATCGGCCGACAGGCGCATGCCATCTTCGGCGACCATCGCCGGGCGGCCCGACGCGGTCGACAATTGGCGCGCGAACACGGTCATGAACGGCGCCGGCAAATGCTGGGTGACGAGGATCGGCACGCCGATCTGCGCGGGCAGCGCTTCGAACAGCGAGGCGAGCGCGTGGATGCCGCCGGTCGAGGCGCCAATCGCGACGAGGCCGAGCGGGCCCGTGGCCATCGGCGGCGTGCGCACTGCCGCGGCACGAGTGAGCACTCGCTCGTCCGTTGAGACATAGCGTGGCGCGGCATCGGCGCGACCGAGCGCGCGCAGCTTGGCGAGCAGCACTTCGGAAAAGCGTCCGTTGAAGCGGCCCGTGCCGGGCTTGGGCAACGTATCGGCAGCGCCGAGAGCGAGCGCGGCGACGGTTTCCTCAGCGCCCTCCTCGGCCAGCGAAGAGACGATCAGCACCTGGGCGCCGCGCGCCGCGGCAAGGATGCCGGGAATCGACTTCAAACCGCCGGCGCCGGGCATTTCGAGGTCGAGCAGGATGACATCGACGCGAACCTGGCCGAGTGCCTCGATCGCGTCCTCGGCGGTACCGGCAACCGCGGCAATCTCGAACCCGCCATCGGTCTCGACCATCCGGCTGAGCACCGCGCGGGCGACCATCGAATCGTCGACGATCATCAGGCGCAGGCGGCGGCCATGCGGCAAGACGGACCCGGCGTCGAAACCGGGCCGTGAAGAGGCGAGCGCGCCCTTCATTTCGGCCGCCTCAGGCGACGCCGACGAGCTGTAGCTTGATGTGCAGCGTTTCGCGGTCGAACGGCTTCATGACATATTCGTCAGCGCCGGCTTCGAGCGCGGCGCGGATGTGCGCCATATCGTTTTCGGTGGTGCAAAAGACGACCTTGGGCTGGTCCTCATGGCCGCGCTGGCGGAGGAGCTTCAGAAACTCCATTCCGCTCATCACTGGCATATTCCAGTCGAGCAGGACGACGTCGGGCATGTTCGCTTCGCACCGCTCAAGCGCCTCGCGCCCGTCGCCGGCCTCTTCGACCTGGAAGTCGAGGGTCTCAAGGATATGGCGGGCGACCTTGCGGATCACCTTGCTGTCGTCGACGATGAGGCAGGTCTTCATGGGACTATATGCTTTCTTCGGCTCGCTTCACCAACGGCTTAGCGAAGATAGGTAACCAAGGGCTTAAGCCGCGGCGCGATCCGACGGCGGGCCGGCGATCAGCGCATCGATGTCGATCAGCAGCAGCGGGCCCTCCTCGGTCTCGATCATGCCGAGCCCGACGCGCTCCCACCCGGCGCCCATCGCGGCGCGGACCGGGACTGGATCGGACAAGGCCTCGACGACATCCTCGACCGCGTCGACGGTCAGCGCGTAATGATGGCCCTCAATTTCGACCACCGCCGCCTCGCGCAGGCCCGACAAATCGGTCGTTCCCAGTTCGAGCGAGCGTTGGCAGTCGATGACGGTGAGAACACGGCTGCGCAGCGCCGACAGGCCGGCGACGTGCGCCGGGGCGCGCGGCACCGGGCTCAAGGCGTCGAGTTCGACGACGCTTTCGACCTTGGCGGCGGGAAAGGCGACGCGGCTGCCGGCCACCGAGACAATCAACAAAAGCTCGTTCATTTGGCCCTCCCCGCGCCCGCCGATTTCAACGCCATCATCAGGCCGGCGCGGTCATAGCGGTAAATTTTCTGTTTGCCGTCGGCGGCATCTGGATCGGTGGCGAGCGTCAGGACGCGCGCATCGCCGACTTTCTTGCTCGCCTTGCCTTCGGACTGGATCACCAAGTCGGGAAGCAGGTCGTCGCCATCGCCGATGACGATGTAGCCGGCGGCCTCGACGATCGGGCGGAGCATGTTCTGCATCCACGGGTCATCCGACGGCAGACGGCACACCAGCGGCACCGCCGGCCTCGCCGCGAGCCCAAGATATTCGGCGAACAGCCAGTGGGCGTCGATCAGCTCGGCCGGCTCGCCGCCGATCAGGGTAACGCCCGACACCTGGCCCGGGACACTGGCCGGGATGACGTCATG